>JAJNBC010000015.1 GCA_021156085.1 Gammaproteobacteria bacterium | reverse complement strand
TAGGTTTGTGGTTAGGAGTCGCTACACAAAATATGAAGGATTTTCCAGAAGGCGCACGGCGCATGCTAGCCCAGATAGAACATTGGCTGTGTTTACATGGGCCGCCCGATGAAATTAAGCAAAAAGAAAAACCGCCGCATTTTAAACGCTTGAATCATTAATTGAGAAATCCCTGATTAAGTTACACGTTCCTTATTTTATTGAACGTGAGTTTGTATCAAAATTGGCTTTTATTTATGAAAATTCTTACAATGATATAATCCGCAATTTAGTTCAATTATGTGAAATAAATTATATTGATGAAGAGAATTTCAGAAAAATAGAGGAAAAATATTTTAATAAAAATAATATTATTAAGCAAGCTAGATTATATTATTTAAACTGGTTATACGATATGAAGGCAGAGAGGTATGAGCTTACAATTGATTTTTCAAAATATTAAGAAAATATATAGCAAAGAAAAAAATGTTCATTTTGTATCTAATGATAAAGATTTTTTAGCTGCATGCAAGGGGCTGTTAACTAATTTACAAATTTATCGCTCTCTTGATGAATCCATTAAGTCAGATATTTGCAAAGCATTTATTGATGTGGATGAGTCTGAGAAGACTCTGATTCGAGCCTATTGTGAAAATAATTCACAAGAGTTTCAGAATAGGATAGCAGAAATTGTTCCAAATTTTCTTGCTTGGAAGCACATTTCCAGCAATAAAATACCCGACGATAATAATGAATGCACCATAGTAAGCTCAAGCGAGCCCGATTATGTAAGCTGCGATTTTTCTGAAGCAATTTATTATGGAGAAGGAATTTTGGTCGTACCATGCAATTTTAAAACTGATGTTGAAGTATCTTATTATCTTTATAAAGCAGATTATTATGCAATGGATCAGATACTTTCAGTGTCTGATCATAATGATCATTACTTTGAGGTAGAAGAGAGCATTCAGATATCTGTTAAGGCTTTAATAAGATTCGAATTTGAGATTCAAAAGAATGAAGCGTTAAAAGGTATTTATTTGAGGAATTGTGAAATCGACTCTTTAAAACAAATAGAGATGACGAGTTAAAATTGTGGCGGTTTAGTAAAAAGTAATGGGATTACGGAAGGGTTTTAATCTTCTTATATCATAGCACCACCATAGCACCATCAAACTCAAATTTTTTGCGCCATATCTAATCCCTTGATTTTATTCTGCCGACGGCGTGAATCGAACACGCGACCTACTGATTACTAATTATACTTATATGGGTTTTAGCGAGTTCTACACATCCTTATTAATTTTTAAATACCCTTTGCATTCATTACATTATATCCTATAAAAGGTATCTGCTCCCGCAGATAAAGACCAGATTTTTTACCGCGATGACCAATTAAAGGGGTTCGCGCTCCGCGTTACATCGAATGGCGTCAAGAGCTTTGTCGTAGAAAAAAGTATTGGCAATAAAATCCGTCGTATTACTTTAGGTAAATATGGCGTATTAACAGTAGAGCAAGCGCGTAGAGAAGCCCAGAAATTATTAGGACAAATTGCAGCAGGTATTGACCCTCTTGCAGAAAAGCGTACGAAAGAAATGCGTGCGGTCACATTAAACGAAGTGATGCAAGATTATTTACACGCACGCAAGTCGCTTAAGCCAAAGACTCTTTACGATTATAAGCGCGTTCTACAAATTGCTTTTAACAATTGGAAAGACAAATCCTTAATTACCATTACAAAAGATAAGATCACTAAGCACCATGAAAAACTAGGTCAAGAACATGGCGCTGCTTATGCTAATCTAGCGATGCGTGTTCTACGTGCGCTTTTTAATTTCGCAGCGGGGCAATACGAAGATTCACAAGGGCGATCACTCATCACGGATAATCCCGTTAAAAGATTATCCCAAACACGCGCATGGTATCGCATTGAACGCCGTCAATCATTTATCAAATCGTATGAACTTGCAAATTGGTATGCAGCAGTCAACAATCTTTGCAATGAAACTTTGCGCGATTATTTCATTTTAATAGTATTTACTGGGCTACGTCGGCAAGAGGCTGCGACATTAAAATGGGAACAAGTGGATCTCAAAGCCAAGACATTAACTATCATTGACACCAAAAACCGACAGCCGCATACTTTGCCTCTTTCTGATTATCTATATGCGCTACTGTTAAAGCCTCAGCAAAATACAAAAAGCGGCTATGTATTCCCACGCACAGGTGAGAATAGATATATTATTGAGCCACGCAAACAAATGGCGAAGGTCATTGAGGCCACAGGTATCCCATTTACCATTCATGATTTACGGAGAACATTTATTACTGTAGCAGAAAGCCTTGATATTGCTGCTTATGCGCTTAAACGATTGCTGAATCATAAAATGAATGGAGATGTGACAGCGGGGTATATTATGCAGGACGTTGAACGATTGAGAAAACCTATGCAGATGATAACGGATTATCTATTGCAACGAATGGAGTTGCAAGATTTGCTTATGAATTCTCCAATACCTAACAAAAATCAGGAAATATAATATTGCTTTTGTATATACATGGTATATAATATAAGAAGGATAAAAATATGGCTTTGAATTTAATAATCAGTCGTATTGTAGCTGAAAAATTATTTAAAAAACATTACGTTACAATAGAAGAAGTTGAAGAATGTTTTTTAAACCGTAACAAGGGATTACTGGAAGATAAAAGAGAGAAAAATAAGACAAACCCGCCAACACTTTGGTTTATTGCGGAAACGGATCAAGGACGGTTATTAAAAATAATTTTTATTGAACTTCAAAATGGAACTTACGAAATTAAGACAGCCTACGAACCAAATGATAATGAGGTGAAAATTTATGAAAAATATTCATAGAAAGAGTAACAAAGAGGCATGGGATAATCGAGAGCTAGGTGCCTCTGAAGAACACGTGCGTAAAGCATCTCCCGAGAGAGAAAAAACGCTCGATGAACGATTAGGGTTACGAACGATTTCTATACGGCTACAGAAAAGTTTAATTGATACGTTAAAAAGCTTAGCACAGGAAGATGGAGTTGGTTATCAGCCTTATATAAGACAGGTATTGACGCGTCATGCTAAAAAAGCATCTTCTGAAAAAAGGGAAAATTTTCAACACGAAAGACACTTGCCGGTTAAGCGGTAGCTAGATTTTTTTACAAAATGCCAATTGCTTGACATGAACCGTTTCATTTCGCTATAAATTCAGTATGGGTAAGAATTATGAAAAAGCCTTCTCTGATTAGAAGAAGGCTTTTTCTTTTTTAGTAAAGCCAATTTCATTTTACAATTCCAAACTAATTTAGTATAAATTCGATATACTTGTAGTTTCTATACCTGAAAGCCTTCTCCCAAAAAGAGAGGGCTTTTTTGTTTTCCAAAACCCATCTTTTTTCCTGATTTAGAGCAATAACACCGTGTTTTTCTAGCAACACAACTAAAGAATCCATATCACTCAAATGACACCGGCTATTCAGCGGGTGTTTTTGCGTGCGGGATAAAAAAATGTTTTACCTAAAATCCTTCAACCACATGGAGTACACCTGATGAAAATCAAACTATCCCGCTTAGACCTAATTACTGAATATGAACATGCGCCTGACTCAGCACTGTTCGCGCAAGAAACGATTGCCGCTCTTCTCGATTGTTCATTGGCCACCATCGAGCGTGATCGTTGGTTGGGTAATGGCATTCCCTTTATCAAAATAGGCCGTATGGTGCGTTACAAGAAAAGTGATATTAGCCTTTGGCTAGAAGCACATCGTACCTTTCATTCTACAACTGAAATGCAGTTTAACTCTTCTTTTACTACAAAAGGATAACGTACTATGGAGCCATGCCATATCAGCCAATTTCTTGAAAAAGCAGTTCCTAAATTACCTTCCTTACAAATCACCGATGTCAAAGATTTTATTCAAATGAAATTGCCGCCACGGGAAACGATTTTATCGCCGTGGCTGCCAACACAAGGCTTAGCCATGATTTATGCGCCACGGGGTGTGGGCAAAACACACATCGCGCTAGGCATTGCATATGCGGTTGCGTCTAACACGCCCTTTTTAGGTTGGCAGCCTATGAGAGCGCGTGGTGTACTGTATCTGGATGGTGAAATGCCCGCTGCATTGATGCAAGAAAGACTCTCTGCCCTAATCAAAACAGAATTACTTGCGCCTTTTAAACTAATCACGCCTGACTTACAAAAAAATGCCATGCCTGATTTAGCCAGTTATAAAGACCAAGCAATACTAGAGCTTTATTTAAAAGATATTGATCTTATTATTGTAGATAACATCTCGACACTCTGTCGCCATACCAAAGAAAATGAAGCCGATGCATGGATACCCGTACAAGACTGGGTATTGAATATGCGTGCTTCTGGCAAATCGGTTTTATTCATTCATCACGCGGATAAAGGTGGGAATCAACGAGGCACGAGTAGGCGAGAAGATATCTTAGATACAGTCATTGTCTTAAAACGGCCTGAAAATTACAAGGCAAAAGACGGTGCTGTGTTTGAAATCCATTTTGAAAAAGCGCGCGAAGGCACAGCGGGGCTACGTTACAAGGAGACGACGCAACGATGAGTACGCACCACTTTAATGCAACAGATGCGCTTGAAACTTTGCGCAAACGCAAAAAAATACAGAAACGCAAATGCTATTTGCAATCACGCCTGACCAAGCTGCGTACCGAACTTGTTACGTTACGCAAAGCAGGGGCAAGCTACCGTGAACTCGCGCTCTGGCTACGGCACAACAAACGCATAAAAATGACGCATACCACCGTGATGCGTTATTTGATGAAATTACCTGAATTAAAGGAGAACAACCATGCCCAGCTTTCGTAGTGCAAAGAAATAAGCAGGCAATTTCAGGCGGATTTGCGCAGCACATGGCAAAGAGCCAAAAGGCTTGCTAAAAAACCTGAGAGTAGAGTATAAATAACGTATTGACTGATGCACTTTACGCATCGCGTGTTTCACCGACACGGATATCCAGAGATATCAATTAAGGTGTGTGTCCTTCGGGACTGGTTTCATCAAACGTGGATGTTTAAACATTGATGCGAAGCGTAATACAGGTTGTTTACAGTGTGTTAACTTCGGAAGTTTCTTAATTATTGACCTACAGAGGAGAAAGGCAAGCGAATAAAACATAGTTGTCGATCACGTCATATCGACATGACGTGAACAGTCCGAGCCAGTGTCTTTTGACCAAACAGGGGCGAATCGATGGTAACCAACCCGCCGCGTTACTCAATCAGCATGGGTAGCGGGATATCTAACAGGCCAGTGAATTATTATGCTAGATTTTAAAAAAAACATTAGACATGGGACGAAAACAGATGCGCTTGCTATCGCAAATATTCCTCCTATATCATCGCAGAAAATTTATCACTATTATGTCCTTAAGCGACTCGTTAAACTAATTATTTTTATATTACCTGTATTTTATTATTCTGATTCCTTCGCTCAAGATGTAACCGATTATTTACAAGATGTGACATGCGTAAATAACGCTGTAAAACAACAAGCACGTTCAAAAGAACTGCAGAAACTTGCCAACGCAGACCAGAGGGATAGAGACAATTGGATGCGTATGAGGAGCCCAGAAATAATGGCTGTGAGTAGAAACGATATTAAAAGGCGTAAACGTGTCGGTGAGATTTTTGGTGAAGGCTGTTTGAAATCTGCTAATGATTACTATGCGGCAGCCTTGATATACCAACATGGCGATACACCAGATCATTATTATCAAACATACCTTTGGGCAACGCACGCTGCAGCATTAGGTAATATAGAGGGTAAGCCTCTGGCTGCGATGGCAATTGACCGATATTTAGTGAGCATTGGCAAGAAGCAGCTTTTTGGCAGCCAATTTTTCGCTGCAGGAGCACCGAGCCCGAACCAGTGTTATTGTATGCAACCTGTTGAGCCCTCTTTCTCTGACAGATTTCGAAAAAAATATTCCGGTTATTCCCTTCGTGAAAGATATGATTTGTTAGCTTCTATAAACAAAGGGAAAGACTGCTTGAATATTGAATGTAACTCTCAACTGCAAAATACACCTAAAGGAAGTGTTCCTGGGCTGTGGTAACTTAAGTGAATACGGTTTATTTTTTAGCTGCCTTGAATAAATTTTAAAATCCTTGACCCTTCTAACGTTTAGCATTATCGTAGGCGTTCAGTGCCTCAAAGCGCTCGTAAAGCGGATAACCGCACCCGACAGTTAAGCGGTTTTTTTATGCTCGTTTGTTTAAGGGTCGGGTGTGGGCTAATATAAGACCCGCAAGGGGAATATGTCCGCCGTCTTTACGCGGCTTTGAGCGCCCGGCCACCTCTAACAAGAGGTGAAATCAAAGTAACGTAAAGGAATCATTGCATGAATATCTCATCTCACGTTTTCTCTGATGACATTTATATTTTGAAAGAAGGGCTCACCCATCAGCAGCTTTCCGCTGCCATTAATCGCTGTCTTTGCCAAGCAGAAGCGCTTACTGTCATAGCAACGCTTGCGGATGCAGAAGCTATTATTAAGCTTGATACAATGAACAATTATCTCTGGGCACTCAGTGATATCGTCCAGGAAACTCAATACTTATATGAAAATTTAGCAAACCAACACTAACTAAGAATAGCTCGCCATACTTCAAAAGATGGCGAGAATGTCTATCAATTACAAATGGGGAGTAAAAATGAATAGCAGTGATACATTGAAATGCGCCGAAAAAGCTAGTGAATTGGTGGAAGAAATCTCGCGGCTGGTAGATGAAATAACAAGTGCAAAAACCAATGATGATCATGCGATGTCAACGACCACTCGTTCATTAGGAGAAAAATTGGTAAAAATACGGGTCTATATAGGCGAGTTAGTCGCTGAGTTGAAATGGCGAGAGGAAGTTTCAAAAAGATGGAAGCGGGAAATGGATAGGATGATGTGTGTAGTGATAGGCATGGTTATATGCGGAATTTGGCTGCATTTTATGAAGTAATAAAAATAAAGCCTACCAGCATTCCAAATAAAGAAAGAATGTTCTGCATAAGCTTGATTAGTGCGTAAGGTAACATCCTCGTTAAAAGTCGGATGACTGGCTTTAAGCCAGCCGGTTATCTCAGTTTTTCCATTTTTTCCTTCTACATAGATTCTACATACAATTTTCTATTTTTAATAATCATATGTAACCTGTTGATTCTATTCTGCCGACGGCGTGAATCGAACACGCGACCTACTGATTACGAATCAGTTGCTCTACCAACTGAGCTACGTCGGCATTGTGCTAAAAAGGTGAGAGAAAAGGAAAGAAATTTTAGGAGAAAGTAAGAGGGGGCGCAATGATTATTTCATGATTTTCTTTAGTAGAATAAGATTGGTTTTAGCCAAGGGATTCAGGGATAATCTTATTCCAGTGAGTGAGCAGAGTAGAAAATTATCTATAGGTTAGAAAATAAACGAGGAATAATAATGAATAGTGTTGAATGGCTTGCCAAGCTTATTTCCTATCCTACTCTCTCTTCGAATAGTAACCTGGCGCTTATCCGCGAAATTCAGGATTGGCTAGCGCAGTATCCTTCTATCTTAATGCAGCTTACTTATGATGAGACAGGGCATAAGGCGAATTTATTTGCCACTCTTCCTGCTCAAGATGGGAACGTGCTTGAAGGAGGTCTCATTTTCTCAGGCCATACGGATGTGGTGCCAGTAGAAGGCCAGCAATGGGGGTTTGACCCATTTAATGCGAAGATCACATCCGATCGTGTGTACGGGCGTGGTGCGTGTGATATGAAAGGGTTTATTGCCGTTATTCTTGCGCTCGTGCCTGAGTTAGTAAAAGAAAAACGCCCTCAGCCATTGCACTTCGCATTTTCATATGATGAAGAAGTGGGTTGTCGAGGTGCGCCTCTCCTTATTGCCGATTTTCAAAAACGAGGTATTCGGCCTGCAGCTTGCATTGTGGGGGAACCCACAGAGATGCATATCGTGATTGCACATAAAAGCATACATGTTTTTCGTTGCCGCATCCAGGGGCAGTCAGCCCATTCTTCGCTGACGCCGATGGGTTGTAATGCTATTGAATATGCTGCGTATTTAATTACTTGGATTCGCGAGCTGGCTAACCAATTCAAACAGCTGGGTCCTCACGATAAATGTTATGATGTTGCATTTAGTACTATGACAACTAATCAAATACAAGGCGGTACAGCTGTTAATATTATTCCCAATGCCTGCGAATTTTTATTTGAATTACGGAATTTACCTAAAATTGATCCCAATTATATGATAGAACAAATAAAAGCGCATATTAATGAAAATTTACTACCTCGCATGCAAGAGGAATGCTCTCATGCTTCTATTCAATTAGATGCTCTTTGTGCCGTGCCTGGGTTTGCAGCTTCTGAAAAAGCGACCATTACACAATTAGTGCGTACCATCACTAATGAAAAAGAAAAACGTAAAGTGTCGTATGCGACAGAAGCAGGACTCTTTCAACAGGCTGGCATTCCC
The DNA here is from genome assembly GCA_021156085.1 of Gammaproteobacteria bacterium. GTDB lineage: Bacteria > Pseudomonadota > Gammaproteobacteria > DSM-16500 > DSM-16500 > UBA4722. Next base: position 37,610 of record JAJNBC010000015.1, on the reverse strand, counting down.
ACGGTAGTTTGCGGGCCCGGGAGTATTGCAGAAGCGCATCGACCTGATGAATTTGTTTTGCTAGAACAACTTACTGCATGTGAGAAATTCATACGAACAGTAGGATCTGCTATTTGAACACTCTTCACCCGCTGCAAAAACGCAGCGACCCTTTACCTTCTAGAAGAGAAGTAAAAATTACCCTGAAATAATATTAAAAGAATTAGACGTAGCTAAACCACACATATTCGTGGCGGTGACAGTAACAGGAACGCTGCCAATAGTACCCGGGAATGTTCCAGTGATGATGCCGGTCGCGGGATCAATACTGAGGCTGGAAGGAAGATTATTTGCGGAAAATGTTAAGTTAGAACCATTGAAAAAACTCCCTGTGTTAAGCGAAGGAAACAAATCTGTCGGCGCCCCCCCTTGGGTAGGAATGGTGCCGGAGAAAGAAGGGGAGATACACAGGGCGGAGGAGGTCTGGGTGACCGTTTCATCTGCGATGGCTAATACTTGGGGCATGTGTACAGCGGGCTCGGTGACCCAAGTGGATAAAGAGGGGGGTAATTTATCATCTATGTCATCATCAGCAAGGGGCACCGTCTTATCAAATATATAATTTAGATTGAGCGCCACCAGAGAAGTATTAGGTAACGTGTGTTTACCTTTGTTATATTCTCCCGTGATTCCCACCCTCAATACCCCTGACTCAATGGGTTGGTTCCAACTTAAGCCTGCTTGGTAATTATTAAGTATAATGCGTGACGCAGCGGATAAATTTAATTGCAGATGAGTAGATAAATTTTGTTTGAAATCGATGGTGCCGCCCACTCCAGAATAATGTGGTGTAGGTAGATAATGAGTATGATAATGTACATTATCATAATTCATTGAAATAACTGCTCGTGCACCATACCAAGGGTGCAAATCAAAACCCGGGCTAATGCCTGCTGCATTAGAGCCTGCAATGCGACGCTGATCTGTATAAGAGAGGGTATTGGAACTTACGAAAGTACCTGATAGCGTGCTTAAGTTAGTGCTAGGCGCATAAGAATAATAACCATCCAGACGAAGATCATTTAATACGCCATCGAATAACATGTATTGATAATTGGCACCTACCGCACCTTGGTTAACCCATTGGCGCGTGACACCGCTATAAAAACTGTAATCGATTTTTTGCCAAAGATATTCGCCTGTGAATTTAATGCGATGATTCTGAGCTAGCATCCATCCAAGTGTGGCATTACCCCTATAGTGACGAGGGCCGCCTTCTATACCCAATGAACTACTTATATCCTGACCTAGAAGAGGGCTTAGAGATACATTTAACGTGGGCCCTAAAAAATTATTAACGCCCGTGCTCGTGCCCGGCGCAGTGGTGATTGCAAATGCTGTATTCAGTGCTATTACTAATAGATAAAAGGCCGCACTAATGCGTTTAATCAAGAAGGAGTTTCCTTATGCAAAGAGGCATGATACTGCAAACAACCCTGCTGCTAAAGCTTTTTCGCACTCCATTTGCTATAGCTAAAATAAATAACGAGCCCGCCGATTGTCCAAGCCAAGAAGCTAATCCACGTTGTTCGTGGCAAGTTGTACATTAAATAAAAACACATAAGTATGCCTGCCACTGGAATAACAGGGCTCCATGGCGTTTTGAAAGGTCGGGGCATATCAGGTTTAGTATGGCGTAGAACAATGACACTCACCGAAACGGCCATAAAAGCAGCGAGTGTGCCCATGTTTACTATATTCGCAATTTGAGTAATAGGAAAAAAGCCGGCAATAATCGCGATAAGTACGGCAGTTAGCCAAATGAGTTGACGGGGTGTCCGGGTTTTACTATCAATTTTTGCAATTTTCTTTGGTAATAAGCGGTCGCGTGCCATCGCTACATAGACTCGAGTAAAACCATAATACATCGCTAAAATAGTGGTGGTTAAACCTACGATGGCGCCGAGGGCAATAATTTCTGCAGCAAACTGATGGCCGGTATTCAATAAAGCAGTGGCGACGGGAGAGCTCGTGTTGAGATGAGAATAATGAGTGAGGCCCGTTAATACACCTGCAAAAATCACATAAATTAACGTGCAAATCAGTAATGATGCGATAATCCCAATAGGTAAATCACGTTTAGGATTAACTGTTTCTTCTCCGGCTGTAGAAACGACATCAAAACCAATATAAGCAAAGAAAATTAAAGCAGCGCCATTAACCACTCCTTGAAAGCCAAAAGGGGCAAAAGGGTGCCAATTAGCGGGATTAAAGTGTAGGGTGCCGAGGATAATAAAGAGGCCAATCACGAATAATTTAATGTAAACCATGATGTTATTAAAGCGAGCACCTTCTTTTGCACCGGCAGCTAAGATACTGGCAAGAACCAAAATGATAAAAACTGCAGGCAAGTTAATGATGCCGCCATGAAACGGATCATTGATTAATGCCTTAGGCAAGGTGAGGCCAAAAGCAGACAATACATTTTGGACATAGCCGGACCAACCTATACAGATGGTCGCAGCATCGGTGCCATATTCGAGCAACAAATCCCAGCCAATCATCCAAGCAATGAATTGCCCCATGCCTGCATATGCATAGCCGTAGGCACTACCACAGCCCCCAATACTGGAAGCCAGTTCGGCATAAGCAAGTGCGCTAAAACCACTCGCTATACCCGCTAAAATATAGGAAAAAATAACGGCAGGCCCTGCTTGTGTAGCGGAGGCGATACCCGTCAAAACAAAGATACCTGCCCCAATAATGCCACCGATCCCTAAAAGAGTGAGATCAAACGCAGTCAAACATCGACGAAGCTCATGTTCGCCAGAGGGGAGGGGAGCACTTTCTATATCGGAGATGGATTGCATTCAAAAGGCCTTTTCCTGCTTGGTTCTATTTTTTTGCGCATTTTAGCACCGCGGCTGCTAAAATTGCAAATTTTACCCCGTACGCCGGTCCTGCTGTAGTTTTTTTTGCATGACAGCGGCTATGTTAGCTGAATAATCTTCTGTCGCACAGCGTTTGCTAACGCGATTAACTAAGCCATTTCCTAATTTATAACCCCCAAACAATCCTAAACCTATACCCAAGGTGCCGCCCACGCAACCTCCAATCAGGGCACTTGGCACAGAAGCCGCACCCGCTCCCACCATGGCACCTAAAGCTGCGCCTGCTTTAAACCCAGCCACCGCAGCGGCTACCGCTGCTAAGATAGCGCTGATTAAACGGGCTATCTGCCTCTTTTTTATTAATTCTTTGTCATTACCTTCCAGAGCAAACCATCTTTTCAACTCTTCTGCTTTAGCTGCAATATCTCCCATTTCCTCTGGGTCATTAGATGTAGCTTTTAATGACATGATGAATGCTACAAGCTCATCTTTATCTTGCGAATCCTGCTTTGACAACGACCATACCACTTCTTTTAATTTTTTAATATTATCCAATATAGCTGCCCCAAAAAGCTGGGTGAGGCGTTGTTCTTCTTCTGAAGTAAATATGAGAGCGCGCGGGCCGTCTAGTCTCTTCCTTTCTATTGTTAGCAGGGTGTCTTCGAGATAGTTTTCCATCTGTGTCGCATAGTGCTGTATTTCAGAGGAAGTCTCTGGGGAAAGCTTTGAGATTTTCACTAATTTATTGGGCTGCAACTCGCAAAAGTCAAGAGAGCCCCCGTCGGTGGGTAGAAAAAAGGGCCACGTGTTGGGCTCCTCATCATAGTGGCTATATTCAACAGGCCATTGAGTATTAAAATACAGCTTGTTCTTAGATGTATTCTTAACAAAATAAAGCACCCCTGCTTGCCGCTGGGGGTTAGAATAATTTTGAGTTCTAGCCTGAAATGTCTGGCCGCCTTCATTGGTATATTCTCCAAGAAACATGACGTGGGTGATTCTATTAAGCATTTTATCTCCTTGTTAAATTTTAAATGGTGGCAGCCTACCATAAGATAAAAAAAAGTACAATATGAGGAGTATTGTTGCTGATTTTTGTAGGTATTAGCAAGAATTCTTTATATTATCCTTTTCATCAGGTTAGGTTTCTTTAGCAATTCCTTCTCCCCGGCCTCGCACTTTAATACTTGCTATTTTCTGAGCAGGCTGGCATGATGTGCGCTGTAAAAGTTTTTAGTTAATCATTACCAATGCATTAAGATGTGTTTACGAGTGAGGTTTACGTTGGCGATGATCCCATTAAGCGCCAGCTAATCCAAGCTCATTTCCTCTTTAATTAATAAAGAATGAAATGCAGTGTTGTATAGCTTGCATCAATTTTAGAGGAAAGTAATACGATGATGTCATTTACAGAATTAAATTTAAATCCCAACATTTCAAAAGGGTTACAGACGTGTGGTTATACGACGCCCACTCCTATTCAATCGCGTTCGATTCCCGATATTTTAAGTGGTAAAGATTTGGTTGCCTCAGCACAAACGGGAACGGGTAAAACAGCGGCATTTGTTCTTCCTGCATTGCATCTTTTAAGTAAAACAAAGACGGGAAGTTTAAAGCCGCGCGTTTTAATTTTAACGCCCACACGTGAATTAGCGACCCAAATTATGGATGCCATTGCTAAATATGGAAAATTTATGCGATTCAATATGGTGAGCTTGGTGGGGGGGATGCCTTATCGTCAGCAACTCAAAGGGTTGGCTCGTCCTGTCGATATTATTGTTGCCACACCCGGCCGGCTCTTAGACCACATGAGCAATCGTCGCCTGGATTTATCTCATATCGAAATGTTTATCTTGGATGAGGCAGATCGCATGTTAGATATGGGTTTTATTGATGATGTGAAACAAATTGCAAAAACCATGCCGGCTACTCGTCAAACTTTATTATTTAGTGCGACAGTGGATGATAAATTAAACCACATTATTAAACAACTTTTGAAAAATCCTGTGCGTATTAATTTATCCAATGAAAAAATGTCGCCTATTAAAATCAAACAAGAATTATATATGGCGGATAATGTGCAACATAAGCTACGCCTGCTACAACATTTTATCAAAGATGGCCACCTCTTTAAGGCCATTATTTTTTCCGCGACCAAAGTCAGCGTGGACAAATTAACTAAACAATTACAAAGTGAAGGCCATGCCGTTGCTGCCTTGCATGGCGATTTAAAACAAAATGTGCGTAATCGCACGGTTGAGGCGATGCGTCGAGGAAAAATTCAATTCTTAATTGCAACTGACGTAGCAGCCCGTGGAATTGATATCAGTGACGTGACGCATGTCATTAATTTTGATTTACCTAAGTTTCATGAAGATTATGTGCATCGCATCGGACGTACTGGCCGTGCCGGTAAATCCGGTACTGCTATTTCATTTGCTTTACCTGATGATGGTCGTCACTTACAAGGCATTGAACGGTATATTGGCGAAAAAATTATATTAAGCACAGTAGCGGGTTTAGAAGCAAGCAAGAGCTTCAATTTTAATGCAACCAAGAAAAAACGTAACCGCAGGGGGGGAGGGAGCCGTCAGCCAAGTGATAATAGCAGTGGATCTAGAGATAACAGATCGAAAAAGAAAGAGATGAAAGGCAACAGTTGGAACCACAAAAGCAAAGAGGTAAAAAAGAGCGGTTTTAGAAATGCTGATAGTGCTAGGAGTGAAAGTGCAAAAAAACTTAATTTTAGAAAGGATCCTATGCGCCGCGAAACTTCTCGAAGCGGTAATTCCAAAAATGAATATGCTCGAAGCGAAAATTGGAGAAACCGAGATAGTAAGAATGACACAAGTAGAAGCGGTGAAAATTCGAGAAAAAATCGGTTGAGAGGGGATGACACCGGACATGCAAGAAAAAATGTTTTCAAAAGTGAAAACCCTAGAAAGGAAAATTTCAGAAATACTAATATTAAACCTAAAAGTACCAACAACTGGGGCGCGAAAACCAAAAGCAGTCCATTCAAAAACGATCGTTTTAAAACACTAGCTCAAACTAAGAAAAAGGATAAAAAATATGCCTAAGATTTATTTAAGAAGTGGCCAAGAGTGGAAGCCAGAAGAGGATGCCGAGGTAAGCATACATGCTCCTGAGTGGGTTCTCCACGTCTTAGAGAAGCAGATAGGACCCGCTCTTAAAGGATTAAAATTCGAGATATTTTCCGACAAATCTAAAGTACCTTGCTACACTATCACATTAGAAGGAAACACCCTAACTTTGTTAGAATTGTTAATGATTACCCGAAATGAATCGCGGAATGTGACAGGGGTCATTAATTTCGAAAATTATGGAATAAAAAAAGAAGCAGCCCCTTCCCCGCCAGCAGATCCCGGTGTACAGAACGCAGAACCAGCCAAGGAAAATAAAGAAGAAGAGACCTCTAACCTCACACCCGACCTCCTTTATACTCTTAAAGATCTTGCCAGGCACTGTATTATAGTCGGAAAAGATACTACTACCCACTATGGAGGTTACCCTCGAGGATCTAAGCTTACCGAGCAAACTGATCCTGTGTATGTTTGCCATCTTTCCGGATTGCAATTTCAACAGCCGTATAATTCTGGAAGATTGGTTTTAATAGCAAAAGAAGAAGAGGGTGCTTTGCCTAAGGGAAGATATGATGATGTTATTTTCTCCCACATTACTGGGCAAGAAAAAGCCTCACCCGCAGACTGCGCTCAAGATTCCAAAAGATATTTATCTGTGACAGCCTATGGCAAGCCATATTATTTTGATACACATGCCTATAAAGATATAGTCGCTCAAGATATAGTGTTATGTGCTATGGCTTTAAATAGCGAAGCGAGCCGAAATAATGACTTGATAAACTTTAAATTTCTCAAATACGGGCTAGGTTTTTTTAGAGGATCCATTCCAATAAATATCCTAGAGAATGCTTTACTGGATGGAATACAAGCAGGGCTAGAGTTTTTACTTCAATTGCAGCACTCCTCTAGGTATAGCCAAATAAAATGTATTGAATTACCCTTTTACCAAAATAATAATCCTGTTATCCAACAAAAACTGCTTTCTATTAGGAAACTGTGTGCTGCCTATGGAATTAAATGCCACTTCGGACAGGAACATGCATTACGTACCACCCACAAATCCCTTATCACCGCTACGACAACTTGCTCTGATCCTCATACGCCGCCCGGCAATGAAATGTGCCATGGAAGCGTAGATGCGAGCATAGCAGAAAATCTTAAGGGCAAGGCTAATCGATTTTCGCCGGTCTTAAATCTAGATATGAGCCCTTATTACAGTTCCTCTTATTATACTGGCTCTTTCTCTCCTTCGGAGCAGCAAAAAAACTCCGGCATTAAGAACCCCCGCTGGGTCAATACATTCCTTGAAGCTTATAACAGAGATTTAAAGAAATGTTGCTGGAGCCAATCTCGTTTACCCGCGATTAGGACAGTGGAAGAGATATTGACGCATTCCCAAAATAAGACTTTTTTTGGTTTTAACAATAGAACGTTTAACATATTACGTTCTTTAAAAGTGATCAATGAGGAGGGTGTTTACATTTATGGAGATAAGAGGTTTAAGCCGCAGGTGCAACCCCGCTCTTTTTCCGCTTAGACCAAAGGATAAATAATACAGTAAGGGTATTCAAATAGCGCTCTTAAAGTTAGAAAATTGAGAGCTTGTTTCTATTTTGCGGTTCTTATAAGTAATAGGTTGACTTAACAGGGTATTTTTATATATAACCTAAGTTGTTAATTATCTTATTTAGAGGGAGATCACTTATATGAGTAAATCAAAAGACACCAAAAAAGAAACCAAGAAAAAACCAGCAAAATCGCTAAAAGAAAAAAGAGCAGCAAAAAAAGAAAAGCGAAATGGGAAATAAGAAGTGAAGCCTCACCTTAGTGAGGCATACACTATTTTAAAAATCTTTTTTAAAGATTCTTCGCTTTTAGTGCGAAAGTTGCTATTTTTTTCTCTCTCCTCATTGTGAGAGAGGCGGATGCGTTTTTTTACAGGGTGGGTGAGGGAGAATGAAAATGACAACAAGCCAATCTAACTTACTAAGATATCTATGACAAAATATATTTATACCATGCAAGGTGTTAGCAAAGTTGTTCCCCCCAATCGAAAGATTCTGGAAGATATATGGCTGTCGTTTCTACCGGGCGCTAAGATTGGTGTCTTGGGATTAAATGGCTCCGGAAAATCCACCTTATTAAAAATTATGGCGGGTATAGATAAAGAATTTATGGGCGAAGCCCGTCCGCAACCTGGCATTAAAGTGGGTTATCTTCCTCAAGAACCCCAGCTCGATCCTGCGAAAAATGTCCGGGGTAATGTAGAGGAGGGTGTAGCCGAAACTATTTCCCTACTTAAACACTTTAATGATATTAGCATGCGCTTTGCGGAGCCGATGACTGAAACAGAAATGAATAAATTGTTGGATGAACAAAGCCAATTGCAAAGCCAAATTGATGCCGCTGGGGCCTGGGAATTAGAACGTAAATTAGATATCGCCGCCGATGCATTGCGATTACCGCCGTGGGAGGCAGATGTCACCAAGCTTTCAGGTGGCGAGCGAAGGCGTGTTGCGCTTTGTCGTTTGCTTTTATCTAATCCTGATATGTTATTGTTGGATGAGCCTACGAACCATTTAGATGCAGAAAGTATCGCTTGGCTAGAAAGATTTTTACATGATTATCCAGGCACAGTTGTTGCTGTCACGCACGATCGTTATTTTTTAGATAATGTAGCAGGCTGGATCTTGGAATTAGATCGTGGCCGAGGGCTTCCTTATGAAGGAAATTATTCTTCATGGTTAGAACAAAAAGAAAAACGCTTAGAACAAGAAGAGCGCGAACAAACATCGCACCAAAAAGCAATGAAAGAAGAACTGGCATGGGTACGTAGTAATCCCAAAGGTCGGCAAGCAAAAAGTAAAGCACGTTTAGCACGCTTTGACGAATTAAGTTCTAAGGAATTCCAAAAACGCAGCGAAACGCAAGAACTTTATATTCCACCTGGCCCTCGATTAGGCGATCTTGTCATCGAAGCCACTCATCTAAGTAAAGAATTTGGTGATCGTTTGTTATTTGATAACTTAGAATTTAATATTCCTAAAGGCGCTATTGTAGGTATTATTGGGCCAAATGGCGCGGGAAAATCAACGTTATTTAAAATTATCATGGGCCAAGAAAAACCGGATAGGGGAACCCTGCGAGTAGGGGAATCTGTTAAGCTTGCGTATGTCGATCAAAGCCGCGATGCGTTAAATAGCAAGAATACAGTATGGCAAGAGCTTTCCAATGGACAAGATATAATGATGATTGGCACCTATTCAATGCCTTCTCGTGCTTATGTAGGCCGTTTTAATTTTAAAGGGACGGATCAACAAAAATTTATTCAAGATTTGTCAGGTGGCGAACGTAATCGTGTCCATTTAGCCAAATTATTAAGTAGCGGCGGCAATGTGTTACTGCTGGATGAACCTACCAATGATTTAGATGTGGAAACTTTACGTGCATTAGAAGAAGCTTTACTCAGCTTCTCGGGTTGCGCTATGGTAATTTCACATGATAGATGGTTTTTGGACCGTATTGCCACGCATATTTTAGCATTTGAAGGCGACAGTATAGTCACCTTTTTCAGCGGTAATTACACGGATTATGAAGAAGATAGATTACGCAGGCTCGGTGAGCAAGCTAAACAGCCACATCGGATCAAATATAAAAAGTTGGAGCATTGAACAGACGCTCGGAGAAAGTATGTTAAAGCAAATAAGATATGCGCTCATAATATTAACCTTATTAGTCACTCATAGCGTCTTTGCGCAAACGCCCTCTACTAAAAAATTTATTAGTATTTCTGATATCCACTTCAACCCTTTCATCGGTTGTAATCAATTTTCTACTCCTTGTCCTATTCTCACTGAATTACGCAATACAGATCCTACATCATGGGATAATATTTTTGAAAAATATGCTGACAAAATAGAGACAAGCTATCATCAAGATACAGATTTTTTCTTATTACAATCCACGCTTACAGAATTAAACACACTCACCCAACGCTGTTCTCCTGCTTTTATGGTCATTTTAGGTGATTTCCTGGCTCATAAATTCCGGGAGCAATATCAAAAATATTCTGGCGATTTATCCATTGCCGGCTATCAAGCCTTCGTCAGAGGAAATTTTGAATATTTGACACATAAATTAAATCAAGCTATGCCTATCACCGATATTTATCCGGCCCTAGGCAATAATGATTCGTATGGCCAAAATTACGAGGTGGATCCCCATGGCTTCTTTTTGCATGACCTCCGTACTATTTTTTCAGCTTTAATTAAAAACAAGACGGCGAAAAAAGAATTTCAAAATGAATTTGCCAACGGTGGTTATTACGCCGTTACTTTGCCTCAAAAAAATCAGCGTTTAATTGTGTTAAACAGCGTGCTTTTTTCTGCTCTCTATCACACCTCTGCCATGCAACAAGCCGCTGAAGAACAGCTGGCATGGCTGCAATTACAATTAAGCACTGCCCAACAGCGGCAACAAAAAGTATTACTTGCTTTACATATTCCCCCCGGTGTAGACATTTATCTCAGTTTGAAATTATTCTCCAGCCTGATACAAGCAGGGCCTCCTTTGTTTTGGCAGGATAGTTATAACAAGCAGTTTTTATCATTACTGCAACAATATGCGAATACGGTAGTGGCCATATTAGCAGGGCATATTCATTCAGATGCGTTTCAACTTATTGCTAATAAAGCTCAAAATAGTTTTATCCCAGTAAGTTTTACTTCATCCATCAGCCCCATGAATGGAAATAACCCAGGCTTAAAAGTATTTACTTATGCTAGCCGAACATTCGAGCTTGTTAATTTTCATACTTATTTTTATCCTATTAATGAAGGAAAATCAGCAAGATGGAAAAAAGAATATGATTTTAATTCAGTCTATCAACCTGATTGTCAATCTTGCTCGGTTATAAACGGCATGCTTCAATTAACCAAAGACAATATATTAGAAAATTCTTATGTTAAATACTATAACTTAAGCAATAGTACACAGTCTGCTATCCAACATAATTGGCTACCGTATTATTGGTGTGGTATTTACAATATGGATTGGCAATCTTATCAAGTTTGTTTAAATCAATAACTAGCAGCCCTAAAACGGAGGGTGTATGCAGCAGGAATTACAGCGTTTTCGTGTAGTACAAGAGCGCGGTCTTAAGGGAGGCGATACTTATAATGCAGCTTTACAACAAATAAAAGCGGGTAGAAAAACAGGGCATTGGATATGGTATGTATTGCCACAATTTAGAAGCCTAGTGCCCTACCAAGAGCACGCCCTCTCCACCCAGTATGGCATCGCTGATTTTGATGAAGCATGTGAATATCTGCAGGATCCTCTATTGTTTGAACGCTATTATACGATGGTGAAAGAAATTAAAAAACAATTAATGGAGGAAAAGGTGCCGGTAGCTGAGCTTATACCCGCGGCTATTGATGTTAAGAAACTTGCTTCTAGCTTGACACTTTTTCGTCAAGCCGCACAGCATTTGAAAGAAAAGCCTGAGGCAGATCCGCGTCTTGCAGAGCTTTGGCAGTGCTGCAATGACATTTTTATAGATGAAACCCTGGGTATTCATCCCTGTGAAGAGACAGTAAAGCACCTTTCTGGCTCTCAAGTTTTTTCCGGGGAAGAGCTCGCTTCGCAGTTGGGGGCGTACCAGAAGAGCAGAAGCACAGGATGGCAATTTTATTATAATTTTTTAGGGCTGGTATCTCTCTATTATTTTATGGAGAATTATTTTTTAGGGACGGAAAAATGGCACATTAAAAGCCGTGATGTTAAAATGTCTGCTGCCGTAAAATTGCAAGCAATAATTCACCCAAACTATAAGAATAAAATCATATTTACCCCCCATGAAACACAAGCCCTACAAGAAGGGCATTTAGGTGAAATCGTCGCAGCTCATGGCGGCTTGGAAAAAATACTCCAAGAAGCCGACCAGCGTTTGGAAAAACTACTCCAAGAAGCCCACAAGCAGCCGCACGAAGAGCACAAGAACGATAGGGAGGGAGGAACGTCTCCTCGCCTTTCCTTTCCCTCTCGGTAGCATGACGCGCTTAACTTAGATAAGGCAAAAATAGCCCCTCCCTGTAAAACCAACGGGTTAGTAAAATGCTTGACGATATTCTGATGCTATAAAGAGGAATCTATTGATATTTGACATTTATTTCGTATAATAATAAAACAAAATGAAACGAGGGGTAAAAAAATATGCCGCACCCTAAATCGAACCGCCAGGGAGAGGAAGAAAAAGACTCGCTAAACGAAAGTTGGCAAGAAATACCTGAAACCCCCCCCCGCGCTGGAAAACCACCTCCACAGCGATTGGACCAGAGTTGGTTTCTATCTGAGATAGATGAAAAAGACTCCGATGAAGAATTAGAGGCGCAAGAAGAAAAATACGACGACCATGCTCCTCATCTGCAGCTCGATTTAAATCCTCAGGCACAATTCCAGCGTGACATCAGCATGATCCAGGGCGCTATTGACAGCCCGGGCCGAGGCGACCCCCCGTCCGCCGAAATTTTAAAAAAGATTTTTATCTTGCTCCATTACGGAGACCTTCGTTATTTCAAAGATGGACAGTGGTACACGTGGGATTTGCCTCTGGCCTCGGCTATTGCGCATGGCGCGCGTGTCACCATTGATTTTCCCAGGGAAATAAGTGAAGAAATAAGAGAGTGGTTGTTTGCAGGTACCCCTCCCCAAAACTATGAACGCTCCGCAGCAACCCATGGGCTTGAAGCTGTTCGCTTGGAGGATGGTAGTTTCCGTGTAAAAGAAACCAAATCCTCATTAGGGAAAGCAGGTTATGAAGCCGCCAGAAAAGCAGCAGCTGCGACCCTATCTTATCTTCCTGTGGTTGGGTCAAAGGTTTCTGATTTGGTGGGCATGAAAAAGCAGAACTATGGGGTTAACCTGGCTTTAGGCGGCGCAGGGAATAAACACCCTACCTCAGGCAATCCCATTGAAAGCAATGGCGAACATGGTCATGCGTATATCTTCTATAGACCGAGTATCCAACAAAGTGGAAAAGGCGGTTTATTAATTGGAATAGAGCAATCGGCCCCCGGCCGTCCTGACCAAAATGGCGGAAGCCATGGGGTGATGGCCACCCACCATGCTTTTTCTGCCACAGGCGGAGAAGATTTGGGTAGGCCGAATAACACACTGACTGGCAAAGGGCCTAGCCGATATTACTATGGTATCTCTCTTAATTTAACTAAAGAGCAATTTCAGCAGCTAAAGAACAAAGAATTTAATACCGAAATGTTAAGCTCTCCTGGAGATCAGCAAGTTCGTGCTGCTGTCCCGTACCCTGACCCCGAAACAGTAGCAGCAAAAGCAAAAGATTCTCACGCCCCTGTTACCCTTTCTTACCAAGGAAAAAACCTGACTCTACAGCAAAAGAAGGAAGCAGGAAAAAATGTTAGTTCGTTTAATGGTTTTTATAAAGACCACACTGGTAAAGAGTATTTTATAAAAGTCCCTTCAGATCCTGTGGAACTTTTTACAGAATTATTTGCAGGTAAGCTCTTAACAGGACTTAAAAACCAAGGACTGGTTGAAAAAAAATATCACGGATCATTGATTTGCGCTGACTTTATTGAATTGCCCGATGGCAGTTATGGTTTAATTCAACCTAAAGCAGAAATCACAGAAGTATGGAAATATTTTGAAGAAAAAGCAAAACAAGGAAAACAAGGCTATATAGAATATGCTTGGCAAGCCTTTAGCAAAATGATGGCTGGCTCCAAAGACCGTAACGTACTCTATGAAATGTTTTATGGTCAAACCCAATATTATCCTCAACTAGCACAACTTGGCAGCTTAGATAGCCTAGCGGCTTGCTTATTCTACTCCTTGCTCATCGGAGATAACAGCGTACATAGCGGTAATATGGCGTATTTTGGAGAAGAAGGAGTTGCAGAATTTAAACGTCTGGATTTCGGTGCGGCACTTCGTTATATCGGAAATGAAAATGATAGTGTAGAACGCGCGGCTGAATACCAGGGGGTAGGATCTTATAAAGCATATACTAAAGGTTTCTTCGCTTTTTACAAACATGTGCCGGGATTATTCCCTCTCATCTCTCAATTAGCTTCTGGTCTAGAAGAATCTTACACAGAAGACGCTTTATTCAAAATAGTATTGCAAGCCATAAAAGATATTCCATTAGAGCTTTTATTAGAGCAATCTCAGCAACAAGCGGCTGCACGTTACATGGAAATAGCTGAATTTGGAGAGATAAGGGGTGAGAATAGTGAAGTAGCACAAGAAGCCTTTGCTAAAGAATTAACAGGGATTTTGCTAAAGCGTTTTCAGCAATTAAAAGCACTTAAAGAGCCAGAAAAAATACTTCATGCTTCTCAAGCAGAAAGACTTACTTCCACAAGAATGTTTGATTTTGCTTTTAGCCAAATGAAGCAGCAGCTGCAAACAAAGGGAGCAGAAGTTAAAATTGAAATGATTGAGCCCGATGGCACAACAGATGTGTATGGTGCGCGTTTTGCAGTAGGGGGAGGTCCGCCTTTCGATGTTACTCTTCTCAGCGCAGCCTGCGATGATAAAAAACCGAATATGGCTGCGGCAGCAGGAGCAACTCCCTTGCCTGATATATTAAAAAAAATAAGAATTTTACAAAAAACTAACCCAGATGATGTTTATTTTGTTCCTCTTGCGGAATGCCACACAGTGGGGGGATTACTTCGCCAACACTGGACAATGTTAATGATTAAAGAAAATGAATGTTATTTCTTTGATCCTTGCGCTAAGACATTATTACCTTGGGGGCTTTCTTTATCTTCTGTCTATTCTCTGAAGCCCCTCAAAGAAATAGTAAGAGAACAGGGTTTCAATTGGAAAACCCAAAAGCATAGTTGTTATTTGGGTTGGCAGTACGATGCAGTGAATTGCGGCCGTTTTACAGGGGAGATAATTAGACAAGTCACGGATTTGCTTTATCACGAAACGGGGTTCCATTCCATAAAAGAAGAATTAGCTAAATTACAGCCCCCACAAGCAGAAGATTTAGTCACTGCAGAATCACAATGTAAGACAGCGGAAGAAATAAGAGACAATGGAAAAATCCTTGCAGCACGAGGGCAAGGAGGGGATGAACCTCATAATGCAGAAGATCCTTTAGAGGATGTAGAAGGAGATGTAGAAGAACTCGAGCTTGATGGTGATTCCGAAAAAGAACAAAAACCACCCGAAAAATTAAACCCACTAGAAGCCAAGCCAGAAGAAGCTGAAGCAGCAGCCGAAGAACAAGCTAAAGCAGCTCACGAGGCAGAAATACCAGAGAAAGCAAGAACAGAAGCAGTAGAAAAAGCCGCAGCAGCGGCGCTACAAGAAGCAGAGCGTAAGGCAGCGCAGCAAGAACTAAAAGCAGCAAAAGAAAAAGCCGCCGCAGCAAAAGAATTCGAAGTGCCAAAAACTCCAGAAGAAGAACAAGCTATAAGAGAGAAACAAGCTGAAACAGCTCGCCAGCAAATAGAAGCAATGAATGCCCAAGCCCAAGAAATAGACCGAATCCGCGCGCAAGAAACAGCGGAGCGAATCCAAAAAGCAGAAGAAGAAAGCGAGAGAGCAAAGGAACGAGTGGCAGCAGAGGAAGCCCGTAGAGCAAAAGCAGCAGCGAAAGCCCAAGAAGAAGAAGATTTTAAAAGAAGAGAAAGCGCTCGCCTAATAGAAGAAGGCAAGATGCTTAACGCGAAGATAGATGCGGAACTAGCAAATGAGTTAGGCGCTCAACCAGCAGCAGAGGAAGAAAAGAAGAATGAAGAAGAAGCAGTAACAGAAAAAATTACACCTAAAAAACAAGATAGATACCAATTCCTCGAACTTGGAGTAATTCTTTTACTTCCTGCTTTAGTCAGCACCTTTTTTCTCACAGGCACTGCCTTATTCATCGCTACATCCATCGCTGTAGTGGGCGGTGTAATAGCTCTTGGCTCTTTAGTGCGAAATACGACGAATTATATATTCTCTAATTCTAGTTCTTCATCACCCGAGGGTCGTCCCCACAGCGCGAACTCTGTTACTCTTAATAAGCAATTCGGGCCTCAGAAGAGACAAACGTCCCGCCGTAGCTATGATGAAGAAAAATTTGATGGAACCTCCCCGCATCCATTTCATAAGCCCCCAAGAGGAACATCCACAGAGCTGCGGGGGGGAGGCTCACCCTCACCAGGTTCGCCTGCTTCACCACCGGCGCCGGGGAGGAAGGGGAAACGCTAATAATATCAACCCCTAATGTGGCTTACAGAAAATTGTTAATATCCTGATGCTATAGCAAAATTGCTATACTTTCAATTCTTAGTATATACTAGTAATATAAATAATATTCGTATTACGAGGTATCATATGGTCTTAAAAGCACTGCCTGTCAAAATCCCGGAGGAGATATATAATCGCCTTTCTACTTTGGCGAACAAAACCCATAGAACAAAAACCTTTTATGTACGTGAAGCGCTCCTGAGCTATCTTGAAGATTTAGAAGATACTTATTTAGCATTACAAGCTCTTGAAGAACCGGGGCGTAATTATTCTATGGTTGAAGTAGCACGAGAAATGGGATTAACTAAAGACGAGGAGAAAGAGCTTGGCGTGGACGATTGAATGGCGACCCAGCGCATTAAAAGCCTTTAAAAACTTGGATAAATCTATTCAAAAAAAGATTTTTAAATTTTTAAATAAACGCATTTCACTGCTTGAAAATCCTCGTGTGATTGGTAAGCCTCTCTCTTATGAAAAATATGGCTTATGGCATTATCGTATCGAAAATTTTCGTATCATTTCTAGAATTAACGACGCCGACATGATTATTTTAGTTATCCAGAACAGTCCAAAAAAACCTAATTAATCATAAGGGTTAGATAAAATCTCCAGTGTGCTTCTGTAAACCCCCACTTTAAGAAACCTCGCCTATACTTAAATTATAAAGAGATATCCCATATCTATGAAATAGGTGAGGTAGAGTATGCCTGAGTTATCAGAAGCCGAGAAATCGCAATTAACGAATGAAATCCTAAGGGCGATGAAACTGTGCGGCCAACGAAGTGAAGAGTTGAAAAAAAGAGGGCTGGAACAAAACGACATTGATACGAAAAAAAGCGAGATAATAAGCGCAGGAAAAGAAATTATTAGCAAGCTTAACCAGCTAAAAGAACATGGCTTACCCCCTGAGATAACACAAAGAAAATTAATGAAATGGTTGGAACAACATATTAAATATGTGGATGAAGAGAAGGATAATAATAAGTTATATGACAAGAATATAAATGACATAGCAGCTCTGATGTCCTCTACCTTTCTGCAACGCTTGATTCTCAATAAAGGTCAGAAAAAGAGTGAAGCAAATGACAAAGCAAAAAAATGGGAGCAGATTGGAGAAAATTTTATTCCTAGCCTGATGTTAAGCGGTCCTCCCCATGAAGAAAAGCAAACTTTTAATCCCACTCTTCATCGACCTGTTTTTAAGGACATCACCCATAGCTTAGCAATATTAAGAAAGAAGTTATTTGATTTCTTAGCCGATACCGCTACTCTCACTGAAGAAGAAAAACAAATAGTTGCCACTATCCAGGATAAATCAACGAAAATTTTAGAAAAAAAATGGGAAGCCATACGTGCTAAATTTGATGCTGCTATGGATGAAATACATCATAAGAAAGTAGCGCATACGCGCAATGCCTATTTTACATCACCTGCATATTTAGAATTACTAACAACAGTTTCACTATTATTAAATTCTAAGAAAACACTACCGGAATTTATTACCAGAGAAGATTTAATTAAGTTTTTTATATGCAATCCCGAGACGCTTAATACTCTTAAATTCGAAGAAAATAATTCACTATTAATAAGATTAGGAGGGTTGGATAATTTCATCAACCTCTTAACGAATGAAAAAGAAAATATAAAAACCCTGGGCATTAATGTGGATGCCATAGAAAAAAGCATAAATACACTGAATACAACAGCCAGAGAAAATTTATTAAAATTGGAGGAAAAGAAATTAAATGAATGTGAAGCTTTTATAAACCCCGATGCACAAGCTTTACAAGCCAGAGAAACTCTTTCTAATGAATTAGTAGCATATGAAAAAAGATTATTATATGAATCTCAAGTGAATAATTGGGTAGAAGTAGCTAAAAAAATAGAAAGATTAAAAACACATCAGCAAATTAATCCAGAAGAATCCATGGGGCTCATAACTTATTTAGGAGAACTCAAAGCGGCAAGTGAACAAATAAATACAGAGGAGCCCAATAAGATAGTCGAAAAACTAAGCCAGGAGGATGAAAAATTAGCTTCGGAATTTGCTCAATTGAAAGAAATGGAGCAGCTTTTAAAAGGAAAAATAGCAGATGCTGATTCAAAAAGAGATGATTCACAAGTCGTTCTGGAACACCCAGATCAAACAGATGAAATAGCATACCACGCCATTCAAAAAAGATTAAAAGAAATATCGACGGCACGAGAAAGAATAGATTATTTATTAAAAAAATATAGCAACAAGCAAGCAAATAACCCCGAAAATAATACACAAGCTAAACTTAAGAGAGCATATAACGAAGTAAATGAAAATATAAAAAAGAAAAAAAGCAATATGGATAAACCATCCATAAAAGGCTTGATTTTTTATGTAGACATGATGACTAAAAAAAGTCTTGCCGAAAAAAAGCCGACAAGAGAGTATTTAAATAAATTATATGGCAATGATAAATTTGAGACATTCATAAAGAGAAAAGAATCGAATAAATTAAGAAAAAAAATACAAGCATTAGAAAAAAGCTTAACTGAAGAAACAACACGCCAATTAAGAGCGGCTAGCCTACAAGCATTTACAGAAACAGATAGGCAATTCTTTACCATTAATCCCTTCACCAACCAACCTTATAGAGAATTAGAAGAAAAAGAAATAGCCGAACCCTATGTCGTACATAGCCTTAAGCTTTCACACAAAATACAAAACGACATAGTCAGCTGCGAAAACCCCCTCGTACGAGCAAAATTAATTGAGCATTGGATTCGCGTAATGGCTAAAGCGCATGAAACGCATGACTCTTTCACCGCTGGCATTATAAAAGAAGCCTTACTTTCTGCACCCGTGAGCCAACTATTTTTAAGTGATAACCCTGTCACTCAGATTTCAAAAGAAGCCCAAGATATTTTCACAGATTTCCGAGACAGCCCCCATAAAATAGAAGAAATGAGAGAAGAAGCTGACTTTATTCCTCATCCAGCAATTTTTTTAAAGAATTTATCATTGATGAAAAAATCAGTGAATGCAGGTGAAACTCCTGCCCCTGTCTTAAAAACACCACTTAGTCTTTTTTTGAAGCGTCATGATGCTATGCAAAAATATTCTGCTAGTGAATCACATTTAGGGAATGAGATTGAAAAATATTCCATGGATAAAAATGACGAAGTACTCTTGGAAAAATCATTGGCCCTTCTCAACAGAGAAAAACCTAAGATACCTCCTAAAAAGAAAATAAAAAAGAAAAAAGCCCCATCACAGGTGGCCTCTTCTGCAGAAGAAAAAGAAAATATATTCGATATAGTCTCTTATATACCAGAAATAGGTGCGTACAAAATCCGGGAAGCAGCACAGAGAAATATAGGCGAGCCCACCACAGCTGAAGCACAACAAGAGCTGGTCATACGCATTTTAGGAAAAGAAGGTTATCGCACTCTTCATGGCAAAGCAGAGCCTAATAATCCCGATGATGAAATTAAACTAGAAGCAACTGCCGAGAAAACTGCTAGATTGAGATATTTGAGGCATTTGCAAGGCTGCGTAGAAAAACATAAAAGAGAGGGGAATGAAACTCACTTACTCTCAAGAGAAGAATTATTAGGAGTAGAGGGCGTTAATTTATACAAAGAAGCGCTAAAAGAAGAAATGAATGATCCTGCTTTTATCAATGCAGTATTTTTGAATTCTGTTCAAAATTTTAAAGGGCCTAAATGGGCCAAAAAATTAGTTCTCTGGGTGACGGGCCCTTCTTCCTCAGGCAAAACCTTTGCTACGAATGGAATGATAGCAAGAATAGTCAAATCTCAATTAAAAGATTTCCCAAAAGAGGAAGTGGAAGGGGATAACTATGTCGTCAGCATTGATGGTGCAATACAAAGACAAGTTTCTCAAATTAGAAAACTTACGGTCGATTCCTCTCTTGCATTAGGTTATAGGGGTGTACAAGATATAGATGAAGGTATGGGAGGCAAACTTAAAGAGAATATTCAAAAAGCAGCAGCGAAAAAAGACGATTTAAGCGTGGCCATACCTGAGACCCTGACAAAATATTTTTTTAATCCCGGTAAAGTAAGCGATATGTTTAACAAGTATGCTAAGGATGATAAAGTTTTTCACGTGTTCAGTCAAATTAAAAGCGGAGAGAGTAAAGAAGCCCAAGAAGTATTTGAGGCATCTGTCGCAAGAATGGGAGAAGCCCGAGCCTTTTTAAAAAAAGGAAAGCTAAAATATCGCATTAACTTAAATGGCGAAATCATTATTGAATCAAAAAAATATGATAGAGGTCTGGCGGGGAGTAATTTTAAATTAGGCGTATTGTTCGCAAAAAATGCCCAGGAATGGTATAGAGAAATTCAAAAAAAGAAAGGGAAAGACTCTTATGATTTTGTCGTGACACATGATCTCGCATTTATTACATTTGATCGTAATCAAAATCAATGGAGACTGTGTACTGAGAAAGATACAGGTGAAATGAAAAGGACCACACTGCGTGCATTCCATGCTTGGATGGACTATTCAAAAAATATATCTCCTTCAGACAATCCTTATGAGCAACTCGATGCTTGGTTAAAGGATGAAAACGGAGGTAAACGCCCTGAGCTGCAAGATCCTATTATTGAGTTTTATGTGAATGGTGTGCTCCAAAAAGAAGAGGTGTTAGCTAAAGAAAACGAGCCTCTGGCTGCTGCTCCTGATTTAAAAGAGGAGGCAGTGCCACCACCACCTGCTCCCAACGAGGCAGCTGCTGCTCCAGAGGTAGTAGCTTCGCCTAAACCACCTCCAAGAAAAAAAACTAAGCCAGTCGTACTAGAGCCACCGCCTCTGCATTTAAAAGAGGAGGCAGTGCCACCACCACCTGCTCCCAACGAAGCAGCTGCTGTAGCCTCCCCTAGACCACCTCCAAGAAAACGTAAGGCAGAAGCAGCAAAAGGACCACCACCACCGCCTCCTGAACCTGTGGCAAACGAACCTGCTCCGCCACCTGAGCCCCCACCCCTGCCTCCTGAACCTGAGGCAAACGAACCTGCTCCGCCGCCGGAACCCCCACCACTGCCTCCTGAACCGGGGGCAAACGAACCTGCTCCGCCGCCGGAACCCCCACCACCGCCTCCTGAGCCCGTGGGCCCTGAACCTGTTCCAGTTCCCCCACCTCTTGAACCCGTGGCCAATGAATTTAAGGAACCAGAAGGGGTACCCCTTGATTTATTCGCGGATCAAGCTTTTCTAGAAGGAGTAGATAAAGACTTAAATGAACTGGAAGAGAAGCAAAAGCAAGGAGCGGAATACTCACAGGAAGAAAAAAGAGAGCTAGATTTAAAAGAATTAACTGCCAATAAGATACACGCTTATGAGGTTTTAGTTAATGCCAACTTTGACACAACTCTAAAGGAATCAAAAGCAAATAATATTGAACCTACTCAACATGTGATTAATAATCTTAAAACTTATTTGCATGCCTTACAAGCTGAATGGGAATTAAAAGCAACATTAGAAAAAAACCCCCAAGCTAGGAAAAACTATCGCACAGGCAGAACATTAATAGGTAAAACACTTTCTGCTTTAGAGGCAGAACCACAGCCAGATTTATTTTTTGTACCTTATAAATTACAAGAGCTAGAAGAAGCACTTACCCAACAACTAAAGGAACCTTCTCTTATAAAACAAATATTTAAACGCAGAGGAGGGCCTCAATCTCAGCCACCTTCTCAATCGCCGCTTAAAGCAGATGTTGAGAATATTCAAGCAGTCAAATCAAAGATTGTCCCCTTATTAATAAGCTTAGAGGAAACAAAAAAATCAGAAATGCGCGCTCAAAAAGATAAAGAGGAAATGCAAAAGAAGGAAAACAGAGTCACATTTTTATATGGTAAAGAGGCAGAAAATATAAAAGGCACAGCGAAAATTCTTTCTTCATTGATTGAGCATGTGGAAAGTACACAACCTTTATTTAGCGCCAGACATTTAGAAAAATCGAGTACACTTCATACCAGGGCAGAAAAAAAAGATAACCCAGAAGAAAAAGATAATAAGGTCTCCCCTTTTAATTACGGCGATTGGAAGAATGAAGGAGAGCCCAGAAAAATAGATATACCAAGTCGATATCCACACTTAGAAGCAAAGGTAGGCCGCTGCCTTGGACTGCCAGACGGCATGTGTATAGAGTATAAAAACGATAAAATTAAGGCTTCTATACTCGAACAAAATCAAGACAATTTTGTCCAAATTAGCATGCCTAAGGAGCCGGAGGATTATAAAGCGATGACAGCCGAAGAAAAATTAGCGGTGGATCTGGAAATTGCTGAAGCCATGGTACGTTTATGGGTACAGCGCTGTGGTAATTCAAAAGAAGCACCTGTCCCTATCTTAGATACTTCCAATGAAAGTCGAATGAAGGCTCTTATTATAGTGTGTAGAGCCCATGATTTAGATTTTCAACTTCCGTTAAGATCGAGATATCATTATGAGTTTTTAAATAATCCTGCTCTGCTGGATCCTGAAGTACAGGGACTACAAGGTAAAATGAAAGAAGAGGATAAAATAAAAATGTTATCTGATCCTAAAATTATAGAAAAGTTAAGCGGGGAGTTGGAAGCATTACAAAAGCATTATGATACTATGCCAGATGAACAAAAAAAGCATTATAAAGCAGAAATCGATTTACTTCAGGGATTAATTGAGAATGCAAAAAAAGGAAAACTTAGTGCTACCGAGGTTAATGCCGCCATTAAGAAATTAGAGAGTAGCTTGCAGGAGGACGAGCCCTCCCTCCTGCCGTCCTTATCCCCACCCTCTCTCTAATTTTTAATAAAATGCAATTGGCCTCATCTATAAAACGGCGTTAACCCCAGTTTTTTAGCTAACAAAAGTAATTGAACATCGTTGGTACAATTTAATTTCTCCAACACTTGATGGCGATAAGCGACGACCGTTCTTATATTAAGAAAAAATAACTTTGCAATGGCTTTGACTTCCATGCCTTTCATCAGTAATTGCGCTACTTGGAATTCACGCAAGGATAACGTATCAAAAATAGTATAATAATCCTTTTTTATATTTTTTAATGCAATTTGTTGGGCCATCGCTTTAGGAATATAACGTTTATCAGATAATACATTGCTTACAGCATACATGAGTTCCTCAGTCGAGCAACCTTTTCCCAGATAACTCACTGCCCCTGTTTCAAGTAATCGCGAAGGGTAGGGGTCTTCTGTGAGAACACTCAACATAATCACTTTAACCGTCTTATTGAACGATAGGATTCTGCGGGTGGTTTCAAGCCCATCGATCCCCGGCATCTGAATATCCATAAAAACTATTTGCGGATTCAGCTGCTTAACTAATTCTACTGCTTCTAACCCTCCCGATGCTTCGCCCACAACTTTAATCGTAGGAATAGATCGTAGAATACATTTTAGCCCGGCACGCGCAATCATATGATCATCAACCAATAAAGCAGTAATCATTGCTTCACACTCCTTTTATTATCTATCTTTTTTGTTTTTTTACAGCCCAGCGCCTTTACAGTCATTATAATGACGTAATGAATTGTTTCAATTTTTTCAGAAATAAGCAACAGAGCATGTGTTTTTTAGCATGATACTTTTTTACCAATAGTTATTAATGATGACGCTATATTATTTTTCCCCTTTACTATAATACTTCACCCCTATCTCAATGGGCTCTCTGCCATTTTTCAGCCGCCACAAATTTGTATCCCGCCGTGAGTAAACACAGCCGCAGTATTCTTGCTGGTAAAATTCTTCTTGTTTGGAAATTTCAATCATGCGTTGTGAGCCACCGTTTTTTCGCCAATTAAATGTCCAGTAAATCATATTAGGGTAGTGAGAAGCCGCGCGTAGTCCACAGTCATTAATTTGCTCCATATTTTTCCAACGTGAAATGCCTAATGAGCTCGTAAAAACCGTAAAGCCATGCTCATAGCCATAGAGTGCCGTACGCTCAAATCGCATATCAAAGCACATCGTACAACGAATACCTCGCTCGGGCTCAAATTCCATGCCTTTAGCGCGCCGAAACCATTCATCTTTATCATAATCTCCATCAATAAAAGGTACGTTATTCTTTTCAGCAAACCGAATATTTTCATTCTTTCGAATCTCATATTCTTTTAAAGGATGAATGTTGGGATTATAAAAATAAATGGTGTACACAATGCCCGCGTCCAGTAAACGCTGCATCACTTCACCAGAACAAGGAGCACAACACGAATGTAAAAGTAGTTTATCTGCACCGGCAGGAAGCTGCAGCTCGGGGACATGAGACATGAGAGGGGTCCTCTAAGATAGTAATAGTAAGCGGACTAAATTATATATCTAATTATGCTTCACAATGCAATTTGTTATCTGTTATTACGATTTCCACGCTGAGTAGCATTGTCTTTTTTATCTTCATTCTTTCACATAAAGAGATAGACAAGACCAATATTTCATAGTAGTCTTATTCTCAGAATATTGATTCCGAAGCAGAACCTATGATAATAAAACCCTTATTTCTCATCCGTAACGATACTCACCATCTCAGTAAGCTCCTCATTCACTTTAGCACTGATAATTATAATAAAGCAGAGGGTCTCTCTTTACTTGATGCAAAAAACGATGCTGAAGCCATTTCCGCTTTTTTAAATGAATTTCGTGATTCGCCACTGACACTCCAATCCTATGCCAAAGAAATTGAACGCTTATTACTCTGGTGTATTCATATTGCCAAGATCAATATCTCCAGCTTAAGACGAAATCACTTAGTAGCATATCAAGAATTTTTAAAAGATCCGCAGCCCAAAAAAATATGGTGCGGGCCCCGAGTTTCACGCCAATTAAAAAATGGGGCCATCAACCCAGCCTGGCGTTCTTTTAATAAAGGACTTTCTGCCACCACGTTAAATAAAACCATTACTATCCTGGATTCTTTCTTTAATTATTTGGTACAGACAAATTATTTAACAGGCAATCCCCTTGCCGTTGATCGGCGACGCAAGAAAAGGAATCGCGGGCAATTAAAAATAATTGATCGTTATTTGGAGCTAGATGAAATTCATGCGGTCCTTAATAAATTAGCTGATTATTCTATTCAAAGTAACCATCACGCGTTTCAAATAATTCGTGCGCGCTATATTATTTTATTACTATTTTACACGGGCTTAAGGATTGCCGAAGCCGCGCACCATACCATGGGAAGCTTTGTTCAACGAGAAAATCAGTGGTTTTTACGCGTGCAAGGTAAAGGAAAAAAATGGCGAGATATTCCTGTACCCGATGAATTACTTAAAGCACTCGCCGAATTTCGATTAAAAGTGGGCCTTCCCTCTTCTCAGCCGCAATTCAAAGAAAAGACGCCTCTCATTCCTATGAAAAATTTAACACAATCCATTACTACACGACGCATAGATCAAATTCTAAAATGGGCGTTTAATCTAGGTGCTACCCACCTTGAGTGCAGTCATCCCGCAAAAGCTTCCAAATTACGATCCGCATCGGCGCATTGGTTAAGACACAGTTATGTCACTTATTTACTTGATTCTGGCGCATCCCTTAAAGTAGCCCAAGAAAATGCGGGGCATACCGATATCGGCACCACAATGCATTATCGTCATATAGCACAAACGGATAGGCATGCAGCAACCCGAACCTTATCGTTGTTGGTTAACAAAAGGAAGAAAAAATAAAAATAGTAAAGTCCCGATAGATTTTTACTTTTATAAAATTATCTTATCGTATGTCCTTTCTTATGCCCTCTTGTTAATACCCGGGGGCTATAGACTTCTGTGAGAACACCCTGCTCTTCCTCTACCTTAGTAGGGGGACGTGCAGCAAGTCCCACACGAAAAAGAGAATTATTGAGATTAAGTCTTAACTTATGAGAACATCCTGGATACAAACCTTTCCTTCCCCTCGTCTCATCCTCTCCTATTTTATCAACGCGAGGAGTACGCTCTACGGTAGAGAAAACTTCCTGGATAAATTGAGAGGAAGATTGTTTGGAATAATGAGATTTAAATAATCTATCTAGCATTTGTTTATCTAGCTTAATATAACGATTATTTTCCGTAAGGAGATAGATGATATTTTCCCCTAGAGAAATTTTATTATCGCTTTTTTTCTTTTCCTCAGGCACAAAAAAATTAGTTGCCGCATTCAGAGCCTTTAATTGTAAAAAGGGTCGGGAGTGGGTTTTGATTTTTTCTCCGGGGAGGGCTATTTCCATTTCTTTTTGTTCGCTTGCTACTCCAGCAGGCACATAAAAAGCTCGTAAAAAAGATAAATCTCCAGGGCGAGGTTGGTAGCCAGGCTCTCGCTCTTTAGAAAACAAATCTTTAACAACTTTTTGAAAAAAGGAGTCAATAAGAGGAGCAAAACTTTCAGAAAGTTCCGTCACAGGTTCGGCTGCCTTTAGCGAAGACTTTTTATTATAATAAAAAGCTAGCGCACCTGCTAAAAGATAGTTGAAACTTCCATTAAGCGCTATTACGCCTAGTAACATAAGTCCATAAGGGGCAGAAGGGACTTTGCCAAGAAAATCAATACATTCCGCGACAAGAAGAACAAGGGCCATTTTGGATAAAATGCCTTGTAGTCTTTGAGTTAATTTTATTGGCCATGGCGGATGCTTGGAAGAATTATCGATAAAAGGACTTATTAATAATTTAAGCCATGCACCGTTGCTTTTGTTAATAGTGGACTGATACAGGCTATTCTTAGTATCCAGTGAAGAAAATAATATCAATGCTTTAATTTCAAATCCCCAAAAATACTGCACAGCTTCTTGGAAGTACATCTCTTTCAAGTAAGGCTCCACAAAAGCAATAATCGTAGCATCTTCAATTGTGCTTACCCACGCCATCAACTCTGAAAGAAGCTCATTTTTCTTTTTTTTCAAATGAACGCCAGACAGTTTACCTCGAGTAAGAGTATTCAAATTGCTATATAAGGAACTAATATAAAGCTCGCTCAGCTCCTCCCGACTTTCAACAGTGAGGTTTAAGCCCCTCCTTAAAAGTCTACCTATATATTTTTTCCTTTCAAATTCCAATTGATCTGGGGACATTGCAGCAAGAGCTTCTTCTCTTGCAAACCATAAATGAGTATACCTTTCTCTTTCTTCTTTACCGAGGCCCACTAATAAAATTCGAAATTCAATTACTTTAAATAGAAAAGGAAAGTCTTTTGCTATATTGTGGATAGGTTTAAAATAAGTAGAGTTAGAAGCAGAAAGCATAATACTACCTCGCTGATGATTTATTATTTCTTATACCCAAAAACAGCTGATTTTTATTAACTTACGCTCCTTGTATATTAATCCTATCCCCCTAGATAAACAAGGCTTTTCAAGAATTTTCAAACGCTTAGGCTAATAAAAAAGAAAATGACCCGCCCCCTCTCGTTCTTGTTTCAACAAAACCCTTCCACCCTATTACTGTACTTACGACGCCCTTTCTTATGCTAATAATGTATAATAAATAATCTATAGTTGATAATGTGATTTTTTTATGTATAATGTTATGCTTTATAAATATCTTTATTTATAAAAAATGTACAAATAAATTACTATATTAAATAAACGAGGAATTAGATTATGTTAAGTAGATTAACCGACGTTCAAAGTAAATTAGATAGGCTGAGTAGGCCACTAATGTTGATAAGTCTTGGGTTGGAAGCTCAAGAGAATGTATCTCAAGAGGGTGTGAAAGAGGAGCTTGATGAAGTGTATATTACTTTACGTGAGCTTCATAAAGATAATTCGATGAGCTCATACGAAAGGGAAATATTAATTAATTTATTTCTTCGCCTCAATGAAAAGCGAGTTGAATTCGAAAAGATAAAGAAAGAGAAAGCAAGAAAAGAAAAGCAGAAAAGCGAAGAAAAAGAAATGGAAGAAATAGTTGCTAGACTGGAAGCTCAAGCATTATTAGAAGAACAAGAAGAAAACGGCCAAGACGAGGAGCTAGACTATTCTAGTAGTGAAGCTGAAGAAGAGTGGGAAAATAAAGAAGAGAACATACCAGCTGCTTCTCCCCTTAAAAGATACAAGGGCGTGTTAGCCAGCAATAGTCTATTTCCTCAGGGAGATAATAAAAAAAATAAAAATGGATTGGAAGTTCTGCATAGCCATAGAAGGCCTACAAAATTGTTGGAACAAGGTAAGTATTCTCAAAACGCCAACATGCGTAAAAAAGAAAAAGAAATACTACATCACCACCACTATATAATAGCAAGTAAAAAATAATTGGTTATCTTCTTCCCTCTCCCGTTGTGGGAGAGGTTTTTTAAAAACGAGTGAAGAATTTAAATCAAATAGAGGCAAAAGAATGCGCGCGGGAAGGGCCGCTAACTCCATTGCCAAATACTGCAGGTGATCTATCCCCGTCAGAGCTTGACGACATAGTAGAGACAAAAGACAAACGAGGAATTATCTTTAGTTTTTCAATACATTCTGGGCCATTTGTTTTAAAAAAATTCTTTAATTCCTTATCTCTCTTTTGTATTTCTTTTTCTTCCGGATTAAAAAGATGATGAATGCTTTGCATTCTCGATATTAATCTTGCCATTACTTGAAGCATGATAATCGCAGAAATGATAACAGGTAACATGGGTGAGGTCAGCACACTGCTGGCCACTATAGATAAAAAACCCATCGTGACAAAATAAGCATTTCCCGCTGTTAATACCGCGAATACCGCTAAGACCCCTCCTTCTTTAAGTTGCGTACTTAAGGGCGCAACGTAGGGTTGTTTGCTTTCATTTAAGTTTATTATATCCTTATTGAATTCTTTAACGATAGGTAAGCATCCTTCCACTAAAAAGTGGAATTTAGGGTCTAAATGCGCTTGGAGAAGTAAATTGTTAATCCTTCCCGTCGTTTCTACGCTCTCTCTTTGAATGGCAAATAAAGAGGGATTAGAATTTAAAGAAGAAACTCCAAAAATATTTTTTAATAAGGGGCCAAAAATAGCGTAGTTCACTATGCAATCTATGACGCAGATTAAACTGCATACAGCTACCGCCGCTAAACCATAGGAGGAAAACAATGCCAGAGAGGCAGCAGAAAAAACGTAAGAAAATAAGTGACTTAAAAGAGTAAACATGCCTGCAAAAGGCCCGCCCTCTCCTATCACCACATCATGGAAAAAAACAAGCCCTATGCCCATCCATCCCCAACTATGCATGACTGAGGGGGCTTTTTTTTCTTCTGATATAAGAGAGGGGGAGAGAAGATGGAATTCAAGGCGGCCCTTGAGAGTTACCATGAGGCCCAGTTTATCTTCAGCGATTTGTTTTTGATCTTTTGACGATAGGCTCTGATAATCCTTTAAAAGTTCTTCAAAAAAAATAAAGGACGAGTGCCGATCAAGCAGCAAACGCTTATCTCTCTCTCTAGCCTGAGAAGGAAACAAGTCCCCTTTTTCTTCACTAGGTAAGGTGCGGGCATGCATAAAAATAACTCCTCTATTTGGGCCTTATTCTTAGGATTTGCTGCAATTCTACTATGCCGGCTGTAACGCTCTGATTTTCTGTGCTCCGATGCTCATTGACTCGCATGTCAACTGCGCTTCGGTGCTCAAAAATCAACGCGTTCCACCTCGGCCTAGCGAATTGTTCTCCGATCTACTATGCCGGCTGTAACAATTTGATTTTCTACATTCTGATGCTCAGTGGTTCGCATGTCAACTGCGCTTCGGTGCTCGAAAATCAAAGCGTTTCATCTCAGCCTAGGGAATTGTTAACAGATCCTAGCCCTTTCATTTATTTTTTATATATTCAATAACCTTTATCAAAGCAAAATAATTGACGGCTGCAGAAGACAATAAAGCTAAAGGCATCAACCCATAATACGCAATAACTTGGACAAAAGGCAACTTGAAAAAATGCGGGATTAAATTGTGCGGACTATAAAAATCCAACGCCATTTGGGCAAACGCACTTCCCGCTAAAAGAACAAATAAAATAAGGGCCATATCGTATAATTTTATTTCTTTAAATAAATCTTTCTTTGTTGAAAAAAAATGATAAATATTACCTACCACCACTTGCACCGAATTAACATACAATGCCCCAAAAGGAAGCCAAATGATAATAGCTAAAATAGCGGCTATTTGTAAAGCGAGAGCAGGCGTCCAATCATAATGTAGAAAAATATTGGTGAGCCCATTCGTCGTAGCAAGGTAGGCCGTCAGGCTAACTAAAGCCCCTATTATCCCTCCTGCTGTACACAGCAAGAAACGGGCCCAACTTATTTTTTGCCCCCCCCGTTTTTTAAGAAATTCTTTAGTGCTTTTAACTAAATTAAAAATGGCAGTATAATTTATGCCAGTATTAACAATAATAACAATGAGACTGGTTAGAATATTGAGACTTATGGGTAAAAAACTTTTATAACCCGCATAACTAAAAAACCCCATGGGCACTGCACCAAAAATGCTTAAGATAAGAATGACAAAAATATTTTGGCTTCTTTTTTCTTTTTTTATATCAAGTAATGAATAAGCGCCTAACACCATATTGGCTAAATAAGCTGTGCCGCCTAATAAGTAGGCAAACGACAAGTGCAAAGCAGGCGAGCTTAGATGAAATAATGTTGCAAATCTATAACCATACGGAAACGTAGCTGCTGCTGAAACAGCAGAAGCAATAAAGGCAAGCGATGTTTTCAATGTCGGACTTATTTTCATTTTAAGAATCCAAATAAAGATGCTAGCAAGAGAATAACTTCTCTTGCTAGCATATAAGTTTAAGTTAATTAATGAGAAGATTTTTTCGTCTCAGGAGTATTTTTTCCCGACCTATTATTCTCTTTATGACGAGAAGCCTCGGTTTGCTTTCCAAGGGATTCCTTATCATCTTTTCGATTTGCATTAGATAATGGGTGATTTTTACTTTCTGCTGCTTGAAGTTTTGAATTTTTCATCTTACGTCCTCCAAATATTATTTAGTTTACGTTGATATAAAAATTTAAGTTCACGCTTGCCAGTATAAGATAAATATTTTTTTTTAGCAATATTTTTATGAAAAAAATTATAATTCATTTTAAGAGTCTTATAAAAAAATATTTATCATATTTTTTTAAGGAATAAAATTTATTAATAATATTTAGAAAAATAAATTTTATTTAAATATAAAATGGCAAAATAAAGTAAAAGCTTTAACGAATTTTATAAGGGATCAAAATCCGTGTTTTAACTCTACTACACCAGGATTTTTTGCAATTTCATTAATAGCACATTCACTAGTTTTAATTTGATTTCGTAAGAGTTTTTTTCGCCCCATGCTTAATTTGCTTTGCAACAGATCAGCTTAATACTTTGGGTTGAGAACGCGCATCTCTAACTAATTTTTCATCTAAATTTATTGCGATATTCATAGCTTATTATTTTTTTCTTTTTAATTCATTCTGCATCGAAAGCTCAATTAGCAATAACAGCGAGAGATTTATTTTGTGATTGGAGAAAAAAATTTTTGATTTTTACGCACCAAAGCGCAGTTGACATGCGAGTCAATGAGCATCAGAACACAAAAAATCAAATTGTTACAGCCGGCATAGTAGATCGGAGAACAATTCGCTAGGCCGAGATGGAACGCTTTGATTTTTAAGCACCGAAGCGCAGTTGACATGCGCGTCAATGAGCATTAGAACACAGAAAATCAAATTGTTACAGCCGGCATAGTCGATCTGAGAACAATTCGCTAGGCCGAGATGGAACGCTTTGATTTTTGAGCACCGAAGCGCAGTTGACAGGCGAGTCAATGAGCATCGGAGCGCAGAAAATCAAAGTGGTACAGCCGGCATAGTAGAATTGTCAGTAGAATCCTAACAACACCTACAAAAAGAGGGTTCTCTTAGCTCGGAACCTACTGAATCTGGTGCAGATTTTTTAGAAGGAAATTTTGGGGGATTTTTATTATTGCGTTGTTCTGCAATTTTTTCTTGCAGCATGTTTTTCCAGGAAACACATTCTTCTTCTTTAACTTCAGGGGAAAGAGGAGCTGCCTCTTCCTTCACATTCGTAATATCCTTTCTTCCATCCATAACTCACTCCTCTGTTAAATTAAAGGAGGAGCTTCCAAGTATTATGACGCCCCCTTTCATTAATCACAGTTAACTTAGATCGCTTCTCTAATCTCCCATAAAAACGGCCTATTCAATAGCGGGATACGGTTGCAGTCTGGGTTTGGCTTAAGGCAAAGTATAAATTTCAGACATTTTACCCCGTTTGCAAGAGTGGAACAACCTTCTTTTCTTTTACCAGGTAGGCTATTCTCTTTGAGGCAGTAAGAAGCCTAATGAATCGAAATGTCTTGACTATTCTTTATACATATGGAAAAATATGGGTTATTTTTAGCCTAACCAATAAAAAGGCGCCGCCCCCTTAAAGGATTTTTGGAGGAAATAACATGTCATTTTTAAAAGATTTTCTTAGAAGTCGCCGCTGCTGGAAGCGTGACGGAAACACCCCGTTTGGTGAGGTCACCTATTATTCAGATTTATCGGACTACCCTATATTTTTCGATATGATTCGGGGCTCCTACGAAGACATCAATTGTAACCATTTGTCATACAGTCGATCTCAACATTTTCATGAAGCAGTAAATAAGTTAACAGAGAAACTGATGCAAGCGGCTCTACATAGCGATTATGGAGAAAATCAAGCTAATATTACTTATTTCAATGAGCTAAAACAATTCACACATAAGGCGCTGGATTCTTTCGCAGAAAAAAGATCCGCTATCCATAAAAAATTAAATGAATTCACTGGGCAAAATGAGAAAGAAATTCAACAATGGCTGCAGGAAAACGAAACGCTCCTAACAGAGTTCTTCCAATCCCTAGACAAGATTTACTCGTTGCGAACTACCTCTGCTAAATTTAAAGATTTTCTGTGGGAACTCGCAGATGCATTGCTAGCTGTTTTGATATTAGCAGGACTGACAGCGCTTGCGATTAAATTAGTAGGCAGTGGTATGTTGGGACGTACGTTGGCATACTTTGTTGCGCCTGCGACTACGGCCAAAATGATAGAGGGAACTGCAGCGGGAGTGGCAGTGGTCACCACGGGCTTATTTAAGTTTTTTAAATCTGAAGAAAGGGTGATTAGAGAAGCGATTCAGCAAGACTTATATTTACCGAACACCGTGAAACCGGCAGGGGCCCGTAGGTAGAAAATAAGAAGTCAATGTTATATTCATCTTTCTTTTTTCCCTTGCGGCGCTTGATACTGCCAAAAACGAGGAAGATAATAGCAACATACCATAACCCCCACTATACAAAATACGCCGCCTGATACCACTGAAGCCGTTACGCCAAACGCCGCTGCAACCAAGCCAGCTTCAGTATCTCCAAGTTTAGGTCCACTTAAATAGCCAATCATTTCAATTCCTGCCAATCGTCCGCGATAGTGATTTGGAATAATCGTATTCCACATGGTTTGGCGGAATATTCCACTGATCGCATCAAAAGCACCTGCCATACTTAAGAAAAATAAAGCGAGCCAGAGATTTTTTGATAATCCAAAAAAAATAATGCCGATGCCCCACAATAAGGCTGCAATAGCAATGGCAACACCGTGATGCTTCACTCGCGCTGCCCATCCGCTGCAAAAAGAAATGATCAGCGCACCGACGGCTGGCGCCGCATATAACAACCCCAACGTTTTGACCCCGCCAAACGATTCTGCGATAGCAGGAAATAAAGCCATGGGCATACCAAAAACCATCGCTACAAAATCTAGGGCATACGTTCCCAGTAATTCTTGTTTGGACACAGCATACTGCAATCCTTTTTTAAGGGAGGAAAAAGTAGATAAGTCTTGTGTCACTTGAGGACGAGGGATCCCTTTCATCATGACAAGGGTCATCAAGGAAATAAAATAACTAGCAAAATCGACGGAGAAAGTAACGACCAGACCAAAATGCGCGATGATTAATCCTGCGACGGCTGGCCCCGCAATCATGCCTACACTATACATAAAAGTGGACAACTCCCCCACCGTGGAAAAATCTTCTTTGGCAACTATTTGTTGGATGAGGCTATCGCGCGATGGACGATGCAAGCCATCGATGGCAGACATTAAAGTGCCGGCAACGAATATCACCCATATACGCGGCGGGGTTAACATCGCATTGTAAATAAGCAATAAGCAGCCCATCGCCAGTAAAATTTCTGCAATAAAAAGTAAACGTTGCCGATGATGACGATCTGCAAATACACCGCCTAACAGTGCTGTTACAAGAAGCGGCAATAACTCACAGAGGCTTAATAAGCCTATCCAAAGCGTAGAATGGGTTTCATGATAAATTTGATAAGGTAACGAAACACGGGTAATCATGGTTCCCAGAAAGGAAACAAATTGCCCCACATATAAGAGACAAAAATTTCGGTTGCGACGTAATAAAGAAAGATCAATTAAATAACGCATAGTATTTTAACTCTGAGCTTCCCATCCCCGCCTTGGGGTGATGGGCTCTCTCTTTTCAGCAAATGAAGAGAGTGTACGTGTTCTCAGAGTTTTCTTCTAGAAGTATTACATCAATCATCGTATGCACCCTCACGCTGAGCAGAATAAAATTGTTATGCTTGGAGGCGTGGGACAGAATTTGCAGGGCCATCCTATTCAGAAATCAAAGCAAAGTCCTTGCTGTACATCGCCATACTGCGTATAATATAGCCTTTTTAAGACTCTGCTAAGGATAATCCCCATAAAGAATGCTCTAAGCAAAATATTTAACCGACCAAGCTAAATTTCCATACAATAACAAAATTTATATCAAACGCGGAGTAAATTATGAATAAAAAGAATCTGCTAGGGTGGCTAGCTAGTTTATTAATTATCAGTGCAGTAGCTTATGGAGATTCTCAGGTTGAGAATAATCCTCAAATTAAAGAAGAAGGAACCATTACTATTTCTATTCCTACCCATCCTTCTGCGGATACCACCAATGCCTTTTCTATCCCAGGCATAAATCAAAACACAGCGCCTAGGCAGTCAAGTGCTTCAAAAAAAATTACTTTCAACAAAGTTATTTTAACTCCCAAACAACAAGAATTTTTAGCTCAACGCGCTAGAGAAAAGCCCCCTACCTTACTTCCCACTTTATTAATGGATATATCTAACACGGAAATCCCCTTGCCCACCCGAGCTTCAATAGATATGCGGAATGTCTCTGTATTAGATCAAGGAGAACATGGAACTTGTACCACCTTTGCAGTAACAGCCGCGTTAAATGTGATGGGGCACTACGGAGATAATTATATTAGTCAACTCTGTTTCTTAGAATTAACGGATTTTATGCATCAAGAAAACCCAAAGAAGTATCCTTCTGGCTGGCATGGTATGTATCCAAATACAGCGCTTCAGCTTATACAAAGCTATGGCATTATTTCCAATGAGTATATGAAACAACATGGCTGCGCTAACACTTATAGTTATCCCTTATCTAAAAAATCGATAGGTACGCTTTTTCCTCTTGAGGAGTATCAGCAACATAGCGAATTGCCTTTTAAATTTAGAACGAAGGCAATAGATATTTTTTATTCTTCCCCAACGGCTCGCACAGAAATTTTAACCCAGGTAAAGAGGGCTCTATCTCAGCATCATTTAGTTATCTTAGGTTTTATGCTAGATACCAAGCATGATACAGATGGCTCCTATGGCAGTATTCATCCCTTTTGTCCGTATCCTTTTACGGTGTGCCGCGCATCGGCGGGTCTTGATGAGGGATGGATAGTAACGCAAGATATACGAAACGATCTCCAAAACAAAGCTACTTCCTTAGGCGGCCATGCCATTATTATTACGGGTTATGATGATAATGCTATACTGTTTGATATGGATAACAATAAGCATCAGGGTGTTCTGACTCTACGTAATTCATGGGGAAGCGATACCGGTGACCACGGCAATTATTATATGAGCTATGAGTATTTTAACTTATTGGGAGAAGATGTATTTGAAATTATCCCTAATTAAAAATTCACCTTTAAATGAGGCATACCTATGCAACACCAAGAGCTACCACAGCTAAATGATGAACTTACTCTTTTGGAAAAATGGCAGGCAGCAAACAGCGTTGAAGAAAAATTGCACGTCTTAGAGGGGGCAGATGCTAATTTCCTAAATGGGAACTTAGAGCCCGCGCAAGAAAAGGGTCTTTTTCCTCCACTTATACGCATCCTTCACCTTCAACAGAAGGCTCGGTTCACAGAGCCCCTGCTTCATCAAATTAAAGCCCTACTTGCGGTAAAAGATTATATTTTGACAGGCAAAGATTCATGGAGGAAACTCACTTTATTACGCTGGGCCTTGGAGTACAAGCAATTCGCCGTTGCAAAAGAAATTCTTTCAGCTGCGCAAGCAAAAAACGTGCTTACCGAGGTTTTGCAAGGAGCCAGTCATAACAACCAGCCTCCTGTCGAAGGATTACTCCTTTCTATTATCCACAGTTTTTTTGGAGTTTCAGAAGAGCAACCCATAGAAAAACAAAGCAGTTTTTTACAAATGCTTTCAGAAATGGAAGAGCTTTTAAGCTTTCTTGAATCTCTTCCTTCTGAAAATAAATTGCTTACTCAGAATGAAGGAGAAATTAACTGCCTACATAGTTTTATTAAAGCTTACAGGGAAAAATACTACGCCCAATCCGTGACCGAAAGGGTTACGCTTGATCCCCAAACAGAAATTAATTTTTTATTAGACTTATATAAAAAAGTAGTGACAGGACTTTCAGGTGCAAACAACTTTCTCACAAGCCTAAACGAGCTTGTAGAGTTGAGTAGAGATCCAAATAATCTTGGGCGATTTTCACAGATTTCTCAATACTCAGAAGCTGTGGAAAAAATATCGAGCGACAACCTAAAAAAAGCACCTTTACTTCGTAAGAGTATATTAGAAATATTAAACTCTTTAATGAAAAAGGCACTGCAAAAAGATCTCTCCCAAAATAAAACCCCTTTCTTTGTTTTACTAGAAGAAATTAGGAGCTCGTTTACTAAGGTCTGTAGTATGCCTGTTGAGGATGAAATTATTACTCCTTTTATCCAAAATATTAAAAATACTATAAATATCCAAGCAGAGAAAAAAGATGAGCCTGCCGAGGCAGATCACTCCCCCTTGAAACTTCTACTTTCAGAAGAAGATATCACCCTTCTCCAAAATACTATGCAAGCTATTTTGCAAGAGCCTGCAAATTTTACCGCGGCAAACCTCTCTGAGAAGATAAAGAATTTATCTAATGACGGAATTAAACAACCTGTGCTCGACCACCTGCTTACCCCTCTACATAAAGAAGCCCTTTTATGGGATTGTGAAGAAAAATCCAAGAAAGTGAATGCTTTATTGAAAAATAGCCCGCTAGCAGAAAG
>JAJNBC010000029.1 GCA_021156085.1 Gammaproteobacteria bacterium | reverse complement strand
TCAGCGCCGATGATAGTGTGGAACAATCCATGTGAAAGTAGGTCATCGCCAGGCTTTTTATTCCACCCCAATTATAAACTATAATTGGGGCTTTTTAATGCGTTGAGAAATAAGTAATTTGGAGAAGGGCTTACTTTTTAGTTGCTATAAGAAATGGCGCTGTATATAATTTGACTATTGTCATAAAAGATGTGCTGGCGTAGCTCAGCAGGTAGAGCAACTGATTTGTAATCAGTAGGTCGTCGGTTCGATTCCGACCGCTAGCTTTATGAATTTATTATTAATCTGAATATAGCGGATAGCAATCATGACCTCTCCATCTGTGCCTGGCTTATCGGCTTTTTCAGCCGGAATTGTTTCGTTGGACCCTTCTCCTGGCTCATCTCGGGTAGTTGATTTATTGCGTGGTATTGTTTCTCATTATATAGCTTTAAGCACCGATTCTTCTGACTCTAAAGCTGAAGACCCTCGACCTACAACAACGGCAAGTCGTCGCTTTCGCACAGACTATTTTTATAATGGAGAGCATAATACTGCATTGCTGCCAGATTGGGTACGTTGGTTGAAAGGAGAGAAGCACGATCCGAATCTGGAATTAAAGCGATTGATGATTGCTTTAGTAGATAGAATTGCTTCCATTGATTTTTCTCTAGGGAATGCATTTCTGCATGATTTATCGGAAGAATTGGAGAATGCCCACACCGA
Organism: Gammaproteobacteria bacterium; assembly: GCA_021156085.1. Taxonomy (GTDB): domain Bacteria; phylum Pseudomonadota; class Gammaproteobacteria; order DSM-16500; family DSM-16500; genus UBA4722. The sequence goes on along the minus strand of JAJNBC010000029.1, from coordinate 2,495 downwards.
TAGCTCTGCCATTGAAGCATTACATAAGTTATATGAAATGCTAGCGATTCAAGAATATAAACTTCTAAAAGCAGCAGCTGATCAATCTGTAAAAGATCTGTTACAACAATATCCTTGTGAATGTGAAGATGATTTAAAGAAGTATATCGAGCTTATCTTAATTGGCGAAGACATGGAAGCGGAAAAGTCAGCGTTAAAAGAACTTTATGAAGAAGAAAAAGCAGATGCGGCTTCTTTAAAGAAGAAATTTTCAAATTTGGATGAGAAGTTGAAAAAGGAAAAAAATAGATTAAAAAATCAGTGGAAAGGAAAAATAGCGATAGGCAAATTAACCTATGATGCGCTTTATTTTGCTAAAAAAATGAATGATTATAAATCCTCTTTAGATGAACAATTACGTAACTATAAAAAAGACATCAATAGACTATCCCAAGAAATGAAGGTAAATAAAGGCCTGAAAAAAAGGGACATTAATCGGTTAAAAGAAGAAGCTAACGGAATATTGAGCTATGAGACTCATTTTGTTCCATTATATGAATCTCAAAATGCTACAAGTGAGCTCCCACAAAAAAAACAAAATAAAAGGGAAATTCAAAAAAAGAATCAAACTCTCTCAGTGGTGGTAGGTATATTGCTAGGTATTGGCGAGGGTGTTGTCGCCGCTTGCACTATCACTAACCCTTTTCTTTTTGCATTAGTATTTGTCGCTGGCTTTTATTGCAATTATCTTTTAGTGAAACGAGATACTTTTGATGTAGTTAATTTAATTAGATTAAATAAATTATATTATGACAAAGAAGGCAATCCTCTGGCTCCAGGTGTAAAATTTGTTGTGAATTTTTTTGGCCTCTTTTTATCTTTTGGTGGGGCTTTTGCTTATGCTTCTTTGTCTGCATTCAAACTTCAGGGGTTGCTTAGCGGATTATTATTGCATTTATTGCCGACAGTGTTTGCCTCAGGCATGGCTATAGTTTTGACAGCGCCTGTTTTAATAGCAACAAGTTTGGGATTAGGTGCTATTTTTTTTGTTGTGATTGCTAATTTTATTAAAGAAAAACAATGGAAGGCGATCGGTTTTTATTTTCAAAAAGAATGGTTTTTAAGCGCAGAACTGCGTGAGGAAATGACTCTTTTAGATTGGTTAAAACATATAGCAGATGTTTTATTTATCAAATTGCCAAAACTTGTGGTGGGTATTGGCTTAGCAATGATTATTACAGTAGCAAGCTATGGTGTGTTTCATCAAACGGGAGTTCAGTTATTATCTTTTATTGTTAATAATTCACTTGCGAATTATATTTCTCATTTCTTTATTAGTATGAATGCGATTGTGACATTGGTTTTCGGGATAGAAAAAAATCTTAAAGGTATTGATAGCTTATCGGCCAGCAGTCCATTTTTGGGCCCACTCAAGATTTTATTAGAGCTAGTGTTATTTCCAGTAGGATTAGTTGAAATGATAGTACGTTGTACTCTCTTAGCTTGGGTAGTGGAGGAATATGCAGCTGCGAAAACCGCGAATTTTTTAGCCGCTTGTAATGCAGGATTAGATAGTTTGGCGGCATGGGTAGAAACTGTATTACCTGAGTGGCTACAATATCGCCCTACTTACTGTAACTTAAAGAAAACATCGTCACCCTTACAGAAAAAGACTACCGGGTTAAGTGGGGTTCATCAAACTTATTGTAATGTAATTAACTTGATGAAAGCATCTGCTCAAGCCAATGGTGGTGGACAGATAGCTTTATTTGTTATAGATCCTAATGGAGCGAATGTACTCAAGCCTGTGTTGGGGGGGGGCGCTCAGCCTATGGTAGGGGTAGCACAATATGCTAATAGTTGTGTGCCTAATATCGAAGCGATGAAGGGGGATGCGGACCAGAGGCGTAAAGACTTGCCAGATCTCCGTTTTAACAGATCGGTTGTTGCTCCTAATAGATAATTTTATTTTTTAATAAAAAAATCAGCATTCTGTTGACATGTGCACGAGAGTAAAGGAAAATCCATGGCTCTGTTTTGGGAGGGGTTCCCGAGCGGCCAAAGGGATCAGACTGTAAATCTGACGGCTCTGCCTTCGTAGGTTCGAATCCTACCCCCTCCATAGTGCAGAATGAGATACTAGAAATTAGATAAGTTTTATTCAAAAAATGCGAAAAAATAGTAGAAATATAAGCATTTGTTATTTAACTTATCCAATTTCTAGTATCTAAGAGCCTACTTATAATCTCGCTAGGTCGAGCTAAGAAACGCCGATTTTCGAGAACTGTAGCGCAGCATACATAGAAGTATGTGAGCCATGAATCGCAGAAAATTGGCGTTTCTTAGCCGGCATAGTAGAGATTATAGGTAGGCTCTAAAAAAGCGGGTGTAGTTCAATGGTAGAACTTCAGCCTTCCAAGCTGATAGCGTGGGTTCGATTCCCATCACCCGCTCCATGGCCCATATAGCTCAGTCGGTAGAGCACTTCCTTGGTAAGGAAGAGGTCACCGGTTCAA
>JAJNBC010000002.1 GCA_021156085.1 Gammaproteobacteria bacterium | reverse complement strand
ATGGAAGACACTTTAATTGTTTTATATTGCATTGTCGATAGCTTCTGTAAAGAGTTTTATCCTGAATGGGAAAAGCAATTGCTAAAACAAGGATTAAAAAAACGAAGAACACCCTCCCGACTATCACCCGGTGAAATCATGACTCTTGTTATCTATTTTCATATAGTGCGTTTTCGTGATTTTAAAAACTATTATACGCGCTATGTCATGGTGTATCTCTGCGAGAGTTTTCCTCATTTGGTTAGTTACAGCCATATCGTCAATCTCTTAAAATCGGTTGCTATTCCATGGTGTATTTTTATTCACACCCTGAAAGGAGAACAAACTGGAATTTATTTTATTGATTCGATGGTTTTGAAAATCTGCCATATTAAACGTGAAAAGCAGCTTTAATCTCTTTCATAGCGGGCCTCTTTTTCAATTTTTCAACGTCTTAAAGGTCTTATTTAAAAAAGTTGCGAAATCTTAACTCTTTTTCAAGCGTTTTTCCTCTATTTTTATAAGACTAAATGAATAAAGCAGGACGGACTATCTAGGCTCCCGGAAATCTACCAGTTTTGTATTTATTATTTTGATTAGATTGTTGGCTTTTATTTTTCTGATCTACACAAACAGTGGCAATTTCTTTTATTAAATTTCGTATTTCCTCAGGTCTTATATTTTTATCTTTCTTTTCAAGTGTAGCCTGAGCAAAGCTTATCCATTTATTTATAATAGGAGGGGGAACGTGCCCAGGAAGGCTATAACTTATAAGATGCTTATTTACTCGTTCAAGGTTAGAGTAATACTTTTTACTTTCATTTTGTCTAGAGTTATATAAGTTAATAGCAAGGCTGCGCAATTCTTCAGCTAGGCTATTATCTTTGCAAGTAAATTCTGAAAAAAAATATTTTAAAAAGTGAGCTTTTAAATATTCCTCAAAATATGTAAGAGCAAAATAACATGCATAATCTGGGCAGTTGATTTCCAAGAGATCCAATGCATTCTGTAAGCATAGCTCATAACGTCCTTGATTTAAAATTTTGTTAATTTCGTATTGTTCAGAGTTTTTGCAAGCTTGGTATATCAGTATTTCCTGTTTAGGAGAGTATCCTCTTATTTCATTGGTAAAGAAAAAGTTGACAGCAACAGAATAGCTTAGATTAAAAACTTGATGCCACCATCCTTGAGGAATATAAAGTGTATCGCCAGGCCCCAAAAGTATTGAATGGATATTAGCATGTAAAAAATGCGGATGAGTATCAACGGGTGCCTGGTGCACATGCGTAATTTCGCTTAAATTGAATTGACCTCCTGTTAAAGGCGACCGTGGATAAAGATATAAACTATCTTTTGGAGAAAATAAATAAACTCTTTTATATCCGGCAACCTGACATAAATATCCATCTGTTGAATCATAGTGAAGAGGTGTGATGGACATAGACTGTCCGGCCCAGATATTAGGTAAGTAAAAACGTTTATTCTTTATCCAACTTGGAATTTGAATATCTTCTAATAACTTTTCTTCTTTTCCCTTTAAAGGTTGGCGTGTTAAATAAAATCGTTGGGACTCATCACCATATAATACTTGTTCAAAGCCGCTTTTGGCAGTGTGGTTAAATAACCTATTCCGATGATAATTTTTATCAAATATGAATAAATTATTAGCCTGACTATCTTGCAAAGCATGTGTTAAGTAGGCATTAGTCCACTTACGTAGAGCCGGCCACTGTAAGATGGCGCCACGAAATAACAAAGGTTGATCTTGTAATAGCAAAGGATTAATTGAAACACATTTTTTAAAAAATTCTTTCATAGGCATAGAGTCTCACTCATAAAATTAGCAACGAAATGGATACTACTTGCTGTCACTCAGCCCTTTAAAGGCAAATATTCGATCTTTTCCATAAACACCTATCTCGGGAGCTCGCTAATCATTCTGAAAGCGAACAAAGGTTTCACAAGCAATTCATGCCTAGTAAGCATTATGGTTGCTTTTTCCCACTCTCTCTTTTTCATACGCTTCCATAATGGGTATACTCGCTGCGGTAGCAATCGTTAATTGGGTCGCCCGAATGCTGCATCCCGCAAAAAAACCTCTTCCTCCAAATTTAGTATAAATCTCTTTGATCACAGGCTTTAACGAGGTATATTCTTTCTCCTTATATCTTTGGAGATGATTCCTCACTACATCCCACGGCGTAACTGTTACTGCGTTTGTTATCCCACATAGCAAGCTGAGAGAAATTAACTGTTTAAAATGAACTGGATCATTTCCATTATCCTTAATATATTTTCTTCCTATATTTGTTACAGTTAAAAATGAACTCCAACCAAATATTTCCTTTAGATAGAAAGCCCTGATGCCTTTAACATGTTGCTTTAGCTTGTTATTATCTTTCAGATAATTAAACAGTGAATAATTACTTTTCCTGTTAATAATAAAATCTAACTTACATGTATCAAACGGAGCCGCTAAAGGTGTTTCGAGGCTTGCAATAGTTAAAGCAGCTAAGTTATTAGCATATAAATCTAAAATATATCCATTCGCTTTAGTTTTTAATAATTCTTTATAATAAGAAGGTAATTCAAGAATCATTGACCATCTGAAAAATAGAACAGGAAATTTCTTAGCAAGATTTGGAGTAAATCCATCATAAAAACCTCTTATTCCGTAACATTTGTAACTGCTATGAGCTACCTGAAGTAAAGAAGTACTCGGCAGAGCTTGATATCTATTTTTGATGCATTCGAATGGGTATTCTACAACGGTCGCTGCACTCCTTTTAAGAGTCGAAAAAAGCAACAGTCTTTTATCTATACGGACCATCGGCGATGGTAGTTTATCATTTTCTTCTAGCACAATATATCCTTTAATTAGTGAATATCTCGATCATTTTCTCATCAGCATATATTGTATAAGCGTCTTTATTTGTTTTAACTCTTGCGGTCTCCTAGGAAGAATTCTGGACCTCAATAAAGCATGGTTTCTCAAAAGGCTCCCTCTTTCTCTATAATTAAAATAGGTGTGTGAGCTCCGGTAGAAGAGATTTTTTTCTGGCGTTTCCTGTTTGTTACATATAGTAGAAAATTTTTTTAATCCCACCTCCTGGCTCTTATTTGGTAATTGATTTGTTCTCTTATCTCGTACATAGGGTGAAGTTTCCAGTTTAGTTTCCGAATTTAAAGGCAATTCTGCTTGCGGCTGTTTTTCTTGAGAAACAGGCGGTTGCTTTCTCCTTCTAGCCCACCCATAGACACCTATGCTGGCTAATGCCGTTAGAGTTAAAGCCGAATAAAGAACATTGGAATTCAACTGACTAGCTTTAAGAGAAGCTTGATTAGCAAATAACGTACCAACGTTTATATTCCTTTCTTCTTTTACAATTGTTCCCCACCTAATTAATCTTATCTGATCATTAGCAAGTTTTAATTTTAACTGGCCAATCTCATCTACTCCTACACAAACACCTTCCACCGTATTCCCTGTCAGCTCTTCAATTATTTTTATAGTTTTGCCAATAAAAGCTAACCGTTGATTGAGTTCAGATATACAAGAACTAAATCCATTTTTAAGGTATAAGTTTGTATAATGCGAAACATAATAAGCCAGCCGATTAAACACTGCTTCTTTATTTAACTCTCGTCCTAGCTCGATAGCCATAGAAGTCACAGGTTGATCTAGCGTATCACAAACTTCTTTTGCCATATTTACATTTAGTCCAATACCGATTAACCCCGCTAACCCACGATTCATAGGCGTTACCTCACACAAGATTCCACACACTTTTTTTCCATTGAGTAAGACATCATTTCGCCATTTGATTTGTGGTTTTAATCCAAAATCTTCTAAGGTCTTAGCTACAGCCAAGGCCATAATTTCCATAACAGCGGGAGATTTTGCTAAGTCAAAATATAATTCAAAGTCGTTAGGCAGCTTAATTCCAAACGTAGCATAAATGTTAACGTGCGGTGGAGAAGCCCATTTTCTATTTTTTGTCCCCCGCCCTTTGGTTTGCTCATTAGCAGTGACCACGACTTGATTTGTGTTTTGAAGAAGTTCGCTTGCATGGTCTTTCAAGTAATCTTGTGTGGAGGGGGTAACCTCAAAATGTGTGCGTTCGAACTCTGTTTGGGGTTGCAAGTACGATAGTTTTTGAACCATTTCATCGTTTAATGGGACACCTAAGAGATTAATAATTTGAGCAAATACTTCTAAATTATGAGGTCGTTCTTGTGATAAAGTTTCTGCAATTTCTGTGTTTACAACAGAGGAATCTGAGACAAATTCAAAATGGACGCCGGATAAGATGACTGAACCTTTTTTAAAAGGCACCTGAATAACCGCTGCTGGATTCTGAGGAAGATCTGCGTACCTTAACAAAATGTTCATAGGATTTATTTCTGAATCTTGTGGTTCATAGGCACATCCTCCATTAAAATATACCTCGCGATCTATTAAACTTAATTGCCCATTTACCTTAGCTGCCCTAGCACCTGCCTCACTGTTATACTGAAACTGGTTAAGTCCATAGGCTGGGCCTCTTGCCACACAGGGGGCTAGAGATAGCCCTTCATCTAAAACTTCTAAATCGCCTCCTAGCTCAAATACAGTTTCCTTCGCCCCATAATAACCGCCTGCACAAATACCTAAGTAACTCCCTCCCTCAGAAACAAAATTAATAATGCGCTTGTTTCCTTCTCCTATTTCTTTAATACGCCTCATTTGTCCAGGTTTTACTTCTTGTAGGTGCCATTTTGCCCCTAAAACGTCATAATAAGGTCGAGCTCTTCCTCCAGGCATAACCACCAATCGTGTGTTACTTTCCCAATTTGTTTGAGTAAAATACTTTCCATCTACGACTAGAATTCGGCAACTTCCAAGATCCATAGTCTCGCTTAAGCTGCGAAATGTATGATACACCCCATCCGGATCAGCGCCTGAATCGTTATAAATAACTACATTTCTTTTTGGAGAAATATTTTCTGCACACAATTTCGCGTTTCTATCCTCCAAATAAGCTTGCAAAGCTTTATAGCTATAATTAGAAACACTGACAGGAGATTTATAGAGAGATTGCATAATCTTAGCTGATTCATGTAGCTGCTGAGGTGCTTCAGGCGGTAACGGCCAATTAGCTTTTTTTATCCGTAATGAAGGCCAGCGGGAATGGATAATACAAGTCTCCGTCGCGGAACAAAAATATAAAGAAGAAGAAACTGCACCCCCCGGCTGATTGATCATATATGTTGATAATTCTTTCCAATGCTTAGCTAAGGTATCTAAACTTCCTGGATTTATGCGAAACTCATAGATTGCTTCGTACATGTTGATATTCCTTAATATTGAAGTATCATAATTTACTACGATAATGAGTGCTATTCTGAATATTTAAGGAATTGTCTAAACGAACTTGGGAGCTAACAAAGCAGCTCCGAGGTACCTTTAATCTCAATAGAATGGAAGTAAGCACCTCATCTTGATATTTTTTACTCAGAATTAGCTCGTTAATAAGGTTTCTACGTTGCCCTTGAAATGGGTAAAACCTTAACATAAATGGATTAACTTCGAAGTGGGTTCCCGTTAAAATTACTTTACCGTGGCCAACATGACCTTCAATAACTGCAGCAGGATGATTTTGTATGTCAGAATAATTAGCTAATACGGTAAACCTAGGATCTTCATCAGTTGAAAAATAACAACCACCGTTATAATAAACATAACCTTCGTTTCCCTGAGAAAGAGATTCTGCGGGAGTCCATGTTATGCGTGCTGCTTCTACCCCTTGCAGGGTAGTATAGCTAAATTTTCCAGAACCATAAGCAGGTCCTTTTGCTTTGCCCTGAAATAAATCGAGTGGTCCATATAACTGAAGTTCTAAAGGAGAATGAAGCTCAAACTCGGTTTTTTTGCTGGCGTAGTACGCCCCAGCACAGATACCTAAATAACCGCCTCCTTTTTTTACATAATTCATAATTTTTTTATTGCCTTCTTCGCTTAAAGAGGTGTAATAAGGCTTACTCCTGCCCCCCGGTATAATTAATGCAATTGTATTATGCTCCCAGTTTTCAGTTTTAATGACCTTGCTAGATAACAAGCAAACGTCGACCATTGAGGGGTTAAGTAGAGTCTTAAAACGCCATAAACAACCTAATGCAGAATACCATGAAACGCCTTTATCAAAATAAATAAGTAATTTTTTCCTTTCTACGATTGATGCCCTGCTATAAAATTGAGATAGTTTATTATTAAAAAAATGATAAATATTAAATTTCATAATATTAGTATTCTTAAATTTATTAACTTGAATTCCAGCATTTTTTTAACACTTTATAAAAATAAACCATAACTAATAGGTCCAGCAATCAACTTTTCGGCCAAGCTTCTAAACTGTCAAGATCTTCTACTAAGAACCAATACTAGATGTCTCAAAAAAAATTAATATATTTTTTCTATCATTTATATAAAAAATTTCCGACAGTATAGGGGGGGAGCTTAATAAATAAAGATCATATAAGTTAAAAAATTCCAGCATTCTATAGCCCCTCTCAAGGCGGGAAATAGATTAATCAATAATTATTTTTTCATTTCAACATGTTATAAAATGTTTGTTCTTTATATGGCTTGAGGGGAAAATAGATAACTGACACAAAAAAAGGAGATTTTCCTACAAAGAAAAAAGCTTTTTTCCCACAAAGAAGCCTGATTAGGATGTTAAAATTTTCCTACAGTCGCCTTTTATACTATACCTAGCAATTTTTTTCATTTTCGGTCAGGCAGTTTTACAGAATATGCTAGCGTTGTAAAAGCCATAAATTTCTTATGTAAAACTAGGTAGATAGTAAAGATGTCCTCACTCAGTATTCGCTAGTTAAGTTGCTTTCACTCTACGTGGTTATTGTTGAACAGAAAGTAGGAAAATTTATAGTGTCATTATTCTAGCTATTATTAATTGTTCCCGCATATACACTTCTATGAATAATTCATTTTTATTTTTTTAGCCATTGTGCTATTTCAATTAAAATTAGCTGCCTAATCTAGATTACGAAACTGTTTTTTTGTGAATGTGCCTACAAAATGATATGCTCCGATTCTTCTTTAATAAAGGAAACATAATAGATGAAATTTCATACTGACTATCTGACATTTCATACAAAGAAATAACGCGAATATGTTCATATTACACCACATGTAAATAAGATCCTTCTTGCTAGCAAAATTTGTGAAGGCATGGTGCTCGTTTCCGCGAGGCACATTCCTGCCAGTATGTATGTGAATGACGATGAAGATGGGCTAATTGAAGATATTAACCAATGGCTAGAAAAACTCGCTCCTTATCGTAAAGATTAAAAACATCATGAGACAGGGGGAGATAATGCCGATTCACCCTTAAAGGCACTTCTGATACATCATCAAACTATTATTCCCATCACAGCGGGAAAACTTGATTTGAGCACCTGGCAGCGCGTCTTCTATGCTGAGTTTGATGGACAGCGAGAGTGGCGAATACCCATGGCGGTGTACCTTTTCCGTGCCTTGCTGCCCTATAACGGCTTCGTTAGGTTGAGTGTTAAACATCTCTATCTATTTCGCCGTGCAAAAATAGATCGCAATTTACATTGCAATGAGATGAGTGGCTAGGGGTTTTTTTCCGTGGGTCCACCTCCTGAATAGTTAAAAATGAATAAAAAACGTGATAGCAACAAGCAAAAAAATACTTATTGTACAATGTTAATGGATTAAAAAAAGCGATTTTAAAATTACCTAGACATTGAAGAAAATGCTTGGGTAATCAAGCATGAGTTAAGGTGAAGAAATATGTACTTGATCAGTACATAGAGCATGAACCATTTTACAATGACGACCCGATATTTAATATGCTGTGTGGGTCTTCCCTTACTGTTTAGCGTCGTGTAAGGTAACGACTATGCTAATACTATTCATGGATTATTTGAAAATGTCAAAAATATTTTTATAGAGTTTTTTATAAAAATAAAATTGATAGTACCGTAGAAAAGTTTTTCAAAAACTAACAAACGATTCTAATTATTTAAAAATAATACAGCAAACACTTCGTTCATTTCTTCTGCTAACTGTAACCGGAGGTAGGTACGAGCATTCCTTGAGTGAGTCAGCCGCACTGCATCTGAATGATAAGACAATCTTTCTTCTAAACACCGCAGCGGGTGGGCAATGAGCAAATCACCCTCGTTAGCCGAGGTGGTATGTGTTTTCATAAAAGGTTCCTTTGTTTTTTGTAAAAAAATAAAGAAACTGAGGAAACCCTTTCCGTTGGGGAAAAAGCTCCCCAGTGGGTGAGAAAAAATAAACTTACTTGTGGAAGGGGTAGAACAGATAGAAAAGATAAGTCGAACAAAGACCCATCACTGCCCAACCCGCTTTAAAGGCGTACTGGATAACCGCAGTGCTGATCTTATCTTATCTTGCTTATCATTGACCATACCGAGCTTTGTCTCAACAGCCACCACACGGTTATCGAGACAGGGCAATCGTACTTAAATTTTAATATTTCCCCGCATTTTTCTATTTTTAAAAAATTCTGATTGGGGCGATTTTTCGAGTAAAATAAACTCATAAAAAGAAAGGAAGTTTTCTTTAGAATACGCGCTTCCTGACTCTCTTTGGATAATTTAGCGATTAATTATCTGGTATTTTATAATGAAGATGGTGCATAGCTCTGATAGAAAATTTTATCCCAGGATTAAGTGGCCAAAGTAAAAAACCTCATTCCTCACCCAATCATAAGCTGACTTCAGAACGTGTTAATTTAATTTTAAATTTACGTAAGGAACGCAATTTGGACGCAAGACGTATCCAAATAGAATTAATTAGATGACATGCCTGTTCTCTTTCTTTGTCCTTGCAAGCCTACCTAGGCGCTAACCCTCCAACAAGCTCAACCTATAAAAAACTTAGGCGTAAAAAGAAATTTACAGTCGACCTATTCCCGGTGACCGCATACAAATTAAATTGCGCCTGGAATTTATCAATATAGCGCTATAGATGATGGCTCTCGTTGGCGAGTGCTAGAGATTTACAAACGTCGAATGCAAATAACACCTTGCATTTTATTGATTGGGTAACAGAGCCATTCCCTTTCCTCATACAGCGAATTCAAACTGATAGAGTCTTAGAATTTTTTGCTGAGGAAGTGCAATCAAAGCTGATGAGCCTCGGTATAAAATTCAGACCCACCAAGCCAGGCTCTTCGCACTTGAATAGTACCCTACCTTCCTCTCTCACTTCTCGCAGCGAGTGCAACACCGATAGCTCCGACTAGGGTAGAGGCTAACACTAATTTTCTATTATTCCAAAAACAAAAAGAAGCCATCCCCTTTGATTCTTTTTTATTTCTGACCTTAACACTTTCTAATTTCCTTTCTTGTTTCTTTTTAGCCGGTGGTAGCAAAACCGTTAAGAAGGAAGAATTTAATGCTCGGGGTCGTAGAGAGGATCGTATAGGTGAGCTTGCACTCAATAATGGCCGAGTTTTGGGTGTAAAATCTTCGGTTTCTGCTGTCCCTGTCCGAGATGATACAGAAGGTACATAATAGGCGATCATTTCTAATAGCTTTTCTCTCTCATAAGGTTTGGTAAGATAAGCATCCATGCCACTGTCTAGCGCTTCTTGTTGATGTTCTAAACGCGCATTGCCGGAGAGACCAATAATGGGTAGAGGAGAAGAGGAGGAGGCTCGCTCTCTCTGACGGATAATTTGAGTTGCTTGGAGCCCATTCTTCACGGGCATTTCAATGTCCATCAAAATTAAATCAAGGGATATTTGATCGTATATTTCCAGAGCTTCTTGACCGTTATTAGCCATATAACAGATATGACCCGCTTGTTGTAACTGTTTGACTAAAATTTTTTGATTAATAGAATTATCTTCCGCAATCAAAATGTGTAATGGCCTAGGTATGGGCGAATTTAATTTTCTCTCACTTGCAGAATGACCAGAAATAAATTCTTCCTCTTCTTCGAGCACAAGAGCGGGGGCAAATTTAATGGTAAAACTAAATTGAGTGCCCTTCCCCTTTTCACTTTTTACTTCAATTTTACCTTCCATGAGTTCAATTAATTTTTTGCTAATGACTAATCCTAAGCCAGAGCCACCATGTGCCGCCGAAATTTTTGGGTTCGCTTGCGCAAAATAATTAAATAGTTTATTTTGCTCTGCTTCACTCATCCCTATGCCGGTATCTTTTACTATAAATTGAAATTCTGTATAGGCAGGGGTTTTTTCTAAAACGCATAGGCTAACGGTAACATTGCCCTCTTCCAAGGTAAATTTGAGAGCATTAGATAATAAATTAAGTAATACTTGCGTTAAACGGTTAGGATCACCTTTCACCCTCATATGAGAAAAGGGTAACTCTACATGCAGATAAATTTTTTTTTGCTTAGTTTGTGCTTCTAACAGATGGACAACATCTTTAACTAACTTCATCAGATCAAAATCAACAAGATTCAATTCTACTTTTCCTGCTTCAAGCTTGGAAAGATCCAATACATCATTAGCAATGACTTTTTGACAATCTACACATGCACGAATAGTCTGCAATAATTCTTCGTTCTCTTTCAGTTGATTGAGCACCTTCTCTTGAAATGTTCCCGGAAGCACCTCAGGAGAAGCCTTGCAGATCATTTTTTTCATCGTACTCATACTGGACTTAAGAAAGGTCACATTGCCATCCATCCCATACAAAAGATTACGTAGCTCATGGCACATCGTGTCCATTTGCTCGAGGCGCGCTTGTAAGGTTTCTAGGCTAGTCTGTGGCTGAGCCTCTTGTTGCTTACCATAGATAAGTGAAGTAACGTCCTCTATCCGATGAAGGATAAAATCTACCGCGCCTGTTTTCCCAAAGACAGGGGTGTTAATAGAGCGCAAATAGCGTTCCTCAAATTCGCCACTTTGTGCTTCTGGATGGCGAATATGGTATTTTTGTATAGGCAGAGTGTCAGCAACGCCTCTTTCCATGATGTGTCGCAACGACTTTCGTAAGTGGCGTACTTCATCTGCTTTAGAACCAAAAGGATGAGTAGCTAATACTTCAAATAAGCCTTTTTTAAGAATCCACTCTCGGCGGGTCATAGTAGATTTTAAATAAGCATCATTCACAGCAACAATGGTAAATCCTGCATCGGGTTTTAAAATGAGCTGGGGATCCGGTGTAGATTCAAATAAAACTTGAAAATTAGGCAAATCTTCATCTTTCTTCTCCTCACTTCCCTCCGATAAATTTGCATGAAGAGAACTGTCACCTTCAAATTCAGCAGATACCGTAGTGGTTGCAACGACAAGCGTTTGAATCTTAAATGTGATAGCTCCGTTACCCGCTCTCGCGTTGGGTGTAAGAGGAGGGGTAAGAGTGAGCAGGCTTAGGCTACTCGTTCGTCTGGCTTTTGCCTGTGGGGGAGTAGCTTTAGCTTCAGTGCCAACATCTATCCCTCTCTCTTCTATACTGGTCTCTTCTTTTATGATAGATAAATTTTGGCGATTCGAAAAAAGAATCATTTCGGGAGATCCTGAGTTTGATAACATCGGCAGTTTCCTCTTCAATAAGATAGTCGGTCTAACTCATAACCTCATATTTTTATAACTATTCTGCTCTTCTACCGTGTCAAAAAATAAAATTTATTTTTAATCTAATCACAGTAGACATTGTCTAAACGTACAAAATTTTTAGACTCTGTAAAATCCAGCACTTTTGCATTTGTTATTCTGATCAGATCGATTGTATTAATTCTAAGGGTCGTTTTAGATACACCGCTGCCACCATAACAATTTTTATTTTTTATAACATGATTGTCGATTAAGGTATGTATGCCAGGGTTAATTAAACTCACTTCGCCTATTTTAGAACCTGTTATATCAAATACCGTTTCTGGATCAGCAATTCTAATGTCTTTAATATTTAAGGCTTTCTTTAACTTTTTAAATGCAATACGCGTGCTTCCACAAATAATAGCAGCAAAATAGTTATCTTTTGCTTTTAAAATAATTGTCGGAGTAGCTTCATTCAAGGATAAGCCATACTGCTTTGCTCCAATTTGTGCGGATTCAAGATTAAAAATATCTGGATAAATAGAATAATCCACATTTTCATTCTTTAAAAAATTATCTAGGTTAAATAGTTGAATATCATTCATGATTGATCAGCCTCGTCCTGATTTCTAACGCATCATTTTCGCTCCGCTATGCTCAGTATGTTTTCCTATCGTCTTGAAGTCAGGACATCAGCAGAACACGTAAGGTCGATAACAAAAGATCAATGTCCACTGGCTTGGTAATATAGTCTGTTGCCCCTGATTTTAAGCTGTGTTTGCGATCATCTTGCATGGCTTTTGCGGTCAGGGCTATAATCGGTAATTGCTGGAATTTTTCTTCTTTTCGTATCAGCTCAATGGTTTCATATCCATCCATCTCAGGCATCATGATGTCCATCAATATAATCTTGATGTCAGGATCTTGGTGCAGCAACTCAATGCCTGTCCGGCCATTTTCAGCAAACACCACGCGCATTTTATATCGTTCCAATGCGCTGGTAATCGCAAAAATGTTACGAATATCATCATCCACTACCAGTATCTTTACATCGGCTAGGATAGGATCATGACGCCGCACCGTTTCTAGCAGTTTTTTCTGTTCTGTAGACAAGGAAGAATAAGGCAGATGTAAACGCAATAGGACATTATCAACCACCTCATCCATATTTCGGGCAACATATACATTCGGCAGATTCCCTAATCTAGCTATTTCAGCACGAGCCAATTTTTTGCTTTGCCAAAGGAGAGTGACAGGTAGCTTAGAAAACATCGCATGAGTCTTCAGATGGTGCAGAACCTCGAGAGGTTTCATATCGGGAAGATGGGCATCTATAACACAACCGTCCAGTGTTCCAAGACTGTCCTCGGCGATGCCCTCCTTCATCGAAGTATAGATAATCATTTCAAGCTGCTTGTGGCTAAGTAAGTTCACCAGATGCTTTTTTAACTTTTTATTCGGCTCGATAACCACTATTTTTCGCGTGGTCTGGGCAACGATTTTCTTAATATTGAGCATCGCTTCATCGATCTGCTGTTCTGACAGAGGTTGCTGTAGGGTCATACAGGTGCCAGCCATCATGGCCCGACGGGCATCCTGAGGAAGAGAAATAGGATAAATGGGAACGTGACGAGTAGACAAGTCATGTTTTAATCGATCCAGCACTATCCATCCCTTGTGGTTATCTTCTGTCAGGGAAACATTTAATAAAATAGCAGCGGGGTTTAATTCACGGACGAGAGGAAAGACCCGACTGGTCCTGTTATGAATGACCATTCCGCTAAAACCGTTTTTATTTGCAGCCTCCAATAGCATGCTGGAAAAAGTGGGGTCATTTTCCACAATAAATAACAGGGGCTTGGCAGGATCAATGACCGCTGAACTGTTTTTGATATCTTCTTCCGCCTTAACCTCGGGTAAAAAAGAGGCAGGTTCTTTTATTTCCTGCAGCGCGACCCCTTTCCCAGTCGACTCCAAGCTGCCTTCTGGCACTTGGGTAAAGATGCTTCTACTGCGTTTGTTAATGGATGTATAGGCAAGCGGCAAGAAAAAAGTAAAGGTGCTGCCTTTCTCCGCACGGCTTTCCAGATAAATCTCTCCCCCGAGCATATGTGCCAACTGACGGCTGATGGATAATCCCAGGCCCGTCCCTCCATACTTGCGGCTAGTCGTCCCGTCCGCTTGCTGAAAGGCTTCAAAAATAATCTGGTGTTTTTCTTCAGGTATGCCGATGCCTGTGTCAATCACTTTAAAATCTACGCCTGGGTTAACCGATCCCTCCCCTGCAGACGAAACAAGCCCTATGCCCTCATGAGCACAGATTTTTAAGTCAACTTCTCCCTCACTCGTAAACTTGAAAGCATTGGACAGAAGGTTTTTTAACACTTGTTGCAGACGCTTGCCATCAGTATGGATAGTTTTTGGCAAACGGGGATCCAGTTCGACCCTAAAGGCTAAGTGTTTGGATTCGGCGATCTGCTTGAAAGTTCGCAGTACAAACTCACGGATATCTCCAAAACTAACGTCACTGACTTCAATGGAAATCGTACCCGATTCGATCTTGGCGAGATCCAGAATGTCATTGATGAGGTCCAGCAAGTCTGTCCCAGAAGAATGAATGGTCTGCATATATTCTATCTGCTTCGGTGTCAGGTTATTTTCGTCATTTTCCGAAAGCACTCTGGAGAGGATCAACAAGCTATTGAGAGGGGTTCTGAGCTCGTGCGACATATTGGCCAGAAACTCGGACTTGAAACGGGAAGTCAGTGCTAGTTGAGAGGCTTTTTCTTCCAACAGTTTCTTCGCCGTTTCCACTTCCTTGTTTTTCTGTTCGACCGCCGTGTTCTGAATGGCCAGCTGCTCTGCACGGTCTTCCAAATCTTCGTTTGCCTTTTGCAGCTCGCGTTGCTGCTGTTTGAGCAACTCTTCCGACTGCTGCAAGTTTCTGGCTTGCTGTTCAAGCCGCTTGTTCGTTTCCGTCAATTCTTCCTGCTGGCTGCGAAGTTCTTCTGTCAGAGATTGTGATTGTTTGAGAAGATCTTCTGTTCTCATGGTCGCTGTGATTGTATTCAAAACGATACCTATACTTTCTGTTAATTGCTCAAGAAAACTTAAATGGACTTCGGTGAAACGATTAAATGTCCCCAATTCAATAACAGCTTTGACTTCGCCTTCAAAGACAACGGGCAATACAATGATATTGGCTGGCACCTGCGCCCCCAGACCCGAACTGATCTGAATGTAATCTGGTGGCACTTCCGTAATGGTAATGGGTTCTTTTTCTAGGACACATTGACCCACGAGCCCTTCTCCCACCTTGAAATGATTGGAAATAGTCTTGCGTTTTTTGTAAGCGTAGCTTGCTAGTAGCTGGATGTTAATTTCGTCTTGAGCATTCTCAACAACATAAAAAACACTGTGCTGAGCCATGACCAACGGAGACAATTCAGAAAGAATCTGTTTGCCTACACTGAGCAAGTCACGCTGCCCTTGTAGCATGCGCGTGAATTTTGCAAGATTGGTCTTTAACCAGTCTTGCTCCATATTCTTGCGCGTCGTATCTTTTAGGTTACGGATCATTTCATTAATGTTGTCTTTAAGAGCGGCCACTTCTCCAGCTGCTTGTACAGCAACAGAACGAGTAAGATCACCTTGGGTTACCGCTGTGGCAACGTCCGCAATGGCTCGAACCTGCGTCGTCAAGTTGCCTGCCAGCTGGTTGACATTATCGGTCAGATCGCGCCAACGTCCAGCAGCGCCGGGGACATGCGCCTGACCACCCAGCTTCCCTTCGATACCCACTTCACTCGCGACCGTCGTGACCTGGTCTGCAAATACGGATAGCGTATCAATCATTCCATTAATGGTTTCAGCAAGCTCCGCAATTTCACCTTTGACTTCCAGCACCAGTTTACGTTTCAGATCACCGTTAGCGACGGCTGTCACTACTTTTGCAATACTACGCACCTGAGCTGTCAGGTTACTGGCCATCGAGTTCACATTATCAGTCAGATCTTTCCAGATACCACCGACTCCTTTCACAATGGCCTGTCCGCCTAGATTTCCTTCCGTGCCCACTTCACGCGCTACACGCGTCACTTCCGATGCAAATGCATTCAACTGATCCACCATCGTATTGATGGTGTTTTTAAGCATGAGAATTTCACCCTTGACGTCCACCGTGATTTTTTTCGTCAAGTCACCCGTCGCAACTGCTGTCGTCACTTCCGCGATGTTACGCACTTGTGCAGTGAGGTTACCTGCCATCGAATTCACATTGTCTGTCAAATCTTTCCACGTGCCTCCCACACCTTTCACAATCGCTTGTCCACCCAAATTGCCTTCCGTGCCCACCTCGCGTGCCACACGTGTCACTTCCGATGCAAACGCATTCAATTGATCCACCATCGTGTTAATGGTGTTTTTAAGCATGAGGATTTCACCTTTCACGTCCACGGTGATTTTTTTCGTCAAGTCACCGTTTGCAACCGCCGTCGTCACTTCTGCAATGTTACGCACCTGCGCAGTGAGGTTGCCTGCCATCGAGTTCACATTATCTGTCAAATCTTTCCACGTGCCTCCGACACCTTTCACAATCGCTTGTCCACCCAAGTTACCTTCGGTACCCACCTCACGCGCCACACGAGTCACTTCCGATGCAAACGCATTCAATTGATCCACCATCGTATTAATCGTGTTTTTCAACATGAGGATTTCACCCTTGACGTCCACTGTAATTTTTTTCGTCAAGTCACCATTTGCAACCGCCGTCGTTACTTCCGCAATATTACGCACCTGTGCAGTGAGGTTACCTGCCATCGAGTTCACATTGTCTGTCAAATCTTTCCACGTGCCCGACACACCCTTCACTTCTGCTTGTCCACCCAACTTTCCTTCCGTGCCTACTTCACGTGCCACACGTGTCACTTCCGATGCAAACGCATTCAACTGATCCACCATCGTATTAATGGTGTTTTTAAGCATGAGAATTTCACCCTTGACGTCCACCGTGATTTTTTTCGTCAAGTCACCGTTCGCAACGGCCGTGGTCACTTCTGCAATGTTACGCACCTGTGCGGTGAGGTTGCCTGCCATTGAATTGACCTTATCTGTCAGATCCTTCCACGTACCTGACACGCCTTTCACTTCCGCCTGTCCACCTAGTTTTCCTTCGGTACCCACTTCACGTGCGACACGTGTCACTTCTGATGCAAAGGCATTGAGCTGATCCACCATGGTATTGATCGTATTTTTAAGCTGTAAGATTTCGCCTCGAACATCGACCGTGATTTTTTTCGTCAAATCACCATTTGCAACGGCCGTGGTGACATCAGCAATGTTACGCACCTGCGCTGTCAAATTGCTCGCCATGGAATTAACGTTGTCCGTCAGATCTTTCCACGTACCCGACACGCCTTTCACTTCTGCCTGTCCACCCAATTTTCCTTCGGTGCCGACTTCGCGCGCTACGCGTGTGACTTCAGATGCAAAGGAAGAAAGTTGTCCGACCATGCCATTGACCAGATTGGCTGAACGCAGAAATTCACCCTGAAGCGGATTTCCGTCTATCTCCAGTGCCATGATCTGAGCCAAGTCGCCTTTCGCAACGGCTCCGATAACCCGGGCCATTTCATTGGTAGGTTGAACCAAATCACCTACCATGCTGTTAACAGATTCAATGCATGTGGCCCAGTCACCTTGGAGGTGTCTGACCTTAGCACGCTGAGTTGTCTTGCCTTCCTTGCCAACTACACGGCTCATTTTCTGAAATTCGCGAGTGATATATTCGTTACTTTCAACAATGCTATTGACGGCATCTGCAATCTTGCCTGCAAGTCCAACGTGATCAGGAGCCATGCGCACACTGAAATCCCCTTTCTGCACAGAAAGCAGGACATTTAAAAGTTCTTTGGTATTGATATCGGAAACAAGGGGAGCACGTGTACTTTCAGCCATAAACTTCTCTTTTTTCATGTTAGAGGTGATGTAAAGTCGTTTTTTTACGCACGTCCTCTCCTCTTTCTGGCTATACCAGATGAATAGGGCGGCATTCGACTCGTTACTTTTTTCGTTTAGGCGTGTTATCTCAGGTAGAAATTTTTTTAATTTTTAAAATAAAAGTTCCTGAGAGGAACAGAAGTTTACTAATAAATTTCTTAAATGTCTATATACTAACATCGCATACTCACCTCTACTGGCATTCCCTGCTCCCCCTCTGTCTGGCGGGCGCGCTTCCCTTGATGTGCTCTACAAGTTGTCACTGCATTCTCCGACTATCTACAGGCAAACCCTAGGTCTGTTGCCGAAAGTTCTTATATTTTTTTTATGCGCATCCTCTTAATCTTATTTTCTAATTTTTTAGAGGAGAAAAACATGTTCAGCACAAAAGAAATAAACCTACTTCCTTCGCCCCTCATGAACCATAAAGAAGAAGCCAAAAATGCTAACAATGATAACAATAATTTCTCGGAATGGGATAACCTATCGCATGCCATACGTACTCCCCTTCATGTCTTAGGGGGGTACGTGGCAAATTTGGAAAAATTTTCACAAAAGTTCAGTCAAGTTAAAATTTCAGATCCCACCGCTTTACAAAAGAATCTTTTTAGGCGATCTACAAGGCTGGAGCGTTATCTTTCCACCATTCAAGCCCAGGCCCGGTTACTGGCCGATGGAGACTATAGTGAATTTTTCAGGCAGATCCAATTGTCATCAAAAAAGTCTGACAAACCGGATGACTCTTCCATCGTTATATTCAAAGAGACCCTTGCTTCCCTGACAAATCATATTAATCACTTACAAGCTACGCAAGAAAAACTGAAAATGCTTGTTCACAACTATGAAATTTTAAAAATAGAAGAATTAAAAAATCAATTCGATGAAATCACCAGAGAAATAAAGACTCTCGTCATTCAGATAAAAAGAGAGAGAGATGATTTAAATAGAACAATTTCCCCTGCTGTTTCCTCTCCTGCCCATATTCCACTTTGTGAGAGGAAAAAAGAAAACAATTTCCAACGCTTGCGAGTGTTGATTGTTGACGATATGCCGGTGAACCAGAGGATACTGAAACGTATGCTAGGGAAACAGCATTGTTGTGAATTTGCCAACAATGGGAAAGAAGCTGTAGAAAAATATTCGGAAAATCATTTTGATATCATTTTCATGGATATCCAGATGCCGGTGATGGATGGCCTTGAAGCAACCAGAGAAATCCGCCAAGAGGAACTCGCCAGAACTAAAAGAAGAACCCCCATTATCGCATCGACCGCCATCGATTCAGCCACGCTGGATAAAGGTATCACAGTGGCAGCGGGAATGGACGGGTATATTATGAAGCCCTATGATGAGAAACGGGTACATGAAATCATTCACCTGCATATGAATCGTGCGGAAGAAGTATGCTCAGACAGCGAAAGTGATATGGACAATCGGCCTTCTACGCCGACTTTCCCCATAAAAAAAATTTCACGACATGATTTTCCCCCAAGGACCGCCGCCTCCTGGAGTACTCCCTCCGACGGACAAAGGCTCTTAACTAAGTTCCATTTGTTGGGTCAGGGAAAGAGAAATAAGGTGACTCAAGATTTATTAGCAAAATCTTCCGATATCACTATAACGCCTCGGCCATTGCCATTACTCAGGAGTTTCTTATAGGATAGCATTCTCTATTTATATTTTTGCAGCAGCCGCCATGGATAATCTAGACAAAGCTTATATATTAGTTGTGGATGACAATCCGCAAAACTTAAAAGCCATTGGCAGTGTGCTAAAGGAATTTGAGCACCTGACTGTGTTTGCCAGTTCTGCCAAAGAAGCTTTACGGCATGTGCTGCGATATAATTTTGCGGTTATTCTGCTTGATGTACAAATGCCAGATATGGATGGCTTTGAAGCCGCGCATCTGATACGTTCCCGAGAAAGGTCGAGTTACACGCCCATCATATTTTTAAGCGCGTGGCATAAAGACGAAGCCGAAGTGAACAGGGGATATAAGCTGGGCGGCGTGGATTATATTTTGAAGCCCATTAATCCTGACATTCTAAAATATAAGGTCAATGTTTTTGTCAACTTGTTTACTAAGTCATCGCTTGCAGTGAATTTGCAAAATGAATTAAAAAAACGTCTGCGTGCAGAGCAACAGGCAAAGAAGCAGCAGCGTCAACTGGAACTAGCTCAGCTTGAACGTACCAGCACGATGGAAGAAATGGCTTCTGCTATGGCCCACGAACTTAACCAGCCTTTGACGACCATCGCCAATTACATCAAAGGATGTGTTCATCGTCTTAATGAGGGCAAGTATAAAGCAAGTGATTTGATCGAAGCATTACAGCTTGCAGGCAGACAGGCGGAAAGAGCGGGGGCAGTGCTGCACCGCATAAAAAATTTCATCCGAAAAAGTGAACTATACCTTGAACCCGTGGCAATCCAGGAATTGATTGCCAATATACCTACCCTCCTGCCTGATGAAATAGTGGGAACCAAAATTCAACTCATCATCAAGCCATCAAAAAAACCGCTTCCTAAAATGCAAGTAGATAAAATTCAATTGGAACAAGTATTATTGAATCTGCTGCGTAACAGCATTGACGTACTTGAAAATTCTGCCCAGCTCGCGGGTAAAATCATAATAGAAACACTTTTCAGGCAACCAAAAACGCTGGTGATTAATATCAAAGACAACGGCCCTGGCATTGATCCGGCTACCTTGCCCCAGCTATTTGATCTCTACTACACCACCAAGTCCCATGGCATGGGCATGGGTCTCTCCATTTGCCGCACTATTATTGAGGCCCATAAAGGAAATATTACTGCCTTTAACAATCGGCGAGGCGGCGCTTGCTTCCAGATTACCTTACCGGTTATGGATGAAAATGCGCACCTCATCCCATAAAAGTAAGGAGACGGTGTACATTGTGGATGATGACCTCGATCTTTGCAAATCGCTACGCTGGCTGCTGGAATCGGTCGGCCTAACCACTCAGATCTTTAATCACGCCGCGAGTTTTTTGGAGGCTTTTCCTTTCTCTCAAACAGAAGGCTGTATTTTACTGGATATCCGCATGCCACAGATGAGCGGCCTTGAGCTCCAGGCACAATTAAATGTACGTCAAAATAGTTTGCCCATTATTTTCATGACAGGCCATGGAGACATTCCCATGGCTGTGCGTGCTATGCAAGCAGGCGCCTTCGATTTCCTAACAAAACCGTTTAACGATCAAATACTCCTGGATCTCATTTACAAGGCCATTGCCTACCATCAAAAATCGCTGTCCCGAGACAGAAGAGACGATGTTATTCGCAGCCGTTTAACTTCGTTAACAGGCCGAGAAACTGAAATATTAAAATGGATTGTTGCCGGCAAACTAAATAAGGAAATTGCCTGGGAGTTGAGTATTTCGATCAAGACAGTCGAGTTACATCGTTGCAATATTATGAAAAAAATGCACGCCGCCACAGTAGTTGAATTGATAAAATCATATTTAAGAGTCACCTCCGAATTCGAGAGCTGAATTAACAACTTTATGAAAATGCCGGTAATTCCAGCCTGGGCGCGAGTGGTTACAAGCTTATCTCTAATTTATGGACATTATTAAAAGACTTTGATAAGGCACTTAAAAATATTAAAAAAATCTTTAAATGGAGAAGATATGAAAAACTTAGAGGAAGAATGCCATGTCCTCTAAACATCTGGTCAAGGTTGTCAATAAAATCTTTCATGCGTAGGCCCTGCAACCCCCACCCTATACTTGTATGCTCAGCTTTAAGCTGCTATCATATCGCCCATTAAATAGCCATCATTAAGAGGAAAAACAATGCAATTCAGATTTTTTCGGAACTTTGATGAACGCAGGAACTTTTGGCTGCCAATCATTATAGGGGGTATCTCGGGAGTAGTGCAAGCTGTAAAAACCGCTGCTCCTCCTGCAATAATTGCAGGTTTGACCATACCAGGATGGGTGATAGGAGCAATAATAGGTCTGATAGGCGGGGTGCTTTCCGCGGGATTTCTTTTAGCGCTATCGCGTTGCTGTTGGGCTGAGTCGCCTGTAGAAAATCAAGCTGCGCAGCAACGCTCCCGATAAGGAGAAGATAATAATGACAAATGGAAGTCCTTTTTCATCTAACCCTCCTTATTTTATTCGAGATGTGTCGGTTCTTAGTGGGGTTATTATGGTGCAGTATCAATAAGGTTCTCCCCCTACAATAATCGCAGGTTTGACCATTCCCGCCTGAGCGATAGGAGCAGTAATAGGTTTAGTGCTAGGCGCTCTCTGCGCTGGATTTTTTCTAGTCGTATTCCACTGTTGTGCTATAAATATTTCATCTGCAGAAGACACTCCGCGCGCCCTCTCCCCGCAAAGATAAGAGATTATAGGTAAACTACTAGGCTATTTTCCTTTATGAAAGGGTTTTTATACACTTCAGCAACGAATTATTTAACTTTTACCGTAACGGTAACGCTTGGGAGTGGCTTGAAGTTATTCTTGGCCAAAGCTCTTTTTATCCTAGTAGAAGCAGGGCAGACAATACCAGCCCCTGGGCGATAATCTGTTAGCAGGTGCTCGGGCCGCCTATTCGCTTTTGAGGGTCTATCACTGTTGGGGTGCTTGCAGAGAACACTGCTCCTTCTCGCTCTAAATAAAGAGAACAAAACATTTTAACTTAGGGGTAACTCTTGTCTCATCCGAGTCTTAGTGGCGCTTTGCTCAAGAGCCGTGAATTATCTTTATCTTTTCTTAGCAGGTATGGGCTTATCTTTTAATAAGTCTCGCATCACATATTGCTGCTGCCCTAAGCGCGCTTCAAACAAAGCGCTCATTGCCTTCCTGTCCAGGGCACAATGTGAAGAGTGCGGATAAGAGAATCCCTTTTGGCACCTCAATAGCATTGCCCTACTTCTTTGCCCTTTATAAAGTACGCATGTTTCGCCAATGCTTCCTCCATTATATTTGGCGGTGAACACATGGCTGCTTACTTGGGGGCCCTCGCCCTCATCAACCCACACTTCTCTCATGCGCGGGAGCGCTTCTCGCTGAAAAAAGTTGGGGGCAGGATCAAATGATCGGTCGTCTCGGCAATATTCATTTATGGCGTGCGCCGGTAATTGGCCTTGGGCGGCTCCTATTTTCTTTGTCAAATGAGTTAGAATTGCCTCCCAATTTTTTGCTTCATGTCAGCGCAAATAATTTTCTTCGTACGTTTCATAGGCGGTGATTAATAAGCTAATATCAAAATATTGGCCATATATTCTATAATAAAACGAAACTATCAAATAGGGTAAGGGATGATACATACGGCCACTCAGATTTATCGAGCCCGCCTTAGCTTACCAATAAGGAAAGTTTTCCTTTTGCGGAGTAATTTATCCGCTAATAAAGCAAAGGCCCCATTGCCCAATACATTGGCGCAGGTAATCACCGGATCAAAAAGAATATACAACGCTGTAATTAGCGATAGCATTTCTGCATTAAACCCCAGATAAGATTCCAAGATAGGAAGCATCACAATAATACCGCCGCCAGGAATAGCTGCCACAGAAAATTTCGCAAGCACGAAATAAGTTGTGAATACCAAATACATAGCTAAAGTGGGCTCAGAAAAACCAAAGCTTTTGAGCACCGCATAAGCAAAAATAGGAATAGCAAAACAATCTCCCACTAAATGAATATTTACCGTCGCAGGCACAATAGAAGAAACTAAATCGGAGTTTTTGGAATTACGCTTTACCCCAGCAATAGTAAAAGGCATGGCAGCTGCGCTCGACATAGTGCTAAACCCCGTCAACGCAGCAGGTAGCATATTCCTAACAGACCGCAGTGTACAAACAAGTTGAAAACGGTTCACCATAAAATAAGCTGAAAAAATGTAAGCAAGCTGCGTCACCGCTACAATAGCAAAAATCACTGAATAATCTTTTACAATCATGTGAATTACGCCATCGGACGCTAACTTAACAATAAAACCCGCGATGAAAAAAGGGATAACATAAATAATAAACGACAATAATTTATTAATCATGGTTTCAAGCTGCATCGCTATTTTTTTTGCATGGGAGGGCATATAATTGCCAAAAAAAATGCCAAGCACAATCCCTGCAAGCATTGCTTTATCATTGGGAATCAGCTTGGGCAGAGTAAACAACCAAAGTGGCGCTAGCCCACCCCCTGTTTTTGGCAGCAATAATGACATATTAAAATGATAAATCCTGGCACCTACATAGTGACTAAGAAAAGTAGACGTAAAATTAGATAAGCATACCAACCCCACAACAAGCAGAATAATAGTCGTTGCCTGGCGTGCCAAGCCAACAGCAGTTTTAAATAACAACCCAAAAATAATGAGTGGCAAAAGGAAAATAATACTTGCTTTAATACTAAGACTAAGCGCATAAAATGATTGTTGAATAACTAAAGGCATAAAAGGCGTCAGAAATGACACGATCATCATTTCAGCCAGCAGAACCAGAGGTATTTTGCCAAAATTTTTCATCTCAGAAGTTTAGCAAGAAATCCTTTGTCTAGCAAGAAGCCATTAGATTCTATATATGAAAATAAATGATCATCCCGATCTATAGGATCTGTTGACAATACGCTAAGCCGAAGTGAAACGCTTTGATTTGTGAGCACCGAAGCAGAGTTGGTCTGCAAGTCAATGAGCAGCAGCGCACAAAAAATCAAAGTGTGACATCCGGAATAGGAAAATTGTCAAAAAATCCTAAGTATTAGGATTTACAATAAACAATCTTGCCAGTACAAATTGTCATTACTACATTCAATTCTTCATCTAACACTACCAAATCCGCTTTTTTTCCCAATGCAATACTTCCTTGTTCGTGGAAGATGCCTAACATTTTCGCTGGATTTTCCGTCGCCATTTTTAATGCATCGAATAAACTGCACTGCGTAAATCGCATGAGATTTTTTATAGCAGCCGGCATTGTTAAGGTGCTACCGGCTAACGTACCCTCTGCTAAAGTAGCAACACCTTCTTTTACCTTTACATTCTGCCCACCTAAATCATAAATTCCATCGCCCAAACAGGTAGCACGCATTGCATCCGTCGCTACAATCATTTTTTCTTTTGTTTTTAATTTTAAAATTAATTGAACAATGGCAGGATGTAAATGCACGCCATCCACAATTAATTCTGTTGATATTTGTTCAGACAGCAACGCCGCCATCACAGCACCTGGCTCGCGTTGATGGATACCGCGCATAGCGTTAAATAAATGTGTCGCATAAATAGTGCCTTCAGCAATGGCTGTGAGTGTTTCGGCATAGGTTGCATCGCTATGACCTACTGCAGCGATAATATTATTTTTCCTGAGATAACGAATGAATTCCATGCCATCCGCTAACTCGGGAGCAAGCGTCACTAATTTAATAACATGGGCCGATTTATCTTGCCAGCGCTGAAATAATTCAATGTCAGGCTTAAGAATGTCGCTAGCACATTGGGCCCCTATTTTTTTGGGAGAAATAAAAGGTCCTTCTAAATGTACCCCTAAAATAGCTGCTCCTTTTATTTCTCGGTTTTCCTTCATAAAATTACGTACGGCTATCAGCGCATTTTCAATCTCATTTACTTTTGCTGTCATAGTAGTAGCAAGAAACCCAGTAGTGCCTTGTGCGGCAAGTGTTTGGCTCATCATATTCAATGCATGTGGCGTGGCATCCATGACATCGTGCCCATTCACGCCATGTACATGTAAATCAATAAAGCCTGGCACAAGATAATAATTCGACGGAAAATGAATCACTTCGTGCCCGCCTATTTTTTCCCTCTCGGCTCTCATATCAATAGATCGAATCAACCCATCACTTACTGCAATCGCAGCCTCAGAAAGAATAGCCCGCTCGGTGTAAACAAGAGGGCCAGTGATAATAAAATTCATCGACCCTCCTTTTCAAATTGTTTACGAATCATGAGAATAGCACCTTTCTCTGCATTGTCTTTCTGCGCAACAAAAGTAGCCCGCAACTCTGCACTCAACCATGGCTCAATAAAAGGAGCAATGCCGCCTAATAAGCAACAAGCGAATGGATGCTTTTTTACTCGCATTTTTTTCAACGTGTGGGCAATTCTCTCAATAGAATGCGCTGCTTTCTTCATCAACCATACTGCAACAGCTTCTTCTTGCTGACTATAATGAATAACAATAGGTGCTAGACGCGCAAACTCTGTAGAATTTGCTTGATTCGCCCAAGCCACAAACCGAGCATGATCTTGATTGAAATAAGAAAAGACCTCTTCAACTAACAGGGATTTTTCTCCACGCTGATCTAACCATTGAAACGTTAAACGCACCGCTTCTAATCCTAGCCATGCCCCTCCGCCCTCATCATCATGCGGAAAACCCCATCCCCCTACACGTACCTTCTGCTCTCCTTCTATTTGATAACCTATCACCCCTGTACCCGCAATAATAATAGTACCATCTGCATGATGATGCGCGCCTATACAAGCAATGTGTGCATCACTTACTAACTGGATTGTAGTAAAAGGATGAGGATATTCTAAAAAAGCCTGCACTGCTTCCGTAACTTCGCAACCCGCTAAGCCCACCCCAGCATGGAAACGATAATGTTTATCTTTTAAAGATATTCCCTGCGCAGATAAAATATCTATTAACGCCGTATGAATAGAATGCCACGCCCCCTCCACTGATAAACGAATATTAGCTGATCCGCTCATCACTTGGCCTAATAGCTGACCGCGACTATCTTCAACACGCACTCTGGACGCAGAACCGCCACCATCTACACCTATAAAAATATCGTCTGCCAATCGGAAATCCTTAGGATCTATTGACAATTCTACTATGCCGTTTTTACTAATAATAACAAAACATCTTGCTCTTCTATTTTATAAACCAAACGGAGTGGACTAACTGTTTCACTATAAAGCCCTGTCATCCCACTAATTTTATTAGCGCCCGGGGGACGGGGGTTCATCGATAACGCTTCGGCTAATTTGAAGAGGATTTTTTGTTGTTTAGCAGACAATTGTTTAATTTGCTGCACCGCAGGAGGAGCAATTTTTATATGATAGGGGGTGGACACAATTATACGCCTATATCTTCTCTTAATTGATCTAAAGTCATGGTGCCCAGATTCCGTACTTCCTTTAAAGCATCAATGGCTTCACGAAGGTCATGTCTATCTTGCGCTTCTTGCAATAACGTCAAGTCTTCCAGTGGAATAATCGCAGCAATTTCTTTACCACGACGGGTCAAAATAACTCGCTCTTTACTATGTACTACACGATTCACTAAATCTGTAAATTGTTCTTTTGCATCCACGGTATTCAATACGGTAATTGCCATAATTCAAATTCCATTTTCTAAAAACAAATTATAAACCCTTGCAGTATCAACCCTACTGCAAAGTAGCTAATGTTACGCGATGGAAAGTTCCGTTTCCATCGATCCATCATATTGCCCCATGGCAGCTAAACTATTTAATTTTGCTCTTTCAAGAAAAACCTGTTGCGCAGCAACACTATTTTTTGCATCGCCATGCCAAATTTGCATAGGATATTCTTGTAAAGCACGAGCATAGGAGTAACTTACATTCCATGGCAAGTGTGATGACAATGCATTCATCGCATTGAGATTGGCAGTTGCTTCTTCAGGTGTTTGCCCGCCTGATAAAAAGTTAATAGTGGGTACTGCAGCAGGCACAGTACGCCGCAAAATAGTTAAAGTAGCTTCTGCCACCTGTTCTGCACTCGCTTTGTTCAAACACTTTTTACCATTAATAACCATACTCGGCTTGAGTACAATATATTCTAATTTAACCTTATATCTAAACAATGCATTAAAAACACTATGCAATACTCGCTCGCTCACCTCCGCCGAACGTTCTATTGTATGATCGCCATCTATTAAAATTTCAGGCTCAACAATAGGGACAATGCCATTAGCTTGGCAAATAGCAGCATAACGCGCCAGCCCCTCTGCATTAGCTTTGATGGCGAGCTTACTCGGTGTCACTGTCGAAATAGCATACACAGCGCGCCATTTAGCAAAACAAGCCCCTTTAGTTTTATAGTCGGCTAGTCGTTCTGCGAGACCATCTAACCCTTGCGTCACTTGTTCATCCGATGTATTAGGTAGAATAACCAACCCCTTATCTACTTTAATGCCAGGTAAAATACCTAATGCTTTTAATTTTTCGGGAAAAAGCGTGCCATCCATTGTTTTCTGTGAAAGCGTTTCCTCATACAGAATAACACCAGCAATATAGTTATTTAAATTAGGTGTAGTAATAAGCAAATCACGATAAGCGCGGCGCGTTTCTTCCGTCGACTCCGTATTCACTGCTGCAAAACGCTTGGTAATAGTGGCCGAACTTTCATCTGCTGCCAGAATCCCTTTACCTTTTTTTGCCAATGCATGGATAGTGCTTTCCAATTCTTTTATGCTCATAAATCATACAATCCTGTCTCTATTAGGGGTAGCCGCAAAGGGTAGCATAAATATTTTTTAGAGGCGATAGGGTCGTTCATTTTAATAGGCTCCCCCTTAAATTCGCTCATGATGACTAATATTGAATCTACTCAATAGCCTTAGCAATTACTTCTCTTTTCTCGAAACAAATGCATTTCCCTGAATATAAAATCGCAATAATTTATTTGCCCACTCCCCGGCGTAAGGCACCCCTATTCTAGGTTTTTCAAGAATAATAAATTCTTCAGATTGTTGAGCATCTGCTAAATAAAAATAATCGCTACACAAATCATGTCCATTCAGTGACTTGTTAATATGCATCGCCTTGCATACTAGCCCGGGGCCTTGAGTGCGATCATGAATATTTTTAATAGGCTCAATAGCGCGAATTAATACCGCCGAAGCCTGGCCCTCACCTTCGGTTACAATATTCATGCAATAATATAAACCATAAATCATATAGACATAGGCATAGCCTGCTGAACCAAACATAATTTGAGTACGTTTTGTCAGGCCCTTAGCAGAGTGAGAAGCTAAATCATGAGTGCCTACATAAGCTTCTACTTCTACAATTTTTCCAATGCGATCTTCATGAATAAGATACTTCCCCAATAATTCTTTAGCTACGATCACCGTATCACGATCATAAAACTCACGAGAAAGTTTTTTCATATTTACTCTCGGTCACTTCAGTTAATTAATATAAAAGTGATATTACAAAAATGAGTGCATTAGAAAATATAAAAAAGTTAAAAATTTACCATAATAAAAAATAATCACTTTTAAAATATAAAAAAATTATATCCATGTACATGTATGTTACAATAATTTTATTGTAATCATAATTAAATTGAGTTAGGCTAAGCAATGTAAGTTTTAACTTCTAGTTTTTGATAATGTTATTATTCTTTAGAAATAATTTAAAAAATGAAAAGGAGAAATGATATGACTCAAGCAGATGAAATTTCGCCATCCGTAGTAAAATCTTCCGAAGTTATCGGTGTGAGTGTAGAAAGCCCACAAAATGAAAATTTGGGAAAAATAGAAGAGTTAATCCTCGATAAATTAAAAGGCGAGGTAAGATATGCTGTTCTTTCGTTTGGCGGATTTGCAGAGCGGCTCATAGAAGGCAAGCTATTTGCTCTCCCCTGGAAAGAGCTTCATTACAATAATAAGCGTAAGTGTTTTAACATACGCGTTCCTAAAGATAAATTGAAAAATGCACCAGGTTTTGATAAAAATAATTGGCCGGATATCGCAGATCAAACGTGGAATGATCAACTTCATAATTATTATTATGACTCCAAATAAAAATGAAATTATCAAACCAAGGCTACTCTTAATAAAAAAAGAGTAGCCTTTGCTTTCCTCTGCTTCTCCTTTTCTTTCTCGCCTATGTGCCCAGATCTTGCCCACATCTCGGTAAAAACTTAAAATGACTGAGGTCCTACCATTATTTCGCGTGCTTTTTTAAATGTATAAAAATTTCCTTTCGCAGGGCTTTTGCGTATAACATAATTTATTACATACAAGAGGCCATTGAATAAAAAGTACTGTGCCAATAGACTTACTCGCCCGCTGATTTTTTATTTTCTTACTTTTGGTGCGTTTTTATTACTGCTCTTATAAAAAAACAAGGATTATATAACGCATAGACTGCTCTATTTTATAGACATGAATAACCTGTGGGCTTACAAGAACATATATCACAACCGTTTAGGAAAAGAGAAACATTTTTCATATGAAGAATGTTATTGATTTTAACCGGCGGTGAAACATCTGAGAGGAAAAAAATTAATTTATTCCCTTTAGAATCAGCATATTGAGGACCACGCACCCGCGCCCGCAGATAGAGCTGGTCATGCCCTAAAGTTTGATCGTTTCTTTGCAATCCTGTGACATCTACTTCAACTCTCTTCAATCGCTTAGAATTCCACATTTTAATAAATCCCTTTAGTTCAACTATTCCATTTAATTTTCTAGGAGTGGAAAACTGATAGGCTACCCCTTCATGCACTCCTTCAAGCATAAGTCGAAAATTCTTCCTTTTATCTTCTATTAACTCCCCTTCGCTAGCATGAATCGTATATAAAAGAGGATAAGTAGTATGAGGTACAGCAATATTTTCAGGCGTAGAGATAATTTCAGATTTATCACCCGCCATGGCATTTATTCTATAAATAAAAATATACGTTAACAATAAACAAAAAAATAGGTGATTTATCTTTTTCATGGCTAATCCTTAATTTATAATAATTTAAGTTTTTAAAACCATTTTAAAATAATAGCACTTTTTTACTCTTAGATCATAATTATCTTGAAAATAGTAGGATCCCCCAAAACCGACTCGACTCTAATATGATTTAGCGAAAATCACGCGCTGAGGACTAGATTTATCACTAAAAATACATTTCCCGGGTTCCAAATTAGCCAACTGGGGAATACAACGAATAGTGACATTTAAATCTTGTTTAACTTTTGCTTCTATTGCTGGATCGCCATTCCAATGGGCTAAAGCAAACCCACTTTCTGCGTCAGAGAAAAATTGATAAAAATCTGCTTGATTGTCGATGGTTAAGGTATGTCGCTTTTGGAAATCACTTGCACGCTTAAATAATGTTGTTTGCAATGTATCGAGCTGGGAAATCACGGTGGCCAAAAATTCTTGGCGACTCAGGCTATGGCGTTCTTTGTATTCTTGGTCGCGGCGCCCTATGAAAACGGTCTTGTTTTCATATTCTTTCGGACCGACTTCAACACGTAAAGGAACGCCCTTTTTGACCCAGCTCCATGCTTTTTCGCCGCCGGTTAACTCGCGGGTATCAATTTCCACCGCTAGATATCGATTATCATAGTATATTTGGCGTAACTCTTCTGCCAATTGTTCACAATATGTCAAAACATCTGCGCGCGATTCTTCGTGGTGCATAATAGGCAAAAGCACAACATGCAAAGGAGCCAACCTAGGAGGCAATACTAAGCCATTATCATCACTATGTGTCATGATGAGCCCGCCAATTAAGCGTGTAGAAACCCCCCAAGAAGTCGTATAGGCAAACTCTTCTTTACCTTGGGGACTTAAAAACTTAATATTGAATGCTTTTGCAAAATTTTGTCCTAGAAAATGTGAAGTACCAGCTTGTAACGCTTTTTTATCTTGCATCATGGCTTCAATAGTATAGGTGTTCACGGCACCCGGAAAACGTTCACTAGCTGTTTTTTCTCCCTTGATAACAGGCATTGCCATATAGTCTTCAGCAAACTGCGCATACAGATCGAAAATCTTTAATGCTTCTTGTTGTGCTTCTGCTGAAGTAGCATGGGCAGTATGACCTTCTTGCCATAAAAACTCTGAAGTACGTAAAAATAGCCGTGTACGCATTTCCCAACGCATGACATTGACCCATTGATTAACAAGCAAAGGCAAGTCTCGATAAGATTGAATCCAGCGAGAAAATGCTTCTCCAATAATAGTTTCAGATGTAGGACGAATAATATAAGGTTCTTCTAATGGACTACTGGGGACCAACTTACCTTCTTCGTCATGCACTAAGCGACAATGAGTAACAACAGCACATTCCTTAGCAAAGCCCGTCACATGTTCGGCTTCTTTTTCAAGAAAATTAGCAGGAATCAACAAAGGAAAACACACATTTTTATGGCCTGTAGCTTTGAGTCGCTCATCAATGACACGCTGCATATTTTCCCATAATGCATAACCCCAAGGCTTGATTGTCATACAACCACGCACCGGAGAGACCTCAGCCAAATCAGCTGCTTTGATGATTTGTTGATACCATTCTGGGTAATCCATCTCTCGGGTAGGAGTGATCGCCGTTTTAGTTTTTTGCTTAGTTGAGTTCATTGAGCACCTGCTGACTATGTCCATTCACTTTTACTTTACGCCAAATAGCACAAATCACCCCTTCTTCATCAATCAAAAAAGTAGAGCGTTCAATGCCTAGAAAACTGCGGCCAAATAAACTTTTTTTGTTAATCACACCATAGCTCTCACAAACCTCGCCTTTTTCATCTGCAAGCAAAGTAAAAGACAAATGATATTTTTGTTTGAATTTTTGGTGTTTTTCAATGCTATCTTTAGAAACACCTATAATTTCTGTATTTTTTTTGTTAAATTTTTCTAAATTATCATGAAAATCACAAGCTTCTCGGGTACAACCAGGAGTATCATCTTTTGGATAAAAATAAAGAATTACTTTTTTACCGCGAAATTTTTTTAATGCTATTTCTTCATGTTGGTCTGATACCAAAATGAAATCTGGAGCTTGATCGCCTACTTTGAGTGCCATATATCTATCTCTCTCTTAAATCACAGCAAAATGCTTAGGATCTGTTGACAATTCGCTAGGCCGAGGCGAAAAGCTTTGATTTTTGAGCACCAAAGCGCAGTTGGCATGCAAGTCAATGAGCAACGGAGCACAAAAAATCAAAGGATTACAGTCGGCATGTAGAATTGTCAACAGATCCTAAAAGAATACCAGAATGTAAAAAACAAATGAACATAGGTTTTGACATAAATCCTAGGCGGCAGAGTTCCCGGCCAGAACCGCATACAGTGTCAAGCCCTTTATGCATGCTGCTCTTAACAGAAGAATGGCAGAATTGCAGCACTATTTTGTGAGTTCATGCCCCACTACTGCGCCACCTATGGCACCTACTGCTGCACCTACAGGACTTCCTCCTGTAAGGGCACCGCCCGCAACACCTCCGACCACACCGCCACCCAGCATACCTGCGGTTTGTTTCTGACCCGTAGTACATCCCGTTAAGAGAGTTGTGGCAATGATCATGATGAATAAAGCTATTAATTTTTTCATTTCAGCTTCCTCCTAGTTATACTCTTATCTTACCCTTTCATTTTAGCAGATTTATATCAATCCATTGTCGCGACAAGAGTAAGCTTATGAATAGAACCAGTAAATTTACAGCGAAAAAACCCGATATCCTCCTTGTTGATGAACACTTAATAGATTCCATAACCACGGGAGATACTCAAAAATCTGCTGATCAAGCTGCCACGGAGGATTCACAATGGCCATGCCACAACCATCAAGAAGCAACGAACTATTTGTTGAATAAATGTTAAGCTCAGCAATGAGTATAGATTGTTGAATTGCTTTTTTTAAATCTTGATAAAATAGATTAATGGTTGTTCTATTCTTGATAGGGTACCAAATAGCATA
Organism: Gammaproteobacteria bacterium; assembly: GCA_021156085.1. Taxonomy (GTDB): domain Bacteria; phylum Pseudomonadota; class Gammaproteobacteria; order DSM-16500; family DSM-16500; genus UBA4722. The sequence goes on along the minus strand of JAJNBC010000002.1, from coordinate 115,812 downwards.
AACTCCCGAAGAAAAGCGCTTTAAGGCAGCAAGCAACATCACAACAATGTCTATAAACTCATTAGGTCGCTCATAAGGAGGATCTATTAAAATCAAGCTCCGTCTTTCTTTAGGAGGCAAAAAAGCCTTAAGCCCTTGATAACCATCTCCTAAATGTACTCCAGTTTGGCTATCTCTCATAAAATTTTTTTTTAATATTCGATATTCTTGGGGATGTAACTCTGTTAATGTCATCCGATCCTGGGCTCGCAAAAAATAACGTACAATAGAAGGCGAACCTGGATAATAACGCAATGACGGAACAACTGAGCCTGCTAATCGTATATTAATTTGTTGCACACAACTAAGATAATCTCTAATCAAAGAAGGCGGATCCTCTGCACCCATCACTTTTGTAATACCGGCTTCAAATTCCTTACTTTTTTGTGCTTCTTCAGAAATTAAATCATAATACCCTGCACCAGCATGCGTATCTAAATAACAGATTGCAGTTTTCTTTTTTAATAAAGATTGTATAAGCGATACCAAAATTGCATGTTTAAAAACGTCAGCAAAACTACCCGCATGATAGCCGTGGCGATAATTCATATCAATTCCATAATGGATAATGTTTTAGATGAATCTCGCCATTAAAAAACATTTTTGTTCCCGCCGAAAATGATTCCGTATAGTCAGACACATAAAAATGTTGTTGGCCTCCATTATCTATATTAAGCAGCTGATTTTCTTCTAAACGTTGCTTGACTGCTTTCGCCACAATATCGGATGGATCAATAACTTGAATTTTATTCTTAAAATAACGTGAAATGTTTTCCTTTACAACAGGATAGTGAGTACAGCCAAGAATTAATGCATCCAGATTCTTCAACATAGGATGAGATAAGTACTGATCGAGCAAACTGTCAATCACTTTGCTATTCCCAAACTCTTCAATAGCAGAGGCCAATAAATTGGTAGCAAGTGATGTAAGCTCAATATTGGAATTTAATTTATCTATTTTTTTCTTATAAACATTAGAATTAATTGTTTGGCGTGTACCAATTAAGCCAATACGCTGATGTGCATGATGCGCATGAATATAATGTACCATGGGGTCAATGACATTCATCACGATAGCCTTGCTCGCTACATATTCTTTTACTAACTCATAGGCAACAGAGGTTGCAGAATAACAAGCAATGACAATGAGTTTACAATGTTGCTGTAATAGCATATGGGCAATTTTAATGGAATAGGCTTGGACCGCACTGGCAGATTTATCGCCATACGGCATATGCGCTGTATCGCCGAAGTAAATAATATTTTCATTCGGTAAGTGGTTAACCAGAGCATTCGCTACAGTCAGCCCGCCAATGCCACTATCAAAAATACCTATGGGTTGAACCGCAGAATGTTTGGCCATTGATATACGCCCTGCCTTGTTTCATCACATTTCATCAGTATAGACAAATTGCTGTGCTTGTTCGTATTCTTCCGGGGTATTGATTTCAAGCGTACTCTCTTCAGTTAAGCATACCCGTATTTTGAATCCATTTTCCAAAACCCGCAATTGCTCAAGAGATTCAATTTTCTCCAGAGGTGTTTGTGCTAACGTTTTATAAAGCATTAAAAAATCACGGCGAAAAGCATAAAGACCCATGTGATGGTAGACAGGGGGACTAAATTCTTGAGTATGCAAATAAGAAATAGGCGAGCGCGAAAAATAGAGGGCATTGCCATGTTTATCTACCATGACTTTAACGGCACCTGGTAGAGTGTAATTTCTTTGCAAATCTAAAGGACGTGCAAGCGTTGTCATATCAGGCGATTCTCCCTCAAGATAGGGTGATACTAGCTGTGCTAACATACGCGGCTTAATAAAAGGCTCATCACCTTGCAAGTTAATGATGACATCAGCTTCTGGATACTGTTCTGCAACTACAGCAACCCGATCAGACCCTGTTTGAAGATGAGGATCCGTCATCACTGTCTTACCCCCTATACCTTGGATGAATAATGCAATTTCTTCACTATCTGTAGCCACAATAACATCTGATAGGACATTGCAACGTGCTGCGTTTTCATATACCCATTGAATCATTGGTTTACCCTGTATAAGCAGCATGGGCTTGCGCGAAAGGCGCGTAGAATGAATCCGACTGGGAATAACACAAAGAATTCGCATCAAAAACTCCGTTAAACTAAAACCGAAAGTGGACGCTGAACGATCTAATCCACGGATGCCACGGAGTATAAATGAATAGGTACATAAATACCACCCTCAAGCGGTTTTTGCCTGGCTAGAAAAACACGTGATCCGCTTGAAGGTAGCCTAGTCTTAATTATTTTCTATGATGATGCTCTTTGGAAGGGGGCATTTTGGGAGTACTTACAGTACTTTCATTTTGTATTTGCAAATTATGCAATTGAACCATGTTAAGCAAGTACACTTCTCTCCAGATTTTTAGTCCTAAGCAAAAGGAACAAACAAGAGAAAAAGTAGAAATAATCATAACAATAGCACCAACGATTTTGCCTAACCCTGAGCCTGCTCCTTTATTACGTAACGCAAAAATGTATAAAGCTGCACCGGCGGTTAATGATATGAGCCCTAATGCAAACACTGCATGTATTAAAAACATCATATAAATCACTCTCCTTGATTGATGAGTAGAAAGACTTCCAAAATCATTATACCCGTTCTCAGATGAAATTAGCGAATATTACCTCGTGTGGAGGTCGTTGGTGTCCCATTAAGGAGAGCATTTATTGATTATCATAGGAGTCGGAAAACTTATTGTCTCCCACATTACCAAAATCACGGCAATAGTCGCTTTTACTGATACAAGGGTTCCTTCTACTATTAATATCGGCACATTGGCAATAATCCTGGGGTGTCACGCAAACGTTTTGTTGGCAGCCAGAGGAATCGCTACCGCAACTACAACTCCAAGAGTAACGGCCCACTAACAAGCTTAAGCACACAATAGAAATTAAAAGCGGAGTTTTCATATCATCATCTCCCTATAGTGAACTGACGAACTTGCAAAGTTTGAGAGGTGTACCCTTAAATTATATCACTGAGCTCAGAGGTAGGTTTGTTGTTTTTTATGACAATTCATGAAAAAAAGGAGGAATATAAGACTATAACTTGTTATCGCACTTATTCTCTTTGGGTTTTGACAGATAAAGCGCGGGAGAGGGGAAACCGAGGAGCTATTGTAAAAACAAGAAACAAGCAGGTGGGAGGATAGACTTTAACTCAGTTGAAAAATGCTTGCTGCAAGCGCCTTAACCCAAAGCGGATGATCATTCAAGCAGGGTATGAAAATAAATTTACTGCCGCCACTGAGTGACCATTGCTCGCGTGCTCGCATATTAATTTCTTCCAATGTTTCTAAACAATCTGCCACAAAAGAAGGACACACAATAGCAATGTTTTTTTTACCTTCTTGTCTTAGATTAGCTAATAGGATATCAGTATAAGGCTGAATCCAGGGCGTCCGACCTAAACGTGACTGAAAAACCACTTTATATTGATTCTTTTCTAAGCCTAGGGCAGCTGCTAGCAAAGAAGAAGTCATATAACACTGCGCTCGATAACAATAAAAATTATCCCCCGTGATGCTAGGACAGGCAGTAAGTCGATCACAAGGCGCTCGGCAATGACTTTTATTGATGTGCCGTTCAGGTAAGCCGTGATAACTAAATAAAATGGAATCTAGTTTTATCCTATCTATGCTTTTTTGAATAATGGCTGCATACGATTCAATAAAGCCAGTATTCTTATAAAAATCTCGAATAATATGAATTTCGGGTATATTCCATTGACTTGCTAACTCATGTAATAACTTGTCTATGGCTGAGCCGGTTGCAGCAGAAGAATATTGAGGAAACAGGGGAATTGCAATCAGCCGATGACAATGCTTCATTTTTTGTAATGCTGATTGAATAGTAGGGTTGCCATAACGCATTGCTATTTCAATATGATAATTCTGCCCTAATGCGATTGCTAGAGCACTTTGTAATTTTCGGGAATTCAGTAAGAGAGGAGAGCCTTCTTGGCTCCAGATTTTTCGATAAGCCTGTGCTGTTTTCTTGTATCGAAACGGTACAATAAAAAAATGAGTCAATATCCATCGCCACCATTTTGGTAGATCAATAATTCTAGGATCGTTTAAGAATTCTATTAAATAACGATAGACAGATTGATTGTCACTGTTATCAGGTGTACCTAAATTAATGAGTAAAACCCCAGTATTATGCATGTTAAGAAACGCTCAGCTAATTGAATAGGCCGAGATTTTACCTGAAATAGAGGCTTGACGAAATAAGTCAATCCAGGGAAGATGAAAAACAAGTTATTTAGTTATTTTAATTGAGTAAATAGCATGTCTGCAAAAAAGACAATTCATGAACATTTTTTTACTAATGGTCTTAAATTGATTATTAAGGAAGATCATCGGGCCCCCGTTGCTATCATGCAAGTCTGGTACAAGGTAGGTTCCAGCTATGAACATAATGGTATAACAGGAATTTCACATGCTTTAGAACACATGATGTTTCGGGGTAGTAAAAATTATCGTAACACTCAATACGATGAAATAATTTCCGAAAATGGGGGCCAGAACAATGCATTCACTGGACAAGATTATACGGTCTATCATCAATTCATTGCCAATGATAAATTAGAAATCTGCTTCAAATTGGAAGCAGATCGCATGCATCAACTCTTATTGAATGAACAAGATTTTAAAAAAGAAATTTCTGTGGTTATGGAAGAAAGATACATGAGCATCGACGACAGCCCAGAACATCGTGCGTATGAGCGATTTGCAGCTATAGCCCATACTTCTAGTCCTTATAGGCATTCAATCATTGGATGGATGGATGATTTAAAGCAAATGACGGTGGCAGATTTAAAACAGTGGTACCACACTTGGTATGCACCTAATAATGCTATTGTTATCGTTGTAGGGGATGTCCAGCCCAAACAAATCCAACAATGGACTAAAAAATATTTTGGCTCTATCTCCGCACGCTCAGTACCTATAGTAAAACCACAAAATGAAGTACAAGCATTGGGGACACGTTGTGTAACGATTAAAGTCCCTGCTAAATTACCTTGGCTTGCATTAGGTTATAACACCCCTGTACTCAAAACAGCAGCTACAAATAAACAATGGGAACCCTATGCTTTATGGGCAGCAAGCAGTATTTTAGGCTTAAATAGCAGTTCTAGGTTACAAAAAAATATTCTTCGCAAAAAACAAATTGCCAGCAGCGCTTATGCTCATTATTCCCCCTTTGATCGCATGAATAACATACTCATGCTAGGATTAACCCCCAACAGCATGCAAGATGTAGAAAAATGTAAGAAAGCATTGCTGGAAGAAATAGACAATCTACAAAATCAATTAATCCGCGACAAAGAATTAGAACGAGTCAAGATAGCATGGATAGCCTCAAAAATTTTTAGTACAGATTCTCTTTTCCATCAAGCTTATGAAATTGGGATGCTTGAATGCGTAGGTTTTTCATGGGCCAAAATAGATCGGGAAACAATCAAAAAAATCCGAGGAATCACACCTAAGCAAATTCAAGACGTTGCATTGAACTATTTAACCCCCGAAAGATTAACGATTGGCATTCTTGAGCCATTAGAAATCAAGGCAAATAACGCATGAAAAAGAAATCTATTACTTCACCTCCCATCGTTTCTATCCAACACTGGAAAAGTAAAAAAGGCATGCATGTTTATTTCGTGCAAAGACCTGAGATTCCTATAGTTGATATCGATATTTTTTTCAATGCGGGCTCTTCCATGGACGAAAAAAAACAAGGTTTATCCCATATCACTAGTGCGATGCTAAACCAAGGTACGCGATCTTATGATGCAGATGACATAGCCAATAAATTTGCCGACGTGGGCGCACATTTTCAAATGCATTCCACCAAAGATAATGCCTCCGTAAGCTTAAAATGTTTATCAGAAAAGAAATATTTTAATTTAGCTTTTAAATTATTCCTGGAAATTCTATATTCGGCTCAATTTCCAAAAACAGCTTTTTCGCGCCGGCAAAAACAAATTTTTAGCACTCTGCAAATGCAAGAGCAAACCCCAAGCTATATTGCTCAAAATGCATTTTCTCAGGCACTCTATGGAAAACATCCCTATGCACATAATCTGTGTGGCACAAAAGAAGCTGTAATGTCTCTTACAAGAAATGACGCGGAGTATTTCTATCAACAATATTATGTGTTGAGCAATGCAACTCTCATCATTGTAGGCAATATTAGCCGGCACGATGTCGAAAAAAATGTAGCCCGAATAGAAGATAGTTTTCCTGTAGGGAAAGAGGCTCCTATTACTCCAAATGCAGTATCGTTTAGAAATAAAGTACAAACCTTTATCCCTTTTCCCTCAGAACAAACCACTATCTGGATGGGGCACTTGGGAATGGAATATCATGATCCTGATTATTATGCAATCCATATTGGCAATGACATTCTAGGTGGCTCTTCTATTACCTCAAGATTGTTTAAAAAAATAAGAGGAGAACATGGCCTAGTTTATGGCATTAATAGCGCATTTCAATTTTTTAACGCGAGAGGTTTCTTTCTAATCCATTTTGCTACTCAAAATTCTACGGCAAAAAAAGCCTTGAATCTAACAAAATCTATACTTGATCACTATATTGATAAAGGTCCTACTGAAAAAGAATTTTTACTCGCAAAACAGAAAATCAATCATGAATTCCCCCTCTCGATCGCGACTAATCACGATATTATCCATTATCTAATGCAAATTGGATTTTACAAACTACCCTTAGATTATATCGATACTTATAGAGCCAACATTTCAGCTATTAGCTTGAACGAAGTAAAAACAGCTCTAAAAAAACATATTAAACCTGATGAAATGATAAAAATTATTGTGGGAGGCTCAGGTTGATCAACAATTAGCTAGGCAGAGATAAAACGCATTACCTCTGATAATTATTATAGATAATTAAAATTTTTCACTTTTGAGTGATCGTGCTAGTAAGTCTTGCATCGCTTGTTTAGGAGTGGATTTTTCTTGCAAAATTTTCCAGACAGCTTCTACGATAGGCATCTCTACTTTATTTTTATGCGCAAGTTGCATAACTAATTCGGCATTTCTTTTTCCTTCTACAACTTGCCCAATTTCTTTTTCCGCTTGCATGGCGTTTTTACCTTGACCTAATGCAAGCCCAAACCGGCGATTGCGAGATTGATCATCAGTACAGGTGAGAATGAGATCGCCCAATCCTGCCAAGCCTATAAATGTGTCAACATGTCCGCCTAAGCTCTCCCCCAACCGCATGATTTCCGCTAAGCCACGCGTAATTAGAGCACAACGTGCATTGGCACCAAATCCCATGCCATCTGAAATGCCCGTAGCAATGGCAAGTACATTTTTTACAGCACCACCCACTTCCACACCAATAATATCTGTGCTCAAATAGATGCGAAAAAAAGGCGTACTAAAGCGAGCTAGCAAATCCTGAGCAAACAGAAGATCTTGACTGGAAATAACCACAGCTGTCGGTTGTTGAAGTGCAACTTCACTAGCAAAAGAAGGACCAGCTAAAATAGCAGAAGAATAGTGGGGGCCAAGTATCTCTGCAATAACTTCATGCAATAATTGCCCGGTGTTTTCATCTAATCCTTTTGTTGCCCAAGCAATACGCATGCCCGGCTTAAGCAAGGGTTTTAACTGCAACACAGTAGCACGAAAACCTACAGAAGGGACTGCAATCAGGATATCATGGACATCTTGTATTGCTTCAATAAGCTGAGCAGTGGGATATAATGTAGACGGGAAAAGGTAATCTGGCAAATAGCGTTTATTCCGATGCGTCGCTTGCAAATCAGCCCCATGTTTTTCATCAAAAGTCCACAAGCGGACGATTTGACCTAAACGAGACAAATGCAATGCAAGTGCTGTACCCCACGACCCCGCGCCCAGAATTGCTATAGGTTGGTGAGTACCATACATCATATTAATGAATCTGCCCATCCACTGCTGCTGTTGCGGCCGTGGGTGCTTTTTCCTGATCTTGCAAATGTTGCGTATAAAGAGCATCAAAATTAACAGGCGCCAACAAGAGCTGAGGAAAACCACCCCGTACAATAATGTCAGAAATAACTTCGCGGACGTAGGGGAATAAAATGTTGGGACAAAAACTACCAAGCATTTGACGTAATTGTTTTTCTGGCAAACTAGCAATTAAGAAAATACCCGCTTGATGCACCTCAATGAGGAAAGCTGATTTGTTGTTACTTGTGACAGTGGCAGTAACGGATAATACTACTTCATGTACATTATCTTGAATACAATTACTCTTGGTCTCTAAATTCAATTTTACTTCAGGCTTCCATGCTTCTACAAAAGTTTGGGGCGTATTAGGGGCTTCATAGGAAATATCTTTCACAAAAATACGTTGAATTTCAAATTGCGCTGCATTGTTTTCAGCTGGTTTTTCTGTTTTGTCTGCCATAAAATTTTCCTTTACGAATTTAAATTAATATCACGCTGTTAGATTATCTAATTTTCCTGATTGGGACAGAGCAAATAAATCATCGTAGCCCCCTATAGGGTGGCCATTGATAAAAATTTGCGGCACTGTGCGTCTTCCGCTTAAACGTTCCATTTCTTCACGTTTTTTAGAATCTAAATCAATACGAATTTCTTGATAATGCAGTTTTTTTGTAGCTAACAATTGCTTGGCACGCACGCAATAAGAGCAACTTTCCGTGGTATACATAATAATTTCTGTCATGACTTTATTCCTTCACTAACGGCATGTCTGTTTCCTTCCAGCTGCGTATTCCCCCTGCCAAGAGAAATACCTTAAAGCCCTCTTTTTCTAACAAACCGGCAGCACGAGGAGATTCTGAACCTGTAGCACATACTATTAAAATTGGCCGCGCTTTAAATGAATCCAGTTTTTTATATTTATTTTCCAATTCAGAAAAGGGGATAGAGATAGCATCAACAATATGTCCACTATTAAATGCTTCTGTATTTCGAATATCTAATACAATAGCATCTTGATGATTGATCAGTTGCGTAGCCCCCGCAGGACTAAGCTGTTGTGTCCCTCGCTTGGATTTGATTAATTCAAGGACAGCTAATAACAACAATACTATAAGTAAAGCAATGCTTAACATTGCGTGATTTTGTGCGAATAAAAAAATATCTTGCATGATACCACCTAACCCAATTAATCGGTGGATTATACACAGAGAAATCACCCATCGCCAGAAAAAAGCCTGTCTACTCTGGCGCAACACCAAACATCAATTTTTCTTGCTCCAGAGCGTTTAAGTGTTTTACAAAACTCAGTCACTGTATTACCCGTGGTAATAACATCATCAATCACTGCTACATGCTGCTCCGCAAAGTGACCTATAACACTAAAAGCCCCTTTCACATTTTTTTTCCGCTCTGCTGCTGAGCATGCTGACTGTGGAGCAGTTAATTTATGCCGGTGACACTGCGTTATGTCGATGGATAAATTCAGAATTTTAGCAATGGGGCGCGCGATTTCGAGTGATTGATTAAAGCCACGCTCTTTTAAACGAGCAGGGTGCAAAGGTACAGGAATGATAAAAGTGGGTAAAGGCTTATTTTTATACCATACCTGCTGTATTTGATCAGCCAATAGTTCACCCAAAACTCTAGCATGAATCAGCTTTTGATTAAATTTTAGCTCTAAAATGAGTTTAGTGATAGGCGATTGATAAAAATAAAGCGCGTGGGTTACATCAAAAGGAGGCGATTTTTGTAAACATTGGCCGCATACCCCTTCTATAATACTTTCAGGCAAAGAAATAGCGCAATATATACAACTATTTCTGATCATAGGCAATATTTGATAACATGCACTACATAAATCTTGGTTGCGTTGGGAAGTCTGCCCACATAGAATGCAAGTGTATGGTAGAAACCAATCGAGTATTTTTTTGAAATAGTTGCTTTTTGTTTTCATTGCAAGGTCCTTATTTTGACAAGTCGATTTGAACAGGTTGCCTCCGCAGATTATGAAGCTGCTGCTGTACTCGCACGCGAGGTAGGCGAGCAAATAGTAATGCGCTTGGATTTGGTTGCCTTAAAACCTAGCCGTATCATCGAAGTAGGTTGCGGAACAGGATATTGCACGCAGTTATTAAAAAAACGCTACCCAACAGCTGAATTATCGGCTACAGAAGATTCACTCGCGATGCTAGACCATGCTAAAATGAGTGCTCCCTCAAAGATTCATTGGCTATGCACTTCACCAGATGCATTACCAGTAGGAGATCACACTGTAGATTTAATAGTAGGAAACTTGATTTTACCGTGGTGCATAGATTTAACAAAAGTATTAAAGGAATGGCAACGTGTTTTACGGCCTGAAGGGTTATTGATGTTTAGTAGTTTTGGTCCTGATACTTTGTGTGAACTCGCAGAACAAACTCTTCAATTACCGCATTTTTTAGATATGCATCATCTGGGTGATGCATTAACTCATACTGGCTTTGCTGATCCGGTGCTCGACGTGGATTATTTCACATTGACGTACAGAGAACAACACCTATTACAAAAAGAATTAGAGTCAACAGGGTTTATTTCTAGAGGCCAAGTGATTAGCTCCCTGAAGAAAAATAAAGAGGGCATCATCCCTCTAACTTACGAAATCATCTATGGACATACTTGGAATCCAGAAAAAAATCAACCTGCATTTACAAAAGAAAGCGTGGTTAAATTTCCTTTGGAGTATTTACGAAAGCACAGATAAGATCAAATATTTATTTTTCTTTCAGTGGATTATAAACCCGCGCTCGAGATGGTTAATTTATTACTAAACTAAGAATATTGATCAATCGTGGCTATACTTAATAAAAATTGAAAAATTACGATGAAGAATGGAACAGAGGAGATCATGCTACCGAATACTGCAAATTCAGAAGGCGATAAAAAGTTAAAAAGCCCCGAGAATAAAAATTCCACCCCTCTTGTTCTCCGCGCAGATGAAGAGAAAAAAGAGGAGCCACCTGACGATCTCGTAGTATGTATAGTGCGCTGTGATTTCCAGGGAGTGCAAAGAATTGCTCAAAGCATTGATGAGAACACCGGAGCCCCCAGAATAGATTTTAACAATTTATGCAAAGGAAAACTCACAGCATTAAGTTTGCTAATAGGCGTAGCAGAGAACATCAATAATAAGAAAGATTTTATTGAACTAGCTCATTATTTAATAAATTTGAAAAAAAGTAATGGTGACCCCGTCATTGATTTTAATGCGCATTCAAAAGAGCATAATAACTTACTATCCTATTTTTTTTGGACCTCTAAGGACTCAAAAGCTTTTTTGCCCTCCGATATAGATGACGAACTATTAAATTCTTATAAACAACAATTTCTTCCTCCAAATAGCGAAATTACGGATAAAGCAGCCCTAATAGACAATATCAGTATGCGCATAAAATTTAAGCTTATTGATAATATCTTAGATGTGCGTGACTCAGAAGGAGAACCTGCATTCAAGGTAGATGTAGTCGGGCAATTTCTTTTAAAGGATATTATTTACAGTGCTGCTTTTGCTCCTATACCCTCTTCTCAAAAACCTGAAGAAGCGGCTGTTTTCCATATTCAGCTAATTCGCCGTTTATTGGACGTACATAATGCTAACGGCGATTTTCTATTAGATGTGAATGAAATATCCCCCTCCAACAACCATACGATATTAGATCAAGTCCTCCTTTACTTTAGTCGAGGGCCTCAAGATTTGCCTAAGAACCCAGAGATATTAAAAGTCATTGAGAAGTTCTTAATAGAACCCCAGTTCGGGGTTTAAGTTAAATAATTATTTGCTGCGAGCAATTTAATAGCCGATATTTTTAATGGCTCAATCACATAGGCTGCAACACCTGCCATCAAATGTGTGAGGGCATTTATTACTGATCGATGCCTTGTATGCCAAATGTGATAGTGGTGTTTAAAATGATTGATAACCGTTTCGATTATTCCACGTTTATTCAATAGTTGTTTCTCCATTGGCAAGTAATTTTTTTCTTTCATATTTTTTCGACCTCGTGTGATAAGCTTTAATCCTTTCTCAAGCAAACGTGCAAATAATTCTTTTCCGATATAGCCTTTATCGCCAAACATTAATCCATGCAGTTTTTGCATAATTGACTCACCTGCCTTTGCGTCATTTTGCTTTCCACTCGTTACTTTAAATGCAATCACTTCACCCTGATCATTCATGACACTATGCAATTTTAGACCGAATAACCAGCTAACAGATGTTCGTCCATAGCGTGCAACTTCATCAAATGTTTTATGCCTGGTTGAGCGTTTCAAATGACACACTGGCAAACATGTTGAATCAATAAAATAAATGCCGGTACGTTTACCAGAATTTATTTGAGAAAACAAAATTAAATGAAAAATAACACGGGGCATAATTTCAATAAATCGATTGTAGCTGGGCAATTGGGGAAACGCTGTTTTGTAATAGATTGAGAGAAAAGGGTGGTAATAATTTTTAAAATTTCTCCATTGCGATGATTGAAATAGAATTAAAATTATTATGATCTCACTATCAATTAAACAACACGGTGGTCCTCTGTGGGAGAGGGTAAAAAGTAATTCATTTTACATGAATTTATTTCCTTGCAAAAATCATCTATTTGGCAAAAAATGCGTGTGAGCTGATGGATTTCCATGTTGATTTTCCTTAAGTTGGTGGTTAGAAAAATTGCAAAGATACAGTCAGCTCTCTTATTTCTCAATAAAATTTTTGTTAATCCCTTGATATTTAAAGAACTAAACCCCGAACTGGGGTTCGTTATAACTATCGTACATATAAAACATTCTTTCCTACAAGAGGAGAGAAACTTCAGCATGATATGATGAATATGTTGTCTAAAGAAAAAAAAGGTCTTCACCAAACAAAAGTTAATTCATTAAGGCAAAGGTTTAACCGGAACTCAGATTAAGCAGTTTTTTTTAAGTAATCTTGTAAAAAAATCGATGCACGCTGCTCTAACCAATACTCTATTTTCCAGGGAAAACGTCCGCTTATAAAACCGACGTGCCCACCCTTTTCGGATATTTCAAGCATGATTTGAGAGGATATATCTTGTTTCTCCGGCAAAATTTGCTCGCCCACCAGAGGATCATCCTTCGCCTGTAAAATTAATGTAGGCACTTTAATTTTTGCCAAATATTGACGGCTGCTAGATTGAGTATAGTAATCTTCTCCATTGATAAACCCATGCAAAGGTGCCGTTACATAGTCATCAAAATCACGCAATGTACGTAATTTTCTTAATGAGGAGAAATTAAAAGGCGCAGTCTGCTGCGGAAATTTCCATTGAATTTTTTTTCGAAGACAATGTAACAATCGCCATTGATAAATTTTAGAAAATCCTCGATCAATACGTGAAGCTGCTTGACTCAATTGAAATGGAACAGAAATAGCGATCGCGGCCGTTAACGGATTATGTTCGCCGGTTTCGCCTAGCCATTTCAGCAAAACATTTCCTCCCAGAGAAAAACCAATTGCTGCCATGGGTGTGGCTAGCTCGTGCTGTCGCAATCGATTCACGACCTCAGTAATGTCCAACGTCTCACCGGAATGGTAAACTCTAGGCAACCGATTGAGCTCACCACTACAGCTACGAAAATGCATACAAACCCCACGCCAGCCCTGTTGTAAGATAGTTTGTAACATCCCTTGAACATAAGGCGATTTTACTGATCCTTCTAATCCATGCAGAATTAAAACAATAGGGCCTCTACTGCCCCCTACCCAATCAAGATCTATAAAATCCCCATCCGCTAATTCAACTCTTTCTCGTTTGAGAGGTAAATTTTTAATACGGCGTCGGCATAAAACAGGCCAAAGTGTTTGGCAATGGGAATTCGTCAGCCACCATGCTGGCTTAAAACTCAATCTATCCATTTTGAATCCCTATGACTAAGGGTATGCACAGCATCCACCAATATAGCGACATGCTCAGGAGGCACCTCGGGAGTAATACCATGGCCTAAATTAAAGATGTGACCTGAACCAGACCCATATTCAGTCAAAATGCGCGCAACTTCCGCTCGAATAACACTCTCTGTTTGACAAAGAATAGTGGGATTTAAATTGCCCTGCAAGGCTATTTTGTTACCGACTCTCTGCCTGGCATCTTTCAAATTAACTAACCAATCCACTGCAATAACATCACATTGGGATTCTGCCATTAACTCTAACCACTGCCCTCCCGCTTTAGTAAACAATACAACTGGCACAGGTGATGCTGCATTTTTTACACCTAACTCTCTTATAATTTGTCGAATATAGTGCAAGGAATACGCTTGGTAATCTGCTGTATTTAACATCCCCCCCCACGTGTCAAAGATCATCACCACTTGGGCACCCGATTTGATTTGGGCATCTAAATGTAGAGCCACTGCTTCAGCTAATTTATGCAGCAACTGATGCAGTGCCTGCGGTTGCTCCTGTAACATTTTCTGAATAAGAGGGAAAGATTTATTTGCACCCCCTTCTATCATATAAGTTGCTAATGTCCAGGGACTGCCACAAAAACCAATTAATGGCACTTTGCCAGCTAATTCGCGAGTAATCAGACGAATGGCATCTAATACATAACGCAAACTAATGTCCGGATCTGGAATAGCTAAATTCTGAATGTCCTTCTCTGAACGTAAAGGTTTTGCAAAAATGGGCCCCTTACCTTCAATGAATTGCAGCCCTAACCCCATCGCATCTGGAATAGTCAAAATATCAGAAAATACAATGGCTGCGTCCAGAGAAAAACGAGCCAAAGGTTGCAACGTGACTTCACAAGCAAGCTCAGGATTTTTACATAATGCCATGAAGCTCCCTGCTCTTTGCCGAACTGCACGATATTCTGGTAAATAACGCCCTGCCTGGCGCATAATCCATATAGGCGTCCTGTCCACTGGTTGATGCCTGATGGCGCGCAATAAACGATCATTTTTGAGTTCAATCATAATCTATCTCACGTTAGGGGTTGTCGACAATTCGCTAGAGCTGAGAGGATAAGCTTTGCAGCATAGTTTATTTAGGATAATATGTCTTTTTTCTTAGGGGGCAAGTTCAGCCCCCCCTATTATTTTCTTCTTTTTAAAAAAACTAAGGATATTGCCCATGCGTAAACATCACATTCTACTAGCCACCCTCGCCGGATTTTGCCTTGCTGGAATCACTGCTTGCCAGCAAAAATCCGCGAAAGACAATACTACCATGTCTGAAGTACCAACAACTACTCAGACTATCGCCGCGCCGCCTTCTGAAACAGTACCCTCTACTGAACCCACCTCTGGTGAAAGCTCCGCCGCCATGCAGGCACAAACGCCTAGCACCAATCCAGGAGGATCCCCTATCGCTGCACCCTCTGCACCAGAGATTGCCCCCACAACACCCCCTGACATGAATACGCCAACGGTAGCTACACCGCCCACGGCAGCCCCTACACTTGACAATACAGCTACACCTCCTGCGACGCCAGCACCCAGCAATACAGTAATGCCTTCCGCTGAACCTGCTGCGCCGCCTGCTCCAACTCAACCATAGCTTTGCCCCTTCCTTCTTATTTACAGGAAGGAAGGTGTTTTTAAGAGCCTATCAGGGTTCATTTACAATTCGGTAGATGAGATGAAGCCCATCAATTTAGAAGAATGCAGTTGACATATGAGTCAATACCCAGGAAATGGAGCCCAGAAAATCAATGTGTTGTTTCTAGCATAGCAGGAGGGTTAAAGACCCTAGAAACTCTATTTTTTATTTAGCCAGTTAATAATTTCTTCTGCCACCGCATGCACGCTACGGTCATCCGTCAAAATATAATAATCTGCCAGAGCTTGATAAAGAGGAGTATGTTCTTCATATAATTTTTCAATGACTTTCTCTCGGTTTGGCACACGCAGCAAAGGACGACGCGCTTCATTTACGGTTCGTATTTGCTGAGACCCTAATGACGCATCCAAAAACACAACCACGCCCTGCGTACGTAATAATTCTTGCACTTCAGGAGAAATAATAGAACCACCACCTGTTGCCAAAACAATATTAGGCAGATGAACAAGCTCAGCAATCACTGCGATTTCCCGTTTACGAAACCCTGCAGCTCCTTCTAAATCAAATATCCAGCCAATGTCCACCCCTGTACGATTTTCGATTTCTTCGTCCGAATCATAAAAATGCATCTCCAATTGCTCAGCCAGGTACTTACCTACACTGCTCTTACCTGCTCCCATTGGACCGATTAGAAAAATATTTTGATGTTTTTTCATTTAACTAATAACCTTAGGTGTCACAAAAATGAGTAGTTCACGTTTATTATTTGCCACATTTTGCTGTTTGAAGAGCAAACCTACAAGCGGAATTTTACCTAAAAAAGGCACGCGTTGCTGCTGATGTTCTTTACCCGACTCATAAATACCACCCAAAACGATAGTTTGGCCACTTTTTACAAGAATATTTGTACTAATTTTACGGGTAGTAATGGCTGGTACGCCTAAAATAACTCTGCTACTTGGCTTATCCTGATTCACTTGCAGCTGTAGCAAAACTTGATTTCCTGGCATGATTTGAGGAGTCACTTTTAAACTTAATACTGCTTTTTTAAAAGTCACCCCTGTTGCTCCATTTTGACTTACTTCTTGATAGGGTATTTCTTCTCCCGATTCGATCGAAGCCGTTTGTTGATTAGCCGTAAATAAACTAGGGTTAGAAATTAATTCACCATGCCCAGCTCTTTCGAGAGCAGATAGCCGCATACTTAAGAGCGAGCCATCTGCTAATTTAATCATAGCTAAACCATAATGCATGCTCAATGGCGAATAATTGGATTCTGCCAAATGATCAGCCTCCTCTGATACTTGCGGTTCTTGTCCGGCAAAACTCACACCTAACTCACGTTCAAAATCACTGTCTATACTTGCTAAATGTACTTCTATTAATACTTGTTGCACAGGAATATCTAAACGTTGGATAAACTCATGAATATGGCTCAAATGATCCGAAATATCTTGAACACATATAATATTAGTTCGTGCATCGACATAGATATGGCCACGCGCTGAAAGCAAGGTATGATTACCTTCTTGCAACAAATGTGCGATTTCTTGGGCTTTAGCATAATGAATTTGCCAAATATGGGTAGCCAGCGGCTCTGCTTCATGAACAGCTGTTTGCAGTTTTAATTCCTGTTGTTTTTCCTGCAAAAATTCACTTCTAGGCATAACATACAAAATATGGCCTAATTGCCATTGACTCAGTTCATGAGAAAGCAGTAATAAATTAAACGCTTCTTCGGGAAAAACTTTTTTTAAATGTAAGGAAGTAGTACCATGAATTGCAGGGCTGATGATTAAATTAATATTCATGAATTTCGCAAGGATATTAAGAGCATCCTGAATACTGACCTCTTGTAATTCCAGAGAAATTTGTTTGGAAAGAGATCCCATTGCTTCCGCATAAAGAAAATATATAGAAGAAATAATACATAGCATTACTCCTAAGATTCTTTTGTGATTGATTAAAAACATCTGATCTTCCTCTTGTTAATTAGAATCAATGCACATCATGAGGGATTTTCTGAGCAGGGCGCGCAAAAATAAAAACATTTCTCCCGCCTAAATCAATCCGCATGTCATGATCGGACACCTTCATGACTCGCCCTTTTTCTAAACCAATAATGGATCCTACCTGCACTTCAATTGTCTTACCTTCTGGCGACATCACAAAACCCCAAATAGTCTGTTGCTGTTGTAAAAATCCAACCCATTTCATTTTTTGCAAAGGAACTCTAGTAATCCAGCTATCTATGTTTTTAGGCTCCCCCGCCTGAGAATTCATCCCGTTGATTTTATTGCGAAAAGAAAAGACCCATAAGTGCATTTCAGCTACCATTGTTTTATTACGATCAATACTCAATGAAAAATCATTAAGGACAATGGGTCTCAAATCTTCCGCAAGATAAGTTAATAATTTAGAAAATTCTAGAAATTGCCCCGTGATATTAATTTTCACGGGCAAAACATTCATGCCCAAAATAGTTTTTCTTTTAAGCAATTGAACTTTATTAACTACCATGCCATGAGACACCCAAAAATAGGATAAATAATTAAGCACATCTGACGCATTAATTAATCGGTCCTCCACTTGAATCAGAGAGGGTAGATTGCTCTGCATAGCGTTAATAAGAATTTTTTTATTACTTTCTATTTCAGCCGTCAGTTTTTTTTCTGTTTCTTTTCTCTCATGAATATGTTTGATATGTTTTAAAGTATCTTCAAAGATAAGGGTAAAAAACAGAGAAAATACGACAAAATACAAACATATCCAATGTATTCTATTAAATATTATCATCATTGTTTATCTGGCTCAAAAAAGGAAAAGAAGAACGAATAAGTTGTAAACGACATTGTACTGCAGTCATACCAAAATCATTTTTAACGTTGACAATATTCATCGCTAACGCTCTATTTTTATTATTATAATCATCAACAAATTGGGCCAAAGCCAAAAATGAATCCACATTCCCTGTCATGACTATGTGATTCTTTCGACTTTCTATTGAAGACCATGCCATCATTCCAGGCGCCGCTTCCTCCACCGCTTTAAAAAAATCAATTAACTCAAGCTGGCTAGAATGAATTTGATCAACAATAGATGAGGCAGAATTCGTTTGATTGTTTTGTGTTTGGCTTGTTAATTCATCTAACTGATTTTTTGCATGATCAATGGCTATATCATAGGTTTGCATAGCAAAATTAAGCCCTATATGGACAACAATCCATATTAAAATAAGTAATCCAAGAAATAATAAAAAAAAATTTCTTTTCTTCTCATTCTCCGCACGAATCATCGCTCGCCAAGGCAATAAATTAATATCTACCATACATACCCACTATGTAATGCCAGGCCCCAACTTACTAGCCACTTCTCTTCCATTTGAAAATTATCTTTCTTCATACATTGATGTGCTCGAATCAATGCATATTTATCTACATCTACAACTCGCACTTTCAATCCACAATCCTGCACAAGCATAACAGGCGTATTTAAATGGGTAAAAGAGGTGGCGATCAGAAGCACTTCATCCTGCATTTTATCTTTTGAATCTAACATCACGTAGTCATAATAGAGACCCTCTGTAGCAGAGGGGAAACAATCACTTAAATCGCTAATTATCTCTGCCTCTAACTCAGATAGCCGCAGCCCTTTTGCAACAGAAATATGTTTAGTGACTACACATCGCTCGGGTAAAGCAATAGCGACTTCAATTTTTTGTAATTTATTACATTCCACTAATTCTCGTAAGCGATCGCTAACGAGCTCTACTTTCTCAATATTAGACTCCATCACAGCATTAATGGGTAAATCTATGGTTAACGCTCGCTTTATGAAGGGTATTTTCCTGCTATACTGCAACTCTAACAATCGAATGCTATCTGCTTGGATGTCTAAGCCTAGCAATGGCCGCGGCTTAAAACGTATAAAATCTAACATTATTAGAGCTCCTTAAGTTTTATAAGACAAATTCAGCATGTGCCAGATGGACGACTTCAAGAATCTTCCCCGCTTATTGGTTAAAATTACTAAAAAAGACGGGCATGCTAGCGAAGAATTCAGAAGAATTTGATAAAATTATTAACAGATTTTGAGGTAAAGGGGGTGACTGAAAAGATAGGAGAGTTTCGGCTGATATCTTCTCCAGTTTTATAGTAAAATGCAAGTTTATTTCTTACAACGTATATTTTCATGAATATTTTTTTACGCCTGCTACAAAGATTATTGGCCTTCAGCTGCATATTACTTGGAATTGTGGGCGTGGGTATTTTGTATTACATCGTCTTTCAAATACCTAGTGTAGATGAACTTAAAACAATACAATTACAAGTGCCTTTGCAAGTTTTCACCCGTGACAACAAATTATTAGCAGAATACGGCGAAACAAGACGCATTCCCTTGCCTTATGATCAAATCCCTAAGCCTCTGATTGAGGCTGTGCTAGCTACTGAAGATCAACGTTACTTCCAACATCCAGGCATTGATATCCCAGGTCTATTGAGAGCAGCCATAAAATTGGCTGTCACCGGAAAAAAAGAAGAAGGCGGCAGTACCATTACCATGCAAGTTGCTCGTAGCTTCTAC
Organism: Gammaproteobacteria bacterium; assembly: GCA_021156085.1. GTDB lineage: Bacteria > Pseudomonadota > Gammaproteobacteria > DSM-16500 > DSM-16500 > UBA4722. The sequence continues at coordinate 95,620 of JAJNBC010000002.1, read as the reverse complement.
CTTAACTCACATAAAACATTTGGCCGCAAATTACGTGAAATTTTAATTGCTCTTAAAATCGAACATACGCTCAATAAACAAAAAATATTAGAATTGTATCTTAATAAAATATTTCTCGGCGCCCGTGCTTATGGAGTAGAAGCAGCTTCTGAAATTTATTATGGCAAATCACTAAATCAGCTCACTCTAGATCAATATGCTATGTTAGCTGGTTTGCCCCAAGCACCTTCCTCCCTTAATCCGTTAGCACATCCAAGTGCTGCTTTAAAACGTCGCAATCATGTTCTAGGACGTATGTATGAATTACATTATATTGATGAAAAAACTTATAAAGCTGCCATTGCCGCACCTCTTAATGCTCACCATCATAATTTGCAAATTCAGATCAAAGCCCCGTATGTGGGTGAACTCGTACGCCAACAATTGCAACAACTTTATGGTGATCGCATTTATACGGACAATCTCAAAGTCTATACAACGGTGGATAGCCAACTACAAAATGCGGCTAATCAAGCGGTACATGATGGGCTCATTGCCTACGATCAACGTCATGGCTATCGTGGCCCTGAACAAAATTTTGGAGCTCCCAGCTTAAAGCATATGGAAGAATGGGAAAAATCTCTAGGCAAGATTCCCATCATAAATGGTTTAGAGCCCGCTGTCGTAGTGGATATTAACACTCATTCTATCACCGCATTGCGTGCTAATGGCTCACTGGTGATGATATCTTGGCAAGGATTGTCTTGGGCACGCAAACAAATTAATCCTGATTTACTGGGTCGTATGCCTAAAACAGCCACTGAAATAGTGAGCTTAGGTGATATTGTGCGACTGATGGAAACCCCTCAAGGCTGGCGCCTTTCTCAAATTCCATTAGCAGAAGCAGGCATCATTGCCCTGAATCCTCTCGATGGCAGCATCTTGGCCTTAGTAGGGGGCTTTGATTTTCAGCACAGTAATTTTAACCGCATTACCAATGCAAATCGTCAACCTGGTTCAAGCTTCAAGCCTTTTATTTACTCTGCAGCCTTAGATAAAGGTTATACGCTAGCGACTGTCATTAACGATGCACCTGTCGTCGTTGAAAACCCTACAGATAGCAGTCTCTGGCGCCCCCAAAATGATGAGCATCGTTTTTATGGTCCCACTCGACTACGTGATGCATTGACGCAATCACGTAATTTAGTTTCTATTCGCTTATTAGATTTAATTGGCCTTCCTTACACCATCAGTTATATACAACGTTTTGGCTTCACCGCAGCGCAATTACCAGCAGGTTTATCTTTAGCGTTAGGCACAGCCCTGGTGACCCCTTTACAAATGGCAGCAGCTTACGCTATTTTCGCTAATGGAGGCTCTAAAGTTGTTCCATTTGCTGTAAATTCTATTCGCGATGGCAAAAACCAAATCATTTACCAAGCAAAACCCTTGATTGCCTGTACCAGGCAATGCACGCCTCCTCTCAATGCCTCAGTAAATATCTATGCTCCTCGTGTCATTAGCCCGCAGAATGCTTATCTCATCACATCCACCTTACATGATGTCATTCAACGCGGCACAGCAAAATTAGCACGCCGCTTGCAGCGTAAAGATTTAGCTGGCAAAACAGGTACCACCCAAAACCAGGTAGATGCGTGGTTTGCAGGTTATAATAGCGATATCATTGCCGTCGCTTGGATGGGATACGACCAACAACAGCGCTCTTTACATGAATGGGGAGCACAAGCAGCTTTACCATTATGGATTCAATTTATGGAAGCTGCGCTCCAGGGTCATCCCGAACATCCTATGGAACAACCGCCTGACATTGTCAGTGTTCGTATTGATCCGCTCACAGGCAAACGTGCTACTGCCAATGATCCTGTAGGCACTTTTGAGTACTTTATGAAACCCTATATTCCTGTACAAGAGTCAACCCCCGCAGTACAAGATAATACAACTGCACCTGAAGGCGGTGGCGTTTATTAATTGACGTTTTACTCAGATATGGTTATCACCATACTTGCTCCGACGCGCGGCGGAAGCCCTCCTTCCGCAAAAGAACACCTAAACAACACACCATGCGAAATCAAGATTAAAGTAATACTTTCAATCCGAGATGACGTAGCTGATTGATATCTTCAACCCTTAATACTGCATTCCGTAGCTGAATAAATTCAAATTCAGATCCGCGCACCAAGTGCTTTCGGAGTACATCAAATACATGATCATTTTCTTCTAAAAACGCTTTTTTCATTAAACGAGTGATTTCAAATGGGTTATAAAGTTCTAGTAATACCTCACGCCAACCTATTTCTTTACCTGCGAGAGAAATATCTGTGCGAGGAAAGACTGCGCGAACGATGCCTTTATCAGTAACAATGCCTTGCTGGATAGCAGCCTGATAAATCATATCTATTCCGCGATATTTACTTTGCACAGAGTGGCCTGCAATATGAGGAGAAGCAATCGTTGCCCCAGCGAGGACTGCCTTATTAATATAAGGCTCATTTTCCCATACATCGAAGCACCAAATTAAATGTTTTCCATAATCAATTAAATCAGAAAAATCAATTACAGAACCGCGTGCGGTGTTTAATAAAACACAGTCTTTCTTTTGCCGTTGTAAAAAATTCTTTTCAATTAAATGCATCGTAGGATAGGGTGGCTCTTTAGTCAGAGGCACATGCAGAGAAATAAAATCTAAATCTTCAAATTCTTCCAGCGATGTTGAGATAAATGCTTTTTCCTGTTGGGCACGTAAAGGATCACATTGCACTACCTCAAAACCTAATGATTTTAATTTCTCAACTACTTGGCTGCCAATTCTTCCTACTCCTACCACGCCAGCACGACATTTGCTTTTTAGAAATAACCCTTTTTTTTGCAAGGCAGCCACAACTGTCACTACATATTCAGCAACTGCTATTGCATTACAACCTAGGGCTGCACTCCACTGAATATTGGCCTTATTTAACCATGCAATATCAAGATGATCTGTGCCCGTGACAGTACTACCTACAAATTTAACTTTTGTGTCATGCAATAAAGCTTCATTAATCTTTGTAACTGAACGCACTAATAAAATATCTGCCTCACATATATCTTGGTGCGTCAATAATCTCCCGGGTTTTAAAATTAATTCGCCATAAGCACTAAAATAATGATTAGAACAAGGAATTTCTTCATCCGCTATAATTAGCATAATTCAATGTAATTCCACAAAAAATGATAAATCCTACCCAATGGTTGCTTATAAATGCTTTAAAGCAATCAGCTGGTAAACGATCTTTGATCAACCACTGTTGATAAATAAATACAATGCCCACCCCTATCAGGCTCACATAATAAAATAAATTTAATCGGAAAAAATATCCTATTAAACCAAGCAATAATAAAAAAGCTCCCTGTAATAAACCAATCAGCAATTTATCTCTTTTACCAAATAAAATGGCAGTTGATTTAATCCCAATTCTCACATCATCCGCCCGATCTACCATCGCATACAAAGTATCGTACATGATAGGCCATAAAAAAGAGGTAAAAAATACTAACCCTCCCTCCAAAGAAACAGTGCCTGTCAGTGCAGCAAAAACCATAGGCACACTCCAAGAAAATGCAATACCTAACCCAACTTGAGGAAAATAGGTAAAGCGCTTCAAAAAAGGATAACTCGTCGCGAGTATCGCACCAATGAAAGCCAAAAAAATAGTGGCTCTGTTAAGTAATAAAACCAGAGAAAAAGCACAGAACAACAAAATAAAAAATAAAATAAGCGCCATTTTTACGGAAACATTCCCCATCACTAACGGCCTGTTACGCGTGCGTTCAACAAAACCATCGAATCGACGGTCTGCAATATCATTTATCACACAGCCAGCAGAACGCATTAAAATGCTTCCCAAGATAAAAATAAATAAGACTACCTTATTCGGCCTACCCCTACTCGCCAACCACAGGGCCCACAATGTTGGCCATAAAATTAAAAAAATCCCTATAGGCTTATCTAAGCGCATAAGTAAAAAATATTGTTTTACTCTTACAAAGTTCATAGCGTTGCAAGATCCGGTAGAAATACTTCTGTTAATAATAATGTTTTACCGCACAGAGAGAATAAAGAACGGCGTGCCCATAAATCAGGAAGAGTTAATTTGACTGCTTTCGTCACTTTGTTATGCCATTTCAGGCCTCTCTTCAAAAAAGCGATGTCAAATTTACTTCGTTGCAACGCAGGATTTCTAAATAAAACAGAGCCTAAAGAGCGGCTTTTTAGGTGGGCTAACTGTTGTTCCTTCCCTGTCAAAGTCCCGCGTAATATGACGGTACGAGCAAACATCCACTGGCTTGCTGCACTTAAAATCACTACTTCTCGCATTAACACATAACTCCGAAAATCTATGCCTAGTAATCGCCTTTCTTCAGGCAATGGCAATTGCCAACGTTGTTGTAATACATGAATATAGGCATCGCGCACCCCCTGCTGGGCTAAATGCTGCATAAAAGAACCCGTGTGCAATACCCATGTTCGCCAGGGAAGAGGAACCTCAGAATGCTGTATTTTCCAAGAACGTTCTATTCTTTTTCTCATCATAAATAAACTTCATATACTTAATAGCATTTTTTATTGTACTATAGCGTAGGAATAAACATATTAGGTTTTTGCAAATGTCGCAACCTATTGTCATTATTGGTACCGGACTTGCAGGATATCAGTTAGCGCGCGAATTTCGCAAGATCAACCAAGCCACGCCTCTCACATTGATTAGTGCGGATGATGGTCGCTATTACCCCAAGCCCGAGCTCAGTACAGCTCTGACTCAAGGCAAATCATCTGATGCCCTTGCAACTGCCACTGCAGAGAAAATGGCGACACAGTTGGATGCGACAATTCATACTCATGCGCATGTGTCTGCTATTGATCCAATACATCGGCTTGTTTTTATCAACGATAAAACAATTTCTTATGAAAAGCTGATTTTAGCTTGTGGCGCTGACGTCATTCAACCGCAATTAAAAGGAGATGCAGCACAAGAAGTCCTCTCCATTAATCATATTTATCACTATACAGCTTTTCAAGAACGTATCAAAAATAAAAAGACTATTGCCATTTTAGGTGCAGGGCTCATTGGTTGTGAATTCGCAAACGATCTCAGCAATGCACATTACAAAGTACATATCATTACCCTTGCTAAAGCGCCTCTTGATTTGCTAGTTCCAGAAAAAATTGGCAAAATCTTGCAAAAAGCACTTGAAAAAAATGGCGTGCATTTTCATTTTCAATGCACTGCTAATCGTGTTAATAAAATGGAAACGGGCTATTGTTTGGAACTATCCAATGGAAATGAGTTAGAAGCAGATTTTATTTTATCTGCCATAGGATTAAAACCGCATATTAACTTAGCTACGACAGCAGGCATTCAAACTAATCGTGGCATTTTAGTTAACCGTTACCTTGAAACTAGTACAAAAGATATTTACGCTTTGGGGGATTGCGCCGAAGTAGAAGGCCATGTATTGCCCTATATTGCGCCTATTCTGAATTGCTCCCGAGCCTTAGCTAAAACACTCTGCGGAAACCGCACACCTGTTGAATACCCCGCTATGCCCATTATTGTTAAAACACCTGCGCATCCGATTGTTGTTTGCCCTCCCCCTAAAAACATGCCTGGAAAATGGGAAATAGAAACATTAAACGAAAGTACGCGTGCGTTATTTTATAATCAGCAACACCAACTCTATGGCTTTATATTAACGAATGAAACCGTGAAAGAACGGTCTATTTTAGTAAAACAGATGCCTACATTGTTTTAAGAGTATAATAAAAAAGGCCAACAAAGAGCATAAACATCTACAGGAGAAAATATGTGTAATTTTATAAATAAAAACTTGATTGCAGATGAAAAAGTTCTTTACCGCACCAAAAAACATATCATCATTTTTATGATTCCGTTATTTCTTACGTTAATCACCCTCTTTTTTTTCCTAAATGCAAATCCTTATTTGGTAAAAGCATCTTATATAGGGGGCATTATCACTGCATTAAGCTGGTTAAATCAATTTTTACTGTATGTCGTGTCTGAATTTGCAATTACAGATAAACGCATCATGATGCGTGAAGGTTTTTTTTATAGACACACCAACGAAACACGTTTATCTGCCATTGCGAATGTAGGAGTAAATCAGAGTTTATTAGCGCAGCTACTCAATTACGGCACCGTTTTTATTAACACATTCGGGGGCGAAACAGATAAATTTACTGAACTTACTACACCCCTTATCTTTCAGAAAAAATTACAAGAGTTACTCTATTCTGCTGCGACTCCACCACCAAAATGACCTTCTATTCTGCCACTGGGCGTATCCGATGCAATAAATTGCCCAAATCCTTTATCTCTAGCAGTAGGCCGTTATCGGCTTTTTCTTCGGTTGAGGTTAATGGCGAAGAAGAGATAATACCCCCCCCAAAAAAACCCACTCCACTTCCCACAATACTACATCCAACAACCACAGGCAGCCCAGCACCCCCTACTATAGCCATACCGGCCACCACGCCAGCCCCCACCAAAGCAAATCCTAGCTGCTGTATGAAATCAACCAGCATCGCATCAGAACAATCTTTAGTAGCACGCAAAAGATCCCTATAATTTTTAAGGACATCCTTATGCTTACTTGGAGAATACTCAATAAGCATCTGCAAAGTCTCAAGTTTCTCTTTTACTTTTTTATATTTCTCGCTTTCCTGGTCCTTAATATGCTCTGAAATATAACCTTGTATTTTTTTTAAGCACTCTTTAACCTGATTTGAGTTCCTACTTGAGGCATGCACATCATTCTTCGCGGTGCCTGACACAGGTATACCCCTACTAAAATAAATAATTCAATACAGCTGTTAATAAAAAGCCTGTGATAGCAAGCCCCCCCATTAGCTGCAGCAACGTTAAACCAAATTGGCGATAAGGTCGTAAATCTTCTTTTTGCTTGATTCGCATCATTTCTTTATAGTCTCCTGCTTTATTTCTATTTCAATCACTGCTGATTTTGTCATCTCTATAACATTCGCTAACTCCGCTACTGGTAAACGGACTTAGCCGAATCAATTAAATCGGCCCCTATTTTCTTTAAATCATCAAGCCCTGGTATTTTAACCCTAAAGCCTCTCCTAGCGCAATTTTTAAACGACAAAAAAACAATACTTGTTAAATTAAAGCACGAAGAATACGCTACATAAAACCCTATAACATGCTGCTTTCATCGAGAATTTGTAATAATGATAGCAAATAAGCTTTTTATTTGTTGCCTGTTAAAAATAATGCTGCTTCATTGCTGCTTTAGCTAAAGACAGCGTTTCTGAGGCGACCTCCTTCGCTTTTTCGGTACCTGCACGTAGCATAGACAAAACATAGCTTGGATCTTTTTCATAAACAGCTCTGCGCCGTCGTATCGGCTCAATAAGATGCAGAAGTACTTCAATTAACCGCTTCTTACACTCAACATCGCCAATTGTTCCTGCTTTATAGCGTTCTTTAGCTTCTGTGACCCAATTTTTATCAGGATTAAAAATCTCATGGAAGAGCCATAAGGGGTTCGATTCTACTGTACCCGGATCAGTGGCTTTTAAGCGCTTGGGATCTGTATACATAGCCATCACCTTACGTGTTATTGCATCCGCATCATCATTTAAAAAAATTGCATTATTCAAAGACTTAGACATTTTTAATAACTTTCCCTCTGCATCTGGCGCACCTATCCCTACCAGACGTTTTGTGTGACTCAACTTCACGTCAACGATAGGGAATAATCCACCTTTTTTAACATAATCTAAATCTTCAGTGTGAGAATCGACTCCGCAATACAGTTGATCAAAACGACGGCCAACCTCCCGCGCAAGCTCGATATGGGGAATTTGATCTTCTCCTACTGGTACAATTTCTGGGCGAAAAGCCAAGATATCTGCTACTTGATTAATAGGATAAAGCAAAAAACCAAATGGATAATTGTCTCCCAACCCTTTATCACGAATTTCGTCTTTAATAGTTGGATTACGCATCACCCGAGGAAAAGGTACTAACATACTAAAAAAAATAGTGAGCTCAGCAATGGCTGAAATTTCAGATTGAATAAACACAGTGCTACGCTGAGGATCAATGCCTGCAGCCAAATAATCCAAAGCGACTTCTAACACATTGGCATGGACTTCTGCCGGCTTATCCATACGCGTAGTGAACGCTTGTACATTTGCAATCATAAAATAACAATCATAACTATCTTGCAATGCCAATCGATTCTCTAATGACCCTACCCAGTGACCTAAATGAAGACGGCCTGTAGGGGTGTCACCCGTCAATAAACGCGGTCTTTTTTCCATGATACAACCTGCTTTAATCACTATGGCCCGTAGTATAACAGCAGCGCCGTGCTAAATGATAAAAAACTTGGCCTGCTTTCTTATTTTTTAGTAATTGCCAATGAGCAGGTAACTCATTTTGTTGTAATAAATCTTTGGCTTCCAAGTAAATATAGGCTTCTTTAGCAAGAAATCCTTGTTCTTCCAAATAAAAACAAGTAGGTAACAATATATTATCTTGATAGGGGGGATCTAAAAAAACAATATCAAATAATTTTAAGGGGCTTCTTAATTGCTGGGGCGTTTTCGCACAATAAATTTCTGTATTTAACGCTTGTAGCTTCACCACTTCTTTTTGTAGCAGCGTGACAACCGCACTTGCTTGTTCAACCATAACCACATGAGCAGCTCCTCTCGACAAAGCTTCGAAACCCAGCACACCACTGCCAGCAAAGGCATCCAAGCAATAAGCACCCTCGATAACAGGGGCAAGCCAATTAAATAACGTTTCACGTACTCGGTCAGGCGTGGGCCTTAAGTTCGGCACATCCGGCACGCTAAGCTTGCGTCCTCGCCATACGCCCCCAATAATGCGAATTTGGCCTTGTTTCATATAAAAACTCTCATGATAATAGTAGTATTAAGGCAACAATCAGGATTACCAGGATGTTAAATCTTTTAAAACGAAAAAAACAGGCTACTGAGGAATTAAACGATGCTCCTGCACCACAAGTAGGTTTTTTTGCTCGTCTTAAAACAGGCCTGGCAAAAACACGAGCTAATTTTGCCACAGGTATTACCAATATTATTTTAGGTAAAAAAACCCTAGATCATGACTTAATTGAAAACATTGAAACTCAATTGCTCACTGCAGATGTTGGGATTGAGGCCACACAACAGCTTATCGAAGTGCTCACTCAGAAATTGGCTCGCAAAGAATTAGCTGACCCTGCTGCTGTCTTACAAGCGCTGCAGAACGAAATGAGGGCCATCTTAAAACCGTGCGAAATCCCCCTCACTATTTCTACAAATTCAATGCCTTTTGTCATTTTAGTTGTCGGCATCAATGGCTCAGGTAAAACAACAACCATTGGCAAAATAGCCCATTATTTTAAAGCCCAAAATAAAAAAGTATTATTAGCTGCGGGCGACACCTTCAGGGCCGCAGCCATCGAACAATTGCAAATTTGGGGAGAACGAAACCAAATCCCCGTCATTGCGCAACAACCAGGTGCGGATACAGCAGCGGTGATTTACGATGCTTTGGAATCAGCCAAGACCCGAAACATAGATATGTTATTAGCAGATACTGCGGGACGGCTACATACTCAAGCACATTTAATGGAGGAGTTAAAAAAAGTAAAGCGTGTTATGGCTAAATTAGAACCCACAGCACCCCATGAAACATTATTGATTCTCGATGCGAGTATTGGTCAGAATGCCCTAACCCAAGCATTACAATTTCATCAAAGCATCGGGATTAGCGGGATTGCTCTTACCAAACTTGATGGCACAGCCAAAGGAGGGATTATTTTTGCCATTGCTAAACAGTTAAAAGTGCCTATTCGGTTTATGGGAATAGGTGAAGAAATGGACGATTTACGGCCCTTTATTGCAAATGATTTTGTAAGCGCTTTATTTGAAACCAGCGCAAACGGGGAAACCCCTTAACCTTAACTTTTATTGGCACTCTCCCATCAAGAGTGCTAACATAATCCCAAAAATGGTCTACCAAAGGTTTTATACAATGAATCACCTGCAAGCATTTGATATTCGTTTACCTATTAGCAGTCTTGACGGTTACATCAACTACGTCAATCAAATTCCACTGCTCGACCACCAAGAAGAACATGATCTTGCCACACGTTTACAAGCCCAAAATGACTTAGATGCAGCAAAACAGCTAGTCTTATCTCATGCACGCTATGTCGTGCGAGTAGCGAAAAGTTACACGGGCTATGGTCTACCATTAGGAGATCTTATTCAGGAAGGTAATATTGGCTTGATGAAAGCAGTAAGACGCTTTAATCCGGAAATGGGCGTACGTCTAGTTACTTTTGCTGTACATTGGATTAAATCAGAGATTCACGAATTTATTTTACGTAATTGGCGCATTGTAAAAATTGCAACAACTAAAGCGCAGCGTAAGCTTTTCTTTAATTTACGTAGTATGAAAAAACGTTTGGGTTGGTTTACTAATGAAGAAATCAATGCCGTTGCTCAGGATTTAAAAGTGAAACCTGAAACAGTACGTGAAATGGAAATGCGCTTAAATCATTCAGATACTTCCTTTGATGGGTATGCAGAGGATGAAGAAGAACATTCCCAAATAGAGGCACCAGTAAGTTATTTAGAAGACAATCTTCATAATCCTGCGGAAATATTTGAGAAAACCGATGGCGCAGAACAATCTAATACCGTGTTATATCAAGTATTAGGCCAGCTCGATGAACGCAGCCAAAAAATTTTAACAGCGCGCTGGCTAAATGAAGAAAAAGCAACCCTACAAGAACTAGCCGACAAATACAATATTTCGATAGAGCGCGTGCGACAACTTGAGAGAAACGCAATGGACAAATTAAAGAACGCTATTGAAAAAATGAATCAATAGGACAACGTCTATTAAGACTACGCTGTACCTATTCCCGTCCTCAATTGACTCGCTTCATTCACCAAAGCCAGCCTCACTGCTTCCAACTTCGGCATCTTAGCACCGCGCAATACTTCATAGATTTCTGCTAACCTAGCTAAGTAAGTTGCTTTGGCTAATCGACTCACCTGATTCTGTTCTGGCAACTCTCGTAACTCTCGTAACAATCTTGCTAATTCTTGCCAATTATAAGCATAGGTTAAATCACGTGGCACCATTCGCCGTGTAGCATCGCTACCTTCCGGAGGTTTAGTTGTCATATCAAGCACTATTGTCTTATAACGTTCTGCACCTAACATTAAAAGCTCCAATCTGGCCTCTAAGGTACGCGAATCTAAGTCTTCTTCATAAGGATAAAATATAATAGTCATTATCTTGTTCCTTCATCGTTTTTAGATCAGGAGTGCTTAGCCACAATACTGAAACAAACTCCTCGATGCTCAAAAATCAAAACGTTTCACCGCCGCCTAGAGATCCTGAGTTAACTAAGTATACCTTTTCATGATAAGCGGTACAGCAGCGTAGAGGGAGGAAAATTAAAGATGCATTAATTTTTTTGTCTATATTTTATCCTATCTATATGACGATAGGTTAAAGCTTCGCCGATATCCCTCTCTAATATTTCCATTCTCCCTGCTAAATCAGCAAGGGTTCGAGCCACCTTTACAACACGATGGTAGGCCCGAGCAGAAAGATTAAATGCTTGCACAGCTTGATCCAATAATGCCTGGGGTCTCTCTGTTAAACTGCAAAATTTTGGAAAATCCTGGGTTAACAACGCTTGATTACATTTTTCTTGTCGCACCACTTGCCGTTGCCTTGCTTCGCTGACGCGTGCCTTTACTATAGCACTGGTTTCGCTTACAGAAGTTGTCATAAAGGATAAAACTCCTGGCGGTAAAGCAGGTACTTCAACTTGCATATCAATACGATCTAATAAAGGTCCTGATAGTTTAGCAAGATAACGCTGAATGTGTTCTTCTGTACAACAACATTGTCTTGTTGGACTGCCTGCATATCCGCATTGACAAGGATTCATGGCTGCCACTAATTGAAAATGTGCTGGAAACATCGCTTGATGAGCCGCACGTGAAATAATAATTTTTCCGGATTCTAAGGGTTCACGCAATGCTTCTAAAGCATGGCGATTAAATTCAGTAAGTTCATCCAAAAATAATACGCCATGATGCGCTAGTGAGATTTCACCTGGATGGGGCGGCCGTCCCCCTCCTACTAATGCCACCCCTGAACTACTATGATGAGGCGAACGAAAGGGCACTGCTTGCCATTGTCTAGGATCAAAACCCTCCATACTCAACGAAGCAATAGCAGCCACTTCTACAGCTTGCTGATCTGATAATTTCGGTAAAATACTAGGTAACCGATTCGCCAGCATTGTTTTTCCTGTGCCTGGGGGTCCTATAAATAATAAATTATGCTTGCCTGCCGCAGCAACTTCCAAAGCACGTCTAGCATGCGGTTGCCCTTGTATTTCAGCTAAATCGCATGAAGTATTATTTTCTTCTTGTAGCACAACCGGAACACAGGAGGCCAAGTTATTTTTACCCTGCAAATAACTACTCACTTCCAATAAATGATCTGCAAAAAAAACTTGTGCTTCTTTTACGAGCCCCGCCTCCGCTGCATTCGCTCGAGGAATAATCAAGGAACGTCCCGCCTCTCGCGCGCTAAGAACAATCGGTAATATCCCCTTTATTGGACGTAATTCCCCTGACAAAGCTAATTCTCCTACAAATTCATAATCCAACAATTTTTTATATGGAATCTGTTGGGAAGCAGCCAAAACACCCAAAGCAATAGGCAAATCAAATCTACCGCCTTCTTTCGGTAAATCAGCAGGTGCAAGATTAATAACCACACGACCGTGGGGAAATTCAAAATTAGCATTCACAAAAGCACTGTGTATGCGATAGCGACTTTCTTTTACTGCTGTTTCGGGCATTCCAACTATATTCACGTTTGGCGAACCTAGCGCGAGATGCACTTCAATGGTCACCAAAGGAGCTTGAATGCCAGCGGAAGCGCGGCTGTATACAATAGCAAGTGGCATAACTCGTATTCCTTAAAAAATAAAAATGATCCTAGAGTCTTTTGGAAATTCTACTATCCTGGATTTAACACATTATTGAAAAAATGATGGGTAAAAAATCTTGCGTTTTGTCTTAATCCTTTTTAGTCTAAACAACCGCTGCGCCCGTAGCTCAGTTGGATAGAGTATTGGTTTCCGAAACCAAGGGTCAGAGGTTCGAATCCTCTCGGGCGCGTTTTAATAATTAAAAAATAAGGGATTAGGAGGAAAATAAAAAAGAAGAATTTCTGGGTGATAGCGCATGGGGTAATTTAGAAAATAAAATAAAAAAAAGCAAGCGGTTCTTTTATAAGAAGAACAATCGTAACTGTTCTAAGCATCTTAACGGGAATAGGGTGAAAATTATAATTTCTCACTATAGCATTCATTAAATTCATATAATTGCTCAGGGGTACCTATATTATGCCACTGCCCCGCAAAATACTCGCCGGTTATTTGTTGGCGAGCAATGGCTTGATGCAATAAAGGACCCAAAGGGAAACGTCCCAGCTTACAACCTACGAATAATTCCGGTCGATATACACCTATGTTAGCAAAAGTAAAAGTAGGCGAGCTACTACTATAAATTCGCCTCCCCTCTAAGGAAAAATCTCCTTGAGGATGAAAAGGAGGATTTTTTACTAACACAAGATGCGCCAGTGCCTGAGGCTCTTTAGGCAATTTTTGTAAATCATAGCTAGAAATAATATCACTACTTATTACAATAAAAGGGGCTTGTCCTAATAAAGGTAAGGCTTGCAAGATACCCCCGCCTGTTTCAAGTCGTTCTTCTTCTTCAGAATAATAAATAATGACACCATAACGCTCGCCATTACCAAGTGCTGCTTTGATTTGTTCACGGCCATAACTAATATTGATTACAATTTCTCGAATGCCTGCTTTAATCAAAGCAGCAATAGAATATTCAATCAAATAATGTTTACCTGCTCGCAATAACGGTTTAGGAGTTACATTTGTCAACGCACCCATCCGATCACCGCGCCCTGCTGCCAAAATCATTCCACGCATACAATTGACATCTCTTGTTGCGCTGGTACCATCACATCATACAAAAACTTTTGAAATGGTTGACATTCACGATAACTTCGACTTTCTTGCGTTAAATAAGTTAAGGTACGAGGAATGTGCTGTAAATAACGCGCATTTTCATCTCGGAGATATTTACGTGAAAAAGTTAAAAGTGCTTTCAAATGCCGTTGCAATCCCATTAAATCAAACCATCTTAAAAATTCACTATCACTGACAGTAGTGATGCCAAGTTGGTCACGATACTGTAAAGCTAATTTTAAAATCCATTCTTCTGGCCAAGCAATATAACAATCACGTAGCAAAGAAACTAAATCATACGTCACAGGACCTATGAAAGCATCTTGAAAATCTAAAATGCCGATTTGATCATTAGGCAATACCATCAAATTAGCTGAATGATAATCCCGATGCATAAAAACTTGAGGCTGACTTGCGGCCATTTCTACTAAAAATAAAAATAAACATTCAAGCATATTTTTCGTTGTTGCAGATAAAGTGAGGCCCAAATAATTTTCTAAATACCATTCTTGAAAATGTTTTAATTCCTTATACATAAAATCGACAGTAAAAGGCTGAATTTGCCAACCTGGTACCTCTCGACAACTCTGTAATACCATCAACACATCAAGTGCTCGAGTATAAAGAACTCGCGCATTAACTGTAGTCAATTCGGTCAGCAGTAAGCGATCATTAAAGTCAGTGAGAAGTAAAAATCCTTGGGATAAATCTTGGGCTATCACTTCGGGTGCTAATAGGCCATGAGTACGCAACGCATAGCTGATTGCTACATACGGTAAACAATTTTCCCTTTCAGGAGGGGCATCCATCACGATATAAGAGCCCCCGGGTTCATGCAGACGGAAATAACGCCTAAAGCTCGCATCACCTGGTAATAATTGCAAAATAGGGTTGGCTAAACTGCGCGTTTCCGCTACCCATGCGTACAAAGCTTGTGTTCTTGGTTCCATAAAACATCTCAAGTTATTAGAGGCATTAAAGCACGTCATCGCAAGCACGTAAATACTCAGAACCGCCTACAAAGGGTTTAGCATGACTTAACAATCACCAGGCCTAGTATCATCTTCCCCTTTTCGTTACACTGGCAAACTTTGAAAACCAGGAAAATCTAGCTAACAATGCGCATTTTAAATAGATTTCTCTCACAGCTAGCTATCCTGCTAGGCTTGCCCTTATGGTTCACACTCTCTCTTGCCAAAACAACAGCGACAGGGGAAGATACCTGCTTGGCAACAAACCTACCTTCCCAAGCACTTGTCTCTTCTGCCATTGCCAAAGCTTTGGGTTGGATACAAACGGGCGAGAATCGTTGTGGCGGTTATTATCTTGAATCTTCTTTTCTAGAACCCCACGCCGTATTGGAAAAAAACCATATTCAACTCAATAGCACTCAAGGCATTGTTTTCTCACTTCATGGAACCTCTATTTCCGAAGGTCAAATCACAATCACAGAAAATGGCCAACAAGTCATAGCGAATAAAGGGTGCCTCTATCGCGATCCTCACACAGGTAAAATCAATGCTGTTGACTTAATAGGGCATGTGGTGTTACGGCAACCCAACGAATTAGTACTAGCTGACGATGGCCATGTTGATTTAAAAACCAAAACAAAATCATTGCATCATATTCTATATCGCAACGCAATTTATAGCAAAACCTCCACTTCAAAGCCCGTCATGCCCAGCAATGAACAAATTCAACATGAGAATAAAGTCTACCAGTTAAGTGCTTGGGGTAGAGCAGAAAAATATGAACAAAACGAGCATCAGATATCCTTGTTTCAGCAAGCAACTTATTCTACTTGCCCACCTTTAACAAATGCATGGCAAGTCAAGGCTAGCGTAATTGAACTTAATAAAAACACTGGCAGAGGCGTCGCAAAAAATGCTCGGCTATTGGTAAAAGGGGTCCCTGTTTTTTATACGCCTTATCTTAATTTTCCAATTGATTCGCGCCGACAAACTGGTTTTTTGCCGCCTGCCATACGCCCTAACACGACGGAATCGGGCACCATCATTTCTGCACCCTTCTATTGGAATTTAGCCCCCAATCACGATGATACTCTTACTCCCTCTATTTTATTTAAACGCGGTATCCAAATTACCAATTTATTCCGTTATCTCACCCCTGAAACTGAAGGGAAAATAAAAATCGCAGTACTTCCTCACGATCAATTATTCTCAGCTCTAAAAGAAAAAAATATAAGCGCTTTTGAAGCTCCCTCTACCGCGCAAACCCAAGCACAATTCAATCGTCTGGAAAACGCCAGCACAACACGTAAAGCATTAACGTGGCAGAATAATATGCGCTTTGATGAACACTGGACCAGCAATCTTGATTACAATTATGTGAGTGATGATTATTATACAACTAATTTTAATAATGGTCTCACCCAAGTCACGACCAACCACCTCTTACAACAAGCTGATCTTATTTATAAGGGACAATTTTGGCAATTTCGTGGAAATATCCAAGGTTATCAAACTTTACATCCGCTCAATCAAAGCCCTTATTTCAATGAATACACTCGCTTTCCGCAATTAATACTAAGCGGTGATTATCTTGATGAAAATACAGGACTGAATTATTCCATTGATAATGATGTATCACATTTTATTATTCGTAAAAATCCAGGAGCAGATATCCTTCAACCTTATGGCACTCGTTTCACTATTCAACCTGCCATAAGTTGGCCTGAATATCGTCCGGCATTTTTCTTTAACCCGCGCCTACAATTTGCAATGACACAATATGAAGTCAGCCAAATTCCAACGGACAACCAAACTACGACAAATGCGAACCTTCAAAGTCCTCATCGTGTTCTGCCTATTTTTGATATTACCTCAGGAATGTATTTTGAACGTCACTTTAATTTATTACAATATGATTTAATTCAGACCCTCGAACCGCAATTCTATTACACGTATATTCCTTATCGAAATCAAAATAATTTACCCGTATTCGATACGACTCTCAATGTTTTAACTTATGATCAACTATTTACATATAACCGTTTTAGCGGTCTAGACCGTATTGGTGATGCAAACCAACTGGCGCTTGGGTTAGCCACACGCTTTATGGATCAACGATCCGGAACACAAAAAGCCTATGCCGGCATAGGCCAAATTGCTTATTTTCGCAATAGATTAGTCACACTGTGTTCTAATGATGACCCTACTCAAAATTGCTCTGCGTTAATTGACCCTAACAATCGGACGACACGCTCCCCTTTATCTGGCGTTCTGAGTTATAACCTCACACCTCATTGGACTTTCACTTCCAATACCATTTACGATACTCATGTCAATAACGTTACAAATGAAACCCTAACTTTAAGCTATAGCACTGATTCCCAACGTTCTATCAGTTTAAGTTACACCTATGCTCTGAATGAACCGAACATTATTGGCAGTAGTGCAAATAATTTATCTCAAACCGATCTCAATTTCATCTGGCCAATTACTCACAACTGGAGCACGCTTGGTCGTTGGACGGAAAACTTTAATACCTCCCGTTTCCAGAACTTGCTCTTTGGTTTACAATACGACAGTTGTTGTTGGGCTGTGCGTTTTCTTGTAGGCCGTACTTTTACGAATGTTACTTTGAATAACACTTTTAACTACAATACGGAATCCTATATACAATTTGCCTTAAAAGGCTTGGGAAATTTTGGCACAGGCGATCCCAACCCAACTCTAAATAGCGGCGCTATTTCTTATCAAACAAACTTTGGTCAGGATTTTTAAAATGAAAAAATGGTTAGAACTAAGCTTAACATTAGGGTGTGCATTTTTAATAAGCAACTCTGCCTTTTGCTCTACTCACAAAGATAAACAATCTCTGGATTGCATCATCGCCGTTGTAAATAAAACCATTATTACAAAAAGCGAGCTAAATGAAGCAATAGATCGCATCCAAAGGCAATTACTGGCCTCCCATATGCCTATACCTCCTGAAAATATTTTACGTAAACAAGTATTAGATCAATTAATTAATCGTAAATTACAGCTCGATCTGGCTGAACAAGCAGGCATCCATGTCGCAAAAGCCGAGGTCACTAAAGCAATCAATACAGTTGCACAAAAAAATCGGATCCCCATAGACAAACTCTATGCTGCTGTTGCTGAACAAGGTTTAAATGAAGAAGAATACCGCAAAGAAATTCATGATGAAATGACGATCAATCATATCGAGCAACAAATGATGGGTGGAAAAATTTTTGTTTCTCCCCAAGAAGTGGATGAATTCATGCACTCCCCTGCATGGTTATCCTATAATGGCAAAGAATACCACTTAGAAAATATTCTCATTGCTTTACCAGAAAAGCCTACCCCAAAGGATATCGCAGAAGCAAAAGCGCGGGCAGAAAGGGTATTAATGAAACTCCATCAAGGGGTTTCCTTTCATGAAGCCGCTATTGCAGAATCAAGCGACAGCAAAGCGCTACAAGGCGGGGATTTAGGTTGGCGTAAATTACCTGAGATCCCTTCCGCATTCTCAACTCGACTTATAGAAATGAAAGAACATGACGTAGCCGGCCCTATCCAAACGCCCAATGGTTTTCATATTATTCATGTAGTGGGTATCCGCAACGTTGGAATGCAAGGAAATCAAGAAGAGCAACGCAAGCAAGTACAAGCATTACTTTATCAACGTAAATACGAAGAAGCATTACAAACTTGGATAACAAAACTACGCAGTGAATCTTTTATTAATATCCATCCAGAAAAATGCCAATGATTCCCCGTATCATTCTCACGGCTGGGGAGCCAGCAGGAATTGGTCCCGATATTATCGTGAATATTGCTCAACTCGTGTGGGCAGCAGAATTGATTGTCATTTCTGATCCGGATTTATTTTTGACACGTGCCAAACAATTGCGCCTTCCCCTTGAATTAATTGTTTCTGATTTCAATCTACCTGCTCAGTTACATCAACCCGGCACGTTAAAAATAATTCCCCTCAAATTAAATGTGCCTTGCGAAGCAGGAAAACTCAATCCCGACAATGCACTCCCTGTTTTAACTAGTTTAGCATTAGCGGCAAATTATTGTTTAGAGCATAAAGCGCAGGCTTTAGTAACTGGACCCATCCATAAAGCAACGCTCAATACAGCAGGCATTTCTTTTACCGGCCATACAGAATTTCTAGCACAACATTGTCATGCAAAACAAGCACTCATGTTATTCATAGTGGATAAAATAAAAGTAGCGCTCGCGACAACCCATATTCCCTTAGCAAAGATATCAGAGAACATCACTGTTGAACATCTATCAAATACGTTACGTCTACTGCACCATGAATTAAAAACTCTTTTTTCTCAGCCTCACCCCCATATCTTTGTCTGCGGCTTGAATCCACATGCAGGGGAATCAGGACATTTAGGACGAGAAGAAATTGAAATTATCACCCCCGCCCTCAACTTACTTCGAAATGAAAAAATTCACATCACGGGACCCTTGCCTGCCGATACTATTTTTACAGAAAAATACTTAAAATCCGCGGACGCTATTCTTGCCATGTATCATGATCAAGCCCTACCTGTGATAAAATATATGGGATTTGATCGTGCAGTAAATATCACCCTAGGCTTACCCATCATTCGCACCTCTGTTGATCATGGCACTGCAGTCGATCTGGCTGGAACAGGGCAAGCTAATCCAACAAGTTTAAAAGAAGCCATTTATCTGGCTATCCAGATTGCCAATAGACCCTAAGAAGACTGCAACATTTCATACTTCTTTAATAATTGCTCTTTATTTTCTACATACCTCGGATCAACTGGAATACAATTCACTGGGCAAACAGCGACACACTGTGGTTCATTAAAATGGCCCACGCACTCAGTACAACGCACAGGATCAATTTCAAAAATAATCTCTCCTTGAGAAATTGCGTTATTAGGACATACAGGTTCGCATACATCACAGTTAATACATTCATCAGTAATCATTAAGGCCATAAAATTATTTTCGCAATTTATGATTAAATGCCATCGCTACACTTTGCGGCACAAAAGGAGTAATATCACCTCCTAATAGGGCCACCTCGCGTACAAAACTCGAAGCAACACAAGTATAATTCTGAGAAGGCATTAAAAATAAACTTTCAATCTCAGGTGCCAATTTTCTGTTCATCCCCGCTAATTGAAATTCATATTCAAAATCAGATACCATCCGCACACCTCGCAAAATAACAGTGGCTTGATGCGATCGCATAAAGTCAATAAGCAAGTTATCAAAACCCAACACCTTCACATTATTATTTAATTTTTTTAATGCAAGCTCAGTCAACTCAACTCGCTCCTTCAACGAAAAAAAAGGCGTTTTATTTTTATTGGCCGCCACTGCAACAATCACACGATCAAAAAGTTGCGCTGCTCGCTCAACAAGTTCGATATGCCCATATGTGATAGGATCAAACGTTCCTGGGTAAACTGCTATTTTTATCATAAAGAACGATCCTTTATTCATTAACTACGGTATTATACGCTAATAATTTTTATTTTATATTAGGGTCTGTGGACAATTGCTATGACGACACTCTCCCAATTGCATTATCTTACTGCCATGGGCATTCAGACTTGGCAATCTAGGCAAGGTTCCGCAGCACCCCCCACCGAGCTTAAGGAAAACATGGCCGTTTTATGCGCTACTGTGGCTCAGTGCACTGCCTGCCCGCTCCATAAAACTCGCACTCAAACCGTGTTCGGCACAGGCTATCAACAAGCTGACTTAATGATCATTGGTGAAGCGCCAGGTTTCTATGAAGATCAAAAAGGAGAACCTTTCGTAGGGCGAGCGGGTCAATTACTGAATGCTATGCTAGAAGCTATTGGCCTAGATAGACGCAGGGTCTATATTGCAAATATTCTGAAATGCCGCCCCCCCAACAATCGCGATCCATTGCCAGAAGAAGTCAGCCAGTGCAGTGGATTCTTAACTAAACAAATCGCATTCGTTCAACCTAAATTGCTGCTGGCCTTAGGCCGTATTGCTGCGAATTACTTATTAAATACCCAAATGCCATTAGGACGAATGCGAGGCAAACTGCATTCTTATGGCATGCAAAATATTCCACTACTTGTGACTTACCACCCAGCTTATCTCTTACGCAATCCCAAAGATAAAGGCAAAGCTTGGCAAGATTTACAATTAGCCTATAGATCAATCGCTCCTACCTAATTCAGCAACGCTTTAATTAAAGCAACTTGCTTTTGCAACGCCCCCCGATTAGCTGCAACAACCTGATACGCATTTTCTCCTGTTGAATGACGATAATGAGCATCTGCAAAAAAACGCACGACTTGCGCAGCAAGTTCTTCTGCATCTCGAGCAATAATCATTCCATTGGCTCTTAACAATAATTGGCTAATTTCCATAAAATTAAACAGCACCGGCCCTGTAATAATAGGTTTTTGCAATACAGCTGGCTCCAACATATTATGTCCACCGACCTGCGCAAAACTACCTGCCACAAAAGCCACCTGCGCAACCGCATACATCATTAGTAACTCACCCATCGTGTCGCCAAGATAAACTTGGGTATCAGATAAACAAGCGCCTTGACTGCTACGCTTTACCATCTTAAATGCTTTCTGCTCTATCAATTCAGCCACCGCTACAAAACGATCAGGATGACGGGGCACTAAAATTAATAAAGCAGAGGGATACTTTGGTAGAATAAGACGATGCGCAATAAGAATGATTTCTTCTTCCCCCGGATGGGTACTTGCTGCAATCCAAATTAACCGATCTTTCCCTAAATGATTTCGTAATGCATCACTTTTATCAGATAAATCCAGAGGCAATTCCAAATCAAATTTTAAATTACCTGTGACAGTGACTTTCTCCCGACTCATTCCTAACTTTATAAAGTGCTCTGCATCTGCTGAAGCTTGAGCAGCCACATGATAAATCGCATTAAAAATACCGTGGGTTAATTTTGGGATGAAGGCATAACCTCGCGCTGATCGGTCCGACAATCGAGCATTTGCGATCACAATAGGAATGCCCTGCCCCCGACAACTCGCAAACAAATTGGGCCATAACTCCGTTTCCATAATCACTGCAATCTGAGGACGAATACGCTTCAAAAATCGATTCACTGCACTCGGGACATCATAGGGAATATAGACTTGCTTCACACTACTCCCCAACGCAGCTCTAACCCGCGCCGCGCCTGTGGGAGTCATGTTGGTAACCACCAAGGGTAAGGGCGGGAATGTTTGCAACAGTGCTTTAATCAAGGGCACGGCTGCTAACGTTTCACCTACAGACACAGCATGCACCCAAATAGATTGTTCACATCGATAAGGGCAATACCCTAATCGTTCAGCCCATCTTTGCCTATATTCTGGCATACGCGTAGAACGCCATAAAAGACGAAGAA
Source organism: Gammaproteobacteria bacterium (assembly GCA_021156085.1). Lineage (GTDB taxonomy): Bacteria > Pseudomonadota > Gammaproteobacteria > DSM-16500 > DSM-16500 > UBA4722. The sequence goes on along the minus strand of JAJNBC010000002.1, from coordinate 73,099 downwards.
ATAAAAATGGCAATATCATATAAAATAAGAATGTGTATATGTAGCGCAAAAAAAGCCCTCTATTTCTGGATTTCATTCATTTTACTTTCACGGCAGGAAAAGATACCATAAAATCTAACAAAAAATGAACTGGATTTAATCATGCTCGATTACTTAATAGCCCCTTCCTTACTTTCCGCCAACTTTGCCCGTCTAGGCGAAGAAGCAGAAAACGTTTTGAAAGCAGGAGGAGATATATTGCATCTAGATGTCATGGACAATCAGTATGTGCCAGCCCTCACTGTCGGCCCTTTAGTTTGCGAAGCATTGCGCAAGCATGGGATTAAAGCTCCTATTGACGTCCATTTAATGACGCGCCCTGTTGATTCACTCATTAGCGAGTTTGCTAAAGCAGGAGCAAGCAACCTCACATTCCACCCTGAATGCAGCGACCACATAGATCGTAGCTTGGACCTGATTCATAAACACGGCTGCAAAGCCGGTTTAGCACTGAATCCTTCTACAACCTTAGATTGTCTAGAATATGTCATAGATAAAGTGGATATCATTCTTATCATGTCAGTCAACCCCGGGTTTGGGGGCCAACAATTTATTTCTGCCACCCTAGAAAAATTAAAAAAAGCACGTGCACTCATTACCCAGAGCGGCAAAAACATTCGGCTCGCCATTGATGGCGGTATTAAACCTGATAATATCCGGGAGGCAGCCCAAGCAGGTGCCGATATGTTTATCGCAGGTTCTGCTATCTTTATGCAACCAGATTATGCCAAAGTCATTCAGATGTTCCGTGATGAATTAAAAAAGTGAATATGTATGCAACGACCTAAGCCTACTGCCGGACTTCATCACATTGCCCTCTATATTAAACAATTTGCTGAGTGCGAATATTTTTATACGCAATTACTAGGAATGAAAGTAGATTGGCGCCCTGACGCTGACAATCTCTACCTTACCTCTGGCAATGACAACCTCGCATTGCATCGTGCCCCTGCTAATTTTATTCCTACCAAGCCTCAGCGATTAGATCATATAGGATTTTTTCTAAATGAGCGTGAAGAAGTCGATACTTGGCATACCTTCCTAAGTGCACACCAGGTTAAAATAAAAGCGCCTCCTAAAGACCACCGTGATGGAACCCGAAGTTTTTATTGCTCCGATCCCGATGGAAACACGGTACAAATGATATATATCCCCTCAGAAAAGCTAAATAAGATTAAATATTAGACTATCTTGGGCCGCTTATACGCCAAAAATAGGAGTATAATAGGTTTGTGTTCTCTAATTTTTGTAGGGAGGCTTTATGAAAAACGAATATCAAGGTAATAAAGGATATCAGGCTGCTGGTAACAAAGCTGATAACTATCGTAACCCAAATGCACCTACTCAAGGAGGCTTTTCTACTCCAGGGGGGGGCGCGCAGCAAAAAGATAAAAATAAAGCACCACAATTAAAAAATCCTCAGTCTAACCGACCTAATCCTCACCAACCCAACAATGCATGGGGAACGGGTTCGATCAATAAGACTGACAAAGATAGCCGTAAGTAATACGTTAGTTATTTTTCTTAAAATCCTGGTTATTCTACCGAATAACCAGGATTTTTTTTAGCCCATCTTCCCCTAGGGCAAGTTTTAATCCATATTTATCGTTTATGAGCGCTTGCAGCGCTACCCCAAATAGGGGTAAAATTTGATTATAAATAAAAAATATGTATAAAAAATATATTATATAGCTATTTTAAATCACTCAACGAGGAAAAAACGCATGGCACTCTTTATTATTTATTCTGATTTGGTAAACGATGAAAAAGAATGGCAGGAAACATTAAAAACCATCACAGATGATTTCAAACATAAAGTATGCATTGTAACGCGCAATGCTGCTGCCACCCAATTACGTTTATCCAGTATGAAGATTAAAGCGGAATGCTTAGAAACTCGAAAAGAACCTTGCTGCTCAATTAAAATTAATAAAGCCCGAAAATTGACACAATTTACTGGACACGAGGTGATAATAGCTGCGCCTGCTTCAGCGATCTCCGAAGAATTAGCAGATAAAGCGCAGAAAAACCTCATAGTCATTGCTGATCTTGAAAATAAAGAGTGCTTTAATCATCTACAAAAATTAAGCCGCAAGTATAAGCACTCCAATTCTAAAGAATTTCAAGAAATACGTGACTTACTGCAGGATGTAGATCGTGATCTTCATACACCGTGGCCTATTATCTCTAAGAAAAGCCTTGCAGCACAAAAGATGTTTTTAGCCAGCGTATTGATTCATGCCAATAATTATCCTCACAAAACTGCAGCAGAATGTCTTTTAGCAATAAAAGCTGACTTTGAAGAAAAGAAGATACTGGCTGATGTCGTCACCATGCCCGTGAACATCGGAATACTACGAATCGGAATATTTAAAGCCGTACTCAATTTTAATACAGCCACCGCTGAGTTAATTCAAAGAGCTGAAAATAGAATAGCCGAAAAAGCAGCAGAACAAGAGGAAGCTAAGAGAGAGGCAGCAGGGGCTGAGATAGAACATCTCCTAAGCCCTACCGCTTCTAAAAGGTACGGAACCCTATAAAATTATACCTTTTTACGCAAGGCCAATAAGGGCAGAGGTACAGCAAGCGCCTGTGCCCTCAATGCGGAGTAAAGGATTTTGCAAAAAACCGCTGAAAAACGGAGCTTAAGAGTTAGGCCTTTTTATTGTTATTCCATTTTAATTGTTCCATACTAAGCGTCCGTAGAAACTCTAATAAGGGGATTGAAAGTATGTTAAAAAAAATTTTTTTAATAAGTTGCTTGAGTATATTTAGCTTTAACGTATGTAACTCCGCTAACGCAGATATTCCACCAGCTGGATGGAATTATAAATCAGTTAATTTAATTAATAGTACTCCAGAAAGTGTGACTATTACCTGGGCCAGCAATGACCCAAGTACAGGAAGACCGTTTTCCTTCATTGCAAACACCGATCCTATCACCTTGGATAGGAATAAAAATATGAATGTTCCCATTACAAAATTAATAGATGATGCAGACGCAACCTTCACGATCATTGCAAGTTCGACCGCATCCCCCCCTGCCACCCTTTGTGTAGCTACTTTTCAAGGAGAGGAAATTATAGATATAGAGCCTAAATTTGCCCATCCTTATAGATGTGCAGTTTCTGTTTCGGGAGATGGAATGCTTAGTTTTACTATCTCATCCCCCTAAAAATTAAAGCGAAATAAAGCCCTCAAGCATTATAAGTTTTAATATCTTATTATAATGAAATACAAATTTCTTTAGTGTGCACTTGTAAAACAGAAGAGTGTACGAATGATTTAAGAGATTCCTCCTCTATTTCTTCAAGATTGACCAGCATATCGTAATCGGCTTGCAGATATAAATAATCTCTTATTTTCTTGCGATATAAATCAGCGTTATCTTTCTCTTCCTTAACTTCTTCTTCGTAAAATTCTTTTAAAAAAGCCTCTGCTGGCTGTATCTTCAGATACTGCAAAAGGAAGTGGAGCAACAAAGAAAAATTTCTCAGGTAATAGTATTCCATAATGAGGAAGTCCTATCCCATAATGTTTCTTTTTATAAATATAATAAACACCTTCTATCCTGTCATCCGCTAATGGCTCATTGTCTTGAAATTTTACCCGGGGTATTCTTCGATCTATGAAGGGAAGTACATTTTGGCGCTTTAGAGCCTTACTGTCTTTGGTAGCACAGCTCCTCTACTCGAGCTTGCTCTTCAGGCGAGCAGTCTAAGTAAAACTTTGCCTCATGCTTCTTTACATCTCTACTGCTGCGCGTTGTAAAAAGGCATCGTGCTGGTGATTAGAATAAACGTCATTTACAATGTAAAGCGCAGTCTTCTTGCTGTGGCTTATTGCATTAATATCAAACGGTAGGTTTTCTTCCCCAAAGAAGTTTATTAAATAAGATAGCAGGCGCATTATAACAAAAAACAGTGTATTTGATCGATTTTTGAAAAACTACCCGGACTTAGATGAGTGCAGCGTTCTCCCGCTATTTTTTTAAAATACTGTAATCCATTCAGAAACTGCGTATTAAATGTTTTGGATACCTTGATTTCCATAGGAATTAAATGGTTTCCAATTTTGAATAATAGATCAATTTCATGATTATTGCTATCTCGATAAAAATAACAACTGGGTTCAAATCCGTTATTGAATATATTTTTTATTGCCTCTGTAATTATTAAATTTTCGACTAATCCTCCTCTTAAAGGGTCTCTGGCCAATTGTGTTTCTGAATAAATATCTAATAAATAAGTAGCCAACCCTACATCTACAAAATAGAGTTTGCTTGATTTTATGATGCATTTTCCTAGATTTTCAAAATAAGGGTGGAGGCGGAAAATAACAAAAGAAGCTTCTAAAATAGATAACCAATTTTCTACAGTGTGATTAGAAATGCCTATTTCATTATTTAAATTATTAGCATTTAATAATTGTCCGACTCTACCCGCGCATATTTTGAGAAATTTTTGAAATAAACTGAGATCCTTAATATTAATAAGTTGACGTACCTCACGTTCAATATAAGTTTGGGTATAATCGCGATAATATTTTGTAGGATTGATGTGATCCTGATAAATCAGAGGATACATACCATTATAAATATAATCATCCAATGATTTGGTTGTGAATGATGCGAGCTCGTGAATGCTAAGCGGTAATAATTGAGGAATATAGTCTATGTAATATGGAATTTCAACTTCCATATTACATAATTTTTACATAAGATGCTGTTTTATAAAGTTATTTATATCTATTTTATTATTAAGTAAAGAATGAGCCTCTTAAAAGCTTATAAGCATAAAACGCCTTGCAAGGTGGTAGCAAGCAACAAGGTATCTGCAGGACGCCCCGCAAAAATGCCATTCGCAACAACACCCACAATATTATTTAATTCTTGTTCTAGTGCTATAGGGTTAAGAATTTTTAAATTATAAACGTCTAAAATTACATTCCCATTGTCCGTCACAAACCCTTGCCTATAAACGGGATCGCCTCCTAATTTAACTAATTTTCGCGCAACAAAACTGCGCGCCATAGGGATAACTTCAATCGCCACAGGAAATGAGCCCAACACATCCACTTGCTTCGTTTGATCCGCAATACAAATAAATTTTTTAGCAACAGCCGCTACAATTTTTTCCCGGGTGAGAGCACCCCCGCCGCCTTTAATCATTTGCTTATATGAATTAATTTCATCGGCCCCATCAATATACAAAGATAATTCGCTCACGGTGTTCAAATCAATTACCGGGATAGATAACGCTTTTAATCGTTCGGCTGAAACAACAGAACTAGCCACTGCAGCTTCAACTTTTCCTTTTACATTTTTTAAAGCATCAATAAAATAATGCACTGTGGAGCCACTGCCAATACCAAGTACAGCACCCTGCTCCACATACTCAAGTGCAGCGAGTGCAGCCGATTTTTTAAGAGCCTCTTGATCCATCTTATTTTTCCTCCACCTTTCCCCAATTTTTCTCTAAATTTTTTCCTAATTCGTACAAAGTAAGCCAGCTATAAATACCCGTGCGATGTCCGTCGCTAAAAACAGGTTTAATTGCATAATTTCCTACTGGTTCAATAGCAAGTATATTGACTTGTTTTTTTATGAGGTCTTCTTTTGTGGGCGAGAGACCATGGCGCATTTCTGCGGATGTAGAAAAAGCACGCAAATAAGCACACGGTAAAATAAAACGATCTCCAGAGTCAAATTCAACTTCGAGCGTTTGCGATAATTTATGCAAAGTAATCGTCGTAGGAATAGGATGAATGATATTTTCAGTCATAAAATATAGCGACTCAAATCTTCATTCTTAACTAGTGCTTGCAAATGTTTATTAACGTATTGAGTATTAATAGAAATTGTTTTATTAGTGAAGCCAGGTCCTTCAAAAGAAATCTCTTCCAGTAAACGCTCCAATACAGTATGTAAACGACGTGCACCTATATTTTCAGTGCGCTCATTCACTTCCCAAGCTACTTCTGCAATACGCCGCACACCTTCAGCTAAAAATTTAATTTTTATCTTTTCCGTGCCTAAGAGTGCCACATACTGCTCTGTGAGAGAAGCAGTAGGTTCCGTTAAAATACGAACAAAATCATCCGTACTCAATGCTTTTAATTCCACACGAATCGGCAACCGGCCTTGCAGCTCTGGAATGAGGTCTGAAGGTTTGGAGTAATGAAAAGCACCCGAAGCAATAAAGAGGATATGATCTGTACGTACCATGCCATATTTTGTGGAGACGGTTGAACCTTCTATGAGAGGCAATAAATCGCGCTGCACCCCTTCTCTAGAAATATCAGCGCCCATCTGTTCGGAACGTCGTGCAATTTTATCCACTTCGTCTAAAAACACAATGCCATTTTTTTCAACGTTTTCCAATGCACGCGCTTTTAAATCTTCATCATCAATTAATTTAGCTGCTTCTTCATCGCGTAGAATTTTTCTAGCATCTGCAATTTTAATTTTACGCATTTTTCTACGTTCGCTAGATAAGTTCTGGAACATGCTTTGCAGTTGATTTGTCATGTCTTCCATGCCAGGAGGTGCCAATATTTCAAAACCACCCGATGAGGCGGACACTTCAATTTCAATTTCTTTTCCATCCAGGCTACCATCATGTAATTTTTTACGAAAAAGTTGCCGAGCGGCTGAATCTTCTCTAGGCAATGCCTTAGACTCACTAGAAAAATTCCCACGTGCTGAGGGTATAAGTACATCCAGAATACGTTCATGCGCTGCCTCTTCGGCTTGCTGGCGCACCTTATTCATCTCTTCTTCTCGCTTCCTTTTAATCTCCATGTCTATTAAATCGCGGATAATAGAATCAACATCTCGCCCTACATAACCCACTTCAGTAAATTTAGTTGCTTCAACCTTAACAAAAGGAGCATCCACTAATTTTGCTACACGCCTTGCGATTTCTGTTTTACCTACCCCTGTGGGGCCAATCATTAAAATATTTTTAGGCATAATTTCATCTGCCAATTGCTTAGGCAACTGTGTACGCCGCCAGCGATTACGCAGGGCAATGGCAACAGCACGCTTTGCGGCCGCTTGACCAATAATATGTTTGTCGAGTTCATTTACTATTTCTTTAGGAGTCATAGATAACATGGGAAACTTCACTCTTATTCTTTACTGGTTAAGGTTTCAATTGTAAAAGTATGATTGGTATAAACACATTGCGATGCGGCAATAGACAAAGATTTTTCCACAATGGCACGTGCATCTAATTTAGTATTTTCCAACAAGGCTAATGCGGCCGACTTAGCAAAAGGGCCCCCTGAACCAATAGCCATCACGCCTTGCTCGGGTTCAATTACATCACCATTGCCTGTAATAATTAAGGATGCTTTAGCATCTGCCACTGCCAATAAAGCTTCTAAACGTCGCAATACCCGATCAGTCCGCCAATCCTTGGCCATTTCAACAGCAGCCCGGACCAAATTACCTTGATGCGTTTCTAATTTCGCTTCAAAACGTTCAAATAAAGTAAAAGCATCTGCTGTGCCACCAGCAAAGCCTGCAATAACTTTATCATTGTATAAACGCCGCACTTTCCGAGCGTTGGATTTCATAATAGTATGACCCAAGGATACTTGGCCATCCCCCCCAATCACTACAATATTATTACGTCTTACAGATAAAATGGTGGTTCCACGATATTGTTCCAAACTGACCTCCCCTTCAATGTATATGGGCATTTAATATATTTTCAAGTTTTATGATGTTTCAACCACAAAGCTCATGATTCCTTTATTTCGTATTTGCTTCTGTATTTCTTTTACTTGAGCTACCGTGGCATAAGGCCCCTTCTGTACGCGATAAATAACTCGATTTCCAGCTATACTTTTCACTATATCTGCCTCACATCCTGCAAGCAATAAAGATACTCGCGCCTGGCCTGCAGCCGTTTCATTATTGAAGACACCCAATTGTAAAATATATTGACTTGTATGCCCCGCATTTTTCTTATCTTGTTTGAATTCTTTTAGAGCTAATGAGGAGCTCAGGCTTGGCTTAGGGCTTACTGTCTTTTTATCTGTACCTTCTTCAGTATCAGACAATGTCACTTGCATATTAGGTAGCTCGTTATAAAAATTAAAGCGGACGTCCGAGTCGGGGTGAGTCTCCGATATAGGTAATATTTTCGTAGATAATAAAGCACTTGTTTTTTTGTGCCCTAGGAATACTTTCATCTGAGCAAGTCGAGCAGCCCATGTGTGCTTAGAAGAGATCCCTCTGTGGGTCTTATAGGCATACATCCCAAAAATTAATATGCCTGCCACGCCAACTGCTAGCACAGAGATTAACAAGCGGGTAGGCCAGCCTTTTTCTATGCGGCTTGGCTTAGCACGGACTTTATATCTCGCATAATCTCTAGCCATACTACATCCTTTCCGGTGCGGAAACACCTAATAACTTTAATCCATTTACCAACACCTGGCGAGTAGCGAGTATGAGTGTTAAACGAGCATGACGCAATGCGCTATCCTCTACTAAAAAGGGGTGGGAATTATAATATCCATGAAAATCAGTCGCTAATTCACGTAAATAATTTGTCAAAATATGGGGTTCATATTGCATTGCAGCGCTATGGATGCTATCAACATACTGCCCTAGTGTGCCTAATAATTTTAATTCCTGCGGCTCTACCAAGCGGGCAAGCTGTTGTAAACCTTCTGTTTGTTCGTAGTTCATCGCTTTTTCACTAAGCTGATGGAATACGCTGCAAATACGCGCATGAGCATATTGGATATAATAGACAGGGTTTTCATTAGATTGTGCTTTGGCTAGGTCCAAATCAAAATCTACATGTTGTTCGCATTTACGCATCACATAAAAAAACCGAGCTGCATCATTACCCACTTCTTCTCGCAATTCCCGCAACGTAACAAATGAACCACTACGAGTAGACATTTGGACTTGCTGGCCATGACGATAGAGCGTAACAAATTGGACAAGCAAATAAGTTAATTGCTCAGAGGGAATACCACGCGCTTGCATACCTGCTTTCATACGCGGAACATACCCATGATGATCGGCACCAAAGATATCAATGGCGTAATCAAAACCACGCTCAAATTTGTGAATATGATAAGCAAGATCATTTGCAAAATAGGTATACTGGCCATTGCTACGCAATAACACTCGATCTTTTTCATCACCAAAATCAGTGGAGCGAAACCAAAGTGCCCCCTCCCGTTCATATACCAGGCCTTTAGCTTCTAAAGCTTTCCTATTTTCATCTACCACATTGGTCTTTACGAATTGTCGCTCGGAAAACCATGTTTGATAATGCACGCCAAACTCCGCAAGATCATCATGAATATCTTTCAAAATAGAGGTTAACGCTTTATCAAATATGGCTCGATAATGGATTTCGCCTAATAATTCCTTAGCGCGAGCAATAATAGCATCTATATAGATCTCTTTATCGCCGCCTGCTGCTTCATCCAGGGGTAAATCTCGAAAAACTTTATCTGAAATGACATAAAATTTCTGATTATTTTCTTCTTTTAAACGGCGCGCTATATCAATGACATATTCGCCTTTATAAGCATTCGCCGGAAACACTACAGTTTCGCCGCATAACACTAAATAACGTAGCCAGGTGCTCGCTGCTAAAATGTCCATCTGACGTCCTGCATCGTTGACATAGTATTCACGATGCACGCTATAGCCCACGGTCTCAAGCAAATCAGCAACAACAGCACCGTAAGCCGCATGACGGCCATGCCCTACATGCAATGGGCCGGTTGGATTAGCTGATACATATTCAATCAAAATTCGTTTACCTTGACCCCGTGTAGAAGACCCATATTTTTCACCAGCCACACAGATATCCGAGATAACGCCATACAATGCTTTAGAGGATAAATAAAAATTGATAAACCCTGGCCCTGCAATCTCTACTTTGTCGACATACGGCGACACTGGCAACGCTCTCACCAACCTAGTAGCAATATCACGCGGTGGGCATTGCAAGGGCTTTGCCAAGATCAATGCAATATTACAAGCAAAATCACCATGCTGTTTGTCTTTAGTCGCTTCAATTTGAATGCGGGGCACATCACAAGACAATTGACCTGTTTGAGATAAATACGTCAGCGCAGTTTGTACAAGCTGTTCTAGCTGTTGTTTTGACATAACGCTCTATATTTCCTCTGACTCATTCTTGTTTTTCGTTAAGGCGCTTATTGTAAACGGCTAAGAATGCTTTTGACACATTTTTTTAAAATGAGGCCGGCATATCTATTATTGTACCAGCGTGACAAAATAATATATTGATTTTATTGATAAATTAAAAAAATCTGCTCATTACGAGACTTGATCCTCTCTTTGTCACATGCATCTCAAAACCGCAGTCTCTATCGTAAACTCCCCACTTCCTGTTACCATGTTATTTTTATGAAAAAGAAAATTTGCCCATGAATCCACAATTACCTTTGCCTAGCCATGCAGAACTCAGCCATTTCTTAAATAAAATTCAGCCCACGCTACAGCCAGCCGAAATGCATGGATTATTATGCGGCTACCTGTGCATTACCTCAAACCCCGAAAAATTTGATTCTAAATTTGAACATCTTTTAGTGCTTGATAAAAAAAATAAAGAGGCTCGTCAAATCCTAAAACAACTTTATCAAACCAGTTACCCTTCCTTAAGCCAGTTCTCATTTGAATTTAGTTTAATTCTCCCTGAAGAAGATACCGATATTAATATTCGTACAGAAGCACTGGGGTTGTGGTGTCAAGGATTTTTAACCGGGCTCGCCCAATCTCCCACCTCTTTGCAAAATTATCCGGAACAAGACATCAGGGAAGCGCTCGGCGATTTAACTGAAATAGCTCAAATTGATTTTGGCCATATTCCCGCAAACGAAGAAGATGAAAAAGCATATTTTGAATTAGTAGAATATGTACGTCTCACTGTATTGATGTTTTTTAATACATTACAAATTAACCATACATCCCAAGAAACTCCCAACCCTGTCTTACTACACTAAAAATTAAAGAGGAGCGAGGGCATGATAAAAATGACTGAGTTTAGCAAACGTCGCAAACAACTTATGCGACAAATAGGCTCTACAGGCATCGTCATCTTAGCCGCTGCGCCTCTCTCGCTACGCAATGGTGATGCTGATTATCCTTACCGTCAACAAAGTGATTTTTATTATTTAACAGGTTTTGAAGAACCTGAGGCAGTGGCCATTCTTGCTCCTAAACGCGAAAACGGAGAATTTATCTTATTTAACCGCGCACGCAACCGCAATGAAGAAATCTGGAGCGGGCAACGCGCTGGACAACAAGGCGCATGCACAGAATTTGGCGCGGATGAAGCTTATCCTATTGAACAATTAACTAAAAAATTACCGGAATTTTTAACGGGACGCAAAGAAATTCATTATACTTTAGGCGCTAATCGCGCTTTTGATGATATCTTACTTGATGCCTGTAATAAAATACGAGGCAAAAATGACAAACCCTCGCTTACATTTTTAAATCTCACACAGACTGTACATGAAATGCGTCTGATTAAAAGCCCTGCTGAAATAGCCTTAATGCGTAAAGCAGCTGAGATTACAGCACAAGCACATATTCAAGCCATGACTGTTTGTCGACCGGGAATGAAAGAATATCAACTCGAAGCCGAAATCATTTATCAATTTCAGAAACAAGGCGCACGATATCCCGCTTATTCATCCATTGTAGGCAGTGGAATCAATAGTTGTACTTTGCACTACGTGGCCAACAATCAAATTATTGCTGATAAAAACATTGTTTTGATAGATGCAGGTTGTGAATACCAATATTATGCTTCCGATGTAACTCGAACATTTCCAGCTAATGGTTGTTTTACGGCTGAGCAATGCGCAATTTATGAAATTGTACTCGCGGCCCAATTAGCTGGTATTCAATCTATCCGTCCGGACGCCGAATGGTGCGCGCCGCAAAATACCATTGTAAAAATAATCACGCAAGGATTAATCGATCTCAAATTATTAAAAGGTCCCCTAGATGAGTTGATTGCAAAAAAAGCTTACTCTAAATTTTATATGCATGGTGCTGGTCATTGGTTGGGGCTTGATGTGCATGATGTGGGCCAATATAAATTGGATGGGAAATGGCGTCGAATGCAGCCAGGTATGGTTTTAACGGTCGAACCTGGTATCTATATTCCCGCAGGAACAGCGGGGGTGCCAAAACGATGGCACAATATTGGCATACGAATTGAGGACGATGTCCTCGTGACCTCTACAGGGTATGAAGTATTAAGTCAGAATGTCCCTAAAATGATTAAAGAAATTGAAGCTCTTATGAGACAGTCATGAAATTCGATATCATCATTATTGGCGGTGGCATGGTTGGAGCCACACTGGCATGCGCTCTTACACTAAGTAAAAAATCATGGCGAGTAGCATTAGTGGATGCAGCAGAAGAAAAAAAAGAAGATGCACGCCTAATTGCCCTTAATGAAGGGAGTTGTTGTTTTTTAAAGAATCTAGGCATTTGGCCTCTTCTTATCCCTTACGCAGCACCCATTCAACAAATTCATGTCTCCCATCGAGGGCATTTTGGTATCGCACGCATAACTGCTCATGAACTGGGGCTTACTACACTAGGCCATGTCATTCCTGCATCCTCTATCAATGCTGCGCTATTCACTACTTTGAAGAATTCTAAAAATATTACCCTCATCCGTCCTGCTACTCTAAACACAATTATGCAAAATCCCGATACCGTCGCTATCTCTATTGATACCGCCCAGGGTAAGCAAGAACACACTGCAGATATTCTCATAGGGGCTGATGGGCATCGTTCTACAGTGCGGGAATTAATAGAAATGCCGACGCACACCATTGATTACCAACAAAGTGCACTTGTCACAGTGACTGAATTGGCACGTCCTCATCATTATATTGCGTATGAACGCTTCCAAGAAAAAGGTGCTATTGCCATGCTGCCCTTAATAGGCATGCACGCTGCAACCATCTGGACAGCACCTCGGGATTACATTACGGATTTAATGCAATTAAATAATGAGGAATTTTTGCATCAGCTCCAACAACAATTTGGCTATAGACTTGGACGTATGCAAAAAACGGGGAAACGTACTGTCTATCCATTACAAATGCAACAAGCACACCAGCAAAAAAAACAAAATGTATTGCTAATAGGCAACGCCGCTCGTACATTGCATCCTATTGCTGCACAAGGATTAAATTTAGCACTCTATGAAGTGGCTACACTCTTAGACTATTTTTCCACGCAAACTTCGCTAAAGAGATGTTTGGAAAATTTACCTGTTCACTCTCTGCAACATAAATTTAGCCAATCTTTATCACATAGCCTAACTGAACTTTTTTCGAAAAAAGTATTTCCCTTGAATATAGCCCGTCCTATGGGGTTAGTGGGTTTTGATCAATGTATTCCGCTAAAAAGAAAGTTTACCCATTACGCCATGGGGAAATCAGGCCATACCCCCTCATTATTTCTAAATAAGACGGAATAGCTTGCAAAGCAACGAGATTTCTATTGAAATGGCACTTAATATCATTCTTTAAGAGGCAAACTTATGAGCAGAATCGCTGCGATTACTGATAGCACCTTCGAAAGTGAAGTCACTGAATCAACGCTCCCGGTCCTTGTAGATTTCTGGGCACAGTGGTGCGGGCCTTGCAAAGCCATTGCTCCATTGCTGGATGACATTGCTGCCACCTACTCAGGAAAGTTAAAAATCGTTAAACTCGATGTGGACAGTAATCCTGCTACCCCTCCTAAATTAGGGGTGCGGGGTATCCCCACCTTAATTTTATTCAAAGGAGGCCAGGTACAAGCTACCCAAGTGGGTCTTCTTTCTAAGGCTGAATTAATCAGCTTTATTGATACTCATATTGAGTAAAGACCTGAAGAAGGGAGGATGCTCTGTCCCTGTCATCCGGAAGCACGGTTTTGCGCAGAAGAGCGGGTCCTCGGCTCTTCCTGCCCAGGGTAAACTCCCTCAAAGAATCAGTTGCAATAATTTAAGGTGTAAGCATTTACAAAAAACTGGATATTTAATAAATTTAATGTTAGTTTATCTTCACATAGAAGATAACCTCGTTTAAGAGCCTATCGAATAACCCACATTGTAAAAGAGATCATTCCCTTCTAAAGTGTCGTTCAATCTATTTTTTTAATTCCAAATAGCCGGCATAAACGAAGGATTTCAGTTTTAACTCTAAAATATAGGAACGCTATGAATCTAACAGAACTTAAGAAAAAACCCGCAGCCGAGTTGATCCAACTTTCAGACGAATACGGCCTTGAAAACATGGCCCGTTCACGCAAACAAGACATCATCTTTGCCATTTTAAAAGCCCATGCAAAACGTGGCAAAGATATTTATGGAGATGGTGTGCTTGAAATTCTTCAAGACGGCTTTGGTTTCCTACGCTCTTCGGAGAGTTCTTATTTAGCAGGCCCTGATGATATTTATGTTTCGCCCAGCCAAATTAGGCGCTTCAACTTACGTACAGGCGACACAATTTCAGGTAAAATTCGTCCTCCTAAAGAAGGAGAGCGTTATTTTGCTTTGCTCAAAGTAGATCATATTAATTTCGATGCCCCCGAAAATGCAAAAACAAAAGTATTATTCGAGAACCTGACCCCCCTATTTGCCAATGACATCTTAGAAATGGAATGTGGAAATGGGAGTACCGAGGATATTACTGCTCGCATCATTGATCTCGTCTCTCCTATTGGCAAAGGCCAGCGCGGCTTAATTGTCTCACCGCCTAAAGCTGGCAAGACAATGATGCTACAAAATATTGCGCATTCCATTGCACAGAACCACCCCGATTGCCATCTGATGGTGTTACTCATTGATGAACGTCCTGAGGAAGTTACTGAAATGGCGCGTTCTGTACGAGGCGAAGTCATTGCGAGCACCTTCGACGAACCTGCTAGCCGACATGTCCAAGTAGCTGAAATGGTTATCGAAAAAGCTAAACGTTTGGTGGAACATAAACGGGATGTCATTATCTTACTTGATTCTATTACACGCTTAGCACGGGCTTATAACACGGTTTTACCTGCCTCTGGAAAAGTATTAACGGGCGGCGTAGATGCGAATGCATTACAACGTCCAAAACGTTTCTTCGGTGCTGCTCGTAATATTGAAGAAGGTGGTAGCTTAACCATTATTGCTACTGCATTAGTTGAAACCGGGTCAAAGATGGATGATGTGATTTATGAAGAATTTAAAAGCACGGGCAACATGGAAGTCCACTTGGATCGCCGTATTGCTGAAAAACGTATTTTCCCCGCCATCAATATTAATCGTTCGGGCACACGTCGTGAAGAATTACTCGTCAATCAACATAAAATGCAAAAAATGTGGATACTTCGCAAACTTTTGCATCCTATGGATGATCTCGCCGCGATTGAATTCTTACTTGATCGCTTGAAAGCAACCAAAACTAATGAAGACTTCTTTGATTCGATGAAAGGGGGTTAAAAACATTTTTCCAAGAGTTTCTTCCTTTGCCTAGAATATTCAACCCCTTAGAATTTCTTTAACATAATATTTTAAGCGCTATACTTAAGATAGGTAAATTGCAAGCGAGGGTATTTTTATGACTAAGAATCAGAGAGTTGAAGAGAAACAAGAGAGTAATGAGGCAGCGCTTGAAATGAGAAAAAAAGTAAAAAGCGCCAACAAAGCCGCAGATGTCCTAAACAACCGAATACTTCGCTATTACAAAGAGTGCAATTTCGTATGCAGGGAGTACGATAACAATACTCCAGAGAGAAACAGGGATCTCGCAGCAATTAAAAAAACTTTTGAGAAAGATATTGAAAAAATGATTATTCCTCTGAGCCTCGAACAGATTCAAGCCTTGCAAAAAAGGCATCTTAGTCGTCCCCAGAAAACTAACGTATTCCCAGGGGTCCCTGTAGATGAGGCCCCACCTAAAAAAGTAAACTTTTCTCCGGAAGGGTCTACCCTGAAAACAAGAAAAAACAATGTTCGTAATAGCTTTAATTCTTACACTCCTACAACCCAGCCTCGCTCTATCAATAAAGAAGAGGTAAGTGAGATATTAAAAGCTGCTATAGTAAAGCTGGAATGTGTTGAGGCAGCCAAAGCATGGATAAAACAAAATGACGACCTCTCCCTTGCATGCGACGAAAACGATGCGAAAAACTTAAACTTATTAGATAAAATAATCAACAACATGCTAGACATGCCTGTCGTGGAAAAAGATCCTCCTTGGATAAAGATATTACAAAATAGTGATCTTAGAAAGGCGATCACTAATCGGATTATCCAAAGACAGTACCGAAAAACAGCCGCTGATACCCACCTATTAAGGAAAGTAGTAAACGATAAACCTCGTATGCTGGCAACGTGGCTTAAAACTCCCGCTCGGGGTCTGGCTGCTAAGATTAATAAGCTGTTCGAGGTGGAAGCATCGTCCTATAGAATCTTAAAAAGCCATCGATTAGAAGAATTAGCAGAGTCAACTAAGCCAGCTAATACCTCCCACAAGCCCCCCTAGTCTTTTTCTTGATGAACCTGTATCTCTGCTTTTTATTGAAAACAGACCTAGCTTAAAAATCTATGGAACATTTTTCTTGGAGAATAATCCAGTTTTCGCTGCTTGCAAAATAAGATAGAATCATGAGAGGTTAGTCGTTTGATATTGAAAAAAATGAATTATTTTTTATCAAAGGAGAAGCCCCTATGCAATATGTTACTACAACAAAGACTTCAGACTCACAAAAAATGGCTGAAGAACTTATTCATTTTCTAGCAGATACTTACACCTTGTACTTAAAAACACAAAATTTTCACTGGAATGTCAAAAGTCCTTATTTTCATTCTTTACACAAAATGTTTGAAGAACAATATCAAGAATTAGCAGTAGCCATCGATGAAATTGCTGAACGTGTTCGCAGCTTAGGATGTTACACGCCCGCCTCTTTTTCCCAATTTGCTAATTTAACTTCTCTTCAAGAAGCCACCTCTGAGCTCAGTGCTAAAAAAATGCTTGAAGAATTATTCAAAGACCACGAAATCATGGCAGATCATGCTGCAATGGTAATAGTAAAAGCCCAAAAAACGCATGACGAAGGCACAGCAGATTTGCTCATACAACGTCAAAAAGTACATCAAAAAGCAGCCTGGATGTTAAAAAGTAGTTTAGAAAATTTAAACTAATTCTTGGCGCTGCGATAAAATTTACCCTTCGTGATCATTCTACCCACTCGCGAAGGGTTGCCGCAAATAATGGATTTAACAATGCTCCTGCGCTTTCTGGCAGAAAAATTCTCGGAAAACAGAAAATCAAAGCGTTACAGCTGGCATAGGAAAATTGTCAACAGCTCCTAAACCACGGGAAAATTAAAATAGGTATTAGGATAAGGTTCATTTTCCAAAGTAAAATGCCACCATTCTTTATCGTAAGGTAAAAAACCCGCCGCCCGCATTTTATTCATCAAAAATAAACGATTTTCTCGCTCTTTACCCTCCACCTGAGGATTTAAAGTATGAGAAAGCTCATCCATAAAATCGAAATGCGTCGCCATGGCCATATCAACAGCGTCCTTTTTATTGTTGGCTTGCAAATAGACTAACGTTAAATCGGCTGTACTACCACGAGTATGGGCAGATTTTTCTGCTATATATCCTAACTTAAAAAAATCTGCTTTATTTACACGAGGGTAGTAATTTTTTTTCATTTTTTGATCGCTTACATCCTGGCTCCAAGCAATAAAATCATCCACAGCTATTTGAGGACGATAGCAATCATATACTTTCAAGCTTAAATGTTGAGGTAATAATGTCTTTTGTAAATGAGATAAGGCAAGTGCCGCTTCTTTCGTTAAAATGCACTTTGCTGACTCATATCCTTTAATAGGCCGGCCAATCAAATTATCATGCGTATGATATTTCATGTCTTGAATAATGGTGGGATCAACATCTTCTAAATACACAAATCCCGAGGGTAAATTTGCCATACTTTGACTCCCATATAAATATAAAATGCTAAGGAATGCTACTGTTAGAAAATAAATTAATTTTGTTTTCATTGGCCCTCTCTCATAGCTATTTATTTAAACTAAAGGCAAGTCCCATTCTTTTTGAATAGTCTTATAAACACGGTAGGGGAATAATGCAATCACGGGTTTTTTAGTGGGATCAAGCCAGCCTAACACATGCATTATTTTATCTTGTTCCATAGCCACGCACCCTGCCGTGCCATGATATGCATTTGTCCAAATATGCATAAAAATACATGAACCTGCTCCTTTCAAATTATCTTTATTATAGTTAACTACCACACCCCATGTATATTGAGGGATAATCGCCCTCATACCTTCTCCGTTTATTTTTCCCTTCCAGTGCGCCACAGTTCGAGTATCAATCAGCTGATTATAATAGGAAGAAACTTGGTCATCCACGCAAATACTCGTCGTTTTCAAAGCGAGATAGGGCCATTTTATAGAGGGAATAATTGAACGGGGGACTGCTGAAAAACCGAATGCTGAACCCAGAGAATAAACACCTGCAGGGGATCTTCCATCTCCTTCTTTTTTTATCGGTTCTAGCAACGGCATACCATGTTGCTGCACCCACTCTACTCCCCATCCCATTCCCTTTTTTCCAACTACCACCGGAATGGGCTCCTTATCCACTAAGCACCAGGCGTGGTTAGAAGCGCAACGTTCGTAACGCTGCAATGTTCCTTGCACTGAATACCATGCAGGAGATAACACCAGCAATAATTGTTGGCTACCTTGCCACTTATTTGGCTTAAACCAAATTGGGCTCGCAGAACACGTCATCACAATAACAGAAAGAAAAACAAATAATAATCTGGATAATAACATTAGTTTGGATTCTCTAAACTTAATACACCTGCATTATAATCATAAGCAAACAACTCGGCATATCGCCCCCACTCAATGACGGTACTTAAAATACGGGAAGCTTCTTTTTCCGTTAAGTAGTCTTCTAGTAAAGATAGAAAATTCTCTTCTAAGGCACGATGCCGCGGATGACGAGTAAGCTGATCATAAATATAACGTGCCAGCGGTACATATTTTTTCAAATGCTGGGAAAATATTTTTTTCCTATCTAAAATTGTTGCCTCTACAAACGCTTTGCCCGCTTCAGTAATGGTAATATCGCCTTTAGATACTTTAGCAAAATGGAGAATTTCTAATAATTCAGTCAAGGGAAATAATTCATCGATGTCCAACATCAATGTATCAGCTACATCTGGTAAATCCATTTTACCCTGATTTTCAGGCACATTAAGCGTTTCTAATAGCCCTGTGATTTCTGCCACATTTGCTTCAGGTAAACGATAACCCAAATCAATCACTTGATGGCCTTCTGTGTCCCCGGATTCTGCTAGGGGTTGCGTCGTCATCAAGGTATAAACGCGATCAATTTGGTTACGAAAACGGGGATCGGCCTCATTACGCGGATGGGGTAAGGTCACTTTCAATTCGCCCCGAAGAGAACCTGGATTACTATTAAATACAATGATTCTATCGGCTAATAAAGCTGCTTCTTCAATATTATGTGTAACAAATAAAATGCCATGCAACCCCGTTTTCTGTGTTTGCCATAAATCTAATAAATCGCTCTTTAAGTTATCTGCAGTTAAGACATCTAAGGCAGAAAAGGGTTCATCCATAAGCAAAATATCGGGGTTTACCACAAGTGCGCGCGCAAAGCCCACACGTTGTCGCATACCACCCGATAGTTCTTTAGGAAAAGCCGTTTCGAAGCCATCTAATCCTATCGTATCAATCGCTTTTAACGCACGCTCACGACGTTCATGACGATCAACGCCTAGCGCTTCCAGGCCAAGCTCTACATTTTGCAATACCGATAACCACGGCAGTAAAGCAAAGGTTTGAAATACCATCGAAATACCCCGCACCGGCCCAAATACAGGTTGACCACGATAAAAAGCGGTTCCTGCGCTAGGCGCGACTAAACCGGCAATAATACGCAATAAAGTAGATTTCCCAGAACCAGATTTACCTAAAATAGCAACGATTTCTCCCTCATACATGCGAAAATTAATATCTTCTAATACCAATAATTCTTGACGATCGCCTTTTTTAAAACTTTTATGGACATTCACAACTTCAATAAGTGGAGAAGTCGTCTTAGTAGATTGAATTAAATCTTGCATAACTCTCCTCAATTTAGTGCAAATCTCTCTCTCGAAAACATATATAATGGCCGCCACACTAAGCGATTAAAGATTAACACAAGCAAACACATCATCCCAATGCCGAGAGCAATATGTAAAAAATCTCCTTTCAATGTTTGCTCTTTAATATACGCTCCCAAACCTGTAGCAACAAGTTTATGGTTGCCCCAGGTAACTACTTCCGCCACAATGCTAGCATTCCAAGCGCCTCCTACTGCGGTGATGGCACCTGTAATATAATAAGGAAAAATACCCGGTAAAATTAAACGACGCCAACGCAACCAAAAACCCAAGCCTAAATTATCTGCCACTTGTAAAAGATCTTTAGGTATCACTGAGGCGCCCGCCACCACATTAAACAAAAGGTACCATTGCGCGCCCAATAGCATAAGCGGCATCACCCAAATATTAATATTAAGATGGTAAGTAACAATTAAAATAAAGACTAAAGGATAAAGTAAATTAGCCGGAAAGGCTGCAAGAAATTGTGCAATAGGTTGTATAATATGCGCGACATTCGAACGTAGTCCTACCCAAACGCCTATAGGCACCCAGATAACCGTACAAACAATAACTAAAGCAAAGACACGCAATGCTGTAATTAATCCCAAAAAGAAAATACTTAAGATCGTGGGAAAAGGAGTACTACGGATCATCATGTGATACAAAAAAACGAGTGCACCGCCTATGACAAAAAATAAGATGCTATTCCACACCCAGCTGATGTAGAGCATATATCTTGATACGGGCAAGCGAGGTGAATAAACTGGTTTAGATCTTAGAAAAGAAATATTTACAAATAAATCAAATAAATAAGTTAATTGCGTGCCAAAATAACGTAAAAAACGGGTGCGATGCAATATGTTAATCACCCATGAGTGGGCTTCTTTCGTATCTTCCGCCACTTGCTCAGTCTTGAATTTTTCTGCCCAAGCTACTAAAGGACGAAATAAAAACTGGTCGTAAATCAAAATAACCATAAACATAGTGAAAATAGCATAAAAAATTGCATGCATATTTGCCGATGCAATGGCCACAGTAATGTAGGAGCCTATACCAGGTAGTAAAATATGCTGATTCGAAACTGAAATCGCTTCAGAAGCGACAACAAAAAACCACCCCGCTGACATAGACATCATGGTATTCCAAAGCAAGCCCGGTAATGAAAAAGGCACATCAATACGCCAGAACCTTTGCCACGCCGATAAATGAAATATATTGCATGCTTCATTTAATTCTACGGGAACAGAGCGTACTGTTTGATAAAACCCGAGCGCCATGTTCCATGCTTGCGAAGTAAAAATAGCAAAAATAGCTGCGCATTCAGGCCCTAGTAAACTCCCCGGAAATAATTTGATAAATCCAACAACGGTAATAGATAAAAAACCTAAAATAGGCACTGACTGCAAAATATCAATAAAAGGGATAATAATACGCTCAGCACGAGGACTTTTTGCTGCCCACGTCGCAAATGTAAAAGTGAATAATAAAGAAAAAAAGAGGGCAATTAACATACGTAAAACAGTACGTAATGCATATCCCGGCAAATGATGCAGATCTAATGAAATGGGAATGGCCTGTCCCAATTCATACGGTACCGCCATTTGTCTTGCAACCCATGCCAATAAAACAATCACACCTAATGCCCATAACAAGGCGACTAAATCCCAATAATTGGGATAAGGCTTGTCTTTATAGCTGCTCCTGAAGGTGGTGCGCAAGAAATTCATTAGTATGTACTCTATTCAAATTTCTTCTAAAAATACTCTTTTTGTCTACAAAGATAAAGAATAACTACGCGAAAATATAGTTCCATAGCCCATATCGGGTTGCTACCACTCACCCAAACAATAAACGTCCGCCATCCACTACTAGATCATGGCCGGTAATATAATCTCCGTCACGAACTAAAAATAGTACGGCCTTAGCTATTTCAGTCGGTTCACCATGCCGCTTTAATGCAATACGATCTAAGATTTTTTGTTTAATCTCTATGGATAAGCTATTTTCTCCTTCTGGCCAAAGAATTTCACCAGGAGACACGGAATTAACACGCACAGCAGGCGCTAATTCTCGGGCTAATGCTTTAGTTAACATCTGCAACCCTGCCTTAGAAATACAATAAACAGGATAATCGCGCATAGGGCGATTGCCATGAATATCCACAATATTGACTATTGACCCTTGCCGCTTTTTTAAATAGGGAAAAGCAGCCTGTGCAAGAAAAAAAGGTGCTTTAAGATTGGTATCCAATATAGCATCCCACTGCGCGCTTGATACTTTTCCTATTGCGGTTTGAGGAAATACCGAAGCATTATTCACTAATATGTCCAAGCCGCCCCATATTTCTACAGCTCTTTGCACCAGCACACTCAAGTTGGTAAGTATAGACAAATCTGCCTTGAGTACAGCAGCAGAATTCTCCCGTTGCTTATTAAGAAAGGCGCAAAGCTTCTTAGCTTCTTTTTGAGAAGTATGGCAATGCACTACGACATTGATTCCAGCCGCATGCAAATTCTCTGCGATGGCTGCGCCTATACGCCGTGCTGCGCCTGTAATGAGAGCCACCTTTATTTTCTTATCGTGCTTTTTTTGCATAGGAGTATCCTGTGTATGGTGCAATATTTATAATACTATATAATGGCTCGCATGAAATTATCTATTCCTGACCCCACAGCCCAAGCACACAGCGATATACTTTCAGAAGCTATTCGTAATGAAATAACGCAAGCGGGTGGTTCGATCTCTTTTGCTCGCTTCATGGAACTGGCACTTTATGCCCCGGGGCTAGGGTATTATTCAGCAGGCCAGCGTAAAATAGGTAAAGAAGGTGACTTTGTCACTGCCCCCGAGATTTCTCCTTTATTTTCACATTGTGTTGCGCGGCAATGTAAGCAAATTTTAAGCGTATTAAAAAAAGGAGATATATTAGAAATAGGCGCAGGCACAGGCGTTTTTGCCAAAGATATATTACTTGAATTAGAAGCGTTAAATAGCTTACCAGAGTATTATTTCATTCTGGAAGTGAGTGCCGAATTACGGGCACGACAAGAAGAATTATTGGGCTCCCATTGTTTGCATTTATTAGATCGCATCATTTGGCTAGATTCATTGCCAGAAACGGCAATAAACGGGATCATTATTGCGAATGAAGTTATGGATGCCCTGCCTGTACATTGCTTTAAAATAAAGAACCATGCCATTCAAGAGCGCTGTGTTATATGGGACAAAGATCATTTCAATTGGTTGCTCACCGCTCCCACTGCTCCTGCTCTCTTACAACGAGGTACAATGCTTTTACAAGATTATGCTTTAGCTGATGACTATGAATCAGAAATCAATCTCTTATTGCCCACGTGGATTCAATCGATTGCATCCATTTTAAATAAAGGCATCATCTTATTATTTGATTATGGGTATAGCAGGCGCGAGTATTACCATGCAGAAAGAAAGAAAGGCACGCTAATATGTTATCATCAACATCGGCGTCATGAGGACCCTTTTAAATTAATAGGATTTCAAGATATTACTGCTCATGTAGAGTTCACGACCCTGGTCGAAAGTGCTTACGCCGTCGGCTGTATACTTTTAGGCTATTCCGTTCAAGCGCATTTTTTACTAAACTGTGGTTTATTAGAATTAGCGCAGACAATAGAATCTGCAGGTGTAGCACATATGCGTCAAGCTCAAGCCATTAAAAAACTTCTCCTTCCTTCTCAAATGGGGGAACTCATTAAAGTGATGGCACTTGGAAAAAATTATACCCACCCGCTCTGCGGATTTCCTCTTCCTGACAGACGACGAGATTTATAATGTTTATTTCTGCTATTGTCGCTATGGCTGAAAATTATGTCATTGGTAAAAATAACCAATTACCTTGGCATTTACCTGCAGACTTAAAACATTTCAAAACTATCACGATGGGAAAACCTATTTTAATGGGCCGCAAGACTTATGAATCTATAGGAAAACCTTTGCCTGGTCGGTGTAATATAGTGATCACACGAGAAAAAGATTATCATGCATCGGGATGCCTGCTAGCTCACTCTATAAAAGAAGCATTAGAAACCGCTTCCGAAAGCGATGAAATTTTTATTATTGGTGGGGCATTACTTTTTCAAGAAATGTTACCTATGACACAGCGATTATATATGACTCTCATTCATCAACCGTTTGAAGGTGATACCTTTTTCCCAAAGCTTAATCAAAAAGAATGGCAAGAAATAGAACGTATTGATCATTCAAAAGAAAAAGAAAACGGCTATGCTTATAGTTTTATTAAATTAGAGCGTACCTCTAACCTTATTTAAGCCCGCCATGTACTTAAAGACCCTAAAACGCTCGCGCGATATTCCTTGATCTTTCCCTCAACTGCTTCTTGAATCCTGCTTTCATTTTCTTGTTTTTTAAAAAGGACCTCACGTTCTACCTTATTCATAACATTTATACTTTCAGTAATCACGGCGCTATTATATTTATCGGAAACTTCTAGGGCCTGTAATTGACCGAATAATAACTTGCATATTTGCGCAGTATTTGAGGCTTGCTGTAGACCCTCATTCACCACGCGCTGAAAACGGCTATAACCCTTTCCATGCAAAGATTTTATCTTCCGCCAGCAAATTTTATTCTCTGCAATATCTGTTTTCATCATAGCAAGCTGTTCAGTTTGAAGCAGCTCCATAATAGCAGTACTATTGTGGGCTTGGTTTATTTCTCGAATTAATTTTTGAGCTGCTTCTTTTCTATTGTCATTCACCCACCATTCATTTTCTGAATAATTTCCCAATGCATGCGTTAACGATTGCTTCAAATCAGACAGCGCTTTTTTCTGATAATCATTACCGGCTTCAGTTTTAAGACGCTCATCTTCTGCTTTTAAGAATGAGGGGAAAAGGGCTTGCATAATGATATGGGAGGGCACGCAATCCTCCATTTTAACCTTTCGTTTATCTTCAACAGCCACCGCAGGTTCGACTTGAGGATAGGTACGTAAAACCACGTCTAAAACTTGTTTTTCCGTTACTACTACCTCTTGTTTTGCAAACATCCCATTAAAATCTCGCACTGCTTCTTGAACAAAATTTTCTAAGCGATACTCACCCGCTAATCTTGACGCTCGATAACGCAATTCTAGCCTCGCACTAAAATCTGCCCACTGTTCTCTGAAAAATCTTCCAGACTGCGTACTGGCGCATTCTAAAAAAACTCCAATTACACCATATAATTCATCATTAAACTGACTTTTACGATCAGCCTCTTGCTTTAATTGTTGCGCCACTTGCTCAAGTGTTCTTCCATTCAAATCTTTTTCATTAAAAATATGATGGACTTCACCCCCTGAACCTTGACGATCCGTTCTACCGTCGCGTTGAGCACTTTTCCGGGGAGTATCAGTAAAGCCGTTAATAACGATCAAGCCGTCTCTTTTTTTATCATATAAAATATCGGTGTTTCGTCCCAATGCAGCAGTGGTTACAGTCACAGTGCCGGGTTGTGCCGCTTGCCATACTACCTCTTCTTCAGATTTCCCAGAAGACTTGACACCCGTATACAATTGCTTATTTTTTTCTCTGGCTAATTCCTTAAAAAACCGCTTCGCTGTATCAATATCTTTTAAAAATACTAAAACTGGGGCAGCAGGTTTTTCCTTCTGTGCTCTTTCAATCACCTTCAAAATAGCTTGAAAATGCTGAAACTCATCAGGAAGGATGATTGAATCAAATATTCGCACATTTTTCGGTTGATGTGGCTCTATTCTTGTACATGCAAAACCATATTTTAAACACTGCCGCTCTATTTCTGACTCATCCCCCAGCGTTGCTGATGAGCCCCAAATCCGTCCTCGTGCTAAAAAATAACGAATCATGACTACATGGTTGATAGAAATAATCGTCTTATTTTCTTGCTCAATAGCAAATTCATCTTTACCACCATCTGTATTTAATTTGGCATGCAACAATTGATGCATACCATTGCCGTATTGAGTCTCGGTCACTTTACCATCTTTCGCTAAAATTTTAGCGGAGCGTATCAGCCTTACCACACCACCCACTTGTTTTTCTTCAGGAGGTTCCTCTCTTGGAGGGTATACCACATAATCAACATTTTCACGTAAGCTATAGTTCACCAAAATCGCAGACTCAATCCACTTAAGCAATCTTTCATCTGAAAATTTCTC
The DNA here is from genome assembly GCA_021156085.1 of Gammaproteobacteria bacterium. Classification (GTDB taxonomy): domain Bacteria; phylum Pseudomonadota; class Gammaproteobacteria; order DSM-16500; family DSM-16500; genus UBA4722. The sequence goes on along the minus strand of JAJNBC010000002.1, from coordinate 46,653 downwards.
TACAATACGAGGTGATTTTTGATGACGACGGGCAGCATTTTTCAAAAATTGTTTAAGCTTAAGAATATCGTATGTTTTACTCGTGTTATTTACTTTAAATTCAGGGCACTGAAGCACAAATGCATTAATCTCTGCATATATCCATTCATTACCAACGCCCACTCCTTCTGCATTGGACATGGCTAAACGGTAAATCACTGTATCCTCTAGGGTCGTATAATCAGATTCATTCATCACTAAGGAAACAACAGGATTATAACCCTCATGTTCTTCTTTCTTTTCCTCTCGCTGGCCCATTTCGCGACCATCGGCTTTTGATCGCATATGAAATAATGCAAACTGTGACATCGTACCGTAGTTTGCCCCATCGGCTTTACAATCTTCAAAACGCGACTGAGAAGTAATGGGCATTTTCGCAGGGTCAATCCCCAAGAGAGAAAAAAATGGGCTATACATTTCCAGATCGCGTTTTGCATCCACAGTCGCTGCGGTACTATTATAAGCAACTCCATCCAACCACAATAACGCTGTTTTCATAGCATCTATTAAACTTTTACCTTGCCCAGTTTTAATCTCGGAGAGCACACTACATTCATGCATCATGCAGTCAATCACCGCAATGATTTGCGTAGAATAAGGAAATTCTGAGGTGATGCGATACATAGCTTCCCGTATCAAACTTAATGCACAGAGACGACGCTGAAATTGTGTTAAATAACTAAAAGAAGAACGAAGTTTATTACTCCGCATCTCTTGAAATAATGCTTTAATCTCGGAATTAGACAGCTCCACAACAGATTTGCCATTATAAATTTTTAAGCGGTAGCCTACCTCATTAACAAATAAAAATGCTTCCATGACTTGCTTACGATATGCATACGGATAGACCTCTTTTCGACGCATATCATATAAACCATTTACCACGCGTTCCACTTGGCTAATATCAAAATGCTGGGCATTATCACGTTCACCAAAAGGTGATTTTTCGAGCTGGTCTAAAAAAGACGCCATAGTTTGACCATGCCGCGATTCCAGCGCCCGCGCCAGACAAGGTATTGCCACTCTATGATCATCAAAAAATTGATGAAGCTCGTGCAATTCCCTGTCCTTAAATTCCCTCATTTTCCAAATAAACGTCTGGTAATCAATCCTATCATCACTTGATTTTTTAGCAGAAACCGCTTCACTACATGCAATAATTTCTAATATTTTCTCTTGATTAAGGGAAGAACACTTGCCTATAGCTTGTAAAAAATTCTCCAACTCTGGAGGATGAGCGTGTAATTTTATGAATATTTTTTTAATTGTCTCACGATGGCGTACACAAGCTTTTGTATATTGCATCATCTGCACTGCCATCTCTAAGGATAAAATCTTCTCTGTCATAATCCAGTGCAGTAAGGCATCGCTTTGATCTATTTTATAAATCGTTTTTACCCAAGTCAGTACCTCCTCGAGGTTAGTAGAAGGGCACGCAGTACTTATCCTAACGATTTTTTCAATATAGAGCGTCGGCAAAACTGCTGCATGTGCATCACGTATTATTTCGAGTAACGCATGATAATTTTCTGGGTTTTCAACACTCTCTTTATCTGAAAAAAATGCTTTTAAAATAGATAAATATGATCGTCCCGCCATCTGCTCAAGCACCGAGAACAAATGCTGTAGATCGGAACAGGTTTTGAAACTAACCGGCTCAAATAAAGCAATGAATTCTTGAGCCTGCTTTTGAACAAAGGGCTGTGCCATCACTCTATTCATTAGGGGAATTAATTGCACAACTTGTTCGACAGAAATAGAAGAAAAATCTTGAAGTGCTTTTACTTTTTCTCTCAAACAATAGGCTAGAGAGGATTCTCCTAGCTGAGACAATGCCTGATTAATTTCTTCCGTTCTCTTAAAATTATTACCCACAACAAACGCTTCGCCACCTGGCTGAGCTTCTTCGTATAATTTTATCAAAGTGGCACGTTGATCTGCTTGTAAGTCGTTAGACAAGATCTTTAGCGCGTCTTGAAAATGAGAGGCCTCCTTTTTTCTCTGCTCATTAATATAATCAATAAGAAGGAGACCTTCAGCCGAATTGAATCGATGGCCTTTTTTGTAGAGATCAAATAGAAAGTTTTTTATGGGCTGGCAGAATGCACTATCTTCAGAAATGCATTGACCTATCTCTTCAAGAAGAACAGAAAGAGGAGGTTCGCTACAGTACCGTTCATGTGTGACAAACAATAATGCAATAAATCCAATCGTATAACTATTTTCTTGCTTGTTCTTTATCAATTTCTCTAATGCATTACTATAGATATCAATAGAAATGCCTACTTGTTGTTGTCCAATAAATCGATATAACCAAAAACATTTTTTTTCACTTGTCTCTTCCGCTATACCCTCCAGCGTTACCGCATACACCGGCTGCCGAGGAGAATAAAAAGCTTCTTTTAGTGTCAATCTCATTTTTTCTCGAGAAATAACTTTAAAATTTTCATACTTTGAAGCCAGAAACACACCATAAGTATTCAAGCTAGTCTGTCTAATCTCTTCGCCACGGAAACACTTAAGTTGCTCATCTAAATTGCGTGCATTTCTAAGTATTGTAATTAACCTTTCCATATAGACTAATGGATGACCGCAACCCGTCTCCCAATCCCCCCATCCTCCTCCAGCAAGACGACTAGGATCGACTTTCTGCGCTCGACTCATGGCTAACCATTCTTCCCAAAACACTTCAAAACCGCGCACAGTATCCTGCAAATTATGGTGGGAAGAACCGGTGCGTTCAAGAAAACGTATCAAACAATCCTGCTTTGGAGGCTCATACTGAGCAATCTGCTCGAGACAGGCACGAAAGCCCTCATTTAAAAAATGATCCCAATGGGGGAAATGGTTAAGATAATTCTCTATCAAACACTCTCTAAGGCGATACTTCAACCAACCTTCGAACAACTGCAAATATTCATGAAATAAACGCAATCCTTCATCACCATACAAAATGAATATATTAATTAAATGCTTTTCATGTCGGTGAATAAAAGCCACATAGTCATCATATGGACCTCCTACCTGCTGTTGATAAATAATTTTCAATTCAACCTTAAAAATAGGTGCACAACGCGTGTCATGCTTCAATGCCGGCAGGGGCGTATAAGGATTTGTTTCTCGAGGATCTGTATATTCATCATAGTCTAATATTCGCCCCTTCCCTGGAATCACCTTCTTTTGGAAATACAGCGGTAAATTATCGAAATTTAACGATGAAAAGACAGAAATATGGCTTGAAATGACAGTGGCCGCTGTAGGGGATAGAAAACTGATTGCGCCAGCACAGGAGGCAGATAAAGCCTGGGAGGCAAACAATTCCGTTTCTACAATCTTGTAGTATCCCTGCGGTGTATTATGAACTACGTCTTTACCCTTCCCATAAGGACAATAGTCTTGGATAAACTGATGATAATCAATATAGCTTAGGTCGTTATAATGCTGTTCTTCTTCTTGTTTCTCTTCTATTCCTTGCTGTTGCTCAACTATCGCTTCTTCTATCACTATTGCTTCTTGAGCTTCTTCCTGCTCTATATGTTGCGCTTCAATATTAATAAATTGATCATAGGTAGGATCATGTGCTTGGCCATGCTGATACCGTACTATCAATTCTTTTAATTTTATTTTTGGCGCAGACGAATCGTTGTATTCCTCGTTATTGTCGCCTTCTTTTTTTTCTTCTTCAAAAAACGGAAGCTGCCTAAGTAATGTTAAATTATAACGATTTCTATATGGAGCAGTTGTTTTTTGAAAGTCAAAATAAGCTGCCTTCATTCGTTGCCAACGCATATCGCTAGAATCGAGTACATCTGTTGTAATAAAAAGATAGTGAATTAAATTAATTTCTGGTTTTTGCAAAATAGCTATCATTACATCTGAAATTACACAACTGAACTTAAAATACAACCGTTGAATAGGCGTCTCATTAAGCGCCACAATCATATCAGTCAATTCTTTTTCTCCAGCCTCCCGCACCAGATGCTGCTCATTTACTTCACCTAGGATGAGTTCAGAAAAAGGTAGGGCGGCTCGGGTACCTTTCGCACAGCGTGTTATCGCTTGGAATGTTCCCGAAAGCGGCGATGACCATCGACTTCCTAAAATCAACCGCGGTCTTTTATCCCTAGGCAGGTGACCATAATGCTTACCCAGATTTGTTAAAAATTCTGATAAATCATGGCATTCACATTCATAATCAATTTTTATTTCCTCAGTCCCGCCAGGTAATGGCCTATGCCAGGATAGCAGCTGTTCTTTAGTATGTAATCTTTGCATACGCCTCCCGTGGTATATATGTTCCCATTACCTAAAGGTTGAAGTTTTCTTAATTTTTATAAAACTCTTACATTTTAAAAAATGAGCAATAATAACACATGGGGAGAATTAAAGATAGGCTCTTAGGCATTTGTTTTTATTTAAAATTCACCAACTTGCCTCTTTTTTTTGATTTTCTTGATCAAAAAAAAAATAACTGGCTATACTATTCTTTATAAACCCTAGAAAGGAGATTTTTTATGTTTTCTAGTGAAAAAACGCCTGCTGAGGCTATCCTCGAAGAAATTCTTAATATTGCTCCCTTTCTAGAAAAGGATGCTCCGCTACCTCCTTTGACAATAGATCAAATGAAGGAAATTGTAGGTTTATCTCCTAAGGAAGAAGATTTCACTGAGGACAATTTAAACCAAGCCTATAGAAAACGTGCTCTACTCCTTCATCCTGATAAGCATTCAGGGGCAGAACCCCAAAAAAAAGACCGAATAAACCATGCTTTCAAAATTTTCAACGAAGCTAGACAGCAATTACAGAACCGATTAAAAAATCCTCAAGCTTATCAAGCCGGAAATAATGCTCAAAATGATCTTTTTTCGCAAAATCCGGAACACGCCTGGGTGAAAGGATTAATGGTAGCCCAACTAAGAGAACAATTCTGTGAGTTGGCTGGCATCCATATTCAAGATGTCGGAAACACGGCAGATTCGAATGCTAAAAACATCAAGAGAGTTTTTAAGAACAGTAATCTAAACCCTGAGCAGCTAAAACGGATGCACGATTTAATTAATTTGCTTTTTCCCACTCGTTTTCTGACCTCTTATGAAATAAGCAATATTAAGACAAATATAGAATGGCAAGAAGATACACTATTCTTAGCTACTGTAATCAATCAAAATTCTTACTTAAAAGAAAAATTTAGCATCAAATCCTAGCAAATATCATAGCATAGAAGACCCCGAATACTATATTTATTGTGGCGTCAGCACTCAAGATCCAAGCCGATTTTATATTGAAATTCACGATAAAAAATCTCCAGATTTCAAAATATTACACCAAATTAGCTTGCAAAATGAGAAAATCACCTCCTACATCGACGGTAAGCCGCAGCCGACACGATCCCACCTCCACAAAATCTTATCCGAAAAGATAGTGGAGAAAGTAGAAAAATTTTTAGAGAAGCTCCAGGCCGTAGAAGAAGAAAAGGCCAAATTAAATGCAGAAGCAGAAGCTAAAGCAGCCGCCGAGGCCGAAGCCCTCCGGAAATCAAAAAGAGATCAGCTACTTATAATCCAAAGTACAGAAAGGATAATAAGTAAAAAAGGAGTAAGCTTACTAGAAAAAATAGAAAAAATCGAACAAGAAATACGTGCACAAAAGGTTTCTCAAGGTATAGAAGAAGTTGCTTTAAACGAGATAAACTCGCAAAAACAAACTATTCGGGATTTCATTGGAAAAATAAATGCGAGGTTATCTTTATTATTAGAAGGTGAAAAACCAACAGAGGAAATAACACAAGCGGCAACATCTCTACTAGAAGAAATGAGCAAAATGGAAAGTCAGCAGATAATAGCCACATGTCAAGAAGTCTTAGAAAATATAAAAAACATAGCACAGGGAGAAAGAAGAGAGAAAGTAATAAAGAATACCGAAGAAAAATTAGACTCTATTACACGTCAATTCGAAAAAATAGCAAAAATCAATGACCCACAGACCAGGACAAGTCGATTTCTTTCTTATTTTAATAAATACACTGAAAAAGAAAAATCTGAGTTAAATAATCTAAAAATTGAGTTTTTTTCTAATATCAAACTCTTAGCCAACCTAGAGCCCGATATAGATAAAAAAATTGCAATTTATAAAAACTACCTGGAATCACCGGTCATTAATACCCATAGAAATTCTGGCTTTTTCAGTCTGGGAAGGACAGCTTCTAAAATTACGCTTGAAAAAGCACTCGTAAAACTCGAATCACAAAAACAACAACAGGCTCAACCCCTAATTAAGCCTAAAAAACCATAGAAAATAGTCGCAAGACCTTTAATTCTGTCAGTGAATTAGAAGAGTTCTAGATGACACCCCATAGCGAATTGTCCCTGCATGAGGTAGTGGCTTCATCGAGGTGGCTTATTACGGTGGGACTGAGGTTTTTCATTCCTCGCTCTTTCCTCTTTTCTCTGCGCAATTCTTTTTTCTATTTTTTGTAGCAATACTTCGCTTGAATCAAAAGAAACAGAATAAGAGATATTTTGCCGAAGTTGAACATGGCCCGCCCGGCATGCCATTTTCAAAATTTGGAATTTTATTTCAAGATCTAAACCCTTTGCACTAATATCTTGATCGCTGCCCCCTGGTCCTTTAGGAGAGGGAAGGCCAGTTTTTCTTACTTGCCCATCGCTTGCCCTAGCATAACTCAGTTGCCCATCTTCTATAAATACAAATAACTTTTCAGTAGAGCCGTGCTCCCTCTTTCTCCATCCTTTTAATTGTTCTTTGTTGGATATAGTCATCTCCATACAAGCCGAACGTTTCTCAGCTTCAGTTAAGTCAATTTGACAGTCGCTCTCTTCTAATTGTGCCAGGATCTCTGGGATAAGGCCTTGGAACGAAGCTCCGCATAAAAAAACTCCTAAATTATGTTGATCTGCATACTGCATGAGTTTCTCTTTTAACTGTAAGAGGGCTTCAAGAGAATTTATCTTATTAGAAAAAACAACAAACAACGTATTTTCAATGATACCACCGCAGGAGGTTTCATATTCGAATAAACTGGGGTCGTCAACCTCTCTCCACCCATTTTGAAACCTTTGGGATCGCCATATAGCATCCTGAGAGACGGACTCCTTCCGAGGTTGCAGTTGACACAGATGGAATTGGCGGTTGGTGAAAGAAGGCGAGCTACGGCGGATCTCATCAGAATCACAATTTATTAAAAACACCACGTCTGCGGTGTCTGAAGTTAGACCCGGGTCAATCTTAGTTTTTTCCTCTATTCTTACCACTTTTAACTTCTTCTTTTGTGGTGATGATAGCGCCTGGGATTCTTCTCTATTTGCCAATACTTCCGCACTCCTTCCTCGGATTTTCTTTTGAAATAAACTGTATGCAGGCTCAAAAAGAGCCTCAGCCTTTTTTTCGTAAGTAGAAGATAAAAAATGGCAGCCTTTACAGACACTCAACATGCCTAACCCTATAGTCAGCAGCGCGCCTGCACCCGCCGACACTGCTGAAACATGAGCTAAACTTATTAATAAAACTAAAGCAGGGCCGGCAGCCGCCATAAGCAAAACCCCTGCTGCTATCCAAAATAAACTTCGTATGAAATCACTTTGAGTAGCGCTTAGATGCTCCTTTTTTAGAGACTCTAATTTTTCTATGAAGCTAGGAATGGCTTCTTCTTGTTGTAAGGCATTCTCAAAAAGTACCAACAAATTAAACAATTCTATTTTTTCTTTCTCTGAAAATCCATTTTCCAGCGCTGCAAGACAAATATTGTCTCGAATTGGCTGTAGGTCCTTAGGCAGGGATTGAGGATGATAATCCGCTAAGCGCTTAACTTGTTCTTCCAATTTCTCATCTAGGGACCTTTCTTCTTTTTCTTCTTCCCCAGAATTATTTTTCTCACTTCTTGGTTGAGCCATACTTATTACCTCTCTTTATTACTTTCAGGAAAATGACACCCAACACCCTCGGCAGCCATACCCCTATTATACACAAAAATACATGAACGATTTCTAGCCTACGGAGTAGGATTACCCATAGCAAGCAATAGAAGAGTGAAAAGAATAACTATTTTTGAAACAATAGCTTACTGTAATAAGGGGTCCCGCTAGGCCTCCACACTAAATCGCTTTCCATCCTCCAACCGCATGGCTGTTAGCTTATAACCCCAGACGCAACCGGTATCTAAAGCATAAGTATTAGGCACATCCGTTACCCCTCCCAGCGCAGCCCAGTGACCGAAAAGGATTTTTACATTTTCATTCGCACGCGGTTTCACTTTAAACCAGGGAATAAGTAACTCAGGAGAATACGAGTCTAAGGTACCTTTGCTATTTAATTCCATCCTCCCGTCCAAATGACAAAAGCGCAAGCGAGTTAAGTAATTGGTGATACAACGTAAACGATCCCAGCCTTGTAATTGCTCATTCCATCGTGCTGGCTGATTGCCATACATGTGATAAAAAAATTCTGCTGCTGTATCACCGCTAATGACCGCTTCTACTTCTTTTGCCAATCTTTTGGCTGTCAGCAAATCCCATTCGGGTGCAAGCCCTGCATGCACCATGGTAAAACCCGACAGAGGATCATGATATAATAAAGGCCGCTGACTCAACCATGCCATCAATTCATCGCGATCAGGGGCAGTAAGAATAGCCTCTAATGTATCCTCCTTCCAACCTGGATGAGCCTGATGCGATAAAGCTAATAAATGTAAATCATGATTACCTAATACCACTGGATGACGATCGCCCAAATTTTTGATAAAACGCAAAGTAGATAATGATTGGGGGCCGCGATTGACTAAATCGCCGACAAACCAAAGCCTATCTTCGTTCAAATCAAATTGAATATGCTCAAGCAATTTCTCAAGCACATTAAAGCAACCTTGTACATCGCCAATAGCATAATTCATAGAAGCTGCAGTCCATTACTGATATCCACATAATCTTTTACTCTCAATTCTTCAGGACGTAAGTGAGAATCGATAGAAAGCCTTTCCCAGTCGGCATCTTGAACTAAACTCTTCACACTATTACGTAATGTTTTACGTCGATGTGAAAAAGCCTCTCTAACGAGCAGCGCAAAATGCTGGTAATTTTTCGCAAAATGCGAGATGTCTTGATGGGGAATTAAGCGCACCACACTAGATTCTACTTGAGGCGGCGGGTAAAATGCCTGGGCAGAGACATGAAATAAAAAAATAACTTGGCAATGGTATTGCACCATCACACTTAAACGCCCATATGCGGCGGTACTCGGCTGTGCCGCAAGCCGTTCTACCACTTCTTTTTGTAGCATAAAATGCATGTCTAGAATGGAAGGAGCAGAGTGCAATAAATGAAAGATAAGCGGCGTAGAAATATTATAGGGCAAATTTCCAATCACACGTAACTGTTGGCCAGCGTTCTGCAAGCTCGCAAAATCAAATTCCAATGCATCTGCTTCGTGCACCCTAAGAGAACCTTTATCCGCACAACGGGTTTTGAGCGGCAGAATAAGATCCCGGTCTATTTCAATAGCATCAAGATGACCTACTTTTTTCAACAAAGGCACAGTTAACGCGCCTTGGCCTGGACCAATTTCAACAATATGTTGGCCCACTTGGGGCGCAACTATATCGACAATGCGTTGAATAATTTGCTTATCATGCAAAAAATGCTGGCCAAAACGCTTACGAACGGTATGCGTAGGCATCCGATTTTATCCCTGCTGCGCCAACGCCTTTCGCGCAGGACTAAATCCGCGCGATGCCGCCAAGCGGAATAATGCCTTGGCTTTCTCTTTATCTACAGGGGTACCAATACCATTTGCATACATTAAACCTAGATTATATTGCGCACTAGGAAGCCCATGGTCAGAGGCTTTTTGGTACCATTGTAGGGCCATTGCATAATCTTGGGGAACACCTTTACCTGCGGTATACATATAACCCAATTCATTCTCCGCATAAGGATTACCTTGTGCTGCTGCTTTTTCAAACCAATAGCGCGCCGTAGTAAGATCTTGAGGTACACCCTGGCCTAACATATAGCGTACGCCTAATTTATCTTGTGCATTAGAGTGGCCCATGTCTGCGGCGCGACGATAATATTGAGCAGCTATGGCATAGTTTTTTGCGACGCCCTTGCCTTGTGCATAACGATTACCTTGTTCATAAAATTCTGCTGCTGATCCATTTTGATAAGCGATTGAAGTATCACTGAATTCATCGTTCCTATTTTGTCTATGTGAAGCACAACTGACACAGAGCACACAAAGCCCCAGTACGATTAATTTTCTCATAGTACATTCCCTTTATAATGATAATTCGTTTACCAAGCTGATATAGCCTGGCCCTTAAAAATCCGCTGGGTTGCTTTTAATACCGCCTCTGATTGCAATGCAGCCACTAATTGTTTCATTCGGGGATCCCGTATTTCATCCTTGCGAATCACAATAATATTAGCATAAGGTGAATCTTTGCCTTCCAGAAATATCGCATCTTTTCGCGGAGAAAGTCCAGCAGGAATAGCATAATTCGTATTAATCACAGCAAGTTCCACATCTGGCAAACTGCGTGCAATTTGAGCGGCATCCAGCTCTTTGAATGTAAGATGCTTAGGATTTTCTGCAATGTCTTCTGGCATAGTATACATCTTTGTACCTTTTTTCATTTGAATTAAATTAGCTTTTTGTAAAAGCATGAGCGCACGTTCTTCATTGCTAGGATCGTTTGGAATCGCCACAGTGGCACCTTCTGGAATTTGCTGTAACGATTTTATTTTTTCGGAATAGATCCCCATGGGGTAAATAAATGTTTTGCCAATCGCCACTAAATCATAATGCCTATCTTTAATTTGTTGATCCAGATAGGGTTGATGTTGAAACATGTTGGCATCAATGCTTCCATCATTTAAAGCAGCATTTGGCTCAAGATAATCAGTAAACTCAACGATAGTAATATCTAAACCAAATTGTTTTTTCGCCACCGCTTTGGCCGTTTGCATTAATTCAGTTTCCGGGCCTGAAATCGTGCCTACTTTTAAAGTCGTTTTATCATGAGACTGACAAGCCGAAAAAAATAAAACACATACGCTTAAAAATACTATCTTTAAAATTTGTCGCATTGTATTCCTCCTTTATTCATTATTACTGTTTACTATGCGCATACCATCTAACCAATTTATCACCCAATAACTGCATCGCTTGAACTAAGACAATCATGACGATAATCGTTATCAACATGATAGAGGTATCAAAACGTTGATAACCATACCGTATAGCCAAATCGCCCAACCCACCCCCTCCTACAGCGCCTGCCATTGCAGAATAGCCAATTAAACTTATCCCGGTCAAGGTCAGCCCATGAATAATCCCCGGTAATGCTTCGGGAATTAAAACCTTGCACACAATTTGCCAAGCATTGGCACCCATGGCCGTGGCTGCTTCTATCAAGCCCGCATCCACTTCTAATAACGCATTCTCCACCACACGTGCAATGAATGGCATAGCACAAAAACTAAGAGGCACGATAGCAGCAGTGGTTCCTATAGATGAGCCTACCAAAATTCGAGTCATAGGAATAACAGCGATCATCAAAATAATAAAAGGGATAGAACGCACTATGTTTGCTATAAAAGCAAGAATTTGGTAAAGCATCGGCTGTGAAAAAATATGGCCCTTACGTGATGCATACAAAGCAATACCCCACGGCAATCCAATCAGTGTGGCAATCACCCCTGAAAAAAATACCATATATATAGTTTCTAATGTGGCATTAAATAGCAATGTCATTTGGAACATAACCGATGACCTCTACTTGGACGTTGTTTTGCTTGAGATATTGAATAGCCGGCTGAATTCTTACATTTTCGCCTCTTAAGGCCACTATCATCATTCCCATCACATGATTTTTAATATATTCCACGTTAGCTTGTAAAATATTAATGTGTAAATTAAATTGCTGGCTAATCTCAGAAATGATGGGCTGGGTTGCCGTTCCCTGTAAAAACCATAAGCGTAATATAGGATGTGTATGAGGTTGTTCCGTTACTAATAAAGGGCGTTCAATAGCAGCGGGCAAATGCTGCAACACCGATGAAGTAATAAAATGCTTAGCAATATCTGTTTGGGGGTGGGTAAAAAACTCACCCACTTCATTTTCTTCAATAAGCTCACCTTCTTGCAAAATGGCGACACGATCACAACTGCTTTTAATAACTGACATTTCGTGGGTAATTAATAAAATAGTCAAATTTAGAGTATCTCGAATATTTTTTAATAACTGCAAGATAGTAAGTGTTGTTTCAGGATCCAACGCAGACGTTGCTTCATCTGATAATAATACTTGGGGCTTCGATGCTAAAGCGCGAGCAATTGCCACGCGTTGCTTCTGTCCACCAGAAAGCTGCGCGGGATAGGCTGTTTTTTTATCTGTTAAATCTGTCAACTCCAAAAGCGGTGTAATAGTATCTGCAATTTGTTTTTTGGTACAACCTGCTAATTCCAAAGGTAATGCAATATTGCCATACACATTTCGGGAAGATAGCAAATTAAAATGCTGAAAAATCATACCCATTTTTCTTCGTGCAGCTCGTAATTTTGCTGCAGACAACGCAGTTAAGGCTTCCCCTGCAATAATGACCTCCCCGCTGCTAGGTCTTTCTAATAAATTGACACACCGAATCAAGGTGCTTTTGCCCGCGCCGCTTTTCCCGATGATTCCAAAGATTTCACCTGAGTTGACATGTATATTAATATCCCGCAAAGCAGTGACAGACCCTCTGGCTGTCATATAATTTTTGTAAATATGTTCTAGTCTTATCATAAATAGAAATTTTTAATTCCCCTAGGGCCTGCTAACAATTAGCTAGGCTCATAACAATGCTATGGAGTATAATGCCTGTTTTTTCTTCTTTTAGAAATGAATAAATCTTTGAAATGAAAAATCCAACTTTTCCTCTGCGCCGTATACGTAGCTTTGTGCGCCGCGATAGCCGCTTAACAGAAGCTCAACGTCATGCTTTAGATGCATTATGGCCACAGTTTGGCTTGAATTTAGCAGAAGGAGAGATTGATTTCGTTGCTCTATTTAATCGTGAGGCGCCATGTATACTTGAAATAGGTTTTGGAGCAGGTCAATCACTCTTAGCCACGGCAAAAGCCCATCCTGAACAAAATTTTATCGGCATTGAGACTCATCAACCTGGTATTGGCGCGCTGTTATTAAAAATACAAAATCAACAGCTCACTAATATTCGTCTTTTTTATGCAGATGCCATAGAAGTGCTGAACCAATGCATTTCAGAAACCAGTCTTGATGGCATTCAACTTTTTTTTCCTGATCCCTGGCCTAAACGCCGCCACCATAAAAGGCGTTTAATTCAACCAGAATTTGTTACATTACTTATTGCAAAATTAAAAATCGGCGGTGAATTGCATTTAGCAACCGACTGGCAAGACTATGCCAAAGACATGATGCGCGTGCTCTCCAACCAGACAGAATTAATCAATAATGCGGGGGCGGATAATTTTGCCCCCCGCTCAGCTCAACGCCCTATTATTACCAAATTCGAACAACAAGCTAAACGCGCAGGAAGAAAAATTTGGGAATTACAATTTAAAAAACGTGCTGGACATTAGTAAAAGACTTCTCTACTCTTGAGTAATTCCAATAAGCCTTATGATAAGAGGACACATTAAATGCATACAAAAAATAAAAATCTTATTGCCCTTCTACTCCTAAATAGTTTTTTTACCACAGCACATGCCATAGGCCCCGGTTTTTATATGGGAGCCCAGGTAGGTTCAACAAATTTACATAATACCACTCAAACAGTACAAACCGGTTTGAGTTCACCACCCACCGTACCGGTCTCCCCCACTAATACCGGCATGGGGGAGCGCCTTTTTATGGGGGCAGTCATCAATAAATATGCAGCAGCTGAAGTAGGTTATACTCACTATGGGCCCTCTACTTATAAACCTTCCCCTTCGGCTCTCAGTAACACACCTTCAATCAGTGAAAATGGTGTCGATCTAGTAGGAGAAGCTATGTATCCTTTCAAAAATGTAGCTTTATTGGGCAAGTTAGGCGTCATCAGCATTAAGCAAACACGCTCAGGCAGTTTGCAACCTCTTCCACCAGCGCAAAGCTCTGGCTCATCCCAACATGTGCGTCCTTTAATTGGCATAGGTGCAAGCTATGAAATAAACCCCAACTGGGTAACTGATCTAAGCTGGACTCGCGCTCTTAAGGGCGGAGGCGGCTTTCAAAATGCAGATTTTATTGCTGTGGGTCTTTCATATCATTTTGTTGACAAATATTGCGGACAATTTTTGTGTTAGGCAAAAATAAAGCGACTAAATCATTCAAAAATAACCGCCCTTTTTCTGTCGCACATAAAATCAAAGGATCATCTATCAAAAGTTTTTTTTCTTTTGCGATGGTTAAGGCCGGTTCGATTGCAGCAAAAGTGAGCCCGGTTCTCTCTCTAAATAAATCGGCTGGCACACCTTGTATCAACCGCAGCGCATTTAACATAAATTCAAAACAAATATCAGGCGCCGCTAATATCACTCTTTGTGCCGTAAAAGATCGTTTAGGATCAAGATAATCTTTAGGATGATTGACTTGCCAGTGGCGCGTAATAATTTTCTGCTCTCTATTCGTGATTTTACTGTGCGCTCCGGCGCCAATTCCCAAATAATCACCAAATTCCCAATAATTTTTATTCTGCTTACACTCGTGAAGAGGCTGCGTATAAGCGGAGACTTCATATTGCCTTAAACCTGCATGTTCAATAAGGGACGCTCCTTCTTTTTGAATATCCCATAACACTTCTTCCTCAGGCAAAAGAGGAGGTTGATGATGAAAAAAAGTGTGAGGCTCAATAGTCAATTGATACCATGATAAATGAGGTGGATTAAAAGAAAGCGCATCACCTAAATCGCTCAAAGCATCTTCTTTATTCTGCCCTGGTAATCCATGCATTAAATCTAAATTAAAATTTTTAAATCCTGATCGCATAGCCTGATCAATTGCACTTAAAGCTTGTTCTCTACCATGTATGCGTCCTAGAGCCTTTAGCTTATCATCTTGTAAACTTTGCACGCCTAAAGATAACCGATTGACCCCCGCTTGGCGAAACCCCACAAAACGTGATTCATCGACCGTGCCAGGATTAGCTTCTAATGTAATTTCTATATCTGCATTCACTTCACAATCCCGGCGCACAGCAGTTAGAACTTTTTCAATCGCTGAGGGCGAAAATAAACTAGGCGTACCCCCACCAAAGAAAATACTCTTTAAACTACGCCCTTGAATAATCGGAAGATGTTCTTGCAAATCCTTTATCAAAGCAGCTACATACAATTCTTCTGGTATCTCGTTACGAAATTCATGGGAATTAAAATCACAATAAGGGCATTTGCGTACGCACCAAGGAATGTGAATATATAAGCTGAGAGGGATAGGTTTATGCATTATGTTTATTTTATACTCAAACATAAGAGTAAGCAATTCTTCTTCAATATTAATTTCACCCTTCGTATTTTCACGTTACAATACTGCCAACTTAATTCAGAGGGTGAATCATTCATCAAGTACAATCGCAAGGAATGTTAACTTATTCTTGCGGCTTAGAGGTGTTGAGTCATGTTACCCTGATCATTTTTGGAGGAATGCACTTATGAAAAAACGTGTCAAGATCGCCATCACCGGGGCTGCAGGCCAAATCGGTTATGCCTTAATTTTTCGCATTGCTTCCGGTCAAATGCTAGGCCCTGAAACGGAAATCGAATTACAACTTTTAGAATTAGAACCTGCGCTTCCTTCTCTACATGGTGTAGCCATGGAATTAGAGGACTGCGCGTTTCCTTTGTTGAAAAAAATCACCTGCACATCGAATGTCAATGAAGCAATGCGTGATATTAACTGGGCACTTCTGGTAGGCGCTGTTCCACGCAAAGAGGGTATGGAGCGCTCGGATTTATTAAAAATAAACGGCAAAATCTTCACTACCCAAGGCCAAGCTATAAATAATAACGCAGCCGAGGATGTCCGAGTATTAGTCGTAGGCAATCCTTGTAACACTAATTGCCTCATTGCCATGAAAAACGCAGCGGATGTTCCGAAGGATCGTTTCTACGCAATGACGATGCTCGATGAATTACGCGCTCGAAGTCAGCTCGCTAAAAAAGCAAGCGTTGAGGTCACCGCCGTAACGCAATTGACTATCTGGGGTAATCACTCTTCTACACAATATCCTGATTTTTATCATGCGAAAATTAATGGCAAGCCCGCCACAGAGGTAATCACGGATCATGCTTGGCTAGAACAAGATTTTATTTCTATTGTGCAAAAACGCGGTGCGGAAGTCATTAAAGCCCGGGGGTCTTCATCTGCTGCCTCTGCCGCTAATGCCGCATTGATGACAGTTTATCAATTGACCCATGAAACACTCCCTACTGAAAGTTATTCGGTGGCGCGTTGCTCCCAGGGTGAATATAGCATAGATGAAGGATTAATTTTCTCAGTGCCTTGCAGAACAGAAAATGGAAAATTAAAAGTCATCCCGGGCTTCACGCAAAATGCTTTTGGACAAGAAAAAATGGCATTGACACTGGATGAGCTGCGGAAAGAACGAGATGCCGTACGGGAATTAGGATTAATTGGATAGTAGATTAGAATGGCTCAGCTCGGACATTTTATACCCATCCTGCCAAAAGCCCCATGATAGTCAATCCCAAAAATAAAAATAAAAACTCCCTTAAATTTTCTGCTTCATGCATGCGCTCATGATGATTGATATGATGCAAAGTAGACATATAAAGAAAAGTTCCTGCCGCAAATGCATCAAATCCTGCAGTCCATAATTGAGCGGATTTGTGCTGTAAAAGCGAGGTCATGGTGGTACCTAATAAAATACCCAGAGGGGTCATCACAGAAAATAAGCCGGCAATCATTATAATTTTTTTGAGCGTTAGCTGGCTACGATTTAAAATCACCACTAAGGCAAAACTTTCTGAGCTTTTATGCGCTATGATTGCAACAAAGATCACAAAAGCAGTAGACATAGTTGAATTCAAACCCAGCACACCACCTTCAATCAATGAATGAATAATTAAAATAAATACAGCCATATAAGACATCATATGTTTCGCATCTTTAAAATGCGGCATGCACTGAGTAAGACGCTCAAGAAATAATAAGAATAAAAACCCAAAAGCACAAAAAAACTCAGCAATAGGATAATGTATATCACCCAAACTATGTGCGAAACCTTTCACTGCATCAGGCAGCATATGAAAAAGAGCTGCTCCCAGAAAAATACCGCTTGCAAAAGCATCCCCGATTTCTAAAACAGGATGATGTTGAGGATAAGCCCGGACTTTAATGGGATAAATGACCGCCACTAAACTAGTGATGAAAATCAAAATACCTGCCATGGTTTTATAAAAAATTAAAGACACGCGCTCTAGCCCTCTTAAATTAAAATATAAATTAACACCCACGGGAGCTGCTAATAAACCGATGGGCTAAATCTAGGGGGCCAGTCTAGACTAGACACTGGAGAGTGCCAAGCTTTTTTACCTTCATTTTTTTCTAGAAATTCAACACCCTTCTCTCTTATACTCCCTCTATGATAGAACTAAGCGTGATACAAAAAATAATTATTTGGGCTTTGCCTGTCTTGTTTGCCATTACAATACATGAAGTGGCTCATGGGTGGGTAGCCTCCTTCTTCGGGGACCAAACAGCTCGTCTATCCGGACGCCTCACTTTAAATCCGGTAAAGCATATTGACTTGGTCGGCACTCTTATTATCCCTGCAATATTATTAATAACGAGTAATTTTATTTTCGGCTGGGCAAAACCTGTGCCTGTGGATGCACGTAACTTACGTAACCCGCGCAGCGAGATGATCTTCGTGGCCCTTGCTGGGCCGCTAGCTAATTTATTAATGGCTTTATTATGGGCAGCTATTGCAAAAGCCAGCATGGCTTTGCCGCTTTGGTTCGGCATCCCTTTAGTAGGAATGGGGATGGCAGGAATCCAAATTAATGTCTTACTGGGTGTCTTGAATTGCTTACCCATCCCTCCTTTGGATGGCGGACGAGCACTCTATCATCTCTTATCAGGGAAAATGGCTTGGTATTTTTACCGTCTTGAACCTTATGGGTTTTTTATTTTATTAGTACTGATGTTCACTCATATTTTAAACTACCTTCTGTTTCCTCCCATTGCTTTTTTAATTAACGGAATTGTAGGCATTTTTAGCCTGGGTTAAATATATTTGCAATTGGACTATTTCTTTTAGCAGTGAGAAAAGGATCACTTCCTAAGAAAAAGTGTCCTTGACACTCACGGAAAATTCCCCGGCAGATTTTTCTTCTTCGCCCAAAAATTGTAATTGACTCAGCTGCAACACGCCATCTCCGGTTAAAACCTCTATTTTGTCACCCCGTTTACCAATTATACGGCCGGGCACACAGCCGATATACCGAACTTGCTGCACAGGCAACGAAGCTGCCCAAATCCATATTTTTTTACCTCGAAGCGTCGTATAAGCCCCGGGGAAAGGATGGGTTAATGCACGAATTAAATTATAAATTTGAAGCGCAGAATGGTGCCAGTTAATTTCACCATCTTCAGGAGTGCGTTTACAAGTATAGGTGGCCAAAGCTTCATTTTGAATAACTGCTTTTACTCTTCCTTCTGTGAAAGCAGGTAAATTTTTAATAATAATTTTTTCATATAATCCTATTATTTTTTCGTCCACTGTTCTAGCTGTATCTTGTAAGCTAATATCTGTTTCAAGCTGGTCAACAATAGGACCGCAATCAACGCCTTCAGCAATATGAAATAATGTCACCCCGGTTTTGGTTTCGCCATTAATTATGGCCCAATTCATTGGAGCAAAACCGCGATAAGTCGGCAACAACGAATCGTGTAAAATCAAAGTACCTTTCTTTGGGATGGTATAGGCTTCTTTGGGAATTAAATAACGCCAACCTATGGCAAATGCAATAGTGGGATTTATTTTTTTTAACACAGCAGGATAGTCTGATGTTTTCACTTCTGTCGAGTAAAATAAAGGAATCCCATGTTCTTTTGCAATCGTGGTTATTTGGGGGTGATAAATCTCTTCATGGAGATCTTCCACTAAACATAAAATACCACCTATAGTGGCTTTAGCCTCCATTAACTTTTTGAGTACCGCATGCCCACGACGCGAACCTAGAAATAAAAATATATTCATCTTTTTCCTTATGCTTGTACAGCCATCGTCCCACTGCGACCATCCACTTCACCTTGCACTAAATCACAAATAGGAATATCTGCCGGATGATCTAAGCATTGCCGTGCAATATCTTCGACTTTAATGAATTTAATATGTTGCTCTTTGGCTTTGAGTAAGAAATCTTTAAACCAAGATAAATGACGCATACCTTCAATTTCAGCATGCGCGGTAAAGGTATTCACGGTATTTTCAACTAAACGATTCAAATAAAAATCCGCTAAGGTAGCCAGAGGGTAATCGGGACGCCCTAATAATTCATCTAAAGTAGGTAAATTAGTTGGAATTTGCAATGTTTTAAAAATTGTCTCCCCTATGCGCGGATAAAAAGGGTGACTGCCTCTAGCATCACTTGCATAAAATAATTTTGCCTCATCATATGCCGCCAAACTGAATGCATTCGCTTGCCAACCTGCTGCACCCGCTGTTTTGGCCGAGAAACCGAAAATGCGTTTAAATTCTTTGAACGCTTTTTCAAATTCAGCCTCCACCTCATTTTTTTTCATCTTCATTAAGCCATCTTGCCAACGAATATGATCATAACAATGAATGCCCACCTCATGTCCTGCCTTATAAGCTTCAAGCATGATATTTTGATTACGCTTACCAATATGAGGGCCAGGTAATAAAAGGCCATTTAATAATGTGCGTATACCATAGATACGCACCACGCCGCTGCGACTGACTTTTTTTAAAAAACCAGGACGAAATAAACGCTTAATGGCACGGCCGGTATTATCTGGCCCTAAAGAAAATAAAAAAGTGGCGGGAATAGCCAAATCAGAAAATAATTCTAATAAGTGAGGCACGCCTATACGCGTACCTCGATCCGTATCTACATCAATTTTAATCGCGATCTTTTTTTCTAGCATAACATGCTTAGCTAATTTCTTTTTCTTTTGTTTCACGCACAATGAAAAAAGGCCGTTGGCGTACATCTTTATAAATACGACCAATATATTCACCCACAATGCCCAGCCCCATGAGAGTCACCCCAAATAAAAAATAAACAATGGCAAAAAGTGTAAACATTCCTTCAGCTTCTGGGCCTATAAAAATACGCCGGAAAAATAAATAAACGACGAATAAAGTACTTAACAAAGATACGACAATGCCAAAAATAGTAAATAATTGTAAGGGCACCAGCGAAAACCCTGTCATCAAATCGAAATTCAACCGTAATAATTTATATAAACTGTATTTCGATTCCCCGGCAGCGCGAGCATGATGCTCCACTTCAATTTCAATAGGGTGGCTCGCATAACTATAAGCAAGTGCCGGAATATAAATGCTAGATTCTCTGCTAGCCACAACTGCATCAATCACATGCCGCTTATAAGCTCTTAACATACAGCCTTGATCGGTCATTACAATGCCCGTAATACGTGCACGAATAAGATTATTGAGGCGAGAAGCTTGTCGACGAAACCACGTATCTTGTCTATTTTTTCTAATGCTGCCAACATAATCATGACCGGTTTCAATGGCTTCGACTAATTTAGGAATTTCTTCTGGCGGGTTTTGTAAATCCGCATCTAAAGTAATAATAATATCACCGCGCACACGTTCAAACCCAGCTATAATTGCCATGTGCTGGCCAAAATTGCCGTTAAAATGCACGACGCGAATATGATCCGGACGTCTTTGATATAAATCATTTAGAATAGCTTCTGTCGTATCACGGCTACCATCGTTAATTAAAATAATTTCGTAAGATTTACCATATTTATCTAGCACACTAATTAAGCGTGAATAGAGATTTTCAAGATTATCTGCTTCATTATAGACGGGCACTACCACGCTTAAATACGGCTTTATCATTTTTCTTATTCCGCTTCTTTAATATCCATAGGCTTACTAAAAGTACACGGCTTATGCGGGCAAACTAATTCTGTGCCGTGTTTCTTCGTAATTTTAATAGTGAGTATAGGCCATGCACAAGAGGAACAAGCTTGGTCAACAGGTTCATTCCAAACAGCATATTTACAATCAGGATAACGTGCACAAGAAAAAAATATTTTGCCCATACGAGATTTACGTTTTAACATTTTAGCTTGGTTGCATTCAGGACAGTCCACTCCGGTATCCACGGGTTTTTGTAAAGATTCAATGAATTTACAATTAGGATAACTGCTACAACCTATAAATTTTCCATAACGCCCTGTTCGCAATTGCAAAGGACCGCCACATTGAGGGCATGTTCTACCTTCCACTACCTCTGCCGTCACTGCATTTTCTTTGTCTTCATCTACGCTGCGAGTGTAATCACATTCAGGATAAGCAGTGCAACCTATAAAGCGATTATGCCGACCTAAACGAATAGATAAGGGCTTACCACATTGCGGGCATGCTTCATCTAGCGCTTCTTGTGTCACATCACTGCGTTTCACTGTTTCTAATACTTCCTCGACCAAATGCTTGAAAGGCTTCCAGAAATCTGTTAGCAAAGGAACCCATTCTTTTTCCCCACACGCCACCGCATCTAATTCATCTTCTAATTTTGCAGTGAAATCATAATCCACATACTGAGTGAAATGCTGGGTTAAAAATTTATTGACAATACGGCCCACATCGGTGGGTTTAAATCGTTTATTCTCCAACGAAACATATTCACGATGTTGTAAGGTATAAATAATAGCGGCATACGTGGAAGGCCGTCCAATGCCATATTCTTCGAGTGTCTTGATCAGGGTGGCTTCGGAATAACGCGGAGGAGGCTCGGTGAAATGTTGATAGCATTCAATGGTATTCAGATCCACTACATCGCCTTCCGCTAAAGGCGGCAAAATACGCTCTTCATCTTGATCCGCTTTTTTATCATCGCTATCTTCTTTGTACACGAGCATGAACCCAGGATCAGCAATAACTGAGCCTGTTGCATGATAAAGATGACCTTCTCCTCCGCTTAAATCCACAGAAACAGTATTAATGGTTGCGTGGATCATTTGACAAGAAAGGGTCCGTTTCCAAATCAAATCGTAGAGTTTGAATTGTTCTGCATTAAGATACTCTTTTACATTTTCCGGCAAATGCAAGACAGACGTAGGACGAATGGCTTCATGCGCCTCTTGGGCATTTTTCGCCTTAGTTTTATAAACACGAGGCTCATCAGGTAATTGGTTTTTACCATATCGACTGCCAATAAAACGACGAAGTTCTGTCATGGCTTCATCCGCCAAATGCACTGAGTCAGTACGCATATACGTAATTAAACCGATCGCCCCGCCGCCTATATCAATACCTTCATAAAGCTGCTGCGCAGTACGCATGGTACGTTGTGCAGTAAAACCTAATTTGCGTGCCGCCTCTTGTTGTAAAGTAGAAGTAGTAAAAGGCGCTGCAGGATTGCGTTTACGCTGCTTTTTTTCAACCTTAACAACACGTAATTTTCCTTGTGCAGCGTTGAGCAATTGAGCTTTCACTTCTTCTGCGTGTTCTGCTGTTGCAATAGAAAATTGCTCCAGCTTTTTACCCTTATAAATAGTCAGTTTTGCTGTGAATGGCAACTGGATAGCGGTGGCTTGAGCAACAATACTCCAATATTCTTGGCTCACAAATTTTTCAATCTCTTCTTCACGCTCCACAATCATACGTAACGCAGGACTTTGCACACGCCCAGCAGACAAACCACGGCGTATTTTTCGCCAAAGCAAGGGAGATAAGTTAAAGCCCACCAAATAATCTAAGGCGCGACGTGCTTGCTGTGCATTCACTAAATCCATAGAAATAGTACGTGGATGTTCAATGGCAGCTTTGACAGCGGCGTGTGTAATTTCATGAAATACCACTCGATGTGAAGCTTTATTTTTTAATGCTTTTTTCTCTTCTAAAATACATTGGACATGCCAAGAAATGGCTTCGCCCTCGCGATCAGGATCCGTTGCCAAATAAAGTGTATCGGCTTTTTTCATCGCTGCAACAATCGCTGTCACATGTTTAGTATTTTTTTCGATAAGCGCATAATGCATTTTGAATTTATGTGCAGTATCTACTGCACCTTCTTTAGGTAGTAAATCTCGTACATGACCATAAGAGGCCATCACACTGAAATCCTTACCTAAATATTTTTTAATGGTTTTTGCTTTAGCCGGAGATTCTACAATGACTAGATTTTTCGACATATCAAACTATTTTCCTTAATGTAAAACATCAAATGCATCAGCCAAGACCATATCTTGCATTAATGTTAATGCAGATTTTTTATCTGGCTGGTTGAAGAGAACCATCAATATCACCCATTTGATGCGTCCTAAGTCCACTTCCCTGTAATCTAATGCCATAATTCGATCAATTGCCATTTCACGTGTAATGGGATCAATGACCCCAATTTGTTCCAAATGCAATAATAAACCACGCCCTTCTACTCCTAAACGCTCTGCTTCTTCAGGCATATAGTGACGAATGGAGAGAGGAGTGAGTTGATGGCTAGGTGCTACAGTTTGTTGAAATTGGATTAAACCATTTAGCCAATTAAGAGCACGATTAATTTCATACCGATCAAAGCCAATTCTTTCCAGCTCAAGCATGATAGCATCATTATCTATTTTCAGGACGGCTGTGTCGTCCAAATAATTTTCAAATAAAAACATGAGTATTTCAAACATAGGTATCCATTTTATGTTAGTTGGTATCCGCCGTGCATTGTTCTAATAAAACCCTGCAATTCTAAGGATAACAGCATGGAGGAAACTTCCCCTGCCGTCAATCCACTGCGCATCATAATAGTATCTAACGCGGTAACCTCATAGCCAATGTGTACAAGTAATGCCCGTAGAGGAGGGGCGAGTTTAGCATGGTTTTTTGTCTGAGTGATAGTCTTTATCGGTACTGTTATAGCCCTTAAATGGGTTAATTCTTCTACAATATCCTCGGCTGTTTCCGCTAATTTCGCACCCTGGCGAATTAAATGGTGGCAACCGCGAGCCAGCGGATTATGAATAGAGCCCGGTACCGCAAACACGTCGCGGCCTTGTTCATTCGCATAGCGGGCGGTAATAAGTGAACCACTGCGCATAGCAGCTTCAATCACCAGCACCCCCACGCTAAGCCCGCTAATAATACGATTGCGCTGAGGAAAATGGGCAGCTCTAGGAGGTTCATAAGGAGAAAATTCAGAAATGAGTGCGCCCTTCTTCTCTAAGATTTCTTGCGCTAATGCACAATGAGAAGCAGGGTAAATAGTATTTAATCCCGTCCCAAACACCGCCACTGTTTTACCGCCTGCACTTAAAGCGCCACGGTGACTGGCGGCATCAATGCCCAAAGCCAAGCCGCTTGTAATAGATAATTCTGCTTTTGCTAAAGTATAAGCAAAGTGATGTGCAAGCTCTCGTCCTGTAGGCGTGGGATTGCGAGTCCCTACGATGGCTATTTGAGATTGCTTGAGTAAAGCAAGTTCGCCACGTACATAAAGCACTAAAGGAGCAGAAGGAATTTCGCGTAGCAAGGGAGGATAATGAGAATCAACGAATGTAATAAGATGGCAATTATTTTTTTCACACCACATTAAATCTTTTTCTGCCTGATGCCAGTCTGGATTTTTGATAGAGTCAATTTGATTAGGAGAAAAATTTGCTGCTTCTAATGCTGTGACAGAAGCAGAAAAAAAAGTTTGGATATCGCTAAACAATTCTAAACAACGATGAAATAAAATAGGCCCTATAGAAGGTAGGCGCGCCGCAGCTAGCCAATAAAGAGACTCAGGATGTTGAGCTAGTAATTCAGAATTCATTTTTATCCTTACACCATATAAAATTTTCACCAAAAATTGTCTTGCATCGGTATTGCGAGAGGAGGAGGTAGGCTTTTTACTGCCTTACTGAAGCATAAAAAGGATCTAAGCAAAAGATTTAAAAACTCCCTCTCGCAAAAAATGCAGAAAAAGCTCTTTTCTTTGTCAAATCAACAGACTGCAGTTTTTTTAGGGTGATGGTTGAGAAAGAGGGGAGGTACTCACTAGAATTACGGCACACTTATGATACACACGAGAAAAAAGAAGACCGGAAAAAGTCGAGCTCTTTCCGGCGATTTTACATTTTGCGCCTACTACTATCCATAGAAACTAACATATACCCAAATATCCTACTAGGCAACGGCGACCGCGCCTGCTTCTCTTATTGCATCTCTTTCTTGCTTTGCACAATGATCTGAGTAAACTTGCTTAAGCTTAATTCTAGGGAAAGAATGAACCCCGTGCTTCTCATGCCGCTCTGAGAAAATATCGTGATCAAGCAGTATCTTAGCGCGGTCTAAATCTATTCCCTCGTCTTGCATAAGAGCATCTGCTTTTTTTCTCGCAGTGTTTAAAAACTCTATTCTAGTTGTAGAATAAGAGCGAGTGAATAAAGAAGTGCGGCTTCTTGTTTCTGTAACAAAATTAGCATGTTGGTAAAGATTGCAAAGCGCAAGCAACGCCTGGATGTCATTCACTTTGTCTATTTCTTTAAGCAAATGCGCTCTCACCTGCGCTTTTTGTTCTTTAGTATAAACGGCAGGACGGTAAAGCCAGTGTAGCGGTCTCAATAAAGATTTCACTACACCACCAATTGACCTGGAGGCCCAGGAGTCATGGCATTTATCATTAAAAGGAGCATTCTTAAGTTTTATTTCGTAATCTAACAACATGCTAAGAAAACCTTTCGGGTATTTATTATTAAGGACGTCGTGCGCCTTGTGTTCCTCCTCCCCAATAGGATAGCTGCTAGTAAGTTCAGCCTCTGCGGTTGGCAAGGTAAATATCTCTTCTGCACGTTTTCTTAGGGCATTGATCAAATGTATCTTTGTTTTAGTATATTTCCGGTACTGATCTATGGGTTCTGCTCTACGATGTTGCTTCACATACAACCTATCTGAATGCTCAGAAAAAATTTCATTAAGCTCATCAATCGTCTTTGCCTTCTTAACTTGCTCTGAAATATACTGCCTAATAAACTCACGCTCGTCGGAGCCATATTTAGGTTTGTCAGTTAAAGGAGGAACCAGCGGAATATTTCTTTCTAGCGAGTTTGCTTTCTTAGCTGCTTCACGTGCTTTCTTATTTGATTCTTTTACTTCCTTCTGGGAACGCAAACTATTAATATACTCTTCCTCCCTTTTTCGAATATCTTCCATGAATTTGACTTTATGTTTTTGAGAATAGCTAGCAAATACTCCTCCCCTCTCCTTTCCCAGGCTAAACTCCTGCAATAATCTGAATAACCCCATAACCCCTCCTACAAAAATTTTAAAATTCTCACCCGTTCTGAATATTAGACCACCACCCTACCCCTTTGCGGATTCATTGTTAATTTTGCTGCAAGCGCACACTCCTCTGATTGGGTTGCTTCAAGCTGAAGTCTTAACTTGGGATCGGCACCTCCAATCAAACCTTCATGCCGCTTGGAGAATAGATCATGAGCAAGCAAGTCAGCACGTTCTTGTATTTTTTTCTGTAGGAGTGCCCAATCCTCCTCTCTAAGTTGCGGGCTTTCTGCTCCATCCAAAATAGCCACTGCTCTTTTTCGTACAGCGTTTAAAAATTCTATTCTCGTTGTAGAGTAAGACCGAGTGAAAAGAGAGCTGCAGTGCCTTGTCTCTTTGACAAACTCCGTATCCTGGTAAAGGTTATAAAGATCAAGCAATTGCTGCAAGTTTTTTGCATCCGCTATCTTCTCACGCAAATGGGCTCTTACATGGGCTTTTTGTGCTGCATTATATTGAGGAGGAGTGAATACCCACAGTACCGGCCGCAATAAATATTTAATTGCATCCTTTCCACCTACAACAAACCTCCAAGCCCATTGATCATGGTGCTTTGCATTAAACTCAGCTTTTGGAAGTTCTACTTCTCGCTCTCGCAGCCATGTAAGAAAATCTTTCTGCTTCGTATCCTGCAGGACATACTTGGCTGTAAGATTACCCCCCTCTGCGTTATCGTCCCTGCTTTTTTCACCCCTCGCGGAGAAGTGGCTGTCCCCATACCGCTCTGCTTCTAAGCATTGCAAGAGTTGCTCCGCTTGCCTTTTCTGCTCCGAGGGAAGAGGATAATGTTTGTCCAGCCCCTCTTTGTGTTCTGGTATTTCTTTATATAACTCTTCTGCCCTTTTTCGGAGCGCATTAATCAAATGCCGCATAGTTCTCGTATATTGTTTCTTGATGGGCTCATTAAAGCGATGTTGCTTTACATATAATCTATCTGCATGCTCAGCATAAATCTTATTCAACTCTGCCACGGTGTTGGCTGCTCGAACTTCTTGAGAAATATACTGTCTCACAAAGTCCCGTTCATATTGACCGTATGCAGGCTTTTCCTGCTCTACCTCAGGAACCACTTCACCCGCGCGGCGTAGTTTGGAGGCATTTAGTTCTTTTGCTTCATTGTGGGCATTGACACTAGCTAGATAGGCATTTTCTTTTTCTCGTATCTCTTGAATTAAAATCGCTTTTTCCTCTTCCTTATGCTCAGTAAAGCCTTTGCGCAACTCATCCTTCTCGTTTGTCTCATCAAGTCTGAACTCTCTCTTCCAACTGTTGAACCTAGCGCGTATGCCTCTAGCCATGGTAAAAATCCCCTGATTGTGAAAATGTACCCGCATAGTACAGTAATTCACTATCTTGTCAAGTATAGAGAAGAAGATCGCCTACTTCAAAAGAAGAGCCCTGTTGAGGCTTCACTCACTTGGTTATTCTCATCATTACAACAAAGATAAAACTTGATTAAATAATTGATGGCTAATATTTAAATCACATTGCTCATCTAACTCTCGAATGCAGGTAGGACTAGTCACATTGATTTCTGTTAAATAATGCCCGATCACATCTAATCCCACAAAAAATAATCCTTTTTCTCTTAACGCAGGCCCGATTCCCCGACATAAGGCTTTATCTTGCTCACTTAAAGGTTGCGCCACCCCCTTCGCCCCTGCCGCCAAATTACCCCGTAACTCGCCCGCCGCAGGCAGACGGGCCAAAGCATAAGCCACGGGTTCGCCATTAATTAACAAAATCCGCTTATCCCCTTGGGTAATTTCAGGAATATAGGATTGCGCCATCATGAAACTTTTGCTTTGTCGTGTCAGCGTTTCAAATATAACGCTGGCATTCAAATCTGATTCTTCCACCCGAAATACAGAAATACCGCCCATACCATTTAGCGGCTTGCAAATAATATCTTTTTGTTCTTTTAAAAATGCACGCAACAACGCGATATCCCGCGTGATTAATGTAGGAGGACAATACTGAGGAAACCATGTGGTATAAAATTTTTCATTCGCATCACGCAAGCTTTGAGGCTTATTAATTACTTTAACCCCTGCCTGCTCTGCTAATTCTAAAATATAAGTTGTGTAAATATACTCAAGATTAAAAGGAGGATCTTTGCGTAATAAGATGATGTCCAGCGTTGCTAACTCTATACAATGATAAGCCCCTAATTCAAACCAATGTTGAGGATCCCGAAAAACATTTAATAATCGGCTATTAGCGCATGCCCTACCCTCTCGTACAAATAAATCAGCCTGCTCAAAATAATGAAGGGTCCAACCCCGAGCGGCCGCCTCCCATAACATGGCGAGCGTACTATCTTTTTTGTAGTTAATCGCTTGAATAGGATCCATGACTACGCCTAATTGAATTGTCATCGCTTATGTTGCCCCGCTATTTCACGGGCGGCAGCTAACATGCTTAATCGTGCGATAACACCGTAGGCATAAAATCGATTTTGACATGCCGCAGGCTGCGCTTGCTTATCGGGTGGGTGACAAGTTTCTGCAAAGGCCAGCGGTTCAAAATGCATACCTGGTGTATTAAGATTTTCATCCATACCACGTTCTTTATGAACACGATAGAATCCACCTACTACACGCTCTCCCCACAAATACACGACTGGCTCAGCAACTGCATTCGTTGCGCCCCATGTTTCAAATGTATAGATGCCTTCTTGTATAATAACGCGCTGCACAGGTTGGCCATTCTTCGATTTGGACATACGTGTGCGCTCTTTACGATTTAAAGAATAAATTTCTTTGGCATCACGTACCGTCATCACTGCCATACCATAAGTGCCTGCATCTGCTTTGATGATAACAAAGGGTTTGCAATTAATTTGATATTCATCGTATTTGTTTTGGATCTCTTGCAATAATTGCGTAACCTGGTGCACCACACAATCTTCGCCTTCTCCTTGCATAAAATTAATTTCGCCGCAATGTAAAAATAAAGGGGCAATAAACCACGGATCAATATGAATTAAGTGAGAGAAAATCTGGCTTACATCGGCATAATATTGGAAATGCTCTGATTTCAAACGTTGGCTCCATCCTAATTCGGCAGGCGGAACAAGGGGTTGCTCTAAATCTTGCAAAATTTCGGGTATGCCTGCGGATAAGTCGTTATTTAATAAAATAATATCAGGGACAAATTCATTCACAAAAATTTTATTTTGCTGACGCTTGATCTTATTTAATGGCAAGGATTCACCTCCACTAAGCGCCCTCTGATCCTCTCCTGATAATAAAGACCCTAGACACACCATGAACCCTGCCGCCCTTAGAATAGATAATAACGTTTTAATATTGTCCCAGTAATAACGATTGCGAGTATGGTTTTCTGGCACTAATAAAATTTTTTTTGCGTGGGGTTGTTGCTGACGAATGGCCACGCCAGCAGCCTCCACCGAAAGTGGGATAAATTCAGGATTTAAATTATTAAAGCCCCCCGGAAATAAATTCATATCTACAGGAGCTAATTTGAAACCCGCATGACGCAAATCAACAGACCCATATACAGGCGCTGGGCTAAGTTTCCATTGTGCAGTAAACCAATTTTCAATTTCTTTTTCTTTACCAAGCAATTGTTCTTCCAATAAATGCAGTGGCGTAATAGAAGCCATCGTCAAATGAGGGGTTTGATAAGGTTGATCAATAGACACGGGTTCTTTCCTTTAATTTTTGTAGATGAGATAGGATTTCTTTAGTCGTCGCTTCTCCTACCCAACGTTCTGCATTTAACTCTTCACCGCTTGGCATAAAAAATAAAAATGTAGGCGGCGCAATAACGTGGAAGCGGCGCATAAGCGCTTGATCAAATGGATTGTTCTCTGTAATGTCTGCTTGCAATAAAACAAAATCAGTTAGTGCTTGCCTCACCTTTAGATTCGTAAATACATAACGATCCATGCGTCTACAGCTTTCACACCATTCAGCAGAAAAATCGAGCATGACCCATTTCTTTTCTTTTTTAGCTTGCTCAAGCGCTTGATCTAATTGGGCCATTCCCTTGAGCTTGATCCACGCAGCGCGGCTTTGATATCGAGCAGTATGAGAAGTAAAGCTCCAGTTTTCCCAAGGATGCAGGGGATCGACATTACCTAATATCGCTCCGACTAATAAGATTAAACCATAAATTAAAAGAATAGTCGCTAAGCCATGACGCACATGTTGCCACTGATGGAGCGCTTTTTTGAAATTGCCCATCATAATCGCTGTGGTAATACATAAAAAAGACCAGAGAAATAAGACCAACGGGCCAGAGAGGACACGAGCTAACAACCAAATAGCAAAAGCAAGCATGAGGATACCAACGCTATGCTCAATGGTTTGCATCCACGGTCCCGCCTTAGGTAAAAATCTTTCTACC
The DNA here is from genome assembly GCA_021156085.1 of Gammaproteobacteria bacterium. Taxonomy (GTDB): domain Bacteria; phylum Pseudomonadota; class Gammaproteobacteria; order DSM-16500; family DSM-16500; genus UBA4722. The sequence goes on along the minus strand of JAJNBC010000002.1, from coordinate 15,727 downwards.
GAAGCCCCTACTAATAATAAAGGCAATCCCATCCCTATACCCAGCGACAATAAAGCCAGCGCCCCCAGCGCTATATTGCCAGTGTGAGCGATGTAAGCAAGCACACCCACCAGAGCAGGACTGATACAAGGAGAAATAATCAAGCTGGAAACACTACCCATCACAAACACCCCCAGATACGTGCCGCTTTTTTGTCTATTACTTAAGTCTGTTAATCGTTTCTGCCAACGAGAAGGTAGCTGGAATTCATAGACACCCAATAAAGATAAAGCTAAGAGAACGAATATCCCACTAAGCAATACAATTATCCAAGGTTTTTGTAATGCTATTTGAATATGATTGCCTATCAAAGCAACCATCATCCCGGCAATAGCATAAGCAATTGCCATCCCTAAGACATAAGCTAAAGACAAACTGAAAGTTTTAGTGGTGGGGCTTTTTTTGCGATGGCCTATAATGATGCCGGATAAAATCGGTACCATAGGCAAGACACAAGGCGTAAAAGCTAACAATAAGCCCAGCCCTAAAAAACTCAACACAATGACAAATAGGTTGGGCTTAGTGAATATCATTTCTGTATAAGCTTGCTTGGAAACATCCGGGATATCAGAAACGAGGATGGGCGTGGAGGAGTGGATGGTATTTAATCGAAGATTCTTTTTGATAGGACTGTAACAAAAACCTTGGCTTGAGCAACCCTGATATTCAATGGTAAGCAGCTCCTTTTCAGATAGGGGGGGCAATACAATTTTCAAGCTGCCGGTATAGATTTGGTAACGCCCTAGGAAAGTATCCTGCTTAGTGATGCCCGCCGGCAAGGAAGGCAAAGCTATTTTTTTTTTATCAATATAGAAATGTAATTGACTCCTATATAAATAATAACCTGGCGCAATATTCCATTGGAGAACAAGTTGGGGGGGCGTTTGCAAATGAGCTGAAAAACCAAAAGCTTGAGCAGGTGGAAGGGGGGAAGGCTGCGTTTGAGCATGGCCGGTAGAAATCACCATGCTTAAGAAGATACTAAGCAAGATTTTTTTCATGAGCAAACTCGATTGAACATATTTTACCTCAATTTAGTACGACCATGTGGGAGGAGAGACAATAGAAAAGGCTGAATCTTTAGCATAGTATCGTCTCTTTTCTTAGTCAGCAAACATTTCTCGCTTGACTCTCCTTCATTTTTATATATATTTGGCACTCAGCACTTGAGAGTGCCAAATTGACCCCCATATTATGAAGGAGCCTCCTCCTATTTTTAAGGGACAGGCTTAGAAAAGTCGATTTTTTTAATTTAGATATAAAAGTCAGGAGAAACCAGATGACAGAAAAAAGTAAAACGATTCGCCCTTTGGCAGATCGAATTTTAGTTAAGCCAGACGAATCAGAAACAACCACAGCCGGCGGTATCGTCATTCCAGATACAGCGGATAAAGATAAGCCATATAAAGGTAAGGTACGTGCCACAGGGACAGGTAAATACATTGAAGGTAAATTGCAACCCTTACAAGTCAAAGTGGGTGATACCGTATTGTTTGGCAAATACGCTGGCACAAACGTGAAACTCGATGGCCAAGAATACCTGATCATGCGTGAAGAAGATGTAATGGGTGTAATGGAAGACTAATTTAAATTTTTTAATTTATTAATAATGAGGAAATAAACATGGGTGGAGCTAGAGATATTAAATTTGGCGAAGAAGCACGCGGCCAAATGCTTGCAGGCGTAAACGAATTAGCAGATGCAGTAGAAGTTACAATGGGCCCTCGAGGTCGTCATGTAGTCATTGATAAATCGTTTGGCGCACCAACTGTCACTAAAGATGGTGTTTCAGTTGCTAAAGACATTACTTTCAAAAATAAATTCAAAAACATGGGCGCTCAGATGGTAAAAGAAGCTGCCTCGCAAACTTCAGATAAAGCAGGCGATGGCACTACTACAGCTACTGTGTTGGCACGTCGAATCGTCGCCGAAGGCTTGAAAGCAGTGGTAGCTAACTTTAATCCAATGGATTTAAAACGTGGTATTGATAAAGCTGTCGCAGCAGCGGTGGAAGAATTAAAGAAGCTATCGGTACCTTGCAAAGACAGTAAGGCCATTGCCCAAGTCGGCACAATTTCTGCAAACTCTGATGAATCCATCGGTCAAATTATTGCGGATGCCATGGATAAAGTAGGCAAAGAAGGCGTGATTACAGTAGAAGAAGGTTCAGGCTTAGAAAATGAGTTAGCAGTAGTGGAAGGTATGCAATTTGATCGGGGTTACCTTTCTCCTTACTTTATCACTGATCAACAAAATATGTCTGCTAATCTAGAAAATCCTTTTATCTTGATTGTTGACAAGAAAATTTCTTCAATTCGCGATTTATTGCCTGTCTTAGAAGGCGTAGCTAAAGCTAGTCGTAGCTTGTTAATTATCGCAGAAGATGTGGAAGGTGAAGCCTTAGCTACATTGGTGGTCAATCACATGCGCGGTATTGTAAAAGTATGCGCAGTCAAAGCACCTGGCTTTGGTGATCGTCGTAAAGAAATGCTGCAAGACATTGCTACCTTAACAAAAGCGCAAGTTATTTCAGAAGAAATTGGTCGGACATTAGAATCCACTACGCTGAAGGATTTGGGTTCGGCAAAACGCATTCATATCACTAAAGACAATACCACTATTATTGACGGTTCTGGCGAAAAGCAAGAAATTACAGAACGCATCAAGCAATTACGTGCTCGTATTGAAGATACCACCTCTGACTATGACCGCGAAAAGCTGCAAGAACGGGTTGCTAAATTAGCCGGCGGCGTAGCTGTCATTAAGGTGGGCGCAGGTTCGGAAATTGAAATGAAAGAAAAGAAAGCGCGTGTTGAAGATGCACTCCATGCAACTCGTGCAGCTGTAGAAGAGGGGGTTGTCCCTGGCGGTGGTATTGCACTGATTCGTGCATTGCAAGCTGTCAAAAACCTCAAAGCGGAAAATGAAGCCCAAAACATGGGAATTCAATTAACACGTAAAGCTTTAGAAGCACCACTGCGTCAAATCGTTACGAATGCAGGCTATGAAGCTTCCGTGATAGTGAATAAAATCCTAGAAGGTAAAGCGAATTACGGCTTTAATGCTGCAACGGGCGAGTATGGCGATATGTTAGAAATGGGTATTTTAGATCCCACTAAAGTAACACGTACCGCCTTGCAATACGCTGCTTCAGTTGCCGGCATGATGATTACCACGGAATGTATGATCGCTGATCTTCCCAAAGAAGAATCCGATACTGGCGGCGCAGGTGCTGGTATGGGAGGAATGGGCGGCATGGGAGGAATGGGTGGTATGGGCGGCATGATGTAATCTAGAAGTATTGCCTATACTTAACTAAAGAGAACCCTGCTAGAAATAGCAGGGTTTTTTTATTCTGGTACATCTTAGACAAGCGCCCGACCATATAGTCAATTGCAACCGCCAGTTGGCATAATCATCTCTCATTATTAATTTAAGCATAATGCTTTAGGGTTGCTCGTAAATGACATGTCGGAGTAACCATTCTTTTGCTCGTGATTAATTAACCATTCTTTATGACCTAATCCCCCCGCATACCCCCCTAAATCGCCATTTTTATTAATGACGCGATGACAGGGGACAATGATAGCAAGCTGATTAGAACCATTGGCTTGTGCCACGGCACGAAAAGCAGTAGGCCTTCCGATAGCCTCTGCAATATCGGCGTAAGAACGTGTTTCTCCATAAGAAATTTTTCTTAATTCTTCCCATACTTGTTTTTGAAAAGAAGATCCCAGAAAAAATAAAGGCGTTTTAAATGCCGTTAATTTACCGGAAAAATAGTGGCTCAATTCATTCTCAATTGAGTTTATCAACGGCGTAGATCCCATTGTCATCACTGATTGAGTTTTTTGCTTAAGACATTTGACTTCATGCACTAAACCTCGACGACCTATAAATTCTAAAAGATAAAGTGCATGATTATCGGCAATGGCCACCATGGGGCCAAGGGGGGTATCTAACCAGGATATTTTCAAAACATGGGGGTATTCTAATTTATCTGGCCTATCTTCTATAAGCAGTACCAGCTGGCTCTGAATATCGTGATTAAATTTATATTCTTCTATAGATTGAGCATCTCTCATTCGCGGATCCTTAAAGACGAAATTGTAATATAGCTATACTATAATGAATAATTCTCTTCACTCTAAAGTGGACTTATTATATACTCTGCACAAAAATTATTAAACACACAAATATTGCCCTCTAATAAGTAAAACATTCCGCCCAAAGGTCATGTTACATGCCATCGGATTATCTTTTTAAGCTTTTTCCTACTGCGAGGCATAAGAAAAGCTTCTATCCTATTCGTCCTCTTTTCACACTAGCTCAGAGTTTACTTCTTCTTGGTTTAGGCATAGTAGGCGTCTGGCCACTCAGTTGGGCAATATGGGCTTTTATGATTATTGGGGTAGATGATTTATTCGCCACGCCTTTTATGAGAGCCACTCAGACAGTGGAAAATTTAATAAATCATCGCAAGAAACACAAAGCCCTTGTCTCATTGATCAGTATCGCTTTAGGAATCACAATAGGTTTAGTATTAGCGCTTTTTGTATTATCTCACGCACCTATCATTGTGGGGCTCATTCAAACTGCGCTCTACGAGAGTCATGCTTCTCTATTGATAAACGCCAGTTGCTTTAGCATGGGCATGTGGATCGCTCGGTTATATAGAAAATCCTCTTTTTTAGGAATTCTAGGAAGTATTCCTTTTGCACTGTTATTATCGTCCTTTATCACTGTACCGTTAACTGTTGAATGTATTGTATGCATTACGCTAGCAACCACCTTTCTAAGTAGTATACTGGCGCAATATGGCTTGAAAATTTACTATAGAATTTTTCGTGGTGATAGTAATGCAGATGGTTATCCTTATGATGATAATGCATCATTAGAAAGGAGAGCACAGGCACTCAACGTCACACCTCAAGAAATTAAAAAATTGCAGTCACTTTGCCGAGAAGGCATTAAAGGGGTCAAAAAGCGTAACGGTCATTGTATGGACGCTCTATCAGATTTTCGCTGGCAACGCTCAAATAGTTTTAAAGATATTTTTCATCTATTAACTGAGAAAGAAGACAAGGAATGCTTATTAATTTTACTGCAAGGTTCTCAGGAAGCTTTGGAATCTGAAGATAGATGGTTAGAAAAATTTGAAGCTGTCTTAAGAACGCAAAACAAGAAAAAAATTCTAGAAATATTTCTTGAAATACTGGAGCTTGAAAAAGATGAAATGATCTCAAAAACTATTCCTTTTCTAAAAGAATCAAAAGATGGGATGCATTTCTTAGTAGAAGCATTAAAAGAATTTCAAGAACCTCTGGTTTACGATATTTTCCTACTATTGACAGAAAAAAAAGAGTTATACGATCTTTTGTACGCGCAACCAGGAATCTCTGAAATAGTTTCCAAATGGCGGGAAGCGTTTTTAAGAAGACCGTTCAAGCCTAAACGGGGCCCCTCTGCATATACTTTTTTCAGTTTGCCTCAACATACTAATATGGATAACCTTGACTTGCGTTTAAAATTTCATAAAGAAGGAGTCAGAAAAGCTTTTAAAGCATTGAATTCGAAGCATGATAAATATTCTATCTCCAAAGAAGACTACCTCGCTGCAATTGCGCCTTTTTTTAGGAATAATGACAGCCATTTAGCATCGGCTAGATTGAAAAGACATTGGGAAGAACAACAACAAGGAATCTATCCTAATTCGTCTCCAGCCGCATTCTCTGCATCGTAACTCCTTCTATTCTACCCTCTGCCCCTCACTGCCGATGACATTCCTACAGCATTCTTTTTAAAGTTTACTCAGTACCTGCTTCTCATCTTTCGCCTATTTTAATATTTAAAGAAGAAATATTATGCAATTATTCCTCCTCTTTTATTACAAATTATGAATATCACGTACCTTCTTTCTCAAAAATACAGTAAGCTCTTAGTAATTAGGGAAGTAAAAAGTAATACAGATAAGGAGAATCGAAAGGTGCTATCGAGTTTTTTTCAGCTTGGTCCTATTCCCTCTAACCATATCACTGGCTACTATGATATACATTTGGTCATATTGTCCTATTTAGTTTCTACTATGGCTTCTTATATCGCCTTAGATATAACAGGCCGCTTAAGGGACGTAGGCAACACACGGGTTAATAATATTTTATGGCTCTTAGGTGGTTCATTTGCAATGGGAGCAGGTATTTGGTCTATGCATTTTATTGGGATGCTAGCGTTTAAAATGCCAATGATGATGGACTATGACCCCTTCCTCACCGGCCTGTCCATGATAGTAGCCATTCTAGCATCCAGTTTTGCCTTATTTTTATTAAGAGAAAAAATAATTAACATTCCTAGATTGGGGTTAGGAGGCGTTATATTAGGATTAGCCATCGCTTCTATGCATTATGTGGGGATGGCAGCCATGACAACCAGCATGAACATTCGCTATATTCCGTGGATATTTTTTGTATCTATCGTTATTGCCATTGTTGCCTCAGAAGCTGCTTTATACTTAGCCTTAAACAGCAACCAAGGTGCATGGAGAAGACGTATACGTCTCAAGCTAATTAGTGCAGCGATTATGGGGGCTGCGATTTGCGGCATGCACTATTCAGGTATGGAGGCAGCTATTTTTACACCAAAAGTGCATGCCCCTCATCTTATGTCCTTCCTTGACCCGCATGTGCTATCTATTGCTGTTACAATAGTGACCTTTTTTATTTTGGGTATTGCCATTGCAGCCTCTACTTACAAAGAAATACTAAATTATCAAACTATTAAATTTGCTCGCCAAGCAGGGATGGCTGAAGTTGCTTCTAGTGTGTTACATAATATTGGCAATGTATTAAATAGCGTGAATGTTTCTGCCAACCTCGTCGCAGAACATATGGCTAAATCAAAATTAATAGGGCTTGTTAATGTGAGCAGCCTGCTTAATGAGCATCAGCAAGACTTAAGTGCCTTTATTATGAAGGACCCTCAAGGAACTCACTTACTCCATTATTTAAAAATGCTCGCAGAATATTGGCAAAAAGAGCAATCATTTATTGTAAGTGAGATGAGCAAATTAATCACCAGCATACAACACATTAAAGAAGTCATAGCCATGCAACAAACCTTAAGCGGCGTTGTGAGATTAGAAGAACTTTGCTCAATTGAAGGGATATTAGATGAGTCTTTAGCTATGATTAATATAGATAGCGCTAAGCACCGAATTTCCATGGAGAAGCATTATAGCCAATTAGGTCCTGTTCTCATTGATAAAACCAAATTGATGCAAGTAGTCATAAACTTAATAAGGAATGCTAAAGATTCCCTTACTGCTTCTTCTTCTGAAAACAGAATGCTATCCATAGAAACAGGTAAAGACAACGAGAATTCTTTTTTTATTCAAATTACAGATAATGGCGTAGGTATTCCGCCTGAAAACTTAACTAAGATATTTTCTCATGGGTTTACTACAAAAAAAACAGGTCATGGTTTCGGTCTGCATGCAAGTGCTTTAGCAATCAAGGAAATGGGGGGCAGCTTGCAAGCTGAAAGCGAGGGAACGAATAAGGGAGCAAAATTCACTATTATATTGCCTCATCAATTATAACCAGCAAAAGGAGGTCTACACATTGAACTTCAATCCGAAACGCATTCTTATTGTTGACGATAATACAAAGATTCATGAAGATTTTTGCAAAGTTCTTAACACCTGCTTAGAAGATCAATCCCTGAAAGCAGCTGAATCCATTTTGTTTGGTAAACCAGACGACACTCAGACCCCCTCATCTCACGAGGAGCCAAATTATACTATCGATTCTGCTTACCAAGGCGAAGAGGCGTTAGAATTAGTACGAAAATCCATGTTACTTGATCAACCTTATGCATTAGCATTTATCGATATCCGCATGCCTCCTGGCTGGGATGGCATTTTTACTATAAAAAAGCTTTGGGAAGTGGATGCCGAGCTACAAGTTGTTATTTGCTCTGCACATTCTGATTATTCTTGGGACGCCATGTCCAAGCAGCTCGATAATTCCGATAATTTTTTAGTACTAAAAAAACCCTTTGAACTTATTGAAATTCGTCAATTAGCAGCTTCTCTTACAAAAAAATGGGAGCTAAGAAAAAGAGTTAATTATCAAATTCAAAATTTAAATAAAATCGTAAATGAAAGAACGGAAAGCTTAAATAAATCCAACCAGAATTTAGCAGAATCACTTTCTCTTATCAACGCTACGCTCGAATCAACGCAAGAAGGCATACTGGCAGTATGCCGAGAGAGAGAAATAATCACTTATAATAAAATGTTTTTAAGGCTATGGGATATAAACGAGAACTTATTAAAAATGCAATCTCCAGAAATGATCTTCCAACAGTTAGCTCAGCAGGCCGAAGAATCACAATTATTTTTTTCTACTCTCCTTAGCTTATACGAAAATCCAAAAAAAGAAAACATTCGTGAATGGAAGCTTCAATCTGGTAAAATATTAGAACTTTATTCCCATCCTCGCTATATTGACAATAAGCAAGTAGGAAGTGTTTTTAGTTTCAGAGATATTACCGAGCGTAAAAAGTTGGAGGAACAATTATTATATCAAGCTACTCATGATAGCTTAACCCGATTACCCAACCGAATTTTACTTACAGATCGTATTCAACAAGCTATACTTCATGCAAAAAGGTACAGGATGTTCGTAGGAATCCTCGTAGTAGATTTAGATAATTTCAAACAAATCAACGATTCCTTAGGCCATAACGCGGGTGACATTCTTCTGAAATTGGTTTCTAAAAAATTGCTTAGCTGTGTAAGAGAATCTGATACAGTCACTCGTCTAGGGGGTGATGAGTTTGTACTAGTTTTAGTATCTCTTAAGAACGAAGAAGAACTGATCCAAAAAGCAAGACAATTAGTTGAAACATTTTTAGTCCCCAGCGAGATTGAGAACCATCAATTGACCGTCACTGTGAGCATAGGGATTAGTGTGTATCCTAAAGATGGACATGACCCTGATATCTTACTAAGAAATGCAGATGCGGCATTATATCATGCTAAAGAAGAGGGGCGGAATACCTTTCAATTTTATAGGACAGAATTTAACGACCATCTCCTTCAACGAGCAGAGTTAACAACCGCTCTTCGCCAAGCTCTACCTCATAACGAATTGACGTTGCACTATCAGCCTTTAATTGAGCTTAATACAGACAATATTATTGGAATGGAAGCCCTATTACGTTGGAAACATCCTACTTTTGGTAACGTTTCCCCTCAAGTATTTATTCCGCTCGCTGAAGAGACGGGGTTAATTGCTTCAATTGGAGAATGGGTTTTAAAAGAAGCTTGCCAACAAGCTAAGCTATGGCAAAAAACAGTAAGCCCTACATTACGTATTGCGGTGAATGTTTCCGCTTATCAATTTAAGCAGAAGAATTTTATTGATATTGTGCGCTCTGCTTTACAAGAATCCACACTGGACCCCTCCTATTTAGAGTTAGAAATAACTGAAAGCCTTATAGTAACTAATTCAGAAGACGTTTTAAAAAAAATGTCAGAGCTTAAAATGATGGGCGTATACCTCTCAATAGATGATTTTGGCACGGGGTATGCGAGTCTAAGTTATCTTAGATATTTCCCCTTTGACAAGATAAAAATTGATAAGAGCTTTATTGAAGGAGTAGTTCATAACACTGAAGATAGATCCATTATAGAGGCTATTATCAATATGACGAAATCGATGGGACTTGAAGTACTAGCGGAAGGTGTAGAAAGAAAGGAACAAGTAGATTTTTTACGTCAAACCCCTAACACTCAAGTACAAGGATATTATTTTAGCCCAGCTCTTGGCAAAGAAGAATGTACAATTTTACTAGAAAAACAAAATGCTCAAGAGAAAGCGGAATGAGATGTAAAGAGACCAGAGGAAGAGTAAGGCTTAAAAAAAGCACTAGCCAACCGCCCTCTCACTAAACCCCTTCAAGAAATTAAAAATAAAAGATTATGATTTTCTTTTAATTTCTGCATGACGAAAACAGCTGATAAGATGATCATTTACCATCCCAACAGCCTGCATAAACGCATAACAAATCGTGGTACCTACAAATTTAAATCCGCGTTTTTTTAAATCTTTTGATAGTTTATCAGAGAGAGCCGTATGTACCGGCACTTGCTGGTGACTTTTCCACTGATTCTGTATCGCTTTTCCCTCTACAAACTGCCAAATATAATCAGAAAAATTTGAAAATTCTTGCTTAACAGCTAAATATGCTTGGGCATTAGTAATGACTGATTGGATTTTTAAACGATTGCGAATAATATCTGGATTAGCTAACAATTTTTTATAAGTTTTAATATCATAACTCGCTATTTTTTCCGCCTCAAAATGATCAAAGCAAGAACGGTAGTTTTCGCGCCTTTTTAATATGGTCAACCAGCTTAATCCCGCTTGAGCGCCCTCTAAAATCAAAAATTCAAAGAGTAACCTATCATCATGAATGGGCTTACCCCACTCCTTATCATGATAATCGATATAAAGAGGATCATCATTGACCCACGCACAACGTGTTTTACAATCTTTCTTTGGCAACATACGAGTATTCTCACAACTGTCATTAATATCATTCATTGATTAAGAATTATATATTCAGGTATGGAAAACCAAAAATAAAATCTCTTAAATTCCGCTATTCTCCCCTTCTACCGCTTCTCTCTCTATCCTCACTTAAAAATAGCCCTTAGAATAAGGTCTATTTGAAATTTTTATAAATCAAGAAGATAGCTATTTAGAAAGAGACAAATTTTAAATACAAAGTGCGACAAAACATTAGCCAATAAGGTGAATAGATTATTACCTAGCTTTGGGCATCAGAAAGAAAAAAAGATACAACAATTGCGAGCTTAGAGTGAAAACCCTGGCTCTACCTCCACAAAAGATGAACCTTGATCACCTAGCCTCTTAACCTATAATGACCAGATTAAATTAACTGAACCTAAAGTTCGTTTTCTATCTGAACCTGAAACGCTACGCTTAATTAATGCAGCAGAGCCCCACTTAAAAGAGGAGCTTTACTAACAGGTGCACGTTATGGAGAACTCACAGCCCTTCGCACTAGCGATTATAACCAAGATAATAACAGTATCTTCATTCAACAAAGCAAAAGCGGAAAATCGCGATACATTCCACTGAATCAAGAAGGCGTTAAGTTTTTTAAGCAGTTAATAACAGGAAAAAGCAGCGTAGAATTTATTTTTACACGTGCAAATGGCTCATCATGGAAAAAGAATTTTCAATCAAGACCACTACAAACCGCGTGCAAAGCTGCCAGTATTATTCCTGCCATCACATTTCATGATTTAAGACATACTCACGCGAGCATCTTGGCAATGAAAGGCGTACCATTACAAGTGACCTCTGCAGTGCTTGGGCATTCTGATACGAGAATAACCCACAAGCACTATGCTCACTTGATGCCTTCTTATATTGCTGATGTGATCCGTGAGCACTTGCCAGATTTTGGGGAAACAGAAGAAAGTAATGTCATTCTATAGCATAAAATAAACATTGCTGATTAAGGCAGAATATTAATGAAAATACCACAATTAACTAACCAAGCAATTGATGTTACTCATTGGCGCAGAGACGAAGAGTTTGCAGCCTATCCCGAAGGGGGCCGTGACAAAACACTTTTATATTGCCCTTCACCACCTCCTTATTATTTCTTAAGAGCCGGTCATCGCTATCTTTTTAAACGATCCTCTCCTCGATACCCTGAACAATTCTGGGTAGAGATTTTCGCATACCGCATAGGTATTCAGATGGATATACCTGTTCCGCCTGCTTTTGTAGCTTACGACAGTAAAAAAAATCAATTAGGTGCCTTAATTGAATGGTTCCTCAATTCGATTCCTTTGTTAGGCGATGCAATTTACAGACCTGGTGGGGACTATTGCCAAGAATACATCCTCAATTTTGATCGTAAAAAAGGTAAGAAACATAACCTAGAAACAGTTTCTCAAATTTTTGAGGATTTGAATGAAAAATATCCACATTGCGCGGTAGATTGGAAAAAATTATTGGTCTAAGGCATTTACTTTCGATACTCTCATTGGAAATACAGACTGACACCACGATAACTGGGGAATTATTGTGACACCATCCCACCCTAGCACTCTCTTGTCTGAAAAAATACGTATTTCCCCTGTATTTGATAATGGAACAAGCATGGGGCATGAGATTTTCCCTGGTAAATTTAAGCAGTATGAAGATGATAATTATCTCGAAAAGTACGTATTAAAAGGTCGGTATCACATGAAGTGAAGCGTAAAGGATGTTTTTAGCATACAGCATATAGAAATGCTGAAGGAATTTTCTAATAAATATCCAGAAACTCGACAATCCATGCTCGATTGTTTAAAGAAAATTGATTACCATTCTTTCAAAAAAATGCTAGATACCCTTATCTTATTTGATGTTCCAGCAAAATTATCTGCTGAACGAGCCAATTTTATGCTAAGATTGCTGCAATTCCGACATCAACATTTGTTACATGCATTAGAGAAGTAAATATGCGTTATATTGTTGCAGAACTAAACCGTATGGAGAATGGAATTAATCTTACCTATTTGGTTAATACAGAAGATTTTCGTAAAGCGCAAAATAAGGGATTTAAATCCTATACTGCATTTCAAGACATTCACAAAATTCACCATAATGTACTCGATGCGTTTATGCGCCGGCTACCACCGAGAACCAGAGGCGATTTTTCAGAATATATGGAAGGTCTAAGACTCAAGCCAGATACCAGGGCAATCGCACTAGGCTAGTCAGTTGATTTTTATAGAAAAGTATGACATAAGAAGTTCTCGGTAAATGAAGAGGACTTTCCTATGGAACTCTCATCTGATTTTCTGAAACACTTTGAGCCGCTGAAAGACCCCCGCAAGAAAAACTATAACCATCGCCATCCCTTGATTTCTATTTTAGTCACCACTCTCCTCGGCACTATTTGTGGTGCAGAAGGATGGACAGAGATTGTCGATTTTGCACGTGCAAAGCAAGAGTGGTTAAAAACATTTTTACCACTTTCGCATGGCATTCCTTCACACGACACATTCGGTCGCGTATTTTCATTATTAAATCCAAAAACGTTTTTTACCTGTTTTTCTCACTGGATGAGTGCTTTGGAATTGCCTTGCTCTCAGGAAGTGATTGCACTCGATGGAAAAACATTACGAGGTTCGCATCATCGAAAAAAAGGAAGAAACCCCCTCCATCTCGTGAGCGCGTGGGCAACGAGTCGTCGACTGTTGTTAGGTCAAATAAAGACAAATGATAAATCCAATGAAATTACAGCATTGCCTGAATTATTAAAAATGATTGATATTAAAGGCAACATCGTCACTATCGATGCCATGGGATGCCAACAAACGATTGCGAAAACTATTTTGCGTGGTGAAGGCGACTATGTTCTTGCTGTCAAAGATAATCAACCTCAATTACGTAAAGATATCGGTTCTGTTTTCGCAAAAGGCATTGGCTGTCAATTTAAAAAAATGTTGCATCGTCGTGTACGAAAAAGCAATCACGGTCACGGTCGAGTAGAGACACGTATCTACACATTGATTTCTGCAAGAGAACAAGAAGAATTTCGCAGCCGATGGCCAGGATTACAAGGATTGGGTAGAGTCGATTCTATGCGCAATGTCGATAATAAAATTGAAAGAGAGGTACGCTATTATGTGACCAGTTTAAATTATGAGAAAGTGGATGATTTTGTGCGGGCGGTTAGAGGCCATTGGTCGGTTGAAAATAATTTGCATTGGTCTTTGGATGTCAGTTTTAAAGAAGATTCTTCTCGCGTTCGAATAGGCCATGCGGCAGAAAATTTAGGAACTGTGCGACGAATGGCGCTTAGTTTACTTCAAAAAGAAAAAACAAGAAAGACGGGTATTGCGGCTGCTCGTAAGCGTGCGGGTTGGGATCATGATTTTTTAATGCGAGTTTTTACAACGAATCCCTTGACTGAATAATTTGATTTTTTACGAATAGGTTTAAAAAAATAAAGACCGATGCTTTCTATTTTTAAAAATAGCAAAAAGTGGTCAAAAGACAGGGACAAATATTTTTAGCAGCTTATTGTACTCAAAAAAATGACTTAAATCAGGGGTTATTAAAAATTAGAAAAACGTGGGAAAATATTAAAATTTAAGTGCGATTGCCCTGGCATTGCGCTAGGGTAACGAATCGCCCACTTTTCCCCCGCATGTTCGCTGGGCTTGCGTTGCGGTATCATTTTCTCATCAAGAACAATATTTTCTATTGCCGATTCTATTTGGCTTTTTTCTTGCAGCATCACCTCACGATCAGCCGAACCAATGTAATTGATATCAATGTCAACGGATAGCCTAGGGTAATTAAAACAAAATAAATTGAGTGCAGTACCGCCTTTCAAAACAAATCTATCCTTGAGAAAAGAATCCTCTGAAAAACGATTCAATAAATGAATTAAATAAATCACTTTTTCTAAAATTTCTGGTCGAAATCCAGTAGCTTCAGCTTCGTAATACAAACGTTCTGTTGAAACAAGCATGTTATTCTTCCCAATCTTTTATAATTAGATTTTTTGGAACGATAATATTCCAATCCTCTAGTAATTTACCGTCTTTTCTTGCGGCGGGGTCAATGTAATGCGGGGAACGGGGACAATGCTTTCGTAGCTCTAAAAGCACATCAGAAGAAATATTTAATTCTTGCTGTCTTTGTGATAAATAAAATCCAACTTTTGCAATCGTCGTTGCATTATTTAATAAAAGTGCATACTCAGCAACTTGATTTATCTTGATACGATCTATCATTTCCAGTGATCGCCAAATTTCTTCCCATCCTCCACCAAGCTTAGGCTTGTCCAATACATCCACCAAAGCGCGCTCCAAACTAGTCACTCGAACATTCAGCCCTTGCACGTCCTCAGTGCGAATAAAAATATTTTCTTTATGTTGCTGTACTAAGCTTGCCGGAAACCTTACCCCTTCATAATTTTCAGATCGAAACCCAAAACGGCTTGATTGATGCTGTGTCAAATAGGTAAAACGGTAACTGGCTGAATAAGCCATTTGATAAAAATTTAATGCAGAGTGATAAGCAACCACGGCATCGGGTACAGCATAACCTGCAATAAGGTAAGGATTGACAGGATAAGCTTCTGAATCGGCGCCTACAGGGATAGCAGCGAATAACCTGCGCCTTACTCTAACAATATGCCCTTGCTGGATATGATGGGCTAATAAAGCTTTAATAGTGTTCTTATTACGCTCATGATCATCTGAAACCGCCCACGCAAAGGAATCGTATGTAAATACAGGGTTTTTTCTTAAAAACTGCTGAAGTGAAGTAGCCATAGTTACTTGATAAATTAATCAATAGATACTAATAATATTAACCTCTATTAATATAATTATCAAGTTTTCGAGCAGTATACTCCAAGACGAATAGACTTGCTAGTAAATACATGAACAAGGTAAGATGCCAAAAATTATGTCCTAATAATAAGCAAAAAGTGGGGTGCATACTAATAATTCAGTAGCACACCCATTAGAACCCCCCGCAAAGACAATGGCATTCGGTTAAGATAATTTATGGTATATTTCTCCTAGTTTTCACTGTGTTAGCTTTGGAGGATTATACTTATGCAAGATTTTTGGAGTCCT
>JAJNBC010000025.1 GCA_021156085.1 Gammaproteobacteria bacterium | reverse complement strand
CTGATAGCCCCGATTGCGATGGAAGAAGGGTTACGCTTTGCTATTCGAGAAGGCGGGCGCACAGTCGGCGCAGGTGTCGTAGCAAAAGTAATTGAGTAAAGTGTCTAGGTCAGTAGCTCAATTGGCAGAGCGGCGGTCTCCAAAACCGCAGGTTGGGGGTTCGATTCCCTCCTGACCTGCCAGAGTGATGAAGTTTTTATATAAAAGAGTTAAGGCAGCAACCTTGATGGTACTTAAAGTAATAGAAGGCCAACGGAATATAACGTCTGATTGGATCAAATGGCTGATAGTCATTTTTTTGTTAGTTTCAGGCGTAGTAGCTAACTATTATTATAGTTATCAGCCTTGGCCGTTACGATTATTGGGTTGGTTATTTTTGTTAGGCATAGCGACTGTCGTGGCTTTGCAAACTTCCCAAGGCAAACACGCTCTTCATTTTGCACGTGAGTCACGTGCGGAGTTACGCAAAGTAGTATGGCCTACTTATCAAGAAACGGTGCAAACTACACTTTTTGTGGCAGCGATGGTATTAGTGCTTGGCCTTATTTTATGGGGTGTAGATAGTATATTAATGTGGCTCATTGGCTGGCTTACCGGGCAAAGAGGATAATTTATGAAAGAAAAAATGCGCTGGTATGTTGTTCATGCTTATTCGGGTTTTGAAAATTATGTTAAACAAGCATTATTAGATCGTATTCGTGTAGAAAGTTTGGAAGGAAAATTTGGGGATATTCTTATCCCTACAGAAGAAGTAGTGGAGTTGCGGGGTGGGCAAAAACGTAAAAGCGAACGCAAATTTTTTCCAGGCTATGTATTAGTTGAAATGGAGATGGATGATCAGACTTGGCACTTAGTCAAATCTATACCCAAAGTGCTGGGATTTATTGGCGGCACTAGTGATAAGCCTGCCCCTATTACTTCCAAAGAAGCTGAGACCATTTTACAGCGTGTCCAGGATAGTAGTGACAAGCCTAAACCAAAGATATTGTTTGAAATAGGTGAAGTGGTGCGTGTTATTGATGGGCCTTTTGCAGATTTTAATGGCGTCGTAGAAGAAGTAAATTATGAAAAAAACCGTATGCGGGTAGCGGTGCTAATTTTTGGTCGCTCCACTCCGGTGGAGTTGCAGTTTGATCAAGTTGAAAAAGGATAACGAAGGAAGAATAATGTAAAGCTGATCCTTCCCAGGGGGAGGGTATGCTGAGGAAGAGAGGGCGCAGAAAGACAGTGGTAGCGTGGGAATAGGGCTGTTTTTTTGATGAGGATCTGAAAGTTTATATTTGGTTTTTTGGGGAGCTTCCTTTAATAGAGTGGGCGTTAGTACCCGTATTTGGAGAAATGTAATGGCAAAAAAATTTAAAGCATTAGTTAAATTGCAAGTAACAGGTGGAGCAGCAAATCCAAGTCCCCCCGTGGGCCCTGCGTTGGGTCAGCAAGGTGTAAATATTATGGAGTTTTGTAAGGCATTTAACGATCAAACAAAAACCCCAGAGCGTCAAGGCAAGCCATTGCCAGTAGAAATTACAGTTTATGAAGATCGTACTTTTACTTTTGTTATTAAAACACCGCCCGCCACCTATTTAATTAAAGAAGCAATTAAACTTGATAAGGGCAGTAGTACTCCTCATACCAATAAAGTAGGCAAGATAACACGAAAACAACTTGAAGCGATTGCAAAAACTAAGATGCCCGATCTAAATGCAGCGAATTTGGAAGCAGCAGTAAGTATGATTGCGGGGAGTGCGCGTAGTATGGGTGTTGAAGTGGAAGGGGGTAAGTAATGACTACATCCAAACGTGTGCGTGCAATAAAAGAAAAATTAGTCCAAGGTAAACTATATACCCCTGCAGAGGCCTTTGCTGTATTGCAGGATATGCCGGCTGTTAAATTTATTGAAAGTGTTGATGTGAGTGTTAATTTAGGTATTGACGTTCGTAGAGACCAAGGGGTAAGAGGCTCTATTGTCCTTCCTAAGGGAACAGGGCGTTCTATTCGGGTAGCTGTATTTACTTCACCGGGTAATGCAGAGGCAGCGATAAAAGCAGGCGCTGATTTAGTGGGTTTTGAAGATTTAGCGGAAAAAGTGAAGGCGGGGGAAATTAATTTTGATGTGGTGATTGCCACCCCCGATGCAATGCGTATTGTAGGTCAGTTGGGTCAAGTGTTGGGCCCTCGGGGTTTAATGCCGAATCCAAAAGATGGCACAGTGACACCTGATGTGGCGACAGCGGTAAGAAATGTAAAAGCAGGGCAAGCACGTTATCGTGCTGATAAAGCCGGCATTGTGCATTGTATGATTGGTAAAATTAATTTTACGGTAGATGATTTGGTACAAAATTTTAAAACCCTTTTAGCTGCATTAAAAAAAGCAAAGCCAAATTCAGCAAAAGGTATTTATTTTAAAAAAATTACAGTTTCTAGCACAATGGGACCTGGATTGCAGATAGACGCGTCGAGCATAGAAGCATTATAAGCTCGATTTTAAAGAACTTTGGGTGGGGGTGGTTGACGACCATGCTTATGACTAAGTGTGATGACGCCAATCCCCGTCAAAGACCGTAGGCGCGATAGCTTAATATACGATTTGCCTCTTGTATTTTTAGGAGGCAGAAAATAGGCCTACGCAGATGGTGATGATGTCGAACATCAAGAGGTCTTGCTGTTCGTCAACAGGATATTACGAGTGTGAAGGGATATCAAATAAAGGAGGTAATAATAAGTGCCCTTAAATCTAAATGATAAAAAAAGTATAGTGACTGAAGTATCTGAGGTTGCAAAACGAGCTACGTCTGTAGTTGCCGCAAATTATGCTGGCTTGACGGTACCTCAGATTACTCAATTGCGTGAATTGGCGCGCAAAGAGGAAGTGCGAGTGCGTGTTGTTCGTAATACATTAGCACGTCTGGCATTTAAAGGGACGCAATTTGCTTGCATGGATTCTGCCTTGGTAGGGCCTTTGGTCCTTGCTTTTTCTTATGAAGATCCAGGTGCTGCTGCACGCTTATTTAGAGATTTTGCTAAAAAGTTTGAAAAACTTGAAGTAAAAGCCTTGTCAATTGATGGTGTATTGTTACCAGCCAATGACTTGGGTCGGCTAGCAAACTTGCCAACACGGAACGAAGCTATATCAATGCTTATGTCTGTCATGCAAGCGCCGATTACTCAATTTGTGCGTACGTTAGTTGAACCTCCTAGTAAATTGGTGCGTACTTTTGCTGCACTGCGGGATAAAAAACAGCAGTCAGCTTAAAGCGATTTGATTTTAATTTTTAGAGTGGAGCGATGAAGATCATGGCCGTAAATAAAGAAGAGATATTAGATGCAATTTCAGCAATGAGTGTAATGGATGTCGTTGATTTAATTAAAATGATGGAAGACAAGTTTGGAGTATCTGCTGCAGCCGCCGTGGCTGTTGCTGCGCCAGCTGCCAGCGCAGGTGAAGCTGCTGTTGAAGAGAAGACGGAATTTAATGTTCATATGACCAATGCTGGCAATAATAAAATTAATGCGATTAAAGCAATTCGTACTATCACAGGGCTGGGTTTAAAAGAAGCAAAAGATTTGGTTGAAGCTGCGCCTACTGTAGTGAAAGAAGGTGTTAATAAGGCGCAAGCAGCGGAAATCAAAAAGCAATTGGAAGAAGCAGGTGCGACGGTTGAAATTAAGTAATTAATTATTTCAATGTTGTAATTTTTTGCCGAACTGAATTTCGGCAGCTGGCGGCAAAATATCAGTGCCGCTAGCGTTTTCCATTTTTTAGTTTAAATGGTTTGCGAAAAATTAATGAAAAAGCGGCGCATTTGTATCATTTCTAATACGCGAGCATTTTGAAGAGATTTTTTGCATTAAAAACTGGCCGCAAATGGCCTTTTTACACGGGCGTAAATGCTTACGAATGATCATGCAGAGGTATCTTAACTATGGGTTTACCACGATACTCGTACACCGAGAAAAAGCGACGTCGTAAAGACTTTGGCAAGCATCAAAGTACTATCGAAACGCCGCCATTACTTGGCCTCCAATTAGAATCCTATCATAAGTTTCTACAAGCGGAAACGAATCCAGAGCAGCGTGATTCTTTTGGCCTGCATGCGGCGTTTCAGTCGGTTTTTCCTATTGTTAGTTTCTCAGGCTATTCTGTTCTGGAGTACGTAAGTTATCGTTTAGGTGAGCCGGTTTATGATGTAAAAGAATGTACAATGCGTGGCATGACCTACGCTTCAGCATTGCGTGTTAAAGTTCGTCTTGTCCATTATGATAAGGAAGCTTCTGGTGAGGCTAAAGTTATTAAAGATGTCAAAGAGCAAGAAGTCTATATGGGAGAAATGCCCTTAATGACGGAGCATGGTACCTTTGTGATTAATGGTACTGAGCGTGTTATTGTTTCTCAATTACATCGTTCTCCAGGGGTATTTTTTGAGCATGATCGTGGGAAAACACATTCGTCAGGAAAATTATTATTTTCTGCACGGGTTATCCCTTATCGTGGATCATGGCTAGATTTTGAATTTGATCCTAAAGATGCTATTTATGTGCGTATTGACCGCCGTCGTAAACTACCCGCCACTATTTTGTTGCGTGCATTAGATTATTCAGTAGAAGATATTTTAGGGCTATTTTTTGAGAACAATGTGTTTCATATTGCGGACGAAGAATTTAGTCTTGATTTAATTCCTGAACGTTTGCGTGGTGAAATTGCACCATTTGAGATTAAGAAAGCAGGTAAAGTTATTGTTGAGAAAGGTCGACGTATTACGGTACGTCATATTCAACAACTAGAGAAGGCAGGTGTTAAAAAATTAGATGTTTCAGCTGAATATTTATTAGGAAAAGTATTAGCTAAAACTGTAGTTGATCCGAAGACAGGCGAAATATTGGCAAACGCAAATGATGCGATTACCGCTGATATTTTAAAGGCTTTGATTGCTGCAAAAATTAAAAAATTTGAAACTATTTATGTGAATGATATTGATCATGGTGCTTATATATCAGATACATTAAATGTTGACTCGACGACCAATGCATTAGAAGCTTTGGTTGAAATTTATCGGATGATGAGGCCAGGGGAACCGCCCACTAAAGAAGCCGCTGAAGCTTTATTTAAAAATCTTTTCTTTGCTCCTGAGCGCTATGATTTATCTGATGTGGGGCGCATGAAATTTAATCGTCGCGTAGGTCGTCAGGAAGTGACGGGTGCAGGGGTGTTAACCAAAGAAGATATTATTTCTGTATTAAAAACATTGATTAGCATTCGTAATGGCGAGGGTACAGTGGATGATATTGATCATCTAGGAAATCGTCGTGTGCGGAGTGTGGGGGAAATGACTGAAAATCAGTTCCGTGTAGGTTTAGTGCGTGTTGAACGAGCGGTGAAAGAACGCTTAAGCCTTTCTGAATCAGAAAATCTTATGCCACAAGATTTAATTAATGCAAAACCTGTGTCTGCCGCAATTAAGGAATTTTTTGGATCTAGTCAGTTATCTCAGTTTATGGATCAGAACAATCCCTTGGCTGAGATTACTCATAAGCGTCGTGTCTCTGCATTAGGGCCGGGGGGGTTAACTAGAGAACGCGCGAGCTTTGAAGTCCGTGATGTTCATCCTACTCATTATGGCCGCGTTTGTCCTATCGAGACGCCAGAAGGCCCTAATATTGGATTAATTAATTCGTTGGCGGTTTATGCGCGTACAAACGAATATGGGTTTCTTGAAAGTCCTTATCGGAAAGTAGTTAACAGTAAAGTGACCGATGAAGTGGTATATTTATCAGCGATCGAAGAAGGCGATTATGTGATCGCTCAGGCAAATGCGACTCAAGATACCAAGGGGAAATTGATTGACGCGCTTATCCCTGTCCGTCATCGCAATGAATCAACGTTGACTACGCCTGATAAAGTACAATTTATGGATGTGTCTCCAAAGCAGATTGTTTCGATTGCAGCTGCATTAATTCCATTCTTAGAGCATGATGATGCTAATCGTGCATTAATGGGTTCAAATATGCAGCGTCAAGCTGTGCCTACGCTTAAGACAGAAAAGCCATTGGTCGGTACGGGCATAGAGCGCCTAGTAGCAATAGATTCGGGCGTTACAGTAGTGGCCAAGCGAGGTGGAATAGTAGATTATGTTGATGCCTCGCGTATCGTGGTGCGAGTGAATGATGATGAAGCAGAATCGGGCAAAACAGGCGTTGATATTTATAATTTGACAAAATATACCCGCACCAATCAAGACACTTGTATTAATCAACGGTCATTGGTGGCACAAGGGGATGTTATTGCGCGAGGTGACGTCTTAGCAGATGGTCAATCCACCGATTTAGGTGAATTAGCATTGGGCCAAAATCTTTTGGTCGCATTTATGCCGTGGAATGGTTACAACTTTGAAGACTCTATTTTGATTTCAGAACGAGTGGTTCAGGAAGATCGTTTCACTAGCATTCACATTGAAGAATTGACGTGCATCAGTCGGGATACCAAATTAGGTATTGAAGAAATAACAGCGGATATTCCTAATGTGGGTGAAAGTGCTTTAGCCAAGTTAGATCAGTGCGGTATTGTCTATATTGGTGCTAAAGTGCAATCGGGCGATATTTTAGTGGGTAAAGTGACACCTAAAGGTGAAACCCAATTAACACCAGAAGAAAAGTTACTGCGTGCTATTTTTGGTGAAAAAGCCTCAGATGTTAAAGATACTTCACTCCGAGTGCCCACTGGCATGGAAGGAACTGTTATTGATGTACATGTATTTACGCGTGAAGGGGTGGAGAAAGATGCGCGAGTATTAGAAATAGAGAAAGATGAATTAGACCAAGTGAAACAGGATTTAAGCGATGAATTACGTATTCGCGAAAATGATATTTTCCAGCGGATTGAAAAGCTCTTGCTTAACCGGCTGGCAGAAAGTGGGCCGAATAAACTTAAGAAAGGTACAAAGATTACGAAGGCTTATTTAAGTGAAGTACCGCGTGAAAAATGGTTTGATATCTCTTTAAAGGATGCTAAATCAAATCAACAACTAGAGGCAGCAGCTAAACAATTTAAGCAAGAGCGTCTGGAGTATGAAAAAGCTTATGAGGCAAAACGCAACAAAATCACACAAGGTGATGATTTAGCGCCGGGCGTTTTGAAAATTGTGAAAGTCTATCTTGCTGTTAAGCGACGTGTACAACCGGGCGATAAAATGGCAGGGCGTCATGGAAATAAAGGGGTTATTTCAACTATCGTTCCTGTAGAAGATATGCCTTATATGGCTGATGGCACCCCTGTGGATATTGTTTTAAATCCGCTGGGCGTGCCGTCTCGTATGAATGTTGGGCAAGTCTTAGAAACACATTTAGGTTGGGCTGCCAAGGGACTGGGCATTAAAATAGGCGAGATGTTGGATAAAGGCACTTCTGCTAAAAATATCCGTCCGTTTTTAAATGCTATTTACAACGATGAGAATAAACACAAAGAAGATTTTACTAGTTTATCAGACGAGGAAATTCTCACTCTAGCGGATAACCTTCGTGCAGGTGTTCCTATGGCCACTCCTGTTTTTGATGGGGCGAGCGAAGAAGAGATTAAAAAAATGCTGGCATTAGCAGGATTGCCAGAAAGCGGGCAAACAACGCTTTATGATGGGCGTACTGGGAGGCCCTTTGATCGTCAGATTACAGTGGGCTACATGTATATGATGAAGTTGAATCATTTAGTTGATGATAAGATGCATGCACGCTCCACAGGCTCATATAGTTTGGTCACACAACAGCCATTAGGCGGTAAGGCCCAGTTTGGTGGTCAGCGCTTTGGGGAGATGGAAGTATGGGCCCTGGAAGCCTATGGCGCGGCTTATACTTTACAGGAAATGCTGACAGTAAAATCAGATGATGTGGGTGGCCGTACCAAGATGTATAAAAATATTGTGGATGGTGATCATTATATGGAGTCAAACATACCAGAAGCCTTTAATGTATTGATAAAAGAAATTAGATCATTAGCGATTAATATGGATCTTGAATAAGAGCGAGTGAACGTTTACTACGATAGGGGGAGATGACCTTGAGAGATAGAGATTTAGTAAGCTTGGCTAGGCAGCACATGCAGCTTGGGGAATTTAATTCTATTCGTATTAGTTTTGCATCGCCGGATGAAATCTATAGATGGTCGCATGGCGAAGTGAAAAAGCCAGAAACCATTAATTATCGTACGTTCAAACCTGAACGCGATGGCTTATTCTGCTCAAAAATATTTGGGCCTATGAAGGATTATGAATGCTTATGTGGTAAATACAAACGCTTGAAGCATCGAGGGGTAATTTGCGAAAAGTGTGGTGTCGAAGTGACTCTTTCCAAGGTACGACGTGATCGTATGGGGCATATAGAATTAGCAAGCCCTATTGCGCACATATGGTTTTTACGTTCACTACCTTCGCGTATTGGGCTGCTGCTTGACATGACCTTACGTGATATAGAGCGGGTACTTTATTTTGAAGCGTATGTTGTTATTGATTCAGGTATGACCCAATTGGAGCGGGGTCAATTACTTTCTGAAGAAGCTTATTATGATGCTATTGAAGAATATGGAGATGAATTTGACGCGCGCATGGGCGCAGAAGCTATTCAAGAATTATTGCGAGCATTAAATTTAGATACTGAAATAGCTAAGATTCGTGAAGATATGACAACGACTTCTTCCGAAGCGCGATTGAAGAAGTTGTCTAAACGTTTAAAATTGATTGAATCATTTATTTTATCAGGTAATAAACCTGAATGGATGGTGTTAACAGTATTGCCTGTATTGCCCCCCGATTTACGCCCGCTCGTGCCTTTGGATGGAGGACGTTTTGCAACTTCAGATTTAAATGATCTTTATCGTCGTGTTATTAACCGAAATAATCGGTTAAAGCGGTTATTAGATTTAAATGCACCTGATATTATTGTGCGCAATGAAAAACGCATGCTACAAGAGTCAGTGGATGCTTTGTTAGATAATGGTCGTCGCGGGCGTGCTATCACGGGCTCCAATAAACGACCCTTAAAATCCCTAGCCGATATGATCAAAGGGAAGGCCGGACGTTTTCGTCAGAATCTATTGGGTAAGCGCGTAGATTATTCTGGTCGTTCGGTTATTGTAGTGGGCCCTACGTTGCGATTACATCAATGCGGTTTACCCAAGAAGATGGCGCTTGAGTTATTTAAGCCTTTTATTTTTAGCAAACTGCAATTTCAAGGCCTTGCATCTACTATTAAAGCGGCTAAAAAAATGGTTGATCGTGAAGATGCTGCGGTATGGGATATTTTAGAACAAGTCATACGTGAACATCCTGTGCTTCTTAATCGAGCTCCTACATTGCATCGCTTAGGTATTCAAGCATTTGAGCCGGTGTTGATTGAAGGTAAAGCGATTCAGTTGCATCCCTTGGTTTGTACTGCTTATAACGCTGACTTTGATGGTGACCAAATGGCTGTGCATGTGCCATTATCATTAGAGGCGCAGCTCGAAGCACGTTCATTAATGATGTCAACGAATAATATTTTATCGCCCGCAAATGGTGAACCTATTATTGTTCCTTCGCAGGATGTTGTATTAGGGCTTTATTATCTTACACGTACCTGTATCAATGCGTGTGGTGAAGGTATGATTTTTACAGATGTGAATGAAATTCATCGTGCTTATGAAAATGGTGCGGTTGCATTACAAGCCCAAATCAAGGTACGTATTACCGAATATATTTTAGATGCGCAATCGCATGAATATAAAGAAAATCAGCGTATTGTAGAAACGACAGTAGGGCGTGCGTTATTGTCTGAATTATTACCCAAGGGCATGTCATTTGATCTTGTGAACCGAGTAATGAATAAGAAATCGATTTCTAATCTTATCAATACTTGTTATCGCGAAATTGGTTTAAAAGCGACTGTTATTTTCGCTGACCAACTCATGTATATGGGTTTTCATTACGCTGCAAAATCCGGGGTATCAATTGGCATTAATGATTTGGTTATCCCTAAAGAAAAAACAAGTATCATTGCACAAGCAGAAAATGAGGTGAGCAAAATCCAGGACCAGTATGCGTCTGGGCTTGTGACTCAAGGGGAGCGTTTTAATAAAGTAGTCGATATTTGGTCGCGTACCAATGATCAAGTCGCTAAAGCGATGATGACAGAATTGTCCCATGATACTATAAAAGATGCAAAAGGTCAGAAAGTTCGACAAGAATCGTTTAATTCCATTTATATGATGGCAGATTCGGGGGCAAGAGGATCGGCTGCACAGATTCGGCAATTGGCAGGAATGAGAGGCTTGATGGCTAGGCCAGATGGCTCGATTATTGAAACACCTATTACTGCTAATTTTCGTGAAGGATTAAACGTATTACAATACTTTAACTCAACTCACGGGGCGCGTAAGGGTCTTGCAGATACTGCGCTAAAAACGGCTAACTCTGGTTACTTGACGCGACGCTTAGTCGATGTGGCCCAAGATTTGGTTGTCACGGAAGAAGATTGTGGTACCACGCAAGGTATTACAATGACGCCTCTTATTGAAGGGGGGGACGTCGTTGAGCCTTTGCATGAAAGAGTATTGGGTAGAGTCACAGTGACTGATGTGTATGAACCAGCCGGTGACAAAGTCATTGTTGCAGCGGGTACACTCTTGGATGAAAAATGGGTAACCAAGCTAGAAGAGCTATCCATAGACCAAGTATTTGTGCGTTCTCCTATCACTTGCGAGTCTCGTTTTGGTATTTGTTCTGCATGTTATGGGCGTGATTTAGCAAGGGGCCATAGAGTTAATATTGGAGAGGCAGTTGGCGTGATAGCAGCCCAATCAATAGGTGAGCCGGGTACGCAGTTAACGATGAGAACTTTTCATATCGGGGGAGCTGCTTCGCGTGCGACAGCAGCCAATAATGTCTCCATTAAATTAGCAGGTAAAGTTAAATTACATAATATCAAGCTTATTCAACATCATAGTGGAACTTTTATTGCTGTATCACGTTCAGGTGAATTAGCAGTAGTGGATGAGCATGGTCGGGAACGTGAACGATATAAAATTCCTTATGGGGCTGAATTAACTGTGCCGGATGGAACTAAAGTAGAATCAGGGCAAGTGGTCGCCACCTGGGATCCGCATAGTCATCCAGTGATTACAGAGGTAGCAGGTTGTATCAAGTTTGCTGATTTGGTTGAAGGTGTCACGATGAACCGCCAAACAGATGAAATGACGGGATTAAGTAGTATTGTAGTTATTGATCCTAAGCAACGTGGTGTCAGTGGTAAAGAATTAAAGCCAATGATCAAATTGGTAGATGATAAAGGGAAGGATGTGTATCTTGCGGGTACGAGTATTCCTGCTCAATATTTTCTGCCACCCGACGCCATCATTAACTTTGAAGATGGTGCGCGTGTAAAAGTAGGTGATGTTATTGCACGTATCCCGCAGGAAACTTCAAAAACACGCGATATTACGGGCGGTCTGCCGCGTGTTGCTGATTTATTTGAAGCTCGCCGGCCTAAAGATCCAGCTATTTTAGCTGAAATTTCTGGTATTGTGGGTTTTGGCAAAGAAACTAAAGGCAAGCGCCGTTTAGTTATTACTGCATTGGATGGGATGGTTCATGAAGAACTTATTCCAAAATGGCGTCATGTCAATGTATTTGAAGGTGAACATGTTGCTAAAGGTGAAGTCATTGCTGAAGGGTCGTTGAATCCTCATGATATTTTGCGTTTGTTAGGCACGAATGCATTGACGAATTTTATAGTTAACGAAGTGCAAGATGTCTATCGTTTGCAGGGTGTAAAGATTAATGATAAACATATTGAAGTTATTATTCGTCAGATGTTACGGAAAGTCATTATTGTCCATCCGGGCGATACGAATTTCTTGAAAGGTGAACAGGTGGAGTTTGGTCAATTACGTGATGAAAACGAGAGGGCCACAAAAAGTGGTAAATTGCCTGCTCGCTATGATTCCGTGTTGCTTGGTATTACTAAGGCATCCTTGGCTACCGAATCATTTATATCAGCGGCGTCTTTCCAAGAAACTACTCGTGTTCTGACGGAAGCGGCTGTGAGTGGCAAAGTAGATGACTTGAGAGGATTGAAAGAAAACGTGATTGTAGGACGTTTAGTTCCTGCGGGAACTGGCTTAACTTATCACGCTGAGCGTCGAATTAAGAAACAACGTTTTGATAGAGTTAAAGATCAGTAATATACATATAAGGTCTGTTGATCTTAATTATTATAACTGCGCTTGACATCAAGCATGTTCCTTCATTAGAATCGCGCCTCCTCCTAAGAAAGTTAGGAGAAGCGTTATTGTGGTAGATTTCAGCGGTTCCCGCTGGCTGTAAAAATTTTTGATTAATAGGCTGGAGTTTTAGGAATGCCAACAACAAATCAGCTCGTGCATAATCCACGAGCGAGAAAAATTGTAAAATCAACGGTTCCCGCATTAAAGGGATCTCCGCAAAAACGGGGTGTGTGTGTGCGTGTGTATACAACGACTCCTAAAAAGCCAAACTCTGCTTTACGTAAAGTGGCGCGTGTTCGTTTGACAAGCGGTTATGAAGTTACAGCTTATATTGGCGGAGAAGGGCATAACCTGCAAGAACATTCTGTTGTACTCATTCGGGGCGGTCGTGTTAAGGATTTACCTGGTGTTCGTTACCATATTGTGCGCGGTAGCTTGGATACAGTGGGCGTGACAAATCGTCGCCGAGGTCGTTCCAAGTATGGTGCTAAGAAGCCGAAACAATAGGAGATATCTTATTTAAGGGTTTTTTCTGCGGAATACTGCAGAATTGAGAAAAAACGATAGAGAGGAAGTATTAGCAATGCCAAGAAGAAAAGCTTCGACTAAAAGAGAAATTCTGCCTGATCCGCTTTATGGAAGTGAGCGTCTTGCTAAATTTATTAATGTTGTTATGCGTAGAGGAAAAAAATCTGTTGCTGAGAAAATTGTTTATGGAGCGCTTGTTGAAGTAACTAAGCGTCTTAAAAAAGATAAACCGGCTGGCAAAAAAACAGATTTAGATGAGGCAGAGGAAGGAAAGACAGGCGGGTCGTCTGCAACAGCTGGGGGAAAAGCTAAATCTGGCAATATAGTTAATAAGGAAAATTTAGAAGCACTAGAAAAAGCACTCCATAATATTCGTCCTACGGTAGAAGTGAAATCGCGTCGTGTAGGAGGGGCAACTTATCAAGTACCTATTGAAGTAGATGCTGAGCGTGGTTTGGCGTTAGCTATGCGCATGTTGGCAAGTTCTGCAAAAGCCCGGGGCGAAAAAACGATGGTATTACGGTTAGCGGCAGAAATACTAGATGCCCATGAAGGGCGGGGTGCAGCTGTAAAAATGCGTGATGATATGCATAGAACGGCAAAATCAAATCAAGCTTTTTCGCATTATCGCTGGTAGAGAGAGGAATAGACTGTGGCACGAGGAACACCTATTGAATATTATAGAAATATAGGCATCATGGCTCATATTGATGCAGGTAAAACTACAACAACAGAGCGAGTGCTTTATTACACAGGTGTTTCTCATAAAATCGGGGAAGTACACGAAGGTGCTGCCGTCATGGATTGGATGGAGCAAGAGCAAGAGCGGGGGATCACCATTACTTCGGCTGCTACAACATGCCTTTGGCGTGGAATGGATAAGCAGTTTCCTGAACATCGTATTAATATTATTGACACCCCAGGCCATGTGGATTTTACGATTGAAGTTGAACGTTCTTTGCGTGTACTTGATGGTGCCTGTGCTGTACTTTGTGCAGTAGGTGGAGTAGAGCCACAGACAGAAACAGTTTGGCGTCAAGCTAATCGCTATGCTGTCCCCCGAGTTGGTTTTGTTAATAAAATGGATCGTGCGGGTGCTAATTTCTTACGTGTAGTGGATCAAGTTCGTACAAGACTAGCAGCTAATCCCATTCCAATTCAATTGCCGATTGGAGCAGAAGAAAATTTTGAGGGCGTGGTTGATTTAGTGCGCATGAAGGCCATTTACTGGGATGATACCACCTTGGGGATGACCTATGAAGCGCGTGATATTGCTCCAGGGATGCTGGATGAATGTAAAAAATGGCGTGAAGTGATGGTTGAAGCAGCAGCCGAAGCATCTGAAGAATTAATGAATAAATATCTTGAGAATGGTGAATTGAGTGTAGAAGATATCAAGAAAGGGTTACGTGCTCGCACTATTAAAAATGAAATTATTCTGATGTTGTGTGGTTCCGCTTTTAAAAATAAAGGCGTGCAAGCGATGCTGGATGCTGTTGTTGAATACTTACCCTCACCTAAAGATGTGCCTCCTATCAAAGCTCATCTCAATGATGCAGCTTCAACACTGACGGAAAGACATCCTGGAGATGCAGAGCCTTTTGCAGCATTAGCATTTAAGATTGCTACTGATCCGTATGTAGGGACATTGACCTATTTTCGTGTTTATTCGGGTGTTTTAAATTCCGGAGATACTGTTTATAACCCGATTAAAGATAAAGAAGAGCGTATTGGTCGTTTATTGCAAATGCATGCAAACTCGCGCCAAGAAATTAAAGAAGTGCGGGCCGGCGATATTGCTGCGGCAGTAGGTCTTAAAAAAGTCACTACCGGTGATACGCTCTGCGCAACTGATAAAGTCGTTGTGTTAGAAAAAATGGTATTTCCAGAGCCTGTGATCGCAGTAGCTGTAGAGCCTAAGACTAAAGCAGACCAAGAAAAAATGGGTATTGCATTAAGTAAACTTGCGCAAGAGGATCCTTCTTTTCGTGTTCATACAGATGAAGAATCAGGTCAAACGATTATCGAGGGTATGGGAGAGTTGCATCTCGAAATTATTGTAGATCGCATGAAACGCGAATTTAGTGTTGAGGCAAATGTGGGTAAACCTCAAGTTGCTTATAGGGAAACTATCCGTGCTACCGTAGAGCAGGAAGGTAAGTATGTCAAGCAATCAGGTGGACGTGGGCAATATGGGCATGTTTGGATTCGTCTTGAACCTAAGGAAGCTGGCACAGGTTATGAATTTGTAAATGCAATTGTAGGAGGAGTTATTCCTAAAGAATATATTCCTGCAGTAGACAAAGGAATTCAAGAGCAACTCACTAATGGGGTTATTGCAGGGTTCCCCGTCGTCGATGTTAAGGTAACTTTATTTGATGGTTCATATCATGATGTAGATTCAAGTGAAATGGCATTTAAAATTGCCGGTTCTATGGGTTTCAAGGAAGGTGCTAAAAAAGCACGTCCGGTACTATTAGAACCTATTATGAAAGTAGAAGTCATTACCCCTGAAGATTATATGGGGGATGTCATGGGAGACTTAAGCAGGCGTAGAGGAGTATTGCAGGGAATGGAAGAAGGTTCAGTAGGTAAAATGATTCATGCTGAAGTACCCCTGGGAGAAATGTTTGGTTATGCGACTGCTTTGCGTTCTATGACGCAGGGTCGGGCAACGTATACCATGGAATTTTTGAAATATAATGAAGCGCCTACGAGCAATGGCAAAAGTGGTATTTGATCGGACGAAGCCACATTTAAATGTAGGCACGATAGGTCATGTTGATCACGGTAAGACGACGCTGACGGCGGCGTTGACGAAGTGCTTGGCGGAGAGACATGGAGGCCAGGCGCTGGCGTATGATCAGATAGATAAGGCACCGGAAGAGAAGGCGCGAGGGATTACGATAGCGACGGCGCATGTTGAATATACGACGGAGAAGAGGCATTACGCGCATGTAGATTGTCCTGGGCATGCTGACTATGTAAAGAATATGATAACGGGCGCGGCGCAGATGGATGGAGCGATTCTGGTTTGTTCGGCGGCGGATGGTCCGATGCCGCAGACACGGGAGCATATTTTGTTAGCTCGTCAGGTAGGGGTGCCGCATATAGTGGTTTATTTGAATAAAGCGGATATGGTAGATGACAAGGAATTACAAGAGTTAGTTGAGATGGAAGTAAGAGATTTGTTAACGAGTTACAATTTTCCGGGTGATACGACGCCTGTGATTATTGGCTCGGCGTTGAAGGCATTGGAGGGAGATGAGAGTGAGATAGGTGTTCCGTCGATACACCGATTGGCGCAAGCGATGGATGAGTATTTTCCGGAGCCGGTGAGACAGATAGATAAACCGTTTTTATTGCCGATAGAAGATGTATTTTCGATTTCGGGTCGAGGGACGGTGGTAACGGGTCGAGTAGAGAGAGGGATAGTAAAGGTAGGAGAGGAGATAGAGATTATAGGATTGAAGCCGACGTTGAAGACGATATGTACGGGCGTGGAGATGTTCCGTAAGTTGTTGGATCAAGGTCAGGCGGGAGATAATGTAGGGGTTTTGTTGAGAGGGACGAAGCGAGAGGAAGTGGAGCGAGGTCAAGTATTGGCGCATCCGGGTTCGATTACGCCGCACATGAAATTTGAATCGGAAGTGTATGTTTTGTCGAAAGAAGAAGGAGGGAGGCATACGCCGTTTTTCAAGGGTTATCGTCCGCAGTTTTATTTTCGTACGACGGATGTGACGGGAGAAGTGGTGTTACCGGAAGGAGTGGAGATGGTGATGCCGGGCGATAATACCAAGATGGAGATTACGCTGATAGCCCCGATTGCGATGGAAGAAGGGTTACGCTTTGCTATTCGAGAAGGCGGGCGCACAGTCGGCGCAGGTGTCGTAGCAAAAGTAATTGAGTAA
>JAJNBC010000014.1 GCA_021156085.1 Gammaproteobacteria bacterium | reverse complement strand
TGAGACAAAAAATAAGGCCTGGCCGCCATTTTCCAAGATGCTCTAATAAAATTTACACTAAATGGAGAAGCAGCAATGCTTAACCGAATGCCATTGTAGCTAGCATACCCTCTAATGATATCTAGTAGTACGTTCGGTAGCCCTAGGAGAGATAAAGTTTCATTTGGAATAAAGAAGTAAAAGTGTTCTAGAAATACCAGCAAGCGATTTTTTAATGGAGTTCTAATTTCCAGATAATTCTGTGAACAAGTGAAGTGTATATGAGTTTCGCAGCCTTCTTTATAATTCTGTGAAGATTCGATATTTATTCTAAAAAAATTCAGCTTTTTTGAGTATTGTTCTAAATAGCTGAGAGAGGGTGATTGGGCTAGCGCTTCAGGAAGACAATATTGATCTGCAGGTCGCGAAGAAGTAATCGACTCAATATGGTTAATTATAAAGACGATAATCTGTATAGCTTTTTTAGCCCCCTCAATATCTTCATTTTTACTTACGAGTTCTCGTATGCGCAAAGCATATATTTCGCTCGCCTCGTCGGGGGAGGCAGATGAGCTCAGCATAGATGCGTTCCTCTCATTTTGTAATTTTGCTCCTGCGATTTGTTCAATAATTTAACGTTTTAGCCAGCCGTGCGGGCCAAATTATACCATTTTTTGCTTAAAATGTGTGGAAAATTTGTAATCGTTCATGCCAGGATATTAACTTAGGATTAGTTGACAATTCGCTAGGCCGAGAGGAAACGCTTTGATTTTTGAGCAGCGCTGTAAGTCAATGAGCATCGGAGCACAAAAAATCAAAGGGTTACAGCCGGCATACTAGAATTGTCAACTGATCCTCAGGAAAATCCTTAACAAATTTTCCTAAAAGTAGAGTGCTGTTTAGGTTTTCCCATTTTATCTTATCTAGCTAGCCCCGCCCCCCAGGCCGTATTTTGACTTTTGCGCGTAATGCGACTCTCCAAAAGGTTTTGAAAGTAGTCAGGTGGGGTTGAATGTAGTGATTCTCTCGGAGAAATGACTTCCGTAATCGCTCTTGGCCAAACATTGGGTCGTGAGCCACCGGTCAATCGGGTTTGATAAACGCACTCTCTCTTCCTCAAGGACGTTCAATAATTTAACCCGATTAAAACCGGCCAGCAGGAGAATGCTGGCGCTCAGGATGACAGCTTTTTGCATAAGCTAGGGTGAATCACCGCCATCTGGATTTCTTCTTTCGTTATTTGCTCTTTTCTCGAAATGTTGATAATCCTGTAGATCATGCCAATTTCCGCCCCAATCCCAACCCCGTTTGGTGAATTCGTTATAAAGGAAGCCCTCTTTTGTAATTTTTCCTGGGTAAGGTTGAGTTCTATCAACATATTTTTCCCCTTCTGGCGGTAATATTTTTTCACCTTTCACATAGGGATTAATTAATGTATTAATGTCAATTGCTCGACCATAGCTATGCTGAGAAAAAACACCTGGTTTTCCTGTTATAGGCCGGCAATTAAATGCCGAGCTATTGTTGACCGCCATTGCAGCGTCATCATCACCTTTAAATTCATCCATGAGCTCCATTCGCTCAATGGGGAATTTACGGTAATAAGCTGCCTTAAATATACTTACCACTTCAGCTGCTAGCACTTTATTTACAATTAAAATACCTTGATGAGTTTTTTGATCAAAGCCCCAATAAGATAATTTGACTTGGGCTAGATCATTCAATGGAACAGGACAGCCTGGTTTCCAAGTATATTTTTTCATGATTTCTTGGGTATTTGCGGGAATGGGAGTAATCTCTCCTATGAATTTAGGCATTGCATTCTTTTCTGAGGCTGAATGTGTCAAAGGAGAAATTAAAAAGAGTAAAAACAATAAGGAGCACCGATATTTTTTCATTTTTAAATTCCTTAATAATTAATAAAAAGTTCATTAAAACGCATCATCTTTTTACACTACCTAACTAGATTTTTAAAATAGCTATTCTATCTAGTGCTGGATTCAATATATCATATGGGTTTTTAAAATCTAAGTCTATTGAAGTTTTTTCTTCAGCAACTCATTTAACTGTTGGGGGTTAATCTTTCCTCCTGATTCTTTCATTGCTTGCCCTACAAAAAATCCAAATAATTTATCTTTGCCTGAACGGTAGTCAGCAACTTGATCTGGATTGGCAGCGAGGATTTTATCCACCAATGCTTCAATGGCAGCGCTATCTGTCACTTGCTTTAATCCTTGTTTTTCAATAATGTCATCTACCGTGCCTTGCTGGTTCCATAGGCTTTCAAAAATAGTTTTGGCAATTTTTCCAGAAATGGTATTGTCGGCAATACGTAATACCAACTTACCTAATTCTGTGGCAATCACTGGGCTCTGTGTAATTTCCATATCAAATTTATTGAGTGCGGCAGATAATTCCCCTGTTACCCAATTAGCTGTTAATTTGGTTTGGTTCCCAGAAGCAATAACGGCTGCTTCGAAATAATCAGCAAGAGCGCCGGAGCTAACGAGTACAGTGGCATCATAGGTGTTTAAGCCATATTGCTCCATGAAGCGTTGGTGTTTCTGTTGAGGAAGCTCCGGCAAATGCTGGCGTATTTCTTCAATTTGTTTTTCTGTGATGCGCACAGGTAATAAGTCAGGATCAGGAAAATAACGGTAATCATCTGCTTCTTCTTTGCTACGCATGGCGCGCGTTTCATTTTTAGCAGGGTCAAAGAGACGGGTTTCTTGTTTCACTTTACCGCCGCTTTCCACTAAAGCAATTTGACGTTCCACTTCATATTGAATGGCCCGTTCTACGTAGCGGAAAGAATTAATATTTTTTAATTCGGTGCGCGTGCCAAAATGTAAATCGCCTTGGGGGCGTATAGATACATTTGCATCGCAACGAAAAGAACCTTCTTGCATATTACCATCACAAATACCTAAATAACGCACGAGAGAATGAAGGTTTTTTAAGTAAGCCACGGCTTCTTTAGCAGAGCGTATATCGGGTTCCGAAACAATTTCTAACAAAGGGGTACCTGCTCGGTTTAAATCAATACCTGACATACCATGAAAATCTTCATGCAAAGATTTACCAGCATCTTCTTCCAAATGGGCCCGCGTAATACGTATGCGTTTAGTCGAGCCATCTTCTAGTGAAATATCTAAATGGCCTCCTTTCACAATAGGTATAGTATGTTGACTAATTTGATAACCTTTAGGTAAATCAGGATAAAAATAATTTTTACGTGCAAATACAGACTGTTTGGCAATTTCAGCCTGAATGCCTAAGCCTAGTTTAATAGCCATCGTGACCACTTCAGCATTTAATACTGGTAATACTCCTGGAAAACCCAGATCAATAGCGCAAGCTTGGGTATTCGGCTCTGCACCAAAGGCAGTAGATGCTCCCGAAAAAATTTTACTTTGAGTGGCGAGCTGTACATGCACTTCCAAGCCAATGACGGTTTCCCATTCCATATTAAAAGCCCTCCGGTTTTTTAGTATGCCAATCCGTTGCTTTTTGATAAACATGTGCGGTATTGAGTAATCGCGCTTCTTTAAAAGAATGGCCTATTAATTGCATGCCAATAGGTAGCCCTTGTATAAAGCCTACCGGAACAGATATACCAGGTAATCCCGCAAGATTCACTGCGATCGTATAAATATCCGACAAATACATGCTGAGGGGATCGCTGGTTTTCTCTCCCAATTTAAATGCCGGTGTAGGTGTGGTTGGACCTAAGATGACATCCACTTTTTTAAAAGCATCATCGAAGTCTTGGCGTACCAGACGGCGGATTTTTTGTGCTTTAATATAATAAGCATCGTAGTATCCAGTAGATAAAGCATACGTTCCAATCATGATACGGCGCACGACTTCTTTGCCAAATCCTTCACTGCGTGAACGTTTATAAAGATCCTCCAAATCGTGGGGATTTTTGCAGCGATGCCCATAGCGTACGCCATCAAACCGCGCTAAATTTGAAGAACATTCCGCAGGTGCAATAACATAATAGGCAGGAATGGAAAGCGCGGTATTAGGCAAGCTAATTTCATGAAAAGTTGCACCCAATTTTTCATATTCTTTAATTGCTGCTTGAATGGCATTAGCAATTTCTTTATCTAAGGATGGGTTGAAAAATTCTTTAGGTAAACCAATGCGCAATCCCTTTAATGAATCATTTAATGTGAGGGTATAATCGGGCACATCGTGGGCCACACTTGTTGAATCATTCTCATCAAATCCTGCCATTACATTTAAAAGCCAAGCGAGGTCTTCTGCTGTTTTTGCAAAAAGACCGCCTTGATCCAAGCTAGAAGCAAATGCGATCATGCCATACCGTGATACACGGCCATAAGTGGGTTTGATACCTGAAATGCCGCAGAGTGCAGCAGGTTGTCGAATGGAGCCGCCTGTATCTGTGCCTGTGGCGGCAGGTGTTAACTGAGCAGCCACTGCGGCCGCCGATCCGCCTGAGGAGCCGCCGGGTACATAGCCTAAGTGCCATGGATTTTTTACAGGTCCGTAATAGCTATTTTCGTTAGATGAACCCATTGCAAATTCATCCATATTGGTTTTGCCGAGCATCACCATCCCTGCGGCATTAAAGCGCTTAACTACTGTTGCATCGTAAGGTGCAATAAAATTATCGAGCATTTTAGAGCCGCAACTAGTTTTAACACCTTGTGTGCAAAAAATGTCCTTTTGCGCAATGGGAATACCGGCGAGAGGGCCCGCTGTACCTTGGGCCAATTGCGCATCTGCTCTTGCCGCGGCTTGTAATGCCTGCTCTTCAGTCACCGTAATAAAGCTATTGAGCTCTGTATCAAATTGTTTGATACGTCCAAGAAAAAATTGCGTTAATTCAACGCTTGATATTTTTTTTGTGTGTAAGGCATGGTTTAACTCAGCGATACTTTTATTCAACATAATTATCTTCACCTTCCATAACTTGAGGTACTAAATACAACCCAGCTTCCACTTGGGGCGCAATAGCTTGGAAAGCGGTACGCTGATTGGGTTCCGTGACTTTATCAGGACGCAAGGGTTGGCTGAGATCTAAAGGGTTGCTTAAAGGCTCAACTTGGCTAGTGTCAGCTTGGTTCATTTGTTTAACAAAATGCAAAATGGGAGAGAGTTGCTGCATATAAAGAGCTACTTCTTCTTCAGGTAGGCTTAATCGAGCAAGATGTGCAATTTTTTTTACATCGTCTGCAGTGAGTGACATGTAAGGGGACTCCAAATTATCCGAATGTCGAAGGGGGACAATTATAATGCCGACGGGCTTTATTATGCTACTGCTAGCTACTTTATTTTATATCTATTAGAATTCGTTATCTGTATTTCTTAATGATGGGAGGGAGTGGCGCAATGTTAAAAAGACTACGTGGGAGATTCAAGAGATTGCGTAGGTATTTTGCTAAATCTTTTGATTTAGCCATAGATTTAGGGACGGCCAATACTTTGATTTGGTTGGGCCAAGACATTGTGTTAGATGAGCCTTCGGTGGTAGCCATTCGTCAAAGCCCGGGGTCCAATGGTCAAAAGCATGTGGTAGCAGTGGGTAATGAAGCCAAGCTTATGCTCGGTCGTACTCCTAGCAATATTACGGCTATCCGTCCTATGAAAGATGGCGTCATCGCGGATTTTTATGTTACAGAAAAAATGCTTCAACATTTCATCCGTAAAGTACACGAAAATCGTTTTTTACGTCCCAGTCCCCGTGTGTTGGTGTGTGTGCCATGTGGTTCGACGCAAGTAGAACGTCGGGCCATTCGTGAATCTGCAATTAGTGCCGGCGCCAGAGAAGTATTTTTGCTGGAAGAGCCCATGGCAGCAGCAATGGGAGCGGGTATGCCGGTGGATGAGGCACGAGGTTCAATGGTAGTGGATATTGGTGGTGGTACCACCGAAGTGGCCATTATTTCATTAAACGGTATTGTGTATTCTGCTTCAGTGCGTATTGGGGGAGATCGCTTCGATGAAGCTATTGTTAATTATGTACGCCGTAATTATGGTATCTTGATTGGTGAATCTACTGCTGAAAGGATTAAACACGACATAGGCTCTGCTTATCCAGCTAATCAAGTACTTGAAATGGAAGTGCGGGGGCGTAATTTAGCTGAGGGTATTCCTCGTAGCTTTACTTTGACGAGTAATGAAATTTTAGAAGCATTACAAGAACCACTTTCTGGAATTTTAGGGGCGGTAAGGGCTGCACTCGAGCAGGCCCCCCCTGAATTGGCAGCGGATATTGCGGAACGCGGAATGATTTTGACTGGAGGAGGGGCATTATTGCGCAATATTGATCGTTTATTTATGGAAGAAACAGGATTGCCGGTCATTATTGCAGATGAGCCTTTGACTTGTGTAGCACGTGGCGGTGGCAAAGCATTAGAAATGTTGGATATATCGGCGATGGAATTTTTATCTAAAGAATAGGCCCTAGGTATTTTATAGAGGAGGGTCTGCCATCAAACCTATTTTCACTCAGGATTCCCAATCGAGTTTTCGATTATTTCTTTTGCTGGTATTTGCTATCGCCCTTATGGTTTTTGATAAGCATGTGGCTGCAATTACTCAAATCCGCACTGTTCTTTCGGTGCCCCTTGCTTCTTTGCAATATGTCGTTAGTTGGCCTATTGAGTTATTTGATAAGCTGCATGACACCCTGAATACCCATGATTCACTTGTACGAGAAAACTTAGATTTAAAAGTGGAACAACTTAGGCTTCGTGCCCAAGTCCAGCGTTTATTAGCTATTGAACTCGAAAATAATCAGCTCAAGGCATTGATGCGTTCGGCTACTCAATTTCAAAATAAAATTATTATTGCACAATTGCTAGCGGTTTCTGCTGACCCTTTTCTTAAACAGGTGATCGTAGATAAAGGAAGCCGTGATAATGTATTTGTAGGGCAGCCTGTATTAGATGCGAATGGAGTAATGGGTCAAGTTACTCAAGTAGATTTACTAACTAGTCGGGTCTTATTAATTAATGATGTTCATAGTGGAATAGCAGTACAAGTTGCACGCAATGGTGTGCGTGCTATTGCGGTGGGAGATGCTTATTCGGATAAATTACGGTTGCTGAACGTTCCCCAAACAGCAGATATTCGTAGTGGCGATATCTTGATGACGTCGGGCTTAGGAGAACATTTTCCAGAAGGTTACCCCGTAGGGCAAGTGACGACTGTCAACAAAGATCCTGGATTGCAGTTTGCAATGATTGCCGTCGCGCCTGCAGCTCATCTTGATAGAAGTCGGGGTGTATTATTAGTATGGCCAACTAATCGAGTCAAATTATGATAGAAGTGCATAGAAAGGGATTTATTATTCTTATCTCATTTCTGATAGCATTCATTTTGACTTTATTACCTTTACCCAGTTGGGCAGTTTGGTTAAGTCCTGCATGGGTGTTAATGATTCTGGTTTATTGGGTCATTGCTGCGCCCGAGCGTATTAACATAGGTTGTGCTTGTATTGCGGGTATTTTTTTAGATGTGCTACAAGGCACATTACTAGGCGAGCATGCGCTGGCTTTAATTCTTGTTATTTATCTTGTGACAAGAGTACATAGCCGTTTAAGGATGTTCGCTTTATTGCAACAAAGCATGATAATTTTTCTTTTTGTTTTGCTATATCAAGGTATTTTATTTTGTATCCAGGGTTTTTTAGGCATACTTCCTTCTAGTTGGCTGTATTGGTCTTGCTCATTGACGAGCATGTTATTGTGGCCTTGGGTTTGCAGTATTTTACGTGGTTGGACGTATGCATAATGACACAAGAAATCCTTCTTAACATCACCCCTCACGAAGTACGAGCTGCCCTTATAGAAGAGGGTATTCTCCAGGAAATTCATATTGAACGTCGCTTAAAACAGGGATTATTAGGCAATTTTTATAAAGGTAAGGTGCATCGTGTATTGCCTGGCATTCAAGCAGCCTTTATTGATATTGGATTAGAAAGAGCCGCATTTTTACATGTGAGTGATATACAAAATCCAGCAGCTAAGGGAGATATTCGGGATGTATTGAAACAAGGCCAAGAAATTCTAGTTCAAGTTTATAAGGATTCGCTAGGCTCTAAAGGGGTGCGTGTGACTACTCAGTTTTCCTTGCCTGGGCGTTATCTGGTGTTTGTCCCCGGCACCCAGCAGCTTGTTATTTCTCAAAAAATTACCAATGAATTTCAACGTGCCCGCTTGATGCAGATCTTGATGCCTGATGCAGCAGGGGGCTATATCTTCCGTACTGCAGCAGCCTCAGCCGCGTCAGAGGATATTATAATGGAAGGAAAATTATTACCGGTTAAATGGACGCAAATTGTAGCTCGTAGCCAACAAGCCAAGGTGGGTGAATTGGTGTATGCGGAAATCCCTATGGAATTACGTTTATTGCGTGATACTGTCCCAGATTCTATTGCAAGAATTCGAGTTGATCAATTAGCTGCGGTGTCTCAATTATGCGAGTTTGCCAAGCAGCATGTACCCCGCTTAGTGAGCCGCATTGAATATCATGCGAGTGACCAACCGATTTTTGATATTTATTCAGTAGAAACACAGTTACAAAAAGCATTACACCGCAAAGTATATTTAAAGTCTGGCGGCTATCTCATTTTTGATCAAACTGAAGCAATGACAACGATTGATGTGAATACAGGTTCTTTCTTGGGACGTAGTAACCAAGAAGAAACTATATTCAAAACTAATAGGGATGCCATTAGCGTGATTGCGCATCAGATTCGATTACGAAATTTAGGTGGAATTATCATTATTGATTTCATTGATATGTCCGATTCGGAACATAAAGCAAAATTATTACAGCTATTGACAGCCGCTTTGGCCAAAGACAGCGCTAGAATAGAAGTCAGCGAGTTATCCAGCTTGGGTTTAGTACAAATGACTCGTAAACGCACTCGCGAAAGTCTAGAGCGGATTTTATGTGTGTCCTGTCCTGTGTGTCAGCATCGAGGTACGGTGAAATCGATAGACACCATGAGTTATGAAATTTTACGAGAGTTGCAACAAACAGCTAAAAATTTTCCGTGGCCCGGCTTTTTTATTGTAGTATCCCTCGCGATAGCAGATTATTTTCTTGGTAAAGGGGAAAAAATGCTATCTGAAATAGAGCTGCTACTTGGTAAGCCTATTAAAGTACGAGGAGACTCCTCTTATGTACAAGAGCAATATGATATTTTGCCTATGTCAGAAAAGGAATGAAGAGTGACAAATTGGATAGGAAAATTTATACGAGGGATGATTTATTGCGTTGCTGCATGGGTCATCCTAGCAGCCACAGCAGTAAGTCTTAGCGAATTATTAACCCCCTATTTAAATGAGCATCGTGCTGATTTTGCAAAGTGGGCAAGTGATTTACTTAATATACCTATTACTATTCATCAAGTACATATTGCTTGGAGACGTTGTGAACCAGAGCTGGTTCTTCAGAAAGTGGCCGTTTTAGATAAACAAACACGCAAACCTACTTTTGAAATTCAATTACTCAAAATTAATTTACGAATAATTCAAAGCGTCTGGCAAAAAAAACTTTTACCGCAAGATATTAGAATTTACGGTGTTCACTTGACCCTCTATCAAAAAAAATCAGGACAATTGCATATTGAAGGTCTAAATAATTTAGTGTTCACCGATAATTTTACAGGTAGTTCTATCGCTGGCAATGCTATGGGGGCCTGGATTTTTTCCCAGCCTTATCTAGGATTGCGCAATATTAAAATTCAATTTGTTCCGGAAGAAGGGCCCAAAAGAGCAGTGACTTTAATATCACTGAATTTACGTAATACTCCTACCAACCATGAATTAAGAGGGTCAGCTATCCTCAATCAAGTTATGCCAATGAAAATGAAAGTTCATCTACAGTGGCAAGGCAATACGTTCGACATTATGCATAGTAATGGTGCTCATCTGTATCTTTATTTGGAAAGTGTTTCATTGCCTCAATGGATAGGCCAACAAGATTGGCAGAAATTGCAGATTAAAAGGGGGGTGGGCAGCGGGAAATTTTGGGTGATTTGGGACCATGGAAAATTACAAAAAATACAAAGCCAATTTCAACTATATGAAATACAGTTACAATCTCTTATTACTCAAAAAATCGTCCTTATTCCACGTATCAATGGTAAAATAGGTTGGAGACGAGAAGGAGAGCATCAAATATTTTCCGGCGAAGATCTATTCATTGATTTCCCTCACCATCTTTGGCCAAAGACCCAATTTTCACTTACTCTATTATCCGACACTCAAACGCCAGTGCCTCCGCTTAGAAGGAAAAGAGGGGGATATAGGCTGCAAATAGGTTATCTTGATCTTGCAGATAGTGAGGAATTAGCATTGGCCAGTGGTTTATTGCCTAGATCGATGCAAAAACTATTAGTAGATCTCAATATGAAGGGCCAAGTGCACTCATTAAAAATGCAGTTAGATAATGTAGCTGAGCCAGAAAATAATTTATCTTCCGCAGAATTTTCTGATTTTAGTGTGGATCCCTATAAAAAATTACCTGGTTTAATGAATATAAGCGGTTCCATTGCTTGGAATGGTAAAGAAGGTCAATTAATATTGAATGGCCACCAAACCACTATAAAATTGAATTCCCTTTTTTCCAAACCACTTCGATTTGACACTGTTGCAGGAGAAATGCAATGGCGTAAAAATGAAAAAAATGCTTGGTTAATAGAAGCAAAAAATTTTCACGCAACTAATTCAGACATTTCTCTGAATACAGACATGACTTTACTCAGTCCTCAAAATGAATCACCTTTGTTAAATTTATCTGGGAAATTTTCTATTCCTCATGTAGCGCAAATTGAAAATTATTTACCCGTGAAAATATTAGAGCCTCCTTTCGTTAAATGGTTACACCATCGTTTCCACGGTGGCCAGGTGGTAGAGGGGAAAGTTTTAGTGCAAGGGAAAGTGAGTGATTTTCCTTTTGATAATGGCTCTGGGAAATTTCTTATTACTGCGCCTGTCAAAGATTTAGAGTTTGAATACGCGCCACGGTGGCCCGCTATACACCATCTGTATGGCACACTCGTGTTTTCGGGTCATTCCATGAGGGCAGAAATGGAGTCAGCGCAAATTTTTAATGTACCTCTTGCTATGGCCGAGGGTAACATTCCTTATATTGGTCCAGCACATCCGCAAATTCTTAATTTACAAGCAAAAGTCAACGCCGATCTAATGCAAGGCCTACATTTTATTCAAGAAAGCCCGTTGCATAATACAATAGGGAAAGATTTAGAAGGAATGCAATTATCAGGAGGAATGAACTTAAATTTAGCCTTGACTATTCCTGTCAAAACGCCGGAAAAAAGTAAAGCCAGAGCAGATGTGAATATCGCTTCGGGTAGGTTGCACTTACCTGCCGGAAACCTGGTCCTTGATCAGATTGCAGGTATTCTACATTTTACTGAGAGTACTATCCACACGACGCAAATGAAAGCACGGTTATTGGGTGAACCTGTCGAGTTAACGATTAATACAGTCCGCGCGTCGAATGCCCCACCCGTGATGAAAGCCATATTGCAAAGTAAAATTTCATCTCCCACCTTGCAGCAATGGTTAACTATGCCATTGACATTATTTCTTAAAGGAACAACTTCGTACACGGCGGAACTTGATATTATTTCTCACCACTATCCCCAGCCCAGCCAATTGCTGATTCATTCAGATTTAAAAGGTTTAACGATTAATTTACCTGAAGTGTATGCTAAGAAAGCCGAAGAAGCTCGTGATTTTCAATTCATGGCGATTCTTAAACAAAACCATCCCTTCCAAGCTAAGATAACCTACGGAAAATTATTGACGACAGCTTTAACGTATGACAAATCGATACAGGGTTGGCATTTTCAAAGTGGTGAATTACGCTTAGGCAGCAATGGCACAGCAAATTGGCAAGTTCAACCGGGTTTGTTAGTGACGGGACAAGTAGAAAAATTAGATTGGAAAATGTGGCGTACTTATTTTGATAATTTATCCTTGAATGAAAATAGGGAACAAATAAATTCTAATTCAGTAATTCATCTTTTACGGAGTGTTAATATTCAAGCTAAACAAGTTCCTATTATGGGGCAACATTTAACCCAAGCACATATTCAAATTACACAAGATCACTTGAATTGGAAAATAGGGGTGATCAGTCGAGAAATGAC
Source organism: Gammaproteobacteria bacterium (assembly GCA_021156085.1). GTDB lineage: Bacteria > Pseudomonadota > Gammaproteobacteria > DSM-16500 > DSM-16500 > UBA4722. The sequence goes on along the minus strand of JAJNBC010000014.1, from coordinate 52,167 downwards.
GGGGCAAATTTGGTTGCCCATGCAGACCCCCCCCTCCCTTATAAAAGCTCAATTTAGTCGTTTTTATCTTATACCGGAAGAGCATGCAGAACAGATAGATCCTAAAACAATCCCCTCTTTTTCCTTTGTAGGAGAGGAAGTGCATTATCAAGATATAAATCTTGGGCGCGTTGCATTAGATGCGATGCCTATCAAAACGGGGTTGCAAATAAAAAAGCTCAATATTACCTTAGATTCTTCTAATTTAAATGCCACTGGCACATGGATGTCTGAGAAAAATAAGAATAAAACGGAATTAAAAGGCAATCTCACCACTCAAAATATGAGCCAATTATTGAATCATTGGGGATTTAATTCTGCCAATTTAATCGCGGGTAAAGGTAGTGTAGATTTCAATTTAAATTGGTTTGATGTGCCTTACAAACCTGTGCTTGCTAGCATCTCTGGTAATGCTACATTAAGATTAGGGAAAGGTAGGATCATTAATTTAGGAGATTCAACGGATGCCAAAATGGGCTTTGGCCGTATCTTAAATATATTGAGTTTACAAACCTTACCACGCCGCTTGAGTTTGGATTTCACCGACTTATTCGAAAAAGGATATAGCTTTGATATGATGAAAGGTTATTTTATTTTAAAACAAAGCACTGCTATCACAAAAAATACTTATTTTGATGGGCCTATTGCGCGCATTGAAATTAAAGGGAAAATGGATCTGGCGGAAAAAAATTGTGATCTTATCTTGAGTGTGACCCCTTATGTGACCGGTAGTATCCCAGTGGTTGCTACCCTAGCAGGGGGGCCGGTAGTCGGTGCGGTGACATGGTTCATTGAAAAATTAGCAAGTAGTGCAGTCTCTAAAGTGACTACTTATCATTATCTTGTTAGTGGTTCCTGGTCAAACCATACAACCCCTCCCTTAAAAATACAACAAATTCACTAAAATTAAAAAACCCCGGCTAATATTTTGATTAACCTCATTTTGTTACTAAATAACGGATAAAATATGCTGAAAAATTAATAAAATAGCTTATACTTATAAAACATACATAAAGAAAGTCATTAATTAAAAATCCTAAAGGTAGAGAGAGGTAACCAAATATGACAGTTAATTCCGAATCATCAGAAGAGAAACACGCAGCCCCAAATTTATCCGAAGTTGAAGCTGCAATAAAATGGTTGTGTGGGAGAAAGTGTGTTGTAACTCAGGGAGAACAAAAAACAGGAGACGTATGTCTGAAAATAATTTTTACTCAAGAGAAGGATGCAAAGCACCTCGCTGAAAAACTCGGTCAATATTTCTCTTCCCTTACAGGCCCATCGGAATTTCTGATTTCTCCGCACGAGACGGATAGTTGGTCTCTTTTAATCACGCAAGTTCAATATCAAGATCTTTCTCAAAAGGTGATGAAAGATTTAGAAGAAAAAAGGGCGGCGCTCGAGGGGTTGGTAGTAAACAATTCAGAAATTACTGCTGCCTCGAAACGATATCTAACAGACTTCCTTGTGCGTACTAGGAGCACGAATCTTTTAGTGGTTCAAGTAGAAGAGTTTGAGAAAGTAGTGAGAAATTTACCTATGTCTAGCAGCTTAAAAAAATCTGCGGCTGCTTTAGCTGCTAGTCTTGTAATATCAACCTTCCTAGTAGCAAGTGCACCTATTTTTCCTGCGGTAGTGCCTATAATGATGCTTGCAGGGGGGACCACTGCAGCTTTAAGCGTGGTACATGCATCTATTTTTTTACCTCCTTACTTGCAGGATAAGAAAAAAGTTAAGGAGGCGCTTGGAAACTCCGCAGAGGTTCCATCCCCACCGGCAAGAGGGAAGGGGAGCGACTAGCTGTTAGAAATTACAATCTTTTAACAGTAGGCTGTAGGTGAGTGATAGGCATGGTCCTGCTGCATTGAAGCGACTACACTAGCCTATGGCTAGGATTTTTTCTTAGCTCTATTCTTGTCTTGTTTTTTGCTGATTTTAATGGGTTGTTTTTATTGGGTTTTAGAAAAATTTATTATACTTGCTATACTTAAGCTAATGAAAAGCATTGCTCTATTTTTATTTGAGGTGAAGGCTATGTTTCGCCATGTGGATGAAAAAAAGCGGAGTAAAAATGCCCTAGCAGGAGAGTTTAAAAAAATATCTACAGAGATAAGTGAAGCTATTATCCAGCTGCAAGCAATGCGAGATTATGCGCAGAATAACCATTATGGTGAAGCAGAAGCACGCTTAAACGATATCTTAAAAATCTTTTATAAATTACAGGTAGCATGTGATTCTGCTGTAAATAAGGAAATTAATAAAGCAAAATCCACTCTTTCTAAAGCCAAAATGAGTATGCATTCAGAAAAGGAACAAATTTTTAGCTCGCTTAGAAAAAGCACTTTTCAAAATATTTTCGATAACATGCGAGATTTTTTCTCGGCCCATAATAAATTTGAGGCGCTCCTTGGAAAATTAGAAACACTAAAAAAACTTGCCAAAGAAAAGAGAAAAGTGACTTCTTCCTTGCAATTTTTCACTCCCGACTCTCCAGAGGGGGAAGAGCCAGTTTTAAGAGGTTCTAAATTAAAGCTCTTCAAAATTTCTTTAAAAAAATAATATGAGTTATTCTATCTAATTTTCTTCAACCTTGCTCGTTCTATTGCAGCTTGAATATAGGCTTTTTTATCACCCTTTTCGTGTAGAGTTACAGGTTGTGATTGGGCTTCATGGAGCAATCGCGCCTGGCGAGCATGATAGCGCTTGCGAAAATGTACAGCTTTTTGCTTACGAACTGATTTATTTTCTGTGGGTTCCAGGATCGGTACCATTTCAATGCAATCAACGGGGCAGGGAGGAATGCACAATTGACAACCAATACATTCCTCTGCAATAACAGTATGCATCCATTGGGCACTGCCTAAAATAGCATCTGCAGGGCAAGCTTGAATGCACCGAGTGCAGCCAATGCAGTCTGCTTCCCGAATGATAGCGAGCATACGGGGCTTAAAATTATTCATTCTGAGCTGCCTGTTTGAGGGCATCAATTTGCGTTTTTTCTAAGCGTTGCGCGAGTGGTTGAAAGATTTGAATAGTGTGATTAAGCAGAGGCTTATTTTTATCAGCCCATTTAAAAGGCGCGACGCTGAGAAAAGCTTCTACTTTCTCTGCAATCGCAGGTAAAACTGGTTTGAGATAAATAGCTAATAAGCAAAATAAGTTAATACCTAACGTACAGACTTCGTGCGTTTCTGGTTGTAGTTGAATGTCTTTAATCATGGACCAGGGTTTTCTTTCATCAATATATTGATTGGCACGATCGGCTAATGCCATGATTTGTCGAATTGCTTGGTTAAAATCACGCTTTTCATATTTTTTAGCAATGTCATCCCCTTCTTGGGAAAATGCTTTATATAATTCTGGTTTAGCCATATTTTTTGCTAATTTATTCGAAAAATTCTTATTAATGAAACTGGCACAGCGGCTAGCAATATTAACAAACTTTCCAACCAAATCAGAGTTGACGCGCTGCATGAAATCGTCAAAATTAACATCCATATCTTCTATTTGATCGTTCAATTTAGTGGCCAGGTAATAACGAAAATATTCGGGCTGTAAATGTGAGAGATAAGTTTGAGCTTTGATGAAGGTCCCGCGTGATTTAGACATTTTATAACCATCAATGGTTAAGAAACCATGGCAAAATATGGCAGTCGGCGTGCGAAAGCCAGCGCCGCTTAAAACAGCAGGCCAAAAAAGCGTATGAAAATAAAGAATATCTTTACCTATAAAATGATATAGCTCAATTTTATTTTTTTCTTCCCAATACTGAGAAAAATGATATTCAGAATGACAGGATATATAATTCTGAAAGCTCGCAATATAACCTACAGGCGCATCGAGCCAGCAATAAAAATATTTATCATTCTCACCAGGAATTTTAAAGCCAAAATAAGGGGCATCGCGTGAAATATCCCAATCTTGCAGACCTACTTGAAACCATTCATCGAGCTTATGAGTCACTTGTTCTTGTAAATGTCCTTCCCGGGTCCATTCCTGCAACAAGGCAGCATAATTTTGTAATTTAAAAAAATAATGTTCAGATTCTTTTTCAATAGGTTTAATACCAGATAAAGTAGAGTAAGGATTTTTTAGCTCCATGGGCGCATAAGTAGCGCCACAAGCTTCACAATTATCGCCATATTGATCTTGCGCCTGGCAGCGAGGGCATTCACCTTTAATATAACGATCAGGCAGAAACATTTTTTTTTCAGGATCATACGCTTGCTTAATCACACGCTTATTAATATTGCCTTTTTCCACATGGCGCTGAAAAATTATATTAACCAATGCTTGATTTTCACTTGAATGGGTAGTGTGATAGTTATCCAATCCAATGAGAAATCCTTTTATATCTTTTTGATGCTCAGCGCGAACCTGCCCAACTAATTTTTCAGGCGCTAATTTAAGTTTTTCCGCTTGAATCATGATAGGGGTGCCGTGACCATCGCAACCACAAATAAATAAGCATTCTACTTCTCGCATTTTTTGAAAGCGCACCCAAATATCTGTTTGAATAAATCCAGCCAAGTGACCTAAGTGCAGAGAGCCATTGGCGTAAGGTAAAGCATAAGTTACCAGCATTTTGCGTGTTTTCTTTTGCATACGAGCCTAGTTAATTATTTTATAAAAGCCTAAATTATACTCTAGCTATCCCATACTGTCACTAAAGGGTTAGGAGGGGGTAAAATGAGTTAGTTAATTAAGATTTTTATTTGAAGTAACGCACTTAATTCGGGGGGTAGATAATATATGTTCAATTTTCTTTTGTGATTCCTTTCGCTTTCATCAATTCTCGCAATGCTTTTAACCCACTCATTTGAATTTGCCGCACTCGCTCTCGTGTCAATCCAATCGATCGACCTACTTCATCTAAGGTTTCTCGTTCAAACCCCATGAGACCAAAGCGCTGGCAGAGTACTTCACGTTGCTTTTTTGTCAATGCTTGCAAACAATCTTCAATATCATGCGAAAGATATTCCTCAGCTAATATTTCCGCGGGATCTGTTTTATTTTTATCTGCAATGGTATCCACTAAGGGCTTGCTTGTATCTGGGTCACCGCCTACTACCATATCTAATGATAGTACATGCTCATTCAGTTCTAACATTTCTTTAACTTCTTTCACAGGCTTATCAAGTTTATCAGCAATTTCTTGATAGCTGGGTTCGTGGTTTTCGGTGCGTAGAATTTCACGCGCAGCAGATAAATACATATTCAATTCCCGGATCACATGAGTGGGTAATCTGATGGTACGACTTTGATTCATAATAGCTCGTTCAATTGTTTGCCGTATCCACCAAGTGGCATACGTCGAAAATCGGAAGCCACGTTCAGGATCATATTTTTCTACCGCACGTAATAAGCCTAAATTTCCCTCTTCAATCAAATCAAGAAATTCAAGTCCACGATTATAATAATGTCGGGCAATTTTCACGACTAGTCGTAAATTACTTTTTATCATTTTGGCGCGAGCTGATTGATCCCCCCGCTGAATAAGTCTCGCATAATAAATTTCTTCTTCATTAGAAAGAAGCGGAGAATGACCAATTTCGGCAAGATAAATTTGTGTGGGATCAGTCGATGTGCTGACTTCTGTAAAGGCTTCATCTTTTTGTTTGCTGTTTTTATTATTTTGCTTTTCTTGAAGCAAATTGGAGGTAAGCTTCTTGTCTGGTGTCTTTTTTTTGTTTACTTGAAGGGGTAAAAGCGGCTTTACATTTTTTAAACTTGTTTTTTTAACAGTAAGTGGTTTCTTCTTATTTTTTGCCTTAAGAGATAAACGTGGCTTACTACTCTTCTGAATTCTTTTTTTAGGCATTCCTTTGTCCTTTTCGTAGGATACAGTCTTTGATCCTAAAAACATTATATTAAACTTTATGCGTTAAATAAATGAGGGGATTCACCGGCTGGCCATTACGTCGTATTTCAAAATGCAGTAGAGTACGGTGTGCGCCCGTGTTACCCATTTCTGCAATTTTTTGACCATTTGTTACCCAATCTCCTTCTTTGACAAGTATTTTCTTATTATGTGCATAAGCAGATAAAAATTTGCTATTGTGTTTAATAATAATTAAGTTCCCATAACCGCGTAACCCATGCCCACTGTAAACAATTTTACCCGCCGCTGCTGCGAATATAGGACTCCCCACGTAGCCCGCAATATTAATGCCTTTATTAATAGAAGAAAAAGCATCTACAATTCGACCTTGGGCTGGCCAACCCCAAAAAGAAATGGAATGATGAGGTTCTTGGTCAGGAGGAGTAACACTGGCATGTTTATTAGCAGGATGTGTTGAAACAACTATAGCGGGTGGAGTGGAGTTGAGGAATTGCGGGGTAATAGATTTTGTTTTGGGTGTCGGTGAAGAGGAGGTTAAATAAATAAGTTGACCTGCTTTTACCGTATAAGGACGGGTTAAATGATTACGTTGGGCTAATTCACGATAGTCTACGCCATATCGCCACGCGATAGAGTAGAGGGTTTCACCTGCAGCCACATGATAGATACCATTCTTAGGTACGGGTTCTATCATATTAACATCCGTAACAGGTGCAGCGTCCATCCTACTATTTGTACAGGCGTTTAATCCTAGCTGTAGCAAGAAGAGGAGAAGAAGGTGCGAAAAGATTTTTATCATTTATTCCCCTATATTAAGTGCTTTTATCCACCCCGATAATTGTTCAAAAACTTCATAATGAGTTAAATCAAGCTGCAAAGGTGTAATAGAAGCAAAACCTGAACTAACAGCATAAAAATCTGTGCCCGGCCCTGCATCTTCTTCTGGCCCTGGTTGTCCTATCCAGTAAATGCGACGCCCACGGGGATCGACTGTTTTAATAGTAGGTTCTGCAACATGACGGGTGCCCAGACGAGTGACTTGGATTCCTCGTAGATCATTCAATGACACATCCGGTATATTCACATTCAAAATAGTATTTTTAGGTAAAGGATCTTGTTTTAAGCGAATGACCATTAATTTAGCAATATGTGCAGCTGTTTCATAATGTAGACATTTAGGTCCTGCGAGGGATACCGCAATAGAGGATACGCCTAAGAAACGTCCTTCCATAGCAGCGGCCACTGTGCCGGAATACAACACATCGTCACTTAAGTTAGATCCTTCATTAATTCCCGAGACAACCATATTAGGCATTTCTTTTAGTAAACCCGTCACGGCCAAGTGTACACAATCGGTGGGCGTTCCATTGACACTATAAAAACCATTTTCTGCTGTTGTTACCCGAAGAGGATTGACTAACGATAAAGAGTTACTGGCTCCACTACGGTTACGATCAGGTGAGACTACGGTAACATCAGCAATTTCACTTAATGTTTTGGCTAAAATGGCTAAGCCTGGTGCCAAAACTCCATCATCATTACTAATTAATATTTTCATAGCGTTCCTTCTTTATTTGATGATCTGATAAAACGTTTCACCCTTTTTTATCATGCCTAATTCTTGTCTTGCCCGCGCTTCAATTGCATCTTTATTGGTGCGTAAATAGCGCACTTGCTGCAGTAATTCGTGGTTCTGTTTTTTTAAGACATCGTTGATTTGGGTTTGACTGGTAAGTTGTTTTTTCAACGCTACCATATTTTTTATTCCCCCAGTGCCATACCAAAGTTTATATTGCAAAAATACCAACAATAGCACCAAAATAATAGGCAGTAATTTAAATTGGATTTGACCGAAAGGAATCATCAGGTAAAGGTCTCACTTGAAATTCCACTTTTTGCTGGAAAAATTTGGGGGAATTTTTTTGAAAAAACAGCATATCCTGCATAGTGGGCCCGATCTTGCAATTCGGCGGTAATTTGCAACAAGCGGTTATATTTTGCTACGCGGTCTGAACGACATAAAGAACCTGTTTTAATCTGTCCGGCATGCGTGGCCACAGCTAAATCGGCGATAGTGGTGTCTTCAGTTTCGCCTGAACGATGTGAAATAATCGTATTATAATTGGCTTGTTGTGCCATATGAATGGCAGCTAAGGTTTCTGATAAAGTTCCAATTTGATTCGGCTTGATTAAAATGGCGTTGGCAATATGCTTATTAATACCCTGTTGTAATAATTGCGTATTCGTAACAAACAAATCATCTCCTACCAATTGAATTTTTTTGCCTAATTTTTCAGTTAAAATTTTCCATCCTTCCCAATCATTTTCTGCCATACCATCTTCAATAGTGATAATAGGATAATGTGCAACTAATTGAGCGAGATAGTCTGCCCATTCCGTAGCGGTTAATCTTTTATTTTCAGCAGGCAAACAATATGTACCATCCTCATAAATTTCATTGCTCGCCACATCTAATCCTAAGGCAATATCCTCGCCAGGTCTTAAGCCTGCGAGTTCAATTGCCTGTAAAATCATCTCAATTGCTGCCGCATTAGTTGGCAAATTAGGTGCAAAGCCCCCTTCATCGCCCACGTTAGTATTGAAACCACGTTTATGCAACACCTCTTTTAAATGTTGAAATATTTCGACGCCATAACGTATAGCCTCAGGAAAAGAGCTGGCCCCTATAGGTAAAATCATAAATTCCTGAATATCTAAATTATTATCCGCATGAGCTCCCCCATTAATAATATTCATCATGGGAACAGGCAATTCAAAGGTATTTTTATCGCCTAAATAGGCATATAGAGGCAAATTGTTAAGAGCAGCTGCTGCTTTAGCAGCTGCGAGAGAAACAGCTAAAATTGCATTTGCTCCCAATCGGCCTTTATTTTCAGTACCATCCAATGCTATCAAGGTGTCATCTATTTTTTTCTGGTCAATGGCTTCAAGCCCTTTTAAAGCAGATGCTATTTCAGTTGTGATGGCTTCAATAGCTTTCAGCACACCCTTGCCTAGATAACGTTTGGGATCTTTATCACGCCGTTCCATGGCTTCACGTGAGCCTGTGGAAGCACCTGAAGGTGCTATGGCATAGCCAGATTGGCCTGTGGCTAAGATGACCTCAGCAGATACAGTGGGGTTACCTCTTGAATCCAATATTTCTAATGCATTAATTTTTTTTATTTTTGACATACTGACTCCTAAATTTGCAAGATTTCTTTCACAAAGGGAATGGTTAATTTACGCTGTGCAGCAAGTGACATTTTATCTAGTACTTCCAACACGGCAAATAAAGTAGACATGTGTCGGGGGCAATGGGTGAGAATAAATTTGCCTACTTCTTCGCTGAGCATTATGCCGCGTCGTTCCGCTCGCATGATAATAGCTTCCAGTTTTTCGGCGTCAGATAGGGGCTGTAATTGGAATACAATGCCCCACGCCAGGCGAGATATCATATCAGGCATCCCTTCTAAGGCTTTAGGAGCAACATTGGCTGTTGCAATTAAACGTCCCCCTTTATCCTGTATGCGATTATAAATATGAAATAAAGCTTCTTCCCAGTCAGATTTTCCCACAATACAATGCACATCATCCACGCACACTAAATTCAATGATTCTAGGCCTTCAAAAATCTCAGGTGAAAATTCAGTATAGTGATTCAAAGGAAGATAAACCGCGCTTTTTTTAGCTTGTTGGGCTGCATGGCAACAAGCTTGAAGCAAATGAGTGCAACCTTGCCCGTTTGTACCATAGAAATAGATCACCCGCTCGCCTTCACCTTGTGCTGCATTTTTTAATGCTGTTACAAGCTGTATGTTTTTTCCTAGAAAGAAATTTGAAAAAGTGGCTTCATCTTTTAAGCCTACTCCCAAAATAAGTTGATTAGGTGTTTTCATCTATATAGCGAGCTCGCGTGATAACGTTTGATTAAATAACGTAGCCATACCATGATGACTGCCGCAGCAGGTAAAGCTAACAATACCCCAAAAAATCCAAATAATTTACCTCCTGCTAGAATAGCAAAAATCACTGCGACAGGATGCAAACCAATGCGATCGCCTACTAACTTAGGGGTTAAATATAAATGTTCAAACAAATGCCCCACACCAAAGAGTAACCACACTAATAAAACAGATGAAAAAGTATTAAATTGTATATAAGTTGCAATACTTGCGGCTGTCACTCCTATAATGACGCCTAGGTAAGGCACGATACTGATAGTGCCAATGATCAAACCTAAAATTAAACCGATTCGTAAGCCAATTAAAGTTAAACCCGTTGAATAAAGCACGCTTAGGGCTACCATTACTATTAATTGTCCTCTAAAAAAGGCACTTAATACGGCATTGCATTCTTTCATCAATCTTATTACGGTAGGCTCAATTCGACGCGGTATTAAATGATGTATGCCGATGATGACTTTTTTCCAATCGAGTAATAAATAAAATGTTACTACAGGGATAAGAATTAAATGAACAAGCCATTCCATCAACACAAAACCCGAATGTAAAATAGTATCAAAAAATTTTCCTGCGGCATCACTGCCGGGTTGGGTCAAATGTTCAACCAAGGTAGTCTTGAGGGTGCCCACATTGGGTTCATGTATTCCCAGATTGGCTAGCCAAGTCATACATGTTTGTTGTATCCACGTAATCATATTAGGAAGTGCGTTAGAGAGATTTTGAATTTGAGTTTGAATAACAGGGGTAAGACATAAAAAAAATAAAGCGATGACTAAGAATAAAAGCGAAAATATAATAATAACGCTGAGCAAACGTGATAGACGTAATCGCATTAATTGTGTTACCAAAGGGTCCACACAATAGGCTAATAAGGCTCCTATTAAGAAAGGTGTTAAAATAGGAGCGAGCAAATGAAATAACCAACCCAAAAAAAGAACAGTTAAAAAAATATAAAATTTATTCCAGCGGTGTAATATTAAGGGTTCCATTGGTAAACCACCATCGTATTTGAGGAAGTTGTGGGGGATGTCTTTATGAGTCTTTGCCCTACCGAAAGAGCTTGAATAAAAGATTCTTGATTGCTGCGCAAACTTACTTTGAGTATCACATCATTATCTGGGGATATTTTAATGATTTCTACATTGGCGACAGGGGGTAAATGAGTGAGATAACGCGTTAATTGCGCAAAATCAGGATAATGAGTAATGCCCGTTACTTTCAGTAGTAAATCTTTTTGTATAGTATTGGTGGTGATGATAGCAAAACGGGTAGCGAGAGTAGTCATAATATGAGTCATCAGTGGAGGTGCAATATCAGCTATGCTTTGGCCAGCCAGGTTCCACTCCCATTGTTGATCACCTAGCACCAGTTTCCATCGGGATACTAAGCTATGGCTTGCTTGTGTTACTTGTCCTATCAACATTGCATCGCTTGCATAACGTTTTGCTGCGTTAGTTAAGTTGGCTAAGGTACCGTCTATAACATCTGTAGTAGAAATTTGGTGAAAGTCGGTCATATCCATCAGAGGCAATATTAACGGCAATCCGTATTGTTCTGCATTTTGTTTGAATAAGGTAGCGATTTCGGGAGTAAGATCGTTGTTTACTATTTCACTAGGATGTCCAGGGGCTTCATAAGCAATCCAAGCAATAATGAGTGGACGGTTTTGGTCCCACTCGGCTATCCCAGCATCTCGTAACCATTGATGGATACCCATTGGGTCAAATTGTACTTCTAATAAATAAGGGACGCGATTTTTATTTGAGGGAGGCGTGATATAGCCCATCTGTTGAATAAGCGTGTCTGCTGTACCCAGACGTGCTTTTAAGTTAGAGCTGCTCAAAATTTGGGTGCTTCCGCTCACCTTGATTAATACTTGAGAAAGAGCCTCTTGAACAGCATGGCTACGCTCAGTTGCTCCTTGTGTAGTCACTGGGACGGTACTTTTATAGAGTGAATCGACTTTCATTGCTAATGCAGGTAATGTCATAAGCAGCAAAAAAAGATTCAACCCTATTAACCCTGTCGCTCGCATAGAAATCCTACCATCCATTAAAACCCTTATATTACATGAGAAAGGCCTAGTTTGTCATAGGAATAGCCCTAAGTCATGCGGTATGTTCTGGATTTTTTTTTGAAGATACACTATATTGTTCAAAGAGATATAGTTTTTTGAAAGTTTATTACGTCTAACCAAACGGAGGCAGCATTACTGCTGATCACTATGTTAATAAAATCACAATTGATTGCTGAAGTTAGCAAGAAATTACCTCATCTTCCTGAGAGAGACATAGCCCTCAGCATTAATCAGATCGTTCAAAAAATGGGCGATGTGCTTAGTGAAGGCGGCCGCATCGAAATCCGTGGTTTTGGCAGCTTTTCTCTTCACTATCGCCCCCCTCGCAGAGCCCATAACCCCAAAACAGGCGAAAAACTGGTGACACAGCCCAAATACGCTGTTCATTTTAAACCCGGCAAAGAACTACGTGAGCAAGTTAATGCCAGCCGACATATTCCTTTAACGGAAACGTTAGAGGATGCGGATGAAGGCGAAGAATAAATTCAAACTCGCCCCCCATGTTACAGCTTTTCTTTTTCTAACCACCCCCTCATTTTACCATGGTGAAATGAGGGAGGGGTTTTAATTTATCCTTCTAAAAATTTGCCGTCACGTTTTCTCTTAAAAGAGCCGCCATTCCTGCGAGTGGACTTAAGTGATCACTGCCAAAAATAATTTGAGAGCGAGGCCCCAAGGCTTCCGCAAAGAGCCCTAGTTTTTTTAATGCAGTAGCTAGCTCATTTTGAGCTAATAAGTCAGCAGCCTCTTTTTCCCCCTGCGCTTTTTTAATAGCAGCTTGTTTTTCAGCCTCCGCTGCTACCAGTAGGGCCTCTGCTTTTCCTTGTGCAGCAACTTTAACCATAGCAGCCTCGTTTTGAGCCGTAATCATACTAATCATAGCTTGAGTTTGAACATATTGGGCTTGAGCACGCGATTGACTAATTTGCAAGGCAGTTTCAGTAAGTTTGTGGGCAGTTTTTGGGTCAGTAATTTTAGACTCATTGATACGGATATCTATCCTAACTCCAATGTTGGATAATGTCTTATTACACTTTTCTACAAACTGTGCATGTATATTTAAGACAAATGAGTTTTGACCTTCAGGTGGCTGACATTGTTCTTTTTCTTCTACTGTTGCAGCTGTCGGGGTTTGGGATACGTTATCGAGAGTTGCCTGTATGTTGCTGGCAGCATGGGTGCTATTTCCTACTTCGCCCCGGGAATAAGTGGATGAACGAATAATCTCTCCTAAAGTGGCAGTTGCAGTTTCTCTAATATAGGTATTTACTTCTCTTGGATCTAATTCATTAATAGTTTTGTTTGGATCCGTAATTTTATAGAAAATATCTGCATGAACTTCTAATGGAAGTTGATCGCCTGACATACTTTTTACTGCAGGAAGTTTTATTACTTGTTGACGACTACTTAAAGAAGTAACGTATTCGTCGGGAGGCGATATAATATAAATTCCAGGGTTAAGTATTTCGGGTTTTAACTCGTCATGTTCATGCATGCGATATACAACTCCTTTTTTATCCGGCTTAATTCTGACAATTTTATTGGTTCCTAATTCTGTTAACTCATCATCTAAATTAATAAAACGAATAGAATAATCTGCATTTTTTATTACTCTTATATCGGGGGAATCAATAAAATGTTTGCCTGCGCCTAATAATTTATATTCTCCTGTTTTGGTATCATTAATGCTGGCATATTTTCCTGCGGGCACATTGATAATTTTAGTAGAGCCTAATTCAATTAACTCATCATTTATATTCTTGGTTTCTATAAAAGAAATAAAGGGACTAAAAATGACGTACCACCCAGGGGAGACTATTTTAGGTTTTCCATTATCCATAATTAAACCTACTTCCCCTTGCTTTATTAGGCGAATGCGAAAAAAGGAAATAAAGAAGGAAAGCGTAGAAAGTAAAGCTCTTCCCCAAGTCATTTCATATAAATTATCCGCGTATTGAATGTTTCTTTTATATTCTGCTGTTATATAACGTTGTAGATCAGCAGGCAGCTTCTTAATCGCCGCCGCTTCTGCCTCTGCGTCTTTGTCCTCGTTGCCTTGGGCGTTATGTAGCATATATAGCTCCTCAATTACCTGTAAGATAAAAAATTTATGTATTTTATAATAACTACAAGAAAATAATAACCGAATAACCTTAAGGAAATATTAACATTTATGCAATTGGCAAAGTTACGCCTTGCTGGCCTTGGTACTTTCCTTGGCGATCTTTATAAGAGGTTTCACAAATTTCATCTGATTCTAAAAAAAGGAGTTGGGCGACGCCTTCGTTCGCATAGATTTTAGCGGGTAGGGGGGTGGTGTTTGAAAATTCTAAAGTGATATGGCCTTCCCATTCAGGTTCCAGCGGTGTAACGTTGACAATGATGCCGCATCGTGCATAAGTAGATTTGCCTACGCAAATAACAAGAACATTACGTGGCACTTTGATGATTTCAACACTGCGTGCTAATGCAAACGAATTCGGAGGGATAATACATTCTTTAGCGGTGATATCGACAAAGCTGCGGTTAGAAAAATTTTTAGGATCGACAATGGCTGAATTAATATTGGTAAACACTTTAAATTCTTCAGCACAACGGATATCATAACCATAACTGGAAGTGCCATAAGAAATGGTGGCCCCTTCAGAACTTGCACGTAATTGCCGCGGTTCAAAGGGAGAAATCATTTGATGTTCTTCTGCCATACGGCGTATCCATTGATCAGCTTTAATTGGCATATCAATTCTCTTAATCGTTTTTGATCACAAGTTTGGGAAACTTACCTGATTCACTCTGCGCTTGCAAGGCAAGTTTCGCTATAAGACGCTGCGCAATTGCGCGGTAGAGTAGAGCGTTCGCCATGTCTGGATCCGCTGCAACAGTAGGTTTGCCGTTGTCCGTTTGCTCGCGAATATGCATATCGAGCGGTAATTTACCTAATAATTCAATATCATATTGTTTTGCTAGCTGCGTACCGCCCTGCGTACCAAAAATTGATTCTTGATGGCCGCATTGAGTACAAATATGAATACTCATATTTTCAACGATGCCTAAAATAGGGACATTGACTTTATGGAACATTTCATACGCACGTTTGACATCTAATAGGGCTAAGTCTTGCGGGGTAGTGACAAGGACAGCGCCTGTAACAGGAATTTTCTGCGCGAGCGTGAGTTGGATATCGCCAGTCCCCGGAGGCAAATCAATAACGAGATAATCTAAAGCATCCCACTGCGTATCATGCAGTAATTGCTGCAACGCCATGCTTACCATGGGGCCGCGCCATATCATTGGCGATGTTTCATCAATCAGATAGCCAATAGACATGGATTGAATGCCATGCGCCATGATAGGTAATAAGCTTTTTTTATCTTTTATTTCGGGACGTGTTTTGACCCCAAGCATCAAGGGCTGACTAGGGCCATAAATGTCTGCATCTAAAATACCGGCGCGTGCGCCTTCTTTGGCAAAAGCCAAAGCCAGATTCACTGCGGTAGTGGATTTTCCAACACCGCCCTTGCCGGAAGCAATAGCAATAATATGTTTTATATTAGGAAGGGCATTCATTTAAATTTGAAATTCTCCCAGCTTTTTTTCAACAGCGATGTTTCTTAAGCTGACATAGGAGGGCAGCCCATTTTGATACGCAGGATAATCTTCTCCTTGAATAAGCGGTGCTAAATAATGACGACATTTTTCTGTAATATTAAAACCGTCTTCTGTAATGTAATCACGTGGCATCTTGACTTCCACGTTGGCGATTTTTTCAAGAGGTGCTTCGCCGATGACCCAATGATAAGGATGGTTTGATTCACGCACAATGATGGGCATGATTGCGTTTTTTCCACTTAAAGCAAATTCGACAGCAGCTTTGCCGACCGCATAGGCTTGGTCTACATCTGTTTTAGAAGCGATGTGCCGTGCAGAGCGTTGTAAATAATCTGCTAGTGCCCAATGGTATTTGAAATTTAAATTTTCTTTGATGAGCTTGGCAAGCAGCGGGGCGACCCCGCCTAATTGTTTATGCCCAAAAGCATCCACTAGTCCTGATTCAGAAACAAATGTTCCATCTTGATTATGCAAACCTTCGGATGCCACGATAGAGCATGAGCCATAATTTTTGACACATTCAGCGACGCGTTTTAGAAATGCATCCGGTGCAAAAGGGATTTCTGGAAATAAAATAATATGCGGCGCATCCGCTGCATTTTCCGCGGCTAACCCACCCGCTGCTGCAATCCAGCCGGCATGACGTCCCATGACTTCTAAAATAAAGACTTTGGTAGAAGTCAATGCCATGGAGGCGACATCGAGGCCAGCTTCCCGAATAGAGACAGCAACATATTTAGCTACTGAGCCAAACCCCGGAGAGTTATCGGTGAATGGCAAATCATTGTCGACGGTTTTAGGAATACCTATGCATGTGATGGGGTAGCCTAATGCTTGGCCGATTTGTGAAACTTTATAAGCAGTGTCTTGGGAATCGCCTCCTCCATTGTAGAAGAAGTAGCGAATAGCATGCGCAGAAAAAACTTCAATGAGACGCTCATATTGCCCACGATTTTTTTCTAATGAGCCTAGTTTGTGACGGCAAGAACCAAATGCGCCTGCAGGGGTGTAGCGAAGCGCTGCGATATCTGCTTCAGTTTCATGGGTCGTATCAATTAAATCTTCGGTTAGTGCGCCGATAATGCCGTTACGGGCAGCGAAGATTTTTCCAATTTGATCACTGTGTTTTCGAGCTGTTTGAATGACGCCGCAAGCCGACGCATTAATTACAGAAGTAACGCCCCCGGACTGGGCGTATAGGGCATTATATTGAGGCATGGAAGCTTCCTTTAAAATTTTTTCTGTATTCTAGGTCTTATTGCATTACATGCGCAAGAAATTTAGTGTTTCATACGAATTTCTATCAAGAGGATAGGGGAAAATTTTATGTATGCTGTTTTTGTAGAAATGCTGGATGTCTCATTCCACCGAGAAAAAGGTCCTTCTCGGCGGCCTGAGTGGTTGCAGTAACTGAGAAAAAAATTAGATAATATTAATTTGTGTCAAATAAATTGACTTGGCCAATGCTTCTGATAAGCGTAGGATATTGTTCTTTCTTGCTAAATATAAATAATTTACGTAATTCTGGAATGGTGGTGCTGCTCGCTAAAATAAAATGTGTGTTTAATTTGTTAGCTAGCCGCAATACTTCAGATCGAGCCCGCCCTGTGATTAACCATTGGTTGCTTTGTTCAATGCCTAGAAATTCACCCGCATAGGTTAAGGATTGCTTTGCTTCTTCATAACAACGTTCTGCCAATAATACCATCGAAGGAATATTGAAGTAGCATGTGGGCAGAGCAGGTATTACATGGGCTAGGCTGAGTCGGATGGATAAATGAGATTGTGAAGCTTGTGCGATGACTTCTTTAATTTTTACTATCTCAGCATCTGTCGTCGCATTCGTGATTAATAAAACATTTTTTGACGCATCCATGGTCTCTCTCCCTAACATATATTCGGTGTCCTACTATCTGCTAGTAGCTTTTTCCTAATAACTTTTTAATAATGGATCGCCATCATCTCATGATTATTTGCTTAGCGAAATTAGCAAAAACCAAGGAGTAGATGCTCAATCTCCCTGTAGAAATTGAGGGTTTTCACCTACACTTTAGAGGTAATCCGGCATAAAATAACGATTTTTCAGTTTTTTTGGTTAAAGACTAGTCTTGGGTAGCATGTTCTTGGACGCCATTCGTCAGCACTAATTTAACTAATTCAGGCACCGACCTGACGCTCATTTTTTTCATTACACTGGCGCGGTGGGCCTCTACTGTTTTTAGGGAAATCATTAATTCAGAGGAGATCACTTTATTCTGTTTGCCCGATACAATACCTTGTAAGACTTGCACTTCGCGGGGCGATAACAGGGCGAATTTTGCTTCGGCTTGGGCATTTTCTTGTTGTTTTTCGCGAGTTATTTTATCAAATCGTAATGCCCTATTAATACTTTCTAATAATACTTGATCATTGAAAGGCTTAGTAAGAAAATCGATGGCACCTGCTTTCATCACGCGTACCGCTAATGGCACATCACCATGACCGCTAATAAAAATAATGGGTAATGTTGCGCTGAGGGCCAATAATTTAGTTTGTAATTCAGGACCGCTCATGCCTGGCATGCGTACATCGAGTAATAAACAACCCGGTTGGTCGGGCTTATATTCATCTAAAAAATCTTGAGCTTGGGTAAAAATTTTAGCTTTTAAGCCCACTGATTCAATAATCCATGACAATGATTCCACCATCGCCGCATCATCATCTACCACGTAGACAATTGCATCTATTGACATAAGAACTCTCCTTGTTAATTGATAGGTAAAATAAATCGTATCCAGCTATGGTTATTGGTATTTGGGTTAATAATGAATTGCCCGCCATGTGCTTCTACAATGGAACGGCAGATGGCTAATCCTATGCCACGGCCATGGGCTTTTGTTGTAAAAAAAGGCTCAAATACTTTATATATCATATCTTTTGAAAAACCGGGACCTGTATCATGCACAGTAACTTCTATGGAATTTGCATCGAGTGCTTGAGTTTGTATGTGAATTTTTCGTAGTTTGTAATCGATTTTTTGCATTGCATCTATGGAATTCTGAATCAGATTTAATAACACTTGCTGCATTTGAATTTTATCTGCAGAAATGACTTGTACATTTTTAGAAAGACCAAACTCGATTTTTGTTTTTGATGTATTGAGATCATTACGAATTAAAGTCACTGTTTCGCGTATTAGTTTGTTAATTTTACAAGGTGTTTTAAGTATTTGGCCTTTGCAGAAAAAATTCTTTAAACGATGAATGACTTCGCCCGCTCTCTGAGCTTGAATAACTGCTTTTTTCATGATTTCAATGACTTGTGTGGGGTCATGTTGTTTATTTTGTAAGTAACGGACGCAGCCTTGCGTATAATTGACAATGGCAGCGAGCGGCTGGCTTATTTCATGCGCCATCCCTGAAGCCATTTCTTCGAGGCTACTGAGACGAGATACATGGGCGAGTTGTTGGCCTCGTAGCCGCGCTTTTTTATCGAGAATGCGATCAGTAATATCACGAGACGCTGCCTGAATTTCATGGATAGATTTTTTGGTGGTGTCGTAAAGCATGCGAATATTGCTTTCAAACCAGCGGTAGTCGCCTTCTTTGCGCCTTAAGCGGTAGGCGACAATTTGATGGTTGGAATTTCCTTTGCGTTGGTTAAATATTTTCTTTAATTTTTTGACATCATCGTAATGGATAAATTTATATAAATTGCAATTTAATAATTCTTCTGGCTTATAGCCCAAAAGTGTTTTGGAGGAGGGCGATGCATACAGATAGGTACCGTCGGGTGCATGACGAGAAATAACATCCGTAGTGTTCTCTACTAGTAAATCAAATAATAATTTATTTTCATGGAGTATTTTTTGATTATTTTGAAGTGTATGAAACGATTTTAAAAATAGATTATTGACTATATGATAGGATTCTATTTGTTCTTGTAAGAGGCGACTTAATTTTTCTATATTATTTTGCAAATCTGTTTCTATAGCTTTATAAGTAGAAATATCCTGATGGATGATAATCGCCGCTGCTTTATAGTGAGAAGAGGGGCTGATCAAGCTTGCGCACGTTTTGCAAAGACCTTTTATACCATTCTTGCGAATATAACGTGTTTCAGATGTCCATTTTTTTTGTTGGGGCAACGTTTCTTGAATGATTTTATGAAAAGGATAATTATGCTGATAAATTAAATTGAGTGATTTGCCTAAAACCTCTTTTTTGAAATAACCAAACAACGATGTAGCGCCTGGGTTCCAATCAATAATCCGTCCTGTTTTATCCAGTAAAACAGCACTTTCAGGCAAGGCATCAAATAAGCTTTGCAGGGTATCCATATTCATATCAACTTTCTCTTCCTTTAGGTTTAGCTTAATATATTCTGCACTTAGGTAAAACTCAGGCCATAGTACCATAAATGTGGCCATCAGGTCAGGGGGGAGGCGATGCGTATTTATATTTTAGGGATTTGCGGCACTTTTATGGCAGGGATAGCCCAAATTGCGAAACAGGCAGGACATGATGTGATGGGATCAGATATGAATGTTTATCCGCCCATGAGTACGCAATTGGAAGCACATGGAATTAAGCTTTTTAATGGGTTTGAAGCGCAGCATATTGATCCTAATGTGGATTGTGTAATTGTAGGCAATGTTATTAAGCGTGGTAATCCGGCAATGGAATATGTGTTGGAAAAGAATTTGCCCTATGTCTCCGGGCCACAATGGCTAGCGGAGCATATTTTGCGGGATCGCTGGGTGCTAGCTGTAGCAGGCACTCATGGTAAAACCACAACGACGAGTTTATTGGTCTGGATATTAGAGTACGCGAAAAAAGCCCCTGGCTTTCTGATTGGTGGTGTCCCGGAAAATTTGGGTATTTCAGCGCGTATCGGTACTGCACCTTATTTTGTAATTGAAGCCGATGAGTATGATAGCGCTTTTTTTGATAAACGTTCTAAATTTATTCATTATCGCCCTAAGACTTTAATTTTAAATAATCTTGAATATGATCACGCGGACATCTTTCCTGATCTGGAGGCGATTAAACAACAATTCCATTATTTAGTGCGTACGGTACCTAGTCATGGCTTGATTGTTCGGCATCATCAGGATTTGAATTTGCAGGCTACTTTGGAAAAAGGGTGTTGGACGCCGGTGGTCACTTTTGGCGGCAAAGGAAGCCTATGGCAAGCACAGTTGTTGAAAGCAGATGGCAGTTGCTTTTCTGTGGTTCATAATGGGATTGAAGTGGGCGAAGTCAAGTGGCATTTATCAGGCAGGCACAATGTAGACAATGCGTTAGCTGCCATTGCAGCAGCTTATCAGGCGGGCGTAACAATATCGGCAGCATTGGAAGCGTTGCCTCTTTTTAAGAATGTGAAGCGCCGTATGGAAGTGAAAGGGGAAAAGGCAGGAATTATAGTGTATGATGATTTCGCGCACCATCCTACGGCTATTGAAGTGACGCTGGCCGGCCTACGGGCAAAAATTGGGAATGCTCGGATAGTGGTTGTATTAGAATTTGTTTCCTATACAATGCGCTCTGGTGTACATAAACATACAATTAAAAATGCCTTGCAAATGGCAGATATGGTGATATGTAAGCGTCCCGAGCAGGATAATTGGGGATTAGAAAAAATATTACAAAGTTTTACACAGCCTACCTTCTTGTTTGATGCGGTAGACAATTTGGTGGCAGATCTAAGGAAAAAATTAAAATCGGGGGACCATGTGGTTGTCATGAGTAACTCAGGTTTTGGCGGTATTCATCAGAAATTATTAGATGCATTGGGTTAATATGAAAAAAATGAACATCAGTGTGACAGCTAAAGCAGTGTATTTACCTGACCAATCGTCTGCGGAGGAGCATCGTTTTTTATGGTCGTATGAAATCACTATTCTCAATCAAAGTGACCAAATTGTGCAATTGTTAAATCGATGTTGGCGTATTACGGATGTCTCGGGCCATATAGAAGAGGTGCAGGGTCCGGGTGTCATTGGGTTGCAACCCCTCATTAAAGTAGGTAAATCTTTTTCTTATGCTAGTTTTTGTCAATTATTAACGCCACAAGGTTCCATGGAAGGGAGTTACGAAATGCAAACATTGGATGAAGAGCGTTTTACGGTTCAAATTCCTAAATTTATTTTAATTTCTCCCATGTCTGCGGGGGCACGTACTTTATTGCATTAAGATGTTAACTGTACGTATGTTATGAGAAGACTCAGCGGTTCGGATCGAAATAAGTTATATTTTAAAGACAAAAAAGTATTAAGAATGGGCCCGGTAAATAAAATAACCTATAAAAATAAGAGCGAGGAGAATAAGAATAGGATTAAGGTCGCATATTTTTTTGCAGCAAAATTTAAGAATAACATACGAAATAATACCAATCCCAAAACCATCTGCAATGGAAAAAGTAAGAGGAATCATTAAGGCGGTGAGCAAGCTAGGTATGCTTTCCGTGAGATTATTCCAGTCAATATGAGTTAAATTTCGTATCATTAAGCAAGCAATGAAGAGAAGGGCTGCGGAGGTGGCATAAGTCGGTATCGTTTGTGCCAAAGGAGAAAAAAATAAAGAACATAAAAAAAGGATAGCCACTGTGACTGCAGTTAAGCCAGTACGCCCTCCCATTTTAATACCCGCGGAGCTTTCAATATAAGGGCTGGTACTGGATGTTCCTAATAGGGAACCCGTAATGGTGGCAATGCTTTCTGCAGCTAACGCATGAGATAAACGTTCTGTTTTTTTAGCATCTTTAGAAAGTCCCGAAAATTGTAGCAAACCAACTAACGTGCCAGTACTGTCAAATAATGCAACGAGCAAGAAAGTTAAAATAATAGCGATGCCTTGGTGAGTCCATAAGTTTTTTATATCAAAAGCAAATAATGCTAGATTATGGATAGGCGGCAAAGAAAGAATACCATGAAATACACTGAGCTTGAATAGAATGCTCAAACAGGTAGTCGCTAAAATACTGAAGATAATCGATCCTGGAATACGGTAATGTTCTAATACCGTAATGAGGCAGAACCCAAATAGAAATAATAATCCTTGTAAAGAACCCACATGCCCTAGAGTAACCATAGTATTGGGATTAGCAATAATAATCCCCGCCGATTTTAAAGCAATAAGCCCAATAAAGAGTCCTAAGCCTGTTGTAACCGCTATGCATAAATTTTCTGGTAAAGATTGCAAAATAAGACGTCGGATATGAGTTAAGCTCATTACCAAAAATAAAATACCAGAGATAAAAACAGCGCCTAGGGCGCTTTGCCAAGAGTAACCTAAGCTTTGAACGATCGTATAAGAAAAATAAACATTCAGTGCCATGCCGGGGGCAATGGCAATGGGATAATTTGAAGATAAACCGATTAGTAAGCTACCGATAGCGCTGACTAAGCAAGTGGCAACAAAAACAGATTGGCTATTCATGCCGGCGCTTCCTAAAATAGCGGGGTTAGCAAATAAGATGTAAGCCATGGTTAAAAACGTAGTCATGCCTGCAAGTAATTCAATACGTACAGTTGTTGTATGTTGAGTAAGTTCAAAGAAACGGTCCACCCGTAGGAGTAAATTTTTTAAAGTCATTGCAGTTGTCTTCCTTTATTTATATGTTCTTATTGCATAAAGCCCACGAGAGCCATTGAATCTTGCTTAAATGTATCAAGCAGGGTGTGTACTATTTTTTTATCATCCGTGATGACAGAGAGTTCTCTATTGTCATCTAGGGATGTCCGCGTCAAGTTGATAGAGCCCAATACAGCCTTTTTCTCATCAACTAAAATAACTTTTGCATGAATGAGATAGCCATGGCTAATATGTATTATCACTCCTGCTTGTGTTAAATAATGCAAACAATTTTTTGTTGGGGGTGAGGAAATTAAAACTTCTACTTTTACTTTAGCTTGGGCGGCTTTAGCTAATGCTTCGATAATTTGAGGATCACTTATATTTTGGGCATAGATTTTTATCTCAGATCGCGCTTGTTGAATAAAGTCTACTATTTTTTTTCGGCTATTGTTGGGACTCCAAACCAAATTAGGATTTTTCACCTTTGCTTGTTGCTGTTTCCAATCGGCATCGAATACTTCTTGAATTTCTTTTATCTGATCAGGATGAGTGATAAATAATGCAAAATTACGCTCATTTTTGAAAGAAGAGTGCGTCAGATTGAAGGTCATCACCAGAGCAGAGGTATTATCAAATAAAAAAGTTTTTTGATGTAAGAATTTAAATTTTGGATTTGGCCAATGCAAAGCAATGTGTGCATTTTGAAGAAATTGAATTGCTGGTGTATTTTCATGGATTGCTTGGTAAGGTTGTGGTTCGAGTAGAATTCGAACAAGCTTGCCCCTTTTTTTTGCTTGAATCAGTGCTTGTATTAAGTTTGTATCTGTTAAACCATACAGAGCAAGGTCCAGAGATGATTTTGAATGTGCTATGGCTGTCAAAATAGGTGCTCGCCCTTCATCCGGCTCAATGATCAGTCGATCAGCTAAACAGAAAATGGAGTAACTAAAGAAAAAAAAGAGCAGTATTATATTTTTAAAACATTTTTTCAAAGCATTCCTCTTCCGGCAAAAGCATGGGCTAATGTGCCACTGTCAATATATTCTAGTTCCCCCCCAAGCGGCACGCCGTGAGCAATGCGAGTAACTGTAATAGGATATTGCTTGGCGAGTTCGGAAATATAATGTGCGGTTGCTTCGCCTTCTACTGTGGGGTTCGTCGCCAAAATGACTTCTTTTATAGTGTTTCGTGCAAATAAGAGAGTGAGTTCTTTGATGCCTAATTGTTCTGGCCCTATACCATCTAAAGGTGATAAATGCCCCATCAGTACGAAATATAAACCGCGATAACTGCCCATTTGCTCTACGGCGACAATATCTGAGGGGCTTTCAACAATACATAAGAGAGAGTGATCGCGGCGTGCTGAGCTGCAAAGATGGCAAAGCTCAGCTTCACTAAAAGTGCGGCAGTAGGTGCAATGATTTATTTGTTGCATGGCTTCATGCAATGTTTTAGCTAAATATTTCCCTTTTTCTCGATGATGTTCTAGTAATTGAAATGCCATACGTTGCGCTGTCTTAGGTCCTACTCCAGGAAGGCAACGTAAGGCTTCAATGAGTTGAGTGAGCAGGGGAGTAAACTGCATGAGCTTTAACCATTGTCTTCTGGGAGATTGAAACCATCGGGTAATTTAATACCAGTTAAGCTAGACATTTTTTCTCGTGTGCCTTTTTCGACTTTAGTTGATGCATCATTAATTGCAGCTGTTATTAAGTCTTCAATGATTGAGATTTCTTCTTCCAGTATAGTGGGATTAAGAGTGGTTTTTTCTGCTTTATGTTGACCGTTCATCAAAACTTTAACAAGGTCGCCACCAGCTTGACCTGTCACTTTCATTTCTGTGACTTGCTTTTGAATATCTTGCATTTTTTTCTGCATTTCTTGTGCTTTTTTCATTAAATCGCCTAAGCCAGGCTTGTCAGTAAAAGATTTAACCATCTGCCGCACTCCCAGTGAATGTTAATAGGTAAATAAAAACTGTGGGCATTGTAACAAATGGGGACAGCAAAGGATATAAAAAATTAGGGCTTGTCTTGGTTTCTATTAGACAGCTTCAATAGAATCTATATCCAATTTTGCTTCAAATAGCGTCATCATCTTATGAATTTCGCTGTCATTCTTAATTGCTTCAACTGCAGTAGCTTGTAATGCAGCTTGTTTTTGGTGCTGTAGTTTTGAAGGAGTATTAATTTCTGTAGAAGTCAGCTGGATGTCTAGCTTCATTGGTTTATTAAAAAATTTAGCCAGAGCTTCCTCAATCCGAGTAAGGAGCTTGTTATTGAACATGGCTTCATGCTGCTTTGAGAGAGAAAGCACGATTTGAGTGTCTTTTAGCTCCAGCAAAGTACAATTTGCAGCCAAAGCTTGGGCCATACCAGTTAATTCAAGTTTGGCTAGAATATCTGCCCAAGCCCTAACTTGCGAAACTTCAGGGGTAGCTTTTTCTGTTGGAAGAAATGTATTAGGCGGAGTTGCTTGTAGATTTGTCACTTTTTTTTGCCTCGCTTTTTCAATAGCAGGCTTAAAAGCTAACATGCGTAACATCACCATTTCAAATCCAAATTGCGGGTTGGGTGCCAAGGGTAAGTCACGGCGACCAATGAGAGCTATTTGATAATAAAGCTGAATATCTTCGGCAGTAAAATCCTTTGCGAATTGAGAGATCGGTGTGTTTGAGTTAACAGTGTTATCTACTACTTGGGCAATGCTGATTTGATGTAATAGTGATAATAAATCTTCTAATATTTGATTAAAATCAATAGCGAACTCAGCAAGCTTTGCAATGTCACTCAGCAATTGCTTGCCATCTTGTTTGGCGAGTGCCTGCAATAATCGGTACAACATATCTTGTTCTATGCTGCCCAGCATTTGCTGGATTTCTGTTATTGTAATATTTCCATGGCAAAGTGCATTGGCTTGGTCTAGCAGGCTGAGCGCATCACGCAGGCTACCATCGGCTGCTCTGGCTAAGTGGGATAAGGCTTGTATTTCAAATGTTATTTTTTCCACGGTGCAAATATGTTGTAAATGTTGTGTAATCTGCTCCGTAGGGATGCGTTTCAAATTTAATTGTAAACAACGCGAAAGAATAGTAGCGGGCAATCGTTTTGGGTCTGTGGTTGCTAATAAAAAAATAACATACGGAGGGGGTTCTTCTAGCGTTTTTAACAAGGCATTAAAGCTATGTGTGGATAGCATGTGAACTTCATCGATCAAATAAACTTTATAACGGCCTTGGGTAGGTTGGTATTGAATGTTATCTAATACTTCGCGTGTATCTTCTACTTTAGTGCGTGATGCCGCATCAATTTCCAATAAGTCTAGAAAACGACCTGTGTCGATAGCCGTGCAATTTTTGCATGTGCCACATGATTCTGCAGTTATTCCCGATTCACAGTTGACACATTTTGCGAGTATGCGTCCAAATGTTGTTTTTCCTACGCCTTGAATGCCTGTAAAAAGATAAGCATGATGCAAACCTTGTTGAGTAAGCGCATGAGTGAGGATGCGCAAGATATGTTCTTGTCCTACGATTTCTTTAAGACTACGGGGACGCCATTTACGTGCGAGGACTTGATAATTCATTCGCTATTCATCCTAAAAATGGAGGCAACCAGTACCAGCCTGACTTCGGCGCTCGAGTTTGCCACTACCGTTGCTTCCTTCCGGACCTGGCGGGGTTTATGGCATATCGCCGCGAAGAGACCAATACTGATTACCAAACCTGGCGGAGAGAGAGGGATTCGAACCCTCGGTACGCTATTAACGTACACACACTTTCCAGGCGTGCTCCTTAAACCGCTCGGACACCTCTCCTGCGCCTCTCTCCTCATACAGATGAAACCCTCATGCACGTAGCCATAAGTCTCGGAGAGATGCAATTAATGGAGTGTAAGACTAAACCACAATCCGGTAGGGTGCAACAATTTCCTAAAGCTATCGTGTAAACCTAAGACATGTCATCTATCAATTTAGTAATAACTCTAATATCCTCTCGTAGATTTCAGAAAGCACATTTAAATCTGGGATTCGTACATGCTCATTAGCTTGATGTACACTTGCATTACACGGGCCTAATTCAATGACTTCTGTTCCCGTGGGAGCAATAAAGCGGCCATCTGAGGTACCCCCCCCCGTAGAGAGGATCGTATCTAACGCTGTTATTTCTTGAATTGCTTGTTTTACGGCCCTAATGAGTTGGCCTTGGTGCGTTAAAAAAGGTTGGCCCGAATAATTCCACTGCAAATCAAATTTTAAATGATGTTTTTCGAGTATTTGGGTTACACGGTGTTGTAATTCCTCCGCAGTTACTGCCGTAGAAAATCGAAAATTAAAATGCATGTTGAGGTCTCCAGGAATCACATTATTCGCACCCGTGCCCGCATGGAGATTAGAAATTTGGAAAGTAGTAGGTGGGAAATATTGATTACCTTGATCCCAAGTGAAGGTGGTTAATTCTTGTAATGCAGGAGCAATTAAATGAATAACGTTTTCTGCTAGATGAGGAAATGCTACATGCCCTTGCTTACCAAAGAGTTTTAAGTTTCCACTTAATGAGCCCCGTCTTCCCACTCGGATTTGATCACCAATAAAGTTATTAGAAGTGGCTTCTCCTATTACACAGTAATCCATTTTTTCATTACGTTGCAGTAATGTTTCCACGACGCGTTTAGTGCCATCAATGCTGACGCCTTCTTCATCGCTAGTAATAAGAAAAGCAATAGAGCCCGCACATTGCGGATTTTTTTTTAGAAAATTTTCTACTGCAATGATCATTGTTGCTAAACCGCTTTTCATATCTGCTGCGCCACGGCCATACAAATACTCTTCGCGTATATGAGGCTCAAAAGGAGGGGTGACCCAAGCATCTAGGGGGCCTGGCGGCACGACATCGGTATGCCCCGCAAATACGATGAGAGGAGCTTGTGTACCGTAACGTGCCCACAAATTATCTACGTCATTGAAACGCATGGATTCAATATGGAAATTCAAAAGTTTTAAACGCTGGCTAATAATTTCTTGACAGCCTGCATCCTGTGGAGTCACAGAGGGACAATAAATAAGATCCTTGAGCAATGAAAGAATAGATGACATAGTGATCCTCGTAGCGTTTAGTATCGTAATAACTCATTAATTCCTACTTTTTCCCGAGTTTTTGCATCTACTTGTTTCACAATAATAGCACAATACAAGCTGTATCTTCCGTCGTCGCTGGGTAAATTCCCCGGCACAACTACAGCACCTGCTGGAATTCGCCCGTAAGTGATTTTTTCAGTGTCACGATGGTAGATGCGTGTGCTTTGACTAAGATAGACACCCATGGATATTACCGCGCCTTCTTCTACAATCACCCCTTCCACAATTTCGGAGCGAGCACCGATAAAGCAATTGTCTTCTATAATAGTCGGATTAGCTTGTAGTGGTTCTAATACGCCGCCAATGCCTACACCCCCCGAAAGATGTACATTTTTTCCGATTTGTGCGCAAGAGCCTACGGTCGCCCACGTGTCAACCATGGTGCCCGTATCGATATAGGCCCCTATGTTCACATAAGAGGGCATCAAGATGGTATTGGGTGCAATATAAGCACCTTGACGAGCCAGGGCGGGCGGTACGATGCGGACACCGGCTGTTTTGAACATAGTAGGATCTTCCTGCGAGAATTTAACGGGTATTTTATCGAAATAATGTGTAAAGCCACCGTTAATCACTTGATTCTCGTGCAATCGAAAATACAGCAATATTGCTTT
The DNA here is from genome assembly GCA_021156085.1 of Gammaproteobacteria bacterium. Lineage (GTDB taxonomy): Bacteria > Pseudomonadota > Gammaproteobacteria > DSM-16500 > DSM-16500 > UBA4722. The sequence goes on along the minus strand of JAJNBC010000014.1, from coordinate 23,329 downwards.
TTTGAGCCATGCATGGACTACCCACTGGCCATTTATTTTTTCCGCTACACGAAGTTGGCCTTGATCTAATAATGTTATGCAATGTGTTACCGCTTGTTTGAGATCAGCAGGAGCCGATTGCGGTGAAATTGTGCCGCAATCTTCAAAAGCGGATTCGATTAAAGATTTTAATTTTTTCATGGGGTTATCCTATATTATTTTAAAATTTCTTCTACATGAATGCCTTTGACTGGTGCCGAACGGGAATCCTCCAAAAAAGAATGAAGATAGTCTATCAAAGGAAGACAAACCACTTTATGGCTGACGCTTGAAGCATGGTAAATCATAACACCATGGGTAGTATGAATAGCGATGCCTACATGGGCCACATTGAGATTTGTCCCATAATCTATGCTGGGGTCCTTGGGATTGAGAGGCCGCCAATTTGGACGGACTATTTCTATGACAGCAACAGGGGGAAATTGGTTCCATAATGCAAGCACAGGCTCGCCGTGAGCATCAAATAATTTTGTTAAGGGAAGATAAGATAACGTACTGGGCTGAGCGGTGAAATTTTCCCCTTCTGCTTTAAGTTGTGCTAAACGCTGTTGTTTTTTTTCGTCTGATAAGTCGGGTAGCTCTAAATTAGAGAGTGTTTTTTGTGCATAAAACTCTGGCTTATTAATGATAGTCTTCGCTTCTTCTGCTATAGGTTTTTTGTTGGAGTCCATGAATTTGGGAGTGACATCTTGGATATAACCTAACTGTTGTAGATGGGGATTCCATTCGTAATCAGTAAACCAGTCTGTACGCTGTGTGTAATCTACTTTCTGATTGGTATAACGAATCGCAATGATATTTTTTTTAAATTGAGCAAAATTAGCAGCATTGGATAATGCAAGTGTCGTATCTACAAAGCTGACACAATCAAATGCATCCGCCCGATACAAGGGGAGATGAGAGTAAATACCCGTGTGGCCTTCTCCCAATGGCTCAAATTGGTAAGGGCTGTTAAGAAATTGTTGGGTAATGGTGGTGATTCGATTAGATAAAGGCAAGGCCAATAGGTTAGGATGACTTTGATAGAATTGAACAAATGCTTGATCGTGGTTCACGATATCTGTAGTCGCTATCATAATGGCCTCCTTAAGAAATTGGACGAATCAGCACGTACTTTAGCTAGTTACGTTTGATTGGCTTTATGCTAGCATAGTCGTTTTTCAAACGATACTGAGTGACTATGTCTAAACCCAAATCGGTTGCCAATGCAGCTGTTATTTATGTGCGATTATTCAGGTACGTGCGTTCTTATTGGTTCTCTCTTGTTGTTGCCATGCTTGCCAGCATGATTTATTCAGGTATTGATTCTTGGTTTGTCTATTTCTTAAAGCCTTTATTGAATAAGGGTTTGGTGGAAAAAAACCTGCATTTTTTAAAATGGGCGCCGTTTTTAGTGTTTCTTGCTTTTGCTTCACGGGGCATTGCGAATTTCTTTTCTACTTATCATATCGCGCTTGTTTCTCGCAATGTTATTATGTGTTTGCGTGAAAATATATTTGGACACCTACAACGTTTACCCGCTCGTTTTTATGATCATGCTACTTCAGGCCAAATTTTATCGGTTATTTTATACAGCGTTGATCAAGTTGCTAATGCAGGGGCAGATGTATTGACAACGGCAATTCAATCTTCTTTTTTAATCTTAGGATTATTGATTGTGATGTTCTCCATCAGTTGGAAATTATCACTTATCTATTTCATTATTATCCCATTTATCACAGTGATTATGCGAATTGCAAGTTTGCGTGTGCGCCGTTTAAGCTTAAGCATTCAAGATACGATAACAGCAATTACTCATCATGCCGAAGAAAATATTGATGGCTATAAAGTGGTGCGTGCATTTGAGGGACAAGCGAGTGAAATTGAAAAATTTAATGTAGCAGCCCTGGACAACCGTAGGCGTGAAATGAAACTTATTGTTGCTCGTTCATTAAGTGTTTCTGGGGTGCAATTAGCAGCTGCGCTTGCTCTCTCCGCAACATTTTACATAGCCACGCTTGATATTGCTAAATCGCTTCTTTCGCCAGGTGGTTTTGTAGCAATGGTGGCGGCTATGTTAGCTTTACTCAAGCCGATGAAAGATTTAACCAGCGTACAAAATAAATTGTATCGCGGCTTAGCGGGTGCGCAAACAGTGTTTGAATTTTTAGATCATGAACCAGAATCCGAGGGAGGGACTCACACATTACAACGTGCAAAAGGAGATATCGAATTTTCGCATGTTACATTTTCTTATGATTGTGGAAAAACTGTATTACATGATATTAGTTTTCAAGTCTCACCGGCGGAAGTGGTTGCGCTTGTAGGTCGTTCTGGTGGCGGAAAATCAACTATCATTAATTTATTGCCGCGCTTCTACGCAGATTTTTCTGGGGATATTTTACTGGATGGCATTTCTGTGCGCGATTATCGCCTTGTAGATTTGCGTCGCCAATTCGCTATGGTTTCCCAGAATGTAATTTTATTTAATGATACTATTGCAAATAATATTGCATACGGACGTTTAGCGAGTGTCACTGAAGAACAAATTATAAAAGCGGCTAAAGCTGCCTATGCATTCGATTTTATTCAGCAGTTACCCAAAGGGATAGATACGTTGATAGGGGAAAATGGCGTATTGCTGTCGGGGGGGCAGCGGCAGCGTATTGCAATTGCACGCGCGATTTTAAAAAATGCGCCCATTTTAATTTTAGATGAAGCTACCTCCGCATTAGATACAGAATCAGAGCGCTATATACAGGCTGCATTGCAAGAACTAATGCGTGATCGCACAACCTTTGTGATTGCCCATCGTTTATCAACGGTAGAGCAAGCAGATAAAATTATTGTATTAGATCAAGGCAGGATTGTCGAAATAGGCAAGCATGCAGATTTATTAGCTTGCGATGGTTTGTATGCAAAATTATATAAAATGCAATTCAAAGATATTGAGGCCGCCTGATGTGGGATCTACAGCATCATTGGTATCGTCGCTCTCTTTCTTGGCTGACCTTTTTTTTATTGCCTTTTTCTTATATTTTTCGTTTTATTGTAATCTTGCGTTTATTTTTATATAAGCATACTATCCTTAAAATAATCCATTTCCCTGTGCCAATAATAGTAATCGGCAATCTTACTGTGGGGGGCACGGGAAAAACACCATTAGTGATTTGTTTGGCCCATTTTTTAAAAGCCCAAGGCTGGCGCCCGGGTATAGTGAGTCGAGGTAGTGGTGGTAAAAAACAAGTTGTTCCTTTATGGGTAGATGCACAAGCAGAGCCGGTAAGAGTAGGGGATGAAGCACTTTTATTAGCGCGGCATTCTACGTGTCCTGTGGTTATTTGTATTGATCGTGTCGCAGCGGTAAAAGAATTATTAAATAAAACAAATTGTGATGTGGTACTTGCAGATGATGGTTTGCAACATTATCGATTAGGGCGTCGCATTGAAATTGCAGTGCTAGATGGAGATCGAAAATGGGGAAATGGTTTTTTGTTGCCCGCAGGCCCACTGCGAGAAGCCCCTCACCGATTAAACCGAGTTGATTTTATTGTTCAGCAAGGAGGCGGGCATGAGAGCGCCTACTTTCAAATGCGGTTGCAAGGAAACGAGTTTGTTTCTATTATAGATTTGCACAAGAGATGCGCTTTGACGGATTTTAACAAAACAAAAATCCATGCTGTGGCTGGGATCGGAAATCCCCAACGATTTTTCACTACTTTGCGGGAGAGTGGATTGGATATCATTGAACATATTTTTCCTGATCATTATCTCTATCAAGAAAAAGATTTTAATTTTCCTGATCAGTTGCCGATTGTAATGACAGAAAAAGATAAAGTGAAATGCGAAGTATTTGCAGATGATCGGTTCTGGTATTTGCCTGTTGTGGCTGTAGTCCCGGAAAAATTGAAAAATGAGTTATTGAGTAAATTATCTTAATTTCTGGGATCTTGCCAGTTCTGCTGATTATTTAAGTTTATGTACAGGTTCTGCTCAGAGAAGAACCTGTACAGTATTTAATTATCTCAAGAAACACATGGTACAGTAGCGCGAGGATTTATGTCATAGTAATGCTGGTTACCATCCCACCCTTTATAGATAATGCGACTGCCTCTGCTTAGATTAAAAATAGTGCGATAGTTATTTTCTCCGGGGGAAGAGATGTCTACATAGCAGCTGGTGGGGGTGTAAGGACAAGCCATTTTCATATCCCTTCTAGACAGTGTTACGTGTTGATTGGGTTGAACAATATAAATTTTTTCATCGCCCATGCCTGGGGAAAACTGCACCGGATTTTTATCAGCATTAAATAAAGCAATACATAAATCTCCATTATTTTCTGCAAAAACCATCTCACTATTGAGAAAAGATAAAAAAACAATGGATGCTATTAGTAGTAAATTTCTCATATTCTTCTCCTTTTTAAGTTGACGAAAATTTTCGAGTATTTTTTCTCGATTTAAACATTTGCTTAAGATCTCAAAATGAGATTCCCCCTTATCCTAGCTGAATTCTTTAATCACTGTCCATTAAAATTTAAATAGTAAATAAGAATTGCATACGTTGAGTGATTTTTTTGGGCAGGTGGCATATGAAAATCTATAATAGTCTTTTACTTCTTTGGGTGATAGGGGGCTCAATGCCCCAGAAATATTTTTTCTGATTAGTTAATGATTATGATAAAAGAAAAAGATAAAGGAGATAGGAAGCGTTTGCGAATAATCGATTCTAATATCTGCTTAACGACGACTCATTATAAGAATTGCTCCTAGGGTCTGTTGACGATCTTAACTAGGCTAGGTATAAGATTTTGATTTTCGGTGTTCCGCCTAGCGAATTGTCAACAGACCCTAATTTTAATTGGAAATTTTATTTATTTTTGGGACTTTCTTTAGGAGCCTCCATTTTTTCAGTAAGTGCTTGTACTGATTTTTTCGCTTTACCTGTTGCTAATGCCCCAGGGGACCAAATTTTATGAGTACCAAATTTATTTTTGGCATATGCTATTATCCCTCCTAATCCCACAGCTAATGGAATCCCTACTGTTGGCATTGTTGCTGTAGCTATCTTTCCGATCAGGGCAGTTACAGTGACTTTCCCGAAAGTCTGCCAATGAGAAAGTCCCGCCTGATCTAACTCGCTAGATAAGCGTTTATCGACATCTATTATTTTTCTTTGGACAAGGGCTAATCTATCGTAAGGCGATAGGGTGATTTCTAATTTTCCACCCGGTGCCGGAAGTGTTTTTATGTTTAAAGCCTCTTGGATTTCTTGAAGTGCTGCTAGTGTCTTAAGTGAGCTTTGATCTGTCTTTCCGCTGAGTTCTTCCATTTGTATCGTGATAGATTCTTGTAAGTTCTTTAAAATTTCCCGGTGTTCTCTATCCATTTTATTTTGTCGATTGGATCTGGTGCTCTCCATTCTTTGTTGCTCGTGTTCTCCTATTTTTTCAGCATATTTTTGTTTTAATTTCTCCTGATAAGCCATAATATTCTCTCGTGCATTTATTCTTCTTTGTTCTAAGGTTTCCTCTTGATATTCTTCTTTTTTTTCTTCTTCTTGCTCTTGTTCTTTAGCGGGTTGTGCTTTTTTAGTTTTTTTAATTAGTTTATTTTCAGATGCTTTTTTAGAATGATCTCTCCATTTTTGACGTTCTATTTTTCTTTGAAATGCAAGCTCCTCCGCTTGAGCAATTTTTTCTAGGCGATCTCTTTCTTTGTCTGCTTTTAGCTGCATAATAACAGATTTTATATTGATAAAATAATTTTCATGATATTTGTGCCGTATTAGTGGAAATTTTATTTGTTCTATCGTGTCTTCTTCACTTGAGGCGTCGAGAGGCGCATTAGCATTCATATAGTTTAATATTTCACTAGCTAATTCCACTTGGATGCGGACCATATAGACATTGCCCAGCGCCCTTTCTAAATAAAGAGGATTTATTTTTCTACAAAATTTGTGAAATGTAGCGGCATTAGTATGAGCTATCTCTAGGCATTTATTGCGAAGTAAATTTAACTGGTTAATCTCTTCTGGTGTAGGGGATGCGTGTGTAGCGATTAATGAGACAGCAAATTCGAGAATTTTTTCTTCTCCTATGTGATTTTTAAGCCATTCAGGACTGTTACGTATGATAACGTCACAAAGATACTCTGTTTTAATAGGTCCAGAGAATTGATTTCCTAAATCTTCTCCACGTTCTTTAATCACAGAAAAATAGGCAAAGGCCATTTCTTTATTATTTTGTGCAAGTAATTTTTCTGCGGTATTTCTTAATTCTTCGGTGGATTGACTCGCCATGTCATATACAAATTTGAAAGGAGCGGCAACGGCATCTTTGCTTTCAGAGACAACTTTTGCAGCTTCTTCAATATTTTTTGAAGCTGTTTCTTTAGTGTTTTTTAATTTTTCTGTAGTTGTTTCTACTACATAACCAAGAGATTCCCTAGATTGTTGAAGGAATTCTTGCATAAAACTTTGTTGGCGATGTTGGTCCAGGAATTCTTCCTTAGCTTTTTCTTTTTCAGCAGGCGTATATTCGGGGATTGGGGAGTCTTCAATGACAGCTTCTCGTAGAGATTTTCTAGGTTTCATGGCAATTTCTCCTTTAAATAGGTTAATCACAATGATGTTCATAAATAGGAGTATAGACGAGGTTTTGTAAAATATATAAACAATAATATGGCTATAATCAAGGAAATAGGAGGGGGAGGTTATTTTGGCATTTTGTAGAGAAGCAACTTCGCTGAATTTCGGCTGTTAGGATAAGGTGCATGCATACTCATTCTCTTTTATGCAGGGGAAAATACAGGATGCTTATGAGCAGTATAGACAATATTTATGATATTTAATGTGTTTAATAATCAGGGTGTTATGGTTTTCTTCGTTTGATTCAGTATTCTGGTTGCAGTAAAGAGCCGTGTTTTTTGTCTAAACCCACGGAGGGGAGGGAGTTTTTTTCAATGATTGGTTTTATTGGGGATTTTTATACCTCTTAGTTTGGCAGCATTTAGAGAAAGGGGTTCCTCTAGGAGGGAACCCCGGGACAGATCTATCTTCTCTTTTTTGTTCATCCTTAATCTTAATGTAGAGCTGGTGGAAGAAGTACTTCGTCGGCTGGGCCTTTTTCTTGCTCTATCTCTTTTGCTTTTTTTATAGCGTCAAGTATATATCCATTATGATCAAGCTCTTTGGCTTGATCCTGCATGTCTTTACTGAATTGAGCGCCCTTTTTATGAAGTAGAGTCACCATTTGGAAAACTGCTTCTTGGCTTCTTTGCAGGCATAGAGGTAAAAAGTAAGCTGCCTTCTGGATTTGAGGTAGCGCTGCTTTTTCAGAGAGTGCTTCAAGAAGGGAGGGATAGCATAACAAAACGGCACGATCTAATGCTGTTTGACTATTTCCATCTTTTACCTCAATAGTATTTGTGTCCATATATTTAAGTAACTCTTTAACAGCCAGTTCAGCGTTGCGTTCAGTAGTGATATGTAAAAGTGTTCTATTGTAGAAATCTCTGGGCCTATTAAAATTAAACTGTGCTTCTGCTAACTTTTGAATAAGGTTAATATCATTGTTTTCAGCAGCAGAGAAAGCAAGTTTTTCCAAGAGAAGAGAATTAGCGGGGAAAGCGCAGAGCAGATGGGAGCGCTCTTTATCTGACAAAATATCATATAATCTTAAAAGCTCCTTTGCTTGGTCTGCTATATCTTCTTTTTCTTCGCGTAATGCGCCGCTAAATTTATAATTTTGGATTTCTCCACTCTCCGAATTAATTATATTAAAATGAACTGTAGGCTCTTGCACACTCATATTTGATTCATTTCCCTTTCCTAATGCTTTTTCTATCTTTCTTAAGTTCATATTTCTACTCCTCTTTAATTTTAGTAAAATATTAAATAAAAAATGGCATTTAGCTCGCATTGTCTTTTTCTACCAAAAAATAAGATAGCGGAAGTAAACATGAAAAACAAGAGAGTCTCTCTATGATGAAATCAACGCTCTCCCTTTCGAATCTGCTTCTGATTATGCTAGTCAAGTAAAAAATACACTCACCAGCTCTCAAAAAATTTTAGGTGTTGCTGAATTAAGAAATAAGAGTATTATTAAGTCCGTCAGAGGGAAGGCGCTACTTAAAGGTGGTTTTACAGACGTACATAAGCGCGCGTTCCAGGTGTGAAAAATATGCTAAATATTAGAAAATCAAAATCTAATCGGAGGCTATGCTTATGAATTTGCGTCAAAAGAGAGTCGTCCATCATCAGGATGGAGAATCAGATGATAAAGGTTGCTCTATGGTTTTCCTTACTAAAGGATCTCTTGTTGCCATTATCACTACAGCAAACCGCACTACAGGTCTTTTATCTGCAGAAGAAAATAACAATTTCATTCAATCTAAGTTGGATTATTTAGAATTTCCCAGACCGCGTTATTTGCTGGGCGCTGATCTAGGATTAGAACATGATGAAATACCACTTCCTAAAGTCCCTGCTGACCGCATTGATGCTATCATTGAGATGCTAGACAGAGAAAATATAGATGAATGGGCTGATACGGCGCCCCAAATGGTTCTTTATGAAGTGGGTCTACGAAGACCTGATCTGCTTAAAAAAATGGATCTCATTTATTATGAAGGCACCGCAAATGTCACTAAAACGCTCCAATATTTATATAATCATCATCGTGATGTGATCATCAGCAATGCTGGTGGCTTAGAAGGAATCAGAAATAGCATCCTAAGCCTTGCAAAAGAAAAGGGTAAAGATTTTTCTACCGCAATCATGTCAGAGAAATTTCTTGTAGAATGTGCGATAAGAATGCACTACTATGGCGCATTTCATTCGGCTTTTAAATCTGCTCTCCCTATTACACCCTACATAGAAGGGGATTTGTTTGATGACAATGCCTGGATGACGAACTTCGATAAAGAATTTTATCCAGAAACCTGTCAACAGTTAGCGATTTTCTATGATTTACAGAAAAAAATAATAGATTATGATGAAGAAATTTTTCACGAAGAAGTGAATAAAAAGGTATTAGCAAAACAATGTAGAAAAATGGAAGAATTATTATTAGCTGGCGATGAAAAATTAGACTCTTCTGTTCTCGATGCTTTTAAAAAAGAAAATGTATCTGATGAAGAGTTAATAGAACACCGCAAAGCATTAAAAGAATCTTATTCTAGCTTAAAAGAAATAATGGCTAGAAATGAAAAGCTGTCGCCATTACAGAAAAATGATTTTCAAGCCAACTTAGACCGCGCTCTTCGTATCTCGGGCGTGTGTAAAAGTCAACGATTAATAGCAGATATTTTAGTGAGTTTGAATTGCGTAAGGCAGTGCTGCGGTCCTGCTTCTTATTGCTTTGATCTTGTCCGAATGCTCAAGTTGTCTAAAACAGGAGAACTAGAATTAGGTAGGTTTAACCTTTTTAGTGTAGATCCCCTAGGAAATATTCAAAGATTGACTAAAAAATTAGGTTTGCATAGGGAGATAGATGAAGAATTTTCTGGATGCCTTAAAGAAATGAATAGAAAACTAAGGCTGCACTCTTCCCAAGCAAGTACCCAAGAAACAGGGGTATTTTCTAGAGTGCATAGTAAAAGATCTACCAGTAAAAGATCGGCTGAGCAATCCGTAGGAGATTCTCTGAAGGGGGAGGGTAGTGCTAATAAAAAGCCCACACTTACCCATAGCTAAAGCTTATCTTACTAGCAGAGACATAAAATAAAGTAAAACATGCATTAAGGGCAGGCGCGTCATGACGCCTGGGTGGGTTTAATATAATAAATTGGGTAGCTTTTAATCTTAGGTTTTTAATAGGGAAATTAATCAGAAGCTACCTTCAATCGCAAAAAGGAGAGTTGTTGTCCTCAAGTCAGGAAATCAAAAATAGGTTGGATGTAGCTTGTGGTAAATTCACTGATGCAATTTTACTTTCTCATACTCCCAAAATTTTTATCCCATTATTTTTTTCCATTCTTCTTTCATTAAACTGTATTTTTTATTTTTTTCTGCTTGCTGCCAAGCTTTATAAAAGATACGAGCGCTTTGCGCTTTAAGGGGTTCTCCTGTTCCTTTAGGTAAAAGATGATTTCTATCCTTTCCATATTTTTTTCCTCCTTTATAATTGGCGTAACGACGGGCACGTGTAAATCCCATTTGTAAAAATTTACGTGCCATATCTGCGCCGGGAAAGTCATCCTGTTCAAGATACTCTAAAAAGAGGGAATAAATTTTTTCTGCACTTATTTTCGCGAGCTGAGGCGTCCGAAATTTCCAATATAAAAGTATTTCGCTTTTGTAAGGCTGACATAATAAGACCCCTTGTTCGCCTTTACCTACTTTATATAAGTTTTTATGTAGACGATAATTTATATTAGATTTCCATGGGTAATTGTCAGGATTAAATTTTTTATTCATACTAAAATTTATTAAAGAAATTTTATATGTGAAAGAAAAGAGATATCTTCCTTTTTTGCTAAAGTTAAGTAAAGGCAAAATTTTCTACCGTGCTACTCTTTCTTAGCGTTACCATGTTCTAGAGCTAAGAGCTATGTTTTTATTTTTTTAGCTTTTTAAATTTTTTCTGAAAAAGACTGGATTTAGCCATATTACTTTTTAATTCTTTTATTTTAACTGCTAATTTCTCAGCTTCTTCTTCAGACAGGACTTCCTTGGATTTTTCAAATATTTTAGATTCTTCTTCTTTCACGTGGTGCTCAACAGCGTACTTTAATTCTCCACATTTTACCAGCCATATGGCTGTTTCTTTAGAAGAAATTTTACTTAATTTAGAGAGAAGTTTTTTGATTTCTGCATGTTCTTCTTCAGCATGCTCTACTATTTTGTTATTTTTGGAATTAATTTTTATGGCTTTATAGAAAGTAGCATCCTCTGAAGTAGCGTGCAATTCCAGCTCCTTTCTTATCTCTAAGAAATAATTTTCTCTTTCTTTGGATGTTTTAGCTAAGATTATTTTTTTAAATAACTGCTTAACCTTCTGATGGTCTTTTTTCAGATAAGTGTATATATTCATGTTACCTCCTCTGCTACTATTTATATATTGAAAATACGTTATGGTAATATTTTATCACGCTTATTCTTTTTTCAATGCACGTCGTTTCATTGTACTTCTTTTTATATCATTTATAAAGATAAGGATAAGGGAGAAGAAGATGATTCTAGAACTCTCGGATGTAATGGTAAGATATGCAGCTCTGTGCAGTGGCCTTTCTTCCACAGCATTTTCTTGATGTGCAGAAAAATAAGTTTTAATAAAATAGGAATGTAAGAAATAGGGCGGTTAATTTTAATTAAGTTATGATAGGTAGATAATAAAATAAAAACTGAGGCAATGTGGAAAAGAGCCAAGGGGGTTGCTTTTAGAGGAAGATTTTTTTATATTGTAGGTGGCATAAATTATTAGTAATACTATGGAGTGAATATATGAAAAAAACATTTTGTCCATGCCTTTTCGCTATAAGTATATTAGCTGTTAGCTCACTTGCAATGGCTAATAATGACGCAATCAGTATATGTCCCTCGTTAGCCGAAATTCAAAATCTTGCTTTAAAAAAAGTTGAACCTGCTCCAGGTAAAAACAGATATAATGTTTCCACCGAATATCAAATTAAGAGTGATAGCTATTATACTTTTTATGTTCGAGGGGTGAAGGCGACTGGTCCAGAGAATGCTCTTCAAAAAGTAAAAGATGCACTTTCTGTAGCTGTGAGCCAGCAGCCTACTGCTACACGTGTAGACCCATCTTCTTATTCTTTCAATTGTGTTTACTCCCTTGATTTCTCTAAAGCGGGAGATGAATATAATGGTGCTTATCCGGTTGCCCTTGTAGAAATTAGCACCTCAAATGCTCAAAATCTCTATGCTTTGCCTGAAAACTTAAATATCAAGAAATAAGGTAAAAAAACAGGGCATGTATCTTGTGATAATGTCCTGTTCTTACCAGCCTATAGGCGCTGCACTCCTATGGTTATATGAAAACTAATGGAATATCCTTTGAATGGCAGCATATCAGATAGGTGGTATTTCCTTCTTAATAAGAGGAGGGAAGGAGCATCGACTTTTAACGCATAATATTTTTTGAGGCCGATCTCGGCTGTAAAAGCGCTTTTAACTTTAAATTCATGCTCCTTATCTACATCATCCCTATTTATCCCAATATTTTCTTCTGGATAAATAACACTGATATGTGCACCAATCCCTCCAATACCAAAGTAATCAGGCTTTTTTATTTTCTGATTTTCTAAAAATAAAAACAATCGATTAATATAATGATCAGAAATATCAAGATAAACAAGATTGTTATCAGATATGGCTAGCCTACCTTTTGTTGCTAATCCGGATAGGGCGTTAGCAAGCTGAGATATATTCAAATCTTTAATTATGGGTAAATTCATATTAATTTGCGTATATTTATACCTTGACTGATAAAGTAATTCTACCCTGAAATTTTTTGTTTTAAAACTTCATAAGGTGTTTTTCCTTTGAAGCCGGATGTAGTTGTAAATATTTTCCCATTTACGAATTTTTTCTCTAAATCCATATCATTTTTATATTGCATCATTTGATAAAATTCTTCTTTATCACGACCATGAGAGCGCTCTACCTTACCTCTAAGGCGAGGAGTACACAGTATTTTTCTTCGATTTCAGGGGGGGCCTTAATTTAGGATTTTTAGTTTAATTTTTTATTGAATAGCCCCTTAGTTAAGAAATAAAAAAATGATTTTCATCTTCACCTTTGTTGCTCACTAATATTTTGTCAACAATAGTTAACAATCGTTTACCTACTTGCTGAATGGCATTGATTTCTTCTTTTCGCATAGGAGATAAATCCTGATGATCTAGCAATTCAAGCGTGCCTAAAATTTCGGTTAGCGGTATACGGAGTGAATGACTTAACGTTAAATAATTTGTGTTGTTATCATGGCTCCTATCTTCTGTAGGTTGTTGTGACAATTCACATTGCAGGGCGGGTTCGACGTATCCCAATTGAATGCCTTTAAAAACAGCCTCCACCAGTGATTTGCAATGTAGTTTTTTCTTGATATCTTTACGGTGTTTTTCTACCGTACTTCGCTGTACCTTAAGCAAGGCCGCCGTTTCTTTGGAGGTCTTGCCGAGTGCCGCCCAATACAAGCACACTATTTCCTGATTAGTAAGTCGTGGATGAAAAGTAATAGGCCGAATAAGAGTAATTTTTGTTAAAATAGATTCCATGAAAGCAATTTGCGCCTCCGTGGGCTCTTCGTTGCCCAGCTTTTCTATTATCTTGAGCGACATATAATTAGCATATTGATGTCTTGGTCGATTCATAATCATTACCTCTTGTTAGATGGGATGCTTGCTGTTTGTCCAGGCTGCTCGATATACTAACGCCATGGATTTCTATCTCATTTTCGCCATGGTAGACGATATTATCGTCTTTGGAATAGGCGTTAAAAACTCCATGTGTTGTGAGCTTTTAGCTATATCTGAAATATAAAGAATAGGGAGAAACATGGCTATTATTAAGAGAAGGAAGCATCGGGAAGTCACTGATTTAGAAAAAAAAGAGCGAGGGAACCGCATAAAATATTTAAGAAAAATTCTGCGCTATTCTTCACGGGCATTTGGTGAAAAATTCAACACCAAGGATTCTACCTTAAAAAGCTGGGAGCAAGGGCGTCATACTGGTTTGACTGCCGAGGGCGCTTTAAGCATTGTGAACGCCTGTAAAAAAGAAGGCGTTATCAATTGTACCGTGGAATGGCTATTATACGGTAAAGGACAATTGCCCGAAATCAAAGCAGACGTGTTTCCAAATATAGCTGGTAATACCATTTCACAAGAATTGGCTTTGTTCTACGAGTTACATCCTCATGCTATTGATACGATTGTTCATGATAACAGTATGGAGCCTTGTTTTAATAAAGGGGATCACGTCGCAGGGACACGTTGTTTTGAATCTCAGGAAATAAGTAAATTGTTGGGATTAAATTGCATTATTCAACTAAAAACGGGTGAAACGGTGGTCCGTCAATTGACTAAAGGAGATCAAGCTGGTTGCTACACGCTAATAGGCATTAACCAATCCGCTAAACTCTCTACCCTTAAAAATGTTCAGCTATTTAGTGCGGCCTATATTATCTGGTTAAGAAAACCAGAATTAATAAGCTAAGTTTATTTTTCTGTTTGTAAGAACTGCTGATAAGAAACAATGTTATTACGATCTAGCTCATAAGCATCCGGGTTATCGATATAAGCGTAATAGTAAGTTTCTTTCCCTGTTAATTGTTTGGCAGGATACATGTAACTTTCCCATTCTGCTGCACTGGTATCTAAATCATCGTCGGTATAGAAATAAGTTATCATTTTTTTGGTTTTTAATCCATCCATGATCGATGGCGATACATTTTTATGGCCATGGGCTATTTCATAATAACTTTCCATTTGCTCATCATTAGCTATTGCCAACCAACTAGGTTTGCCTTGCATATCTAGCATTAAAAAGCTACCCCGCTCATCTGTTAAATAATATTCAACTATGTTTTTTTCTTCACATAATTTATAAAAAAAATCTGCAAAAGCTGGATCTGTCAAACACTGTGTCGTGCTTTCAGGGAGCATGTCATATAGTTTCTCGGAAAGATTTATGAAATATTTAACTTGCGCTTCGTAGATGGCGGAGTTAACTAATTGCGCCACATTTGGCGATTTGTGAATAAATTTATTGATAATACCTTTATTGAAAGCTTCTACCGCAAGGCTATTGTCGGCTTGACCTGTTAATAATATTTTGGTAATGGCATATTTATCAGGGATGGATTGACAGCATTCTAAACCGTTCTTAGTTGGCATCGCATAATCGGATATTAATGTTGATATTTGATAAAAACGATTTTCGTTAGTGGCTTCATTACGGATCATCCGTATGTTTATATTTTGTGATCCACGGTCTAGCTCATCATTATCTAAGAAAACACAACGGTTAGTGAAAGGATCAAATGAATATTGATGATTGATGTATTCAATAAATTCTTCTGGTTGTGTATAGAATCGGTAGAAAAATTGATGGCTTAATTTTAAATCAAGTTCTTTTAAAAAATTTTTCTTGTCATCAATTAGAATAGTAATAGTTGGGTAATAGCACAGACTGACTTTAGACCACTTCATGCTTGCCTTCCTTTATAAATGTTAACATCTATGTCCTATTATAGCGGTTCAAAAAATTATAGTCATGCTGGATATTCTTGAATTTTCTCCTTATAAAATAGTGGCTTAACTACGAGCTAAAACTGCTTGCCAAAGAATTATAAAAAGGAGATGCAATGCTTTTTAGTACATTCTTCTGCACTGTTGCAAGATATTTAAGTATAAAAACAGGGGATTTAACTCCAAAAGTATCATCCGAGAAAAGGCCTATTCTGAATAAAGAAAATTTACCTATTATAAAATCGATTTATTCTTCCAACAAAGATAGTACCCTAAAAGATTTTTGTGACGAATTCATATTTTACACCGATTTGCCCTGTTTGTTAATTTTTGATTTGCGGCAAACTAATGTCAAATTGAGTAAATTCTCTATATCGAGATTTACAAGTGATATCGCCCTCAAAGCTATTGAGAGCCATTTTACAAAACGATAGGCCTAAACCAGTACCATTTGGAATAGTACTGTAAAATCTATCAAACAGTTTAGAAATAGCAGCAGCCGGAATACCTTTGGCTGTATCTTTAAAACATAGAATATTATGACCCTCTTTGGTTTCATACCACAGCGTAATTTCTCCTTTTCTTTCTGCTTCAATGAAATAAAGAGCATTTTTTAGCAAATTAAAAATGACATGTGTCATGACTAGCTGATCACCATAAAACATAAAATCATTTTGACTGTTCCAGTGAATAAGCTCTGGTTCTTTCTCTTTAAAAGGATAGCGTTTTATTGCGTCACTAATACACCCATTCATTGAGCATAATTTAAAATTACTATCAGAGATCAAGTTTTGTTTTGCATTCATTAGTAGTATATTAATAATCGTGTGTGAATATTGCGTCTCTTTTTGCAGGTCATCTAGTAAGGTCGTTAATGTTTCATAGTGGCTTGGTTTAATGGGTTTTACAGCTATACCCTGTTCTTTTGCAGTAAGGTATGCTTCCATTAGCGTAGGCAAGTATTCTTTAGCACCCGCAATCCCTAAATCTATTGAAGTTAATGGTGTTCGTAATTCATGTGCAATACTAGCGCCGACCGCTCTTACACCTTGTAATTTTAATTTTTCTGAATTTTCTTTGTTATAAGCAAAAAGAGTAGCAAGGATAAGCGCGCCACTATATTGAGCAAGATAGTCCATATAATTTTCATTAATCAAAAGATGCGGAATAGCTAGATAATAACATGCCCCGGCTAAAAAAATACCTAAAGGTAAAATAGCAATATAACTTACCCAATCTACTAACAAAACAAGCCAGAAAAAGATAGTACTTGTGCTCATTAGCCATACTGGTGCAAAATTAGTTTTAAATAACATAAAAGTAAAGAAAAAAGGCATGCAAAATGTGAGAGTAATATACCAGTAAGTGGGAAGCCAAGTTTGTAACCTCCTTGGCCAATAATTCTTTAATAATAGTAACAAGCATAATATAGTTGCTGTAGCACGTAACAATAAACTTTCATAAGTTTGTTTGGCACCATAACTCCAAATGGCATAATAAATAGGGTAATTTAATATTCCAAATATTCCAAAAGCTATATATTGTGCGCCAAAATTCTCTACCCTTCTATCGATGTTTAATTTTATTTTTTTTCCAAGATGAAGAATATTTTTTAACATGAGCTATTAATTCAATCCTGTATAATTAAAAATGGTATCAGAAAGATTTTTCCACATCTTAGTATGGTGTTCTTTTATGAAAGAAAAGGGTGTTTTAACTTTTTCTGGTGTAGCGACCCATATTTTATTCAGGTAATTTAAAATACGGCTAAAGTGTTCAACATGAATATGAACGTTAAAAAAAACTAAATCTTTGTTTTTACATCCCAGACTTTCTGCTATTTCTTTTCCCCGTACATAGTCTGTATTATCTAATCTTTCAAGGGCTGCAAAAAAAGATAATCTTTCATTCCAATCATGTTTCCTCAGCCATTTTAAATGACTTTGATTAAATTCTTTAATAAATGGTAAATAAGCCTCTTCAGTGAATGAAGCATCTGTTAAATCTACATTTACCGCCTTAGCAAATAACAAATATAAGAGTTCGTGAGAAAGTCCATCTCCATTGAACTCGTCCTTAATATTGTCGAGTATTAAATTTTTCATTTCCTTATTAGGCGCGAAATTTCCCATATACCAAAGCACATCGTGGAAATGTCCACGAACATGATAAAGCGTTTTTACGAAATATTGCCGCTGAGCCATGGTCCATTTACTTGTTTTTTCTTTATCAAATATGGGAAAAGATAAGATGTTGTTACTATATTCTTCATCCCATTTCTCTAAAAATTTCTCCAATGAGTCAACGCTGCTAACTAAGAGGTTATCATTTTTTACTTCTGCGGCGATACTCATTTTATTATCCTCTTTTCAAAAAATTATAGAATTAAAATACAATGTTGAGCGTAGTTAAAAATAAACTTTTATGGTGACAGTTATATATTAACTTATTAATAATATCAGAATTTATATTAATAATATAATTTTTAGATAAAAATTATGTGCTAATTATTGTATGTTAATCAGCGTTCTAAAAGAGTTACTTTTAAATAGCCAAAAGCCTCTCAAACTAACTTTTAGTTTTTACTATTCCTTTATTTTTATTCGTCAGTACGATCATCTCTAAAATATTCTTGTAGACATTATCTCTAGGTCGATCAATCGTAGCATCGGCAATCAATCGATTAGAAATGTATTGCTTCGTAGTGCTGGGGGGAAGGGGCGCATTTTAAAGGAAGTAAGTTGAAGAAAAAAATAATCAGTTAAAATAAGGTAAAATTTAACCAAAAATATTAGCTATTTGATACGTTAATTTTGGTATTTTAATTTGTCCCATTAGTTGGCTAAATGACAAATTGAAAGAAATTAAATGATAATAGCGCAATTTAAAAAGATAAAATAGGTTATTTCCTCAGTAAAAAATTTTATGCTAGGTTTATCATCACGGCTCACGGCAGAATAATCAAGAAGCAGCAGCGGGAGAAAGCAAAGCACCTCTGATTTCTCTTATAACACTCTAACCTGGGAGCCTATCCAACACGCTCACAGAACGAAAATAGGAATGGTTACCGGTTATCGTAGCCCTAAAGAAAACAATAAACGTATTCACTACTCGAACCAGTGCCTAATGATTAACAGTTATAATATATATACTTCTAATGGTTTCTACATTTTTCTATTTAATTATTAAAGCTTTTTATATTCAAAGTATTAAGTGTTATTATCCGCTCTAATTTATTCTAATGGGTTTTAAACAGTCTTTCTACATTGGACATTGGTTCTACATGAAAAATAGAGGGGATATATGAAACTAATAAAAGCCTGGGTTAATAAGGTTGAGGCTCCTACTGATAAAGACCAAGCATTTTACCGTGATGACCAGTTAAAGGGGTTTGCACTGCGTGTGACGGCTACAGGCACTAAAAGCTTTGTGATTGAAAAAAATATAGGCAATAAGGCGCATCGCCTTATGAAGACGCACACGCCGCACGTTCCTAACAGTTGCTGAGAGCCGGGATATTCCTGCCTATGCGTTGAAAAGGCTGCTTAACCATAAAATGAATGGGGACATTACAGCAGGATATATCGTCGCTGACGTTTGAGAGGTTGCGTAAGCCTATGCAGCCAATAACCGATTATTTATTGAAGTGTATTGGAGCGCAAAAATCTGCTCAAGTGGTAGCAATTCAACAAATAAAAAAAGGAGAGGCTCCTGAAGAAACAGCTTAAGAAAATAGAAGACTCATGGCGTTTGGATAAAAATTACAAGGACTTTCTAGGCGGCATAAAAGACCGTTTAAGAATAGCTCAGGTACGCGCAGCAGGCTATTAAAAATGGAGGTTTTTTTGTAGAGCTTGAAAACTATCTAAGAGAGAAAATCCGGCTGAAGATAAAGAAAAAGAAAGATCCTTCGGTAGGGATAGTCGATAGCCAATCCGTTAAGACAACGGAAAAAGGGGGGTCAAGGGGTATGATGGCGTTAAAAAGATTAAAGGCAGAAAGCGGCATATTTTAGTGGATACGCAAGGATTTTTGGTGTCAGTAGCCGTCCCAGTGCAGATAGAAATGATAGAGAAGGACTAAGAGATATATTAGAAAAATTAAATGGGCATTTGAAGCGTTTAAAATTAATTTTTTCTGATATGGGGTACATCGGTCAACGGACCCAAGCAATGGTAAAACACTATGGTAGAAATCTTGAAATTGTAAAAAGACCGTCAAAATGGTATCGAGTCCCGGAAGCAGTAGAGGACGTTAATTCTTACTTGCTGAGTTGTGGCATCAAGCTGATGGAGGGTTTTCAAGTCCTGCCTAAAAGATGGATCGTGGAACGCACTTTTGCTTGGCTTAATAAATACCGCAGGTTGAGTAAAGATTATGAATACCTAGTGGAAACGAGCGTGTCTACTTTTTTGGTTTATTTCTAATATTTGATAAGCGCTGATATTTTTAATTTCTTGTTGCAGTGTTTGGTATTTTTTTAAAAACCATTCGAAATAGAGGCTGAGATTTAATATATTTTTATACATATTTACTCCCTGTAACGATGCATCTTATTTTAATAATCTTCGCAATTTAATCTGACCTGAGCAATAACGCCTAAAATAGTATCTTTTTTATTAAGAAGGGTCATTTTAAAAGATTGCAAGTCAGGGCTCAAGGGTTTAATAAAAAGTTCTTTGCCATCCGTAATTAACTGACGGATAAGAATGTCAGAATAATGATGCAATTTAACAATAATGAAATTTCTATGCCGAGGTGTTCTATCGGGATCTACTAATAAAGTGGAACCTTTGGGAATTAAGGGTTCCATAGAGGTATCGGGCATGTACATTGCAAAAGATCGATTGCCCATTACAATATCACAAGCAATTTTTTCCGTTGTTTCTTTTATAGCGGCCTGCTGAAGCGCTTGCTCTGGGGTGAGTAAAGGAAGCATATGTAATACTTTATTCGTTAGTAAAAATGGAATAGGTTCGAACCCCTTCAGCTGATTGATGCTGATATTAAAAAAATCCGCGATGGGTTTTAGGGTACGAGTATGGGGTTTTTTATAAACACCGGCTGCAATACGTTGAATAGTGGGTTGAGGTAGGCCGATTAGTTTGGCGAGTTCAGCGACACTGATTTCTTTAAATCGAATCAGCTGCTGCAAAATCTCATGAATTTCCGACTTGTTTATGGCTAGAGAATGTGTCATTGAACGCCTGCATCTCGGGTGGTTGATTAACTGTATCTTACCATAAAAAAATTCATTGACATACTTTTATATACCAATTTATACTTAATTATTCTATAATAAACTCTCAACTAAAGCATAAAAGGAATAATGCAAATGACTCAATCAAGAAAAAATAGTAAAGTTTCCGCAGCTAGACATTAAGAAAAAATTGCTCTACTTACCCAAGCTGTGAGAGAGTTTGAATTTAGACAACTAAAAAATGTAGCGCAAGCTAAGCGTATTTCAGAAAAAATTGCTCAAGAGTGGTTAAGGATAGCAAATCGGTATGGGCGGAAGATGAATCGTAAGCAATTGAACTTACGATTAGTTGCCGAATATGAAGCAGAACAGCAGATTGTGTTTTGTTTGATGTGGTCATTGAATGCGAAGGTACTGGATTTTTTGACAGGATTTTTATAGCAAAAAAAGCTAAATGAGCTGGGTCTTACCTCATATACTCCCAGCAAGATAAGGCGACCTATTCCGTATGAAGGATAGCTTCTAACCGGTCACCTAGTTAGTTCACTACCCTCACTACTTCTAGCGCTTTGAGAGTATCTCTCGTATTTGCAAATTTATTTTTTAGGATTATAATTGTGTATTTATTAAGCATACCCAAAGAGGATTAAACAATGTTAAGTAGAATATTCGGTGCAGAGAGCTTTCCTGCTCTTCGCAGAGCAGAAAAAACATGGGAAAATTGGGCGCCTATTAACTGGGATAGACACAATACTCGAATTGCTAAAACGACCGAATTTGCGGGTGGGGGAATGGCAGTGGTTGGTGCTATCACAGCGCCTTTTGCCTTGACCGCCTTTGCAACTCTTGTAGGAAGTACGGCTATTCTGTTGCCGGTGTTAGTGCCTGTTATCGTACTAGGTGGAACTGCTCTGGCCAAATTAACTCATGCATTTACGTTGAATAGGCTAAAGAAAATGCCTATACAGTTGGGAGAGAAACACAAAAATTGGTGGGGTGGGATCTCGTCTGGCGAACGTACTCACTATAATTTGGTTGAAAACCACGAGCTTGTCTGTGGCGGCATCTTGGCAGGTTGCGCTTATGTTACAGATGTAATTGCGACTACCTCCGTGGTTCATGTGCCTCATTCTGCTATTACTTTTGCAGGAGGATTGAGTCCTGCATGCGCTTTTGCTGCGTTAGCACTGGCACTCAATGCTTTTCATGATGCGTATTGTCAGTATAAGGAATACCAGCACCAAAAGTCCTACATGGGGGCGTCGCCCGGGGGCGGCTCTTTGTCAGATCAGTATTCTGAGGAATGGGCTACCCGTGTAAGGCACCTGAAACAAATCATGTACTCTTCTCTTGTCAAAGGCGTAGGTTGGTTAATGGTTGCAGGCGGGAGCGTTTTATTTGCTGCCTCTATTGCCAGTGTATTTGCCCCTTTACTGGTAGGAGCCGGTTTGATTACCGTGGCTGTTTTTTATTATTATGGTAATAAATTTTGTATGTTTTCTTCTTCTAAAGAGCAGGGAGACCTTAAAGGGAAGAACAATTCGGAATTTCATAGTTACCCAAACCGTTCCCAATATTATGCTACCGTATTACCTGTTTAAGTAAAATTATATTAACACCGGGGGGCTCCTCAATGCCCCTCACAGGGTTCTTCTTATAACAGCTTGATAGGTTAACTTCCGGAAAAAAAAGGGGGCTATCGAGAGACTTAAATCTTTTAAATAGCCCAGCTTGTTAGTAAATATGGGCTGATTAAATTTCATTCAGCCCTACGCTTAGATTTATTGGTCTCGCCGGATGATTAAGCTATCCTCATGTAATATCTAATTATTTTTTCATTCAATTTTTATTTTTTACTCTAAATCGTATAGGGTTTGTATGCTGACAATACGCTCTAGCTGATGCTTCGGTGATAACATGAATGGAGCTGAGAGAGAATGGGGATGCATGAATTTTAATATAGCGGGTTAGGATTTTTTTTAAGAGTGCTTCATCAATCGGATTCTTGCGGCTTAACTCAATTGATTCTTCTGCGAGTGTTTCTTTTTTAAAGGCCGTGATTTTTTTGAAAGGCTGTCCCTTACCTTTCTTTAACCAATTGAAATCCACTTCAAAGACCTTGGCATAAAATTTTAATGCTTGATCATCCGGCGTGCGTGCACCTGATTCGTGCTGCGAGTAGGTTGAGGCAGGGACGTGGTGTTTTTTCAAGAAAGCTTTCGCTGTTTTAAATCCAGCGGCTTTTCTAGCGGCGCGTAGACGGGCGCCTAGGCGTAGTAATTTCATTTTGCGGGTTCCTTTTTAATATCTGATTAGGGTTTTATGATACGAGAATAAGTTCTCGTTGTCTACGCTTGTTTATCGTTTATTTTTACTGTATTTTTAAGTTCATACTGTTTATTTTAAATTTTTTTATTTTATAAAAATGAGTTGACTTAGTTTTTATTATGTGAGAATTTATTCTCACATGAGGCAGATGAATAACCTGCTAAGGAGGACTCAAAATTCCTGATGACAAGGAGTGAGTATGTTACTGTTAAGAGGTGAGGGCTCATGCGAAGTGCGAATTTCTGTTAATAGAGAGTTAAAATATCAAACTATTTTGACTAACAAGTTAACAGGAGTTGCTATGGGACAACGTTACCGTCCTATTCAACCTAAAGACCGATTAAAGATATATGAATTACTCTTCGATGGGAAATCTATACTCGAGATAGCCCAAGCCATTCGTTTTCACCGCTCAACACTTTATCGAGAATTAGAACGAAATAGTGGCAAGTTTGGTTACAGGCCTGATATGGCTTCTCAGCACTATTTGGCTCGTAGACAAAGGCCTGGAAAATTAGATTCTAATCTAGAATTAAGAGATTTTATTATTTCTAAACTCAAAGAAGGATGG
>JAJNBC010000013.1 GCA_021156085.1 Gammaproteobacteria bacterium | reverse complement strand
GGGGCATTAGCTAGCATAGGGTGGCTCCTTGGATAATTAGAGCAAATAGTTGGGGATAGAATCATTAAATTAGGAAGATGTAATTAGCTAGACGCTTACCTTGCTCCAAAATGGAATCTGTTATTCAATCAGAAAAAACGAACTTATTTGAAGAGCTTTACCATCAGTTACTAGAAGAAATAGCATTGCTAGACGGTAAGGCAAAAAAAGAGATAAGAGGTAGCAGACTTAATGTATCAAAAGAAAAATCTGCTAAGAACTGCGACCCCTTACTACCTTTAGCTTAGTTAGAATGCAAATTGTGTGGGCGTTAATACTCAGCTGACGAAGTCATTCTACCCCGAAATTTTTTGTTTTAAAACTTCATAGGGTGCTTTTCTTTTAATCCACCAGGAGGTAGGCACCTTTAAATTAACAACCCACTTTGCTCTTTACTTGGCAATTTTCTTCAGCCAATTTTTTGCTTTGCTGCTTATTTTTTCATCCTGAGCTGCAAGCGAATAAATCTCTTTTTTTCGCTCATTATCATTTCCATACATATCATCTAGCATTGCATGCCACAGGTTTAATACTTTATCCTCAGAGCTTATGCCAACTTGTTTTAAAATGCCATAGATACGCTGATGCCAGTAGGCATCCATAGCTTTATCTAGCCAAGAAACCATTTCTGGCGTTAGTCCAACTTCTTCAAGACCTTTACCTTCTGCAAATCCTTTTTCGAATTTCTTAGTTCTCAAATGAGCATATTTTTTTCCATACACTCCGTTAACCCACTTAATACACCGTTCACCTATAGCAATCCCAATTTCAGATGTAGGATCATTTTTAAGATTTTTCCTAAGGTCTTCGACCATCGCAAACCAATTTTTTTCAAATGCAGCTTGCTCGGCAGGAGTAGATTTTGTTTTTAATTCAGTTTCAAATTCTACATATTGTTTTAATTCTTCTGGTGTGAAGATTTCTTTAACCCAAGAATGCTCTAATTGCTGTGTCATACGATATACCTCTATTAATTTAATAACGGTTTCCCAAGGAATAGATTTATCGTCCTTAACAGCAGACAGAATATTTTTTAATGTTTTACTGGCCTCAAATAAAGCCTTTGCCTTTTGTTCTAAAAACAAAGCTTGGGCAGAAAAATTCTCCAGTGTACTTGCTTTACCAGAAAGTAATGCTTTAATCTGAGAAAGTTCAAAGCCAAAAAACTTGAGTGCAATAATCTGCTGTAACTTCAATAAATCATTTTCGGAGTAAACACGATACCCATTCTCCATGCGTACGGATGGCTTTAACAAATCAATACGGTCATAATGGTGCAGCGTTTGCACCGATACGTCAGTTAATTTGCTTAAATCTTTTACGTACCACTGAGTCATCTTTTTTCCTCCTGATTAGCAAGGTAAGGTATATAGCAACTATAGGGTCAAGCAATTTTTCGTCGTTATTTAAATTTGTTACTTTTTAGAATTTTTCTTGCAATTATCCCCACTTTATATCTTCAATATTAGGGGCTGACAACGAGACTACCCACCAAGAAATGAATGCCAGATCGTTATCCTCCAATGCTAAAATGTAAATTGAATTCATTTTGATACTATCATTTTTACAATGATGTTGAATCATCTCAAGGTTATTAATTAATTCTTTTAATAAAAAAGAATAGTAAGGAATGTTTATTAGAGAGCTAACTTTACTTGCTTCATTAATTTTTCATATTCAACTAATTCTTTAATGAAAGAAAGAATAAGAGAAACATCCTCTCTTTCAGCTTTTTTAATTTCAAATTTATAGCTCATTTTTGATGTCTCCCAATTTAAATTCTTTAAAAATTCCGCACTCTTTGTATCCTAAGTGTTGATACAGGGGATAGCCTTTACTAGAAGCTTTTAAAACGGCTACATGATACCCTAATTCTTTTGCGCGTTTTAGCTGGTATTCTTGCATGAATGTACCGTAACCCTTTTTGCGCTCATCTAGCGCGGTAGACAACCAATATAGACCAACAACACCTGCATAATAGCAGCTTAAGCCTCGTACAACCGGCTGGTCGTCAACATAACCAACGTAATACTCAATAGGATCATCGTCAGTTAGTATAGCAGCGATCCATGAAAAATAGGTTTTAAAAACTTCCGTATCATTCGCCAGTACGAGAGCGAAATCATGTAAAGTTTTTTCATCTTTCGCCTGTATGATTCTCAATGGGGAATTAGAGCTTAATGGTGGCTCCCATGAATCTAAATCAAAAAGCATAGCAATATTATTTTCAGTATTTTTATATTCATTTTTCTCTAAAAAAGATGTGAGATTATTAGGTTTATCAAGTGGGCTTATCCACCAGGAGAATGTAATATTTTTTTCTTTAAAATAATTGGTTACTTCTGCAATTTTATTTTGTGCTACCGATGCAGAAAAATCGGCATCCAGTACATAATTAAAAGTATCGTCAGGTAACTGTGAATTAACAATAGTAAAGCCAGGTATTCTAATTAACTCTATTTGCTCAATATATTGTGAAAAATAAGTCATATGAACGTTGAAGTTTGCCGTGATGGCTTTCATTAATTCAGCATCAGTTAAATTTTTAATATTTTTACCAGTATTACTCGGTAGATAATTGTTACGCTTTCCAAGCCATAATTTCGCTTTAGGATCAATTTGCTGAATTAATTTATCTTTGCCAATCACATAATTATTGATATCTTCTTTAAATTGCTTAGCTAGTTTTAGTTTAAGTTCCGCATAAACTTTTGCGTCATCCAAGTGAGTAAGCATGTAATCCCTAAAATTAACATGACGCTTAATTTGCGGGTCCCCCTGTTCATAAATATGCAAGTGAAAGCCCATCTCCTCTGCATGCCTGCGAGTGAAAAAACTGCGATAGGGTATTATCTGACGACTAAAGTAAAGATACCCTAAGGGCTGCAATCCAATTTTTATTTTTTCAATTTTACTAATATCCTCACATTCTAAGATCATATCTATAATTGGTTTGGCTGGCATGTTGGGTATGGCTGTGCTACCGATATGATGGATTTTTTTAATAATATTACCTAGCACTAATTGGATTTTTTTCGCTTCTTGCCTGAAAATATCAGGCCACTTATTATTGTAAGGAATTATTTCAGCCTTGCGATAGTTTTTCATTCGATAAAGCACATGGGGATAGTCAATACCATCGTAATTAATCACAATATCATTTTCATATTCAAAACCTGATTTTTTCATAACACGTTGTGACGGCTTATTTGTAGTAAGAGTAAAACAAACAACATTTTTAAGACGTAATACTTCAAAAGCAATTTCAATACAGGCTTTTGTTATCTCCGTTGCGTATCCTTTATTCCAGAACGGTGACATTAATGCATAACTAATTTCAATTTCCTCTGCGCTATTTAGATTGATACGGCGTATGCCGCCTCGGCCTATCCATTCCTTGGTTTCTTTTAGATAAAACATCCATAAACCAAAGCCATTTTCAACCCACTGGTTCAGATTCCAATCAAGATTTTCCTGTGTTTTTTCAGCAGACCGTATTCCGCCTAATGTTTCCATAACTACTGGATCAGTATGCATAGTGATGAATTTGTCTAGGTCATTAGCATTCAGTCTGATTGCATATAATCTTTCTGTTTCAAATTCATTAATGCTTTTAAATTTTTTAATAGTTTTCATTTTGCTTCTCTTTTTTCTTTATTTGATTTCCCTTGCTGGCCAGAATGATCTTCAAGGGATTTATCCAATACCTCAGACCAGTGATTCGCTTTTATTAAATCCAACAAATATCCAAGCTACTGTATCCATATGGCTTCTTTGCTTTAAAAGTCGCAAAGCAGCCCACTTTATAAGTACCTAATATAATCGGACCACTCTAAAGAATGAGCTATGGGCCGTCTTGCTATTGTGAACATAATGACTAGGATCTGTAGACAATTCTACTATGCCGGCTGTACCACTTTGATTTTCTGTGCTCCGATGCTCATTGACTCGCATGTCAACTGCGCGTCGGTGCTCAAAAATCAAAGCGTTTCATCTCGGCCTAGCGAATTATCAACAAATCCTAAGATATGAAGCAAGAAAAAAATAAAACACCATTTTTTTATACGTATTATTTTTAAATCAATCTAAGCAGATTAATTTTATAGGAGTTTTTAAAAAGCTGGCACTTAATTAAGTGCTTTTTACTTTTCCACTCCACCATTGCGACCTTAACTTTAGATTGTTACAATACTAACGGGTTATTAACAGGGAGGCTAGTAATTTTTTGACACGGATTTTAGTCGCATAATTTGAGGCGATTATCTATGCAAAGCAGAATCCAAACAGTTACAGCCATTCCGCGGCTAATTAGAAGCAGTTTGTTCTATAGACATTTTTCATTTAACTCCACTAACTCCAAGGTACTTCACGCAATATTGTGTCCACAATTACAGCCAGATGCGAAGGTGATTATTCCTGTCAGTATGGCTCGATATCAAAATCAAAAAGAAAAATTTGATTTTGAACTATCGACGTTATTCAGTCATATGGCCGACAAACTTAAACAAAATGAAATTCAGTCTGTGGATGTACTATCGACAACCGCACTTCATGAAGAGTGGCCTAAGAATAAGATAGAGGCAATAGAGAATCATTTTTTTAATACTCATGCTAAGATACTTAGAAAACAGATAAATTTTTTCTCCTGGGATGATTGGATAAAGCAGCAAGGAGAAAAAATATACCAAAAATATTATGAAGAGGTAGTAGAATTATCAAAAGAAGGAAGCGAATGGTATGACCTCATGTTAAAAACTCATCATAATGTATCTACTATTAACACAAATGTGGAAGCTTCACTACGGTATCAAAGGCGAGAATATGCCGCTATTAGAACGATGAACCATTATACAGATCTTGTTTATATGGGACATATTTCTTCAGCCTGGTCGCATCTTTATAGGATCTATCCTGATATCCCGCGTTTTGTGAGAGCATCTATTCACGCACAAGTAAGTCAAATAAAAAATTATGACGCAGATATGGCAGTCAAGATGGCAACTACGTTAATTGAGCAAATAGTTTCAAGCCCAAATTTTCCTTCTAAGAAAAAAGAAAAATTACAAGAAATTTGTCATAATTTATTTCGTACATATCTGTCAACAATTTCGCTACCTAATCATCCTATAGATAGCAGAGGTGTCCCATTAAATACGAAACCAAAAGTGCAAATGATGATACAGAAGAATTAACTATTTTAAATATCATCCTATCTCATACAGCCGGTAACCTTTATTGGAAAAACGCAGAAGGTTTTTATCTTGGCTGTAATAATACTTTTGCAAAAATTGCAGGACTATCATCTCCCCAAGAAATAATAGGGAAAACAGACAAAGACCTTTTTATCGGTATATTAGGAGAAGATGGGATAGAAAAATTACGTGCCCTAGACCAGCTTGTTATGAAAAGCGATCAGGAAGTTACAGACGAAGAAACAGGGATAAATGAAAGAGGTGAGATAGCTTATTATTTATCAAAAAAAATACCCCTGAAGAATAAATCAAAGCAAGTTATTGGCATTATCGGTACTTCAATAGATATTACTGAACAAAAAAAATTGAACCAGTTAACGGAAGAATTTTTAAAAAATGCAATGCACGATATTAGAACGCCTTTTGTTGGCGTGGTAGGCATGGCTGAATTTTTATGGCGTCAAGAAGAAGATGAAGTCAAAAAAGAATATTTAGGCAACATCATGGAATCCGCAAAAAAATTATTGGATTATAATAATGAGCTTTTGGATTTTAGCAAAAATAGTGCCTATTTTGATAATTCTAAAACAAAATTCAATTATAAGCAGATTATAAAAGAAATTATAACAATGAATATTCCTGCTATAAAAATGAAAAACATAGAAGTGAAAACTGCTTTTTCTTCAAAGAGTGATTTCTTCATTGGAAATGCAAGCGCATTCAAAAGAATCTTGATTAATTTAATAGGCAATGCCGTTAAATTCACCAAATCCGGCCATATCAAAATAATTCTCTTAGCTGAAAAACAAAGTAATTATCAAGCCCTAATAAAATTAATAATAGAAGATTCGGGTATCGGGATATCACAAGATAAAAAAGAAATAATATTTAAAAAATTCGTTAGGTTAAACCCGTCTTATACAGGCTTATATTCAGGGTGGGGGCTTGGGCTTGCTATGGTTAAGCAACTTGTAGAAATAATGGAAGGAACTATAGAAGTGCAAAGTGAGATAGGAAAAGGCTCAACGTTTATCTGTACACTACCATTAGGTATATCAGAGAATAATGTAGATGCACTTAAAGGAAAGCCCCCCCTCCTCTCTATTTCTGAAAAATTCTAAAAAAATATAAAAATCCCCCCCCGGTTCTAAGCTATATGCATACTTGACCGTAAAATTCCTATATTATTTGCATGGAGAGTTTATTTTTTATCTGTTTTTCTTATAAATCTTATTCACCCATGATTTTGACTAATACACGCTTATCTCGCTGCCCATCAAATTCAGCATAAAAGACGCGCTGCCAGGTGCCCAAATCGAGCTTTCCAGCCGCGATAGGAAGAATAGTCTGATGATGTATCAGCAGTGCCTTTAAGTGTGAATCGGCGTTATCTTCCCCTGTCTCATGATGTTTGTAATCTTTGCGGTAAGGCGCAAGTTTTTCTAGCCATTGATCAATGTCTTCAATTAGCCCATCTTCGTCGTCATTCACATAAATACCCGCAGTAATGTGCATGGCAGAAACGAGCACTATACCTTCGCGAATTTTGCTGGCACGAAGGATTTTCTCTACATGCGGTGTAATATGAATATACTCACGACGCTTTTTGGTATGAAATGTCAGATAGTCAGTGTAAAATTTCATGTTTCATATTTTCTTTATCATGGAAAATGGGACGATCATAGCATTTTGCAAGTACGAATGAAAGATCGCAAATAGTTATCTTAATCCTTGCGGAACAAGTCTGTTCCACAAGAATAAGAGAGTAAAGTTAGAGGAGACGGACTACATCCTATGAAAATTTTTAGGAGACATGCCTAACGATTTTACTTCAAAAAACAACGCATTCTCATTATTTGGCAAATCAACATTTCCATTTGGAAAAATGGTAATAGCTGCTTTTTCAGCATCTAGCTTGACATTTGAGTTAGATAAATCATCTGTTACTAGAGATCCAGTATGATTTTTTAGATGAGAATAATATCCTCGATAACCAGTAACTATAATATTATTAACTCCTAACCCTTTCATAGCCAGCGCAAATTTCCCTATCAAAGTCTGCTTGCGAATGATTTCTTTTATTTCCTCGAGCTGCATCCCGGGCTGAATATCACTATAAGCGCTATTGCATGTATGGAATATGATATAAATTAATTTATTACTGTCAATATCTTGAATTAAGACAGCTAACATCTCTGCAAATATATCTATTGGCATTCGGAAATCGGGGTCAATAGAGCCAATTTTTTCAGAATCGCCATGTCCCGCAATATGTAAGGTAAAATTATATTGGTTTTCTCCATTAATTTTATCTATGTAGCTACTCAATAAATGAGGAACATACAGGAAGTTGTCCTCTTTAGGAGAAAAAAATATAACTTTCGGACATATTTTTTTACCCGTGTTTAAGAGAGTTGAAATGGTGGCTTCACCCATTTCTATCAAATCTATGCGGTCAATTGACATTTTCTTATTGTAATCTATAGTATCGTCCACACCCGGATGTACAGTAGGAAATCGCGGGCAACCTGGTACTAAGACATAATCTGAAAATCGGCCATTTGCTTTTTTCCGATTAAGCTTTTTATCAGAAAATAATGCATGCTGGTTATTTGTAAGCATATTACTTCTCCTTTAATTAATTTAATTTCTAGAAGGAGAAGTTTAGTTAACCCTACTGGAATTTTTTTAGGGTAGAGAATACATGCGTAGATTTTACAGTGCATTTTAAGAGAGTTTAGTAAACATTCTTAATGCGGATTCTTGCTTGATTTTATGAGAGTATATTCTCAATAGTTACTTAAGTAAAAAATACGCTAGATATTTTATAATTTATTGTTTTATACTATAAAAGTTATTATCACCTTACAGAATAAATGCAGGTGCCCAATGTTAAAGTATTTCACAGATTACCTTAAAATTCGCTATATCTGTGTCATTTCAGCCGCTTGGAACAACATGTTACATCGCCAGCAATAAGGCGATGATCGTTACCAGGCGGCATGACTCCAGATAATTCTATTTTTACATTAATTACTTTAACAATTATTTGTTATAAAAATAGAGTGATTCTGCTTTTGCTTAATGAGTTCATGCTGTATTCAAACAGTAAAGCAAAAGTGGTGGTGTTATGTCATTATCTTCATGCGTTAATTATGAGAATCAAATCAATCAGAATGAATTTATTTCATACGATGAGAAAGGCAGGCTTACTCTACGGCTAGAAACAGGCAAAGAATATTTAACTAAACGCGAAGCTGAAATCCTTCTCTATATTTTACAAGGACACCCTGCTAAAAAGATCGGACAACTTTTAGGAATATCTTTTAGAACCGTAGAATCGTACATCAGCATGTTAAAATTAAAATTTCGCTGTGATAGAAAAAATGAGCTTATAAGCATGTGCATAAAATTAGGAATGATAAGGTTTTCGTTTGAGATTGAATAAAACTATTCTACATTTAATATCATAATGAAGAATGGAGCGACCAGTGCATAAGGGTATAAAGAAGGCATGTCCTCATGGCATACTATGCGAGTATTATTTATACAACGCGTACAATATAGACGCTCATGGCTTGATATTCAATAAAGAATTAGATACGATCAGATTAATTTTAATACTATAAAATGAATATTGGAGATTAATTATGCCATTTTTGAGAGATATTTTTACAAAAGCAGAACATATTGACTTTATAAAAAAGGCGGGACTGGAACTTGATATTAACTATATTATTTCCTCAGAAATAAAACCGCTGATAGATAAAGCTGCAGAATATGATGAAGTGGAAATATTGGAAATATTGTATGATGCAAAAATTGATCTTTGTATTCTTCCTAATCCGCAAAAAAATGAAGTAGGCTATACTCCTTTAACAACAGCATTGGGACTTTATTCTGATAAAGTCAGCGTTTTCTTGATAGAAAAAGAGATAGGTCTTGACCAAGCTGATGAAGAAACTGGTGAATTTCCTCTGATGACAGCTACACGGTTGGGAGATACAAAGAATTTACTACGATTAATTGAAAAAGGAGTCAATATCAATCAAGAAAATTTAAGTAGTGCATGGACAAATTTAAAAGATCTTCCTTATAAGCATGCAAATGCATTGATGTATGCGGTAAGCGGTATTAGACCAGACCCTATCAAGCTGCTTATTGCTCATGGTGCGGCCCTAATTAATTCGCAAGGAACGAGTGTATTGGAATATTGCTACAATGACTACATAAAAAAAATAGTTAAAGATCAAATTGAAATACAGTGTCTTGAAGCTAAAGAAGGTTATCGCGCTTTAACACATGCCTTTCTTCCTCCTGTTATTTCGCGGCTTGTGAATAGCTATATGCCGGGTTACATCTATCAAAATTTTTTTAAAAGGAAAAGCAGTTTTTCTTCCCCTAAAAATCTGTCTCTTCACCTCAGTTCCGAAGCACCCTGTTCTAAAATTTCGCGAAGCCTAAATTCTAGATAATTTTTTCCTAATTTTATCTATTTAATTATTTATTTTATCCTCTTGTTGCTCGAGGACTGTCAGGTACTATAGGTTCTCCTGCGTACTTTCGCGGACTGTTAAGATCATCAAGCCCCTCTCTATCAGGATCATATACCCCTGCCTCCGATCGAGGCTGACACTCTCCTTCACAAGAACCACGCGCATTAGCTTTGCCCGTAGATCTATCTACTGCAAAATGAACTTCGCCAGCAAATTCAGCTCTTTTTCCTTGTTGCTTTAATTTATTTATTAGTTTACGACCTTCCGCTGCTAATTTAGTTTCTGAGCATTGATATTTATTACCCGATCTATCAGGATCAAATCCAAAAAATTTTGCTGACCGGCCTTGTTCTTTATTAATGAAACGAACACGTCCTTTATTATTAAACTCCTTTCTTTGTAAAAATCTATCTGTATCCTCTTCTAATGCCTTCATTAATGGTATATGTCGAGGATCTGCTTCGAGATGACCCGACAAAGCAACAAGATAAATAGGCAATTCTCCCGCTACTTCTATTTTAAGAACTCCAAAATCAAAATTAGTTCCTACTTGCTTGCGTTCGATATCTCCTAGCGAAGTGAATTGATATAGATGCTCTATAAGCTCTTTAAATATATTTTGCTCGTACTTATCTGTTATGAAGTTTTTGGCAACTACCGCGATATCATTGGTAAATTTTGTAAATGAAGGTTGCTTGTCTAACTGAAAGCATATGTCATCTAAGAGCCTACCAGAAAGGGCGTTGTGGGTCACGGGGCTTGTGATAGTGGCAGAATAGTATAACCCTTCGGTAAGGTCATGTCTATTAAGTGTGAACCCGGTTCTAAATTGATTTTCAGCCTCTGTAACACTTTGGCGAAGTAGGTGGGCATGGTTCTCTGGCATTTTATATAGTCCTATCCTACTAGAACTATTAGGTTTTTTTATCTCTTCTTTTGCTTGTTTTATTTTTTCTCTCCCCGCTTCTTTAGAGTCATCTATTAGTTCTATAGTAGTAGCGTGTGTCTCAGGATTGTATTGTACTAAGCAATGTATGATAGATATTGGCTTCTCTTCTTCCCCTGGAGAAGGAGAGGCTGATGGCACAGCTGCTTGAATAGGAGTTAGAGGAATATTTCCTATTTCTTCTAGTAACATCGGCTCTATGCCATGGTTATCGAAACATCGCATTATATTACTATATAAAGTCTGAGGATCTTTTTGATCATTTGGATCTTGTTCAAATTTATCCCGGACTCCTTGAATGGCAGCTGCAACCTCCCTTTGTTTTTGGAGGCTCGGAATATGGAACATCCTTTTATCTTTATAAGGTTGTGTTGACATTGCTTTAATTATTTTTTTTTGTGCTGGTAGGGAAAGCGCACTTAATTGAGTACATAAAACTTCCCTATCACGTATATGCAAAATATAATATAATCCCTTCGAATCCTCCTCTTGTCCCTGTGTGCTCAGACCAGGAGGCAAAGCACTTTCCTCCGCAGGCCGTTGTTTTTTCATCTTGGATGGTTCCTCGGAAGCATCTGTCGGCTTTCGCTGAAAAGGAGGAGGTGGTGAAGTAGTAGGTATATTATCCCGTTTTGAGCTTGCCACTATTTTTGTAGAGCTTTTTTGTTTTTTATTAGATGGAAGAGAGCCTCTTTTATCAGCATCTTCATTTTCTGGCGAAGGAGATCTTGAAGAAGATTTTGTTCGTTTTCTCTGACCTTTAACCCCCCCCTTTCTTCCTATACGAGATGTTGAGAATGACGATGGGAGCGGGCCGGGCATATTATCCGCTCTTTCTCTAGGGGTAGCTTCAAAAGAGTTTGATGAAATAGGCGCACGAGAAGATGAGAGAAAAAAAGCTGAGTGCTCGTCAATCTGTTTTGAAGAAAGGCCGTGTAGCTTAAATTCCTCAGCAAACTGCTGAACGTTCTTCTTAAATGCCTGTTTTGTTGCAAGGGCGGTTTCCTGAGAAGTCTGCTCTTTGCATAGATTTGTTATCTGATTTGCTATAGAATCATCCGGAATGTAATATATTTTATAAAAAGCACTGCCTTTTTTTCCTTGAGCTTGTAATGCTTCTAGTTTTTGAGCCTCTCCTTTCGCTTGCTTTATTATGAATTGCTTATCTTCTGGTGAGAATGCATCGCAATTTTCAAAAGAAATCTCTAAACGATTAGCTTTATTCTCCTTAAGCCGGAAAAGATAATATGCCATTTTTGCATCCTCCACTATTTTGTTCTATTTTTGAGTATAGAAGGCGATCTATTTTTTGCCACTATGATGACTATTAGCCATAATATGACTAAATAGTATGAATAATTTACATAATAAGGAGTTTTGATAAGAAAAAGATGAAAATAGTTATTTGATTTTATTGATAAAATAAAATTCATTTTTTGTCATTACAGAAACATTCATTTTTACTTATTTGAAAAGTAGATTAGATAAGTAAAATAATAATGACGGGAGTTAAATTATGAAATTCAAAGCAATTATTTTTGATTTTGATGGTGTTTTATTTGATAGTGAAAAAATACATCTACAGGCCTGCAATCAGGTGTTTAAAGATTTAGGATTCACTATTTCAGAAGATGAATATTTTCAAGCGTATGTCGGTCTCTCCGATAATGAGATGTTTGATCTTATTTTAAAAAATAAAAATATCAAATTAAGCTCGGATCAAGTTAAAGCGCTTAGAAAAAGAAAAATAATTGCATACAAGGATTATGTTACTAGTCAGGTGTCACTTGATGGAGTCAGGGGTGTTAAAGAATTTTTAGAAATTCATGCAAAAATAATAGATCATTTTGCTATTTGTAGCGGTGCAACAAGAGAAGAAATCGAAGCTACATTGAGAAAGCTTGAGCAGGGCAAGCTTAGGATTCATTTCAAGCATATTATTTCAATTGATGATATTAAGTTGGGTAAACCATCCCCGGAAGGCTACCTGTTAGCTGCTAATCGTCTAAATGTGTTGCCGCCCTACTGCTTGGCTATTGAAGATACGCCAGTAGGTATAGCTGCGGCAAAGGCTGCTGGAATGACTGTAGTAGGTATTGCCACCTCCCATGAGAAAAAAGCACTTAAAAATGCCGATTTTGTTGCCGATAGTTATAATGAAATTAATTCTTGGATTAAAGAGTACTGCTAACTACTCATATTACTAACCTTTTCAAGCCTCTTTATTTCTTTTAGGACATTTTCAAAATCAGGGGCATCAACAAAAAACATTTCGGCCATTTTTTCGCTATCCTGTTTCAAGGAGACGATGAAAACTTCCTTTGGATACAATCGTAAGCTGCCAATTTTTGCTTCATCGTAATTTGCCCATTTAGAAGGAAAGTGAATGACTTTATTTTTTACTACGTCACTTAGCAAGACTGTATCTTGAATCGCTTCTTTAGTTAAATTATTTTTATCGAGCATAACAATATCATAGGAATGACGAAATATTCGACCAGGAAGAGGCTTATTTTGATGAAAGGCGCATTTAAGCTGAGAACATTATTCTTGCTTTCGGCATCATCGATTTATTTTCTTTTCTCTACAGTTGAATACTTTATCATGAATTCTCATGGTTTCTTTATAGATTTTTCATAAGTCTCTTTTATAATTTCAAACAGTTCTGGATTGCCCAATAATCGCACTCTCTTTTTTTGATGTAGCGTTGCTAGAGAAATAGGATAAGTAATCAATGTTTCTTGAAAGGGCTCAGCTTGAGCAACTAACTCACCATCGCTACTCAGAATACCAGAATAACCCGAGCATACCTCGCCATTTTTATCCCAAATAATATCACTTGTAACTAGCCAGCAATGATTATCAAATGCACGAGAAATAAAGTGACTTTTACGATGTAAGGAAGGCAGCATTTTTGCGTCATTTGGGACACGATTAAAACAGGGACAAAAAATAATTCGTGCGCCTTTTAATGCCGCTATATGAGCGGGCTCACGATAAACACTATCTAGGCAAATAATAATACCGTATTTTATTCCTTTCTTTTCAAAAACCGGAAAATCACGGCCTAAAGAATAATAATCATACGGAGTATAGGTATAAGCTTTACGATATTTTCCAATACAATGACCTTTTTCAATGACTACAACCGTGTTATAAATATTACCTCCGTCTAATTCATTCAATCCCACTAATAAAGTAATATGATTAAATTTAGAAAATTTTTTACATAAATTTTTAAATGTTTTGCTTTGTAAATTGATTGCATTTTTTAAAGCATCTTCTTTTTCAGGAAAATATCCATGAAGATAGCTTTCAGGAAATGTTAATATATCCACCCCTCTTTTTTCCGCCAATTCCGTTATCTCGATAATCTTATGAAGGTTAGCTTCAGCATCCCCTTCTGTAATATGACCTTGAAATGCTGCAACTTGAAGAAAATTACTCATACTCCTTACCTTTAATTTCTTTGTATTTTCACCCATCAGATTTTTTCTTCTAGGCGATTTGATTATTTTATTACCATCATACGGATTTTCGCCATATGGCCCTGTTTTACATTAAATTCAACAAGTTAAGGTCATCAAATTTTATCCATTCTTTTTTTATCCCCTAAAATAGGGTTACCTTCCTCTTTTTAATGTAAACGATTTAGGTAAAAATGTTTACATCTTATTAGAAATGTAAACGGTTTCAAAATGAAAATAGGTCACTTTTTAAAGCAACCTCCAGGATATAGAGCATTCATACCTGAACCTTTTCCTCTGAAGGATGGGTTCGATTTTTCTAAAAAGTTAATTCAAAAGGCTAGCTCTGCTACGCTATCGCTCGGTAAGTTGGATGGGGTGACACAGTTATTGCCGGACGTGAATTTTTTTCTTTTTATGTACATTTGCAAGGACGCTGCTTCTTCTAGCCAGATTGAGGGAACAAAAGCGACTATGGTTGATGCAATCGAAGCTACATCTAAAACATCAGAGAATTTGCCAGAAGATGTAGATGATATTTTGCATTATATTCAAGCCTTGAATTACGGACTTGAGCGCTTAAAAGATTTTCCTTTATGTTTGCGTCTTATTGAAGAGGTTCATAAAGAATTAATGAAAAGCGCGCGCAACGCATTTCTCTGACCCAGGTAATTTTCGTAAATCGCAAAACTGGATAGGTGGTACAATGCCAAGTAATGCGTTTTTTGTGCCACCACCTGTCTCTGAAATGCAAACAGCGCTAAGTGACTTAGAAAAATTTTTTCATCAATCGGATGATATTTTACCTATAGTTAAAGCCGGTCTTATTCATGCGCAATTTGAGACTATTCCCCCCTTTCTAGATGGAAATGGCCGTACTGGTCGGATGTTAATTACATTATTTTTGTGGTTAGAAAAGTTATTAGATCGGCCTATTTTATTTTTATCTTCCTATTTTAAAAAACATCAAAAAATATATTACGAGCGCATCAATGGCTATCATGATGGTAAGGTGGAACAATGGGTCAATTTTTTCTTAGAAGGAGTCATTGATACTTCACTTGAAGCAATAAATATTGCAAAAAAGATAACGAATCTACGCGATGAAGATATGAAAAAAATTCAATCATTAGGCAAAACAGAAGCGAAAAGTGCCATGGAGGTGTTATTTCAGTTATTTAGGCTGCCTATTATTAATGTAAATAAAGCAAAAGAATGGACTGGTTTCACGCGGCAAGGAGCGTATAAAATTATTAAGCGATTTGTGGATTTGGAAATTCTACAACCTAAGGATGCAAATAAAACATATGGGCAGTCTTATATTTATCGTCGTTACGTAGATATTTTTAGAGATTAACCCCTGCATATCCCGCAAAAATTTTACCTATAGGTAAATAAAATTAAAAGCAGATAATCACGCACTATTTCACGTGAAGATGTTTCTCAGGTGGAGGGCAACGCTAATCCATCTTGGTTAAACTTCATATTGCAATTATAGCGTCTCGCATCTTGGCTGGGGATGGGGCGGCCATTAGAATCATTCATGTCTGCATTGATATATTTGCAAACAATGCTTTTTCCTCTTCTATAAAGGTGGCCTGCCGCGCCTTCGTTTGTTACGAGGGGGCCCGTCATCAGGTTGTAAATATTTTTTGCTTGCTGAAATTTTATCTCTACAATAACTTGATTAGCTGCATAGATATTTAACATAAAAAATAATCCCATCAACAAAGAAGGGATGAGTAAAAGACGGTTCATTTTTTATCTCCTTGTAAGCATGTTGCCTGCAAATTCATTTTCTGTGATTAAAAAAACTACTTTTGACATTTCGCACAATATACCGTACTTCTTTGGCCAAGCTTTACAGATTTCAATAAACTTCCACATTTCACACAAGGTAAATTTGCACGTCCATACACTTTAAGTTGATTAGAAAAATAGCCCGGCTTGCCATCACTGTTAAGGAAATCTTTTAATGTAGTTCCCCCTCGTTGAATAGCACTGCGTAAAATTTTCTTAATCACTTTCGCCAAGTTATTCCACTGAGTTAAGGACAACGAGTTTGCAGGTTGCATGGGATAAACGCTTGCTGCAAATAAAGCTTCCACAGCATAAATATTGCCTATCCCCGTCACAACCTTATGGTCCATAATAAACGTCTTAACGGGCATTTTTTTATTTCTTGCTCGCTCTAAAAGATATTTTCCAGAAAAATTCTTTGTTAAGGGTTCAATCCCCAAATGCTTTAACAAGGCATGCTGGTGAGGATCACCCTCTACCCATAAAAAAGCTCCAAAACGCCTAGGATCAGTAAAACGTAATATTTTTTCATTGTGAAAAACAATATCAATATGATCGTGTTTATTAGCTTTAGAAGGTTCAGTTAAAATGCGTAACCGCCCTGACATGCCCAGATGGATGATAATAGTGCCGCTGGCTGTTTTAAATAATACATATTTGCCCCTGCGCCACAGATCATCAATCGTTGCGTTCCGTAAAATAAGATGAATATTTGCCGGAACAGGCCAACGTAAACGGTAATCTCTCACCACCACATGGGCAATGGTTTGCTGTTTAATAGAGGGCAAGATACCACGTAGGGTAGTTTCAACTTCAGGCAGTTCTGGCATTATCTTGTCAATAGACCCTATTCATCTTGAATTATTCATTTTAATAATAAACCCGTACTCAGTAAATGCATCTCTTGTTACTGTTTAAACATACGGGAAAAAGTATTTTAATAAAAATGGTTTTATATTAATATAAATAATTATTTTTCGTGGTGCAAGAGGCAAGGCACTGTAAGGGAAGAGTATGCCAACTAAAAAAATATTTTTTATTATTCTACCTATTCTCCTCCTACTCCTTATTATTAGGTGTGCTCTGCCTCCTGTAGTACATTATTTTGTAGAAAAAAAATTAAATGAAATACCCGGCTATAAAGCCAAGATTGAATCGATTACTATAAATTTATACCGCGGAAGCTATGAGATTAATCATCTTAAGCTTTACAAAATAGCTGCTCATTTACCAGTGCCTTTTTTTTCTGCTGACCTTATTGATTTTCAAGTGCAATGGCACGCTCTTCTCCACGGCCGTTTAGTGGCCCAAATCAAGGCTGTGCATCCTGTTATCTACTTCGTGATAGACCCGCAAGGAAAAAATGAGCAATTGACTATCGATGATCATTGGCGAGCCGTAGCCAGTCAATTATTTCCTTTACCCTTTAACCGCATCCTTATTCAAAGAGGTGAAGCAAATTTCAGTTCCTATAATAGCAAGCCACCCTTTAATTTATACATTCGTCAAATCAGCGCTACCTTGGATAATTTAAATAAAGTGAAAAATAATTCGAAAGATTTGTTTGCTAGCTTGCACGTAGACGGGAAAGCAATGGATACAGCTAATGTAAAACTCATCCTGCAATTTAATCCTTTTCTCTTAAATCCTACTTTCCTATTAAAAGCATGGCTGGAGAACATGAGTATTGAAAAAGCTAATAATTTCCTACAGCATT
Organism: Gammaproteobacteria bacterium; assembly: GCA_021156085.1. GTDB lineage: Bacteria > Pseudomonadota > Gammaproteobacteria > DSM-16500 > DSM-16500 > UBA4722. The sequence continues at coordinate 48,388 of JAJNBC010000013.1, read as the reverse complement.
ATACTAAAATCAAGGTAAATAGCGGTTTATTTAGCTTATATGTTGAAGCTGCGGCAGCTAAAGGAAAAATTAAAGGATATGCTAAGCCATTATTTAAAAAATTAGAAATTATTAATCCTGATAAGCATGCCTCGCCTATTGAATACCTTTATAAGGAAGCTATACAACTAGTCGTAAAAATTCTGGAAAATTCTCAGCAAAAAACAGTTGCTACTAAAATCAAAATACAAGGAAATATTAACCATCCCCAAAAAAGTTTATTCTCTATTATTGGTTACTTATTACGGCATGCATTTATCCAAGCATTATTACCAGGAATTGATCATTCGATTGAGATGAAGGATGTAACATTTCCAGCATAGGCAGTAAAGCTAGGCAGATTCATGAATTACTTAATATACATCGTTTTGATCAGCACGTGCTTACTGGATGGAAGGGATATATTGACAAAGGGAAAAAATGAAAGATAAAATTTTGTGCCAATAGCTATTTATAAGAGGAGAAATACATGCTCAAGAGAACTGATGAATATTCTATTCTAAAAGATCTTCTAAGTATTCCAAAATATTTAATAGATAAAGAGAAGCAGGATTGCCTTGCGTCTGTTCGTTTCATCACTGAGCTTTTGTCTGACGAAAAACAGGAAGATGAAGGTTTATTTTTTAAAAGTGATAAGGAAGCGTGCTTAGTTCACCCTCTTATAAAAGATTTACTACAAACTGAAATAAAAGAATCCGAACAACAAAAAGATAAAATATATTTAATATATCACAGTGTTCCAAGACATCAATATGTGATTGAAAAAAAATGGGAAAACCAAAAGAGTGTTTCTTATAGACTTCATCATTCATGGACATATGCATTTAGTTTAGGTGAATGGGAAGGAGCAGATCCGTGGCCTAGCAATCCAGAAAATTCTCGCCATTGTGTCCTCCAGAAATTTGAACCCTACAGACAAAAAATTTTGAATGTTAATGAAATACAAGATCTACTTATTAAAATGATAGAATGGGGCGATGAAGTATTAAGGAATAAAACACCAGACATTTATCAGCGTCCCTTTAAGCAAGAATATTTAGAAGGAGGACTACGATCCATGATACAATGTTATCCCATTTCACCTCATAAATTCCATGAACTTAACAAAGAAATATATGAGGAAAAATGTAATGCTCGATTTTTCTTAAGAAAATCTAATGGACAGGTTTATGATTTTTTACGCAGAAATGGTTTTTTCCAAAATTCTCAAGAAAAAAAACAGGCTTATGTGAACTCGAGGCAACAATCACGTGCTGACTTTCGAGAGTATGCTTCTAATATCATGCTTAATAACATGCCTGGGAAAAAAGGAGTCTGAGTGAGTTGCGGGCACAAAATAGATTTGTTACGCTGCCATCTTGAGCGAAGACGTATACAACGGCTTAATTTACTAAGACCAATAGCGCAGAGAAGCTTATAAAAGCCATACGTGGTGTAAGAACTTACCCTAATTATAAATCTATATTGTCAGAAAGGGAAAAATCATGGAAAGTGCCAGCGCTTCAGATAACAAGATGGTAGATATATAGGGGAGATAAAATGAGTAACAAACTGCAAACTCCCGTAATTTCCATCAATGCCCTCCCGCAAGATTTTATTGAAGCGAAAAATCGTATCTATGATCCCTGTGGAATGGAATGCTCTCAACCCATCATGGAAAAAGAAAGCGCAGAATATGGAGCGTGTACATTTAAGTTGAATAATTTTTCTGTGAGGTTCGGTGTTTCTAAAATCACGCCTACCAAAATCGGGCAATTTGTCACTCTGTGGAAGCGAATAGGAAATAGCCCTATTCAACCCTACGATATTTCTGACCCATTTGATTTTTTTATTATTAGCACCAGAAAAGATGATTATTTCGGGCAATTTATATTTCCAAAATCCGTTCTATGTAAGCAAGCTGTATTATCTGTAGGTGAAGAAGGCGGAAAACGGGCCATACGGGTTTATCCACCATGGGATATCGCATTGAATCGTCAGGCTCAAAAAACTCAGAAGTGGCAATTGGAATATTTTTTGGAGGTATCTCAAGATAAAGAAATAGATCGTGCGCGGGTTAAAATGCTTTATTCAAGCAAAGTGTAAACGTAGTTCTATCTCCCGCCGTGTGCAGCAATCGCAATAGTAAAATTGTCAACAGATCCTAAGAGCAACGATCTTATTTTTTCACTTAATAGCTTTAAACTCTAAATTTATAAGATTACCGTTTTCATCCATCACTTTCATTTCTTCTAGTATCTGACGTGTTCTATTCTTATTTCCAAAAAAAGTTGGCTGACGGGCATGCGTAATAATGCTATCAACATCCAGACCTTTATCGAAACCTTTTTGATCTTGGGTATACATTCTTAAATTAGTCACGCTAAAAAAGCCATGACAACAGCCCGCTCGATAAGAAGCGTGATGTTTTTCTAAAAACTCTCTCATTAGATTTTGGCGTGGAGTATTTGCATATTTCTCTAGGTGGCTTGTGAAATCCGGTTCTATATTTAGGGGAGAATGTTTATTCTGAATATGATTAAGAGCTTCTGTCGCAGTTAAGCCATATTTTCTTATTAAATAAGCGGCAATAATAACAGGGCTACGCGTGTCGCCTCCGTCACAATGCACTAAAATTTTTCGTCCTTTTTGTAGAGCTGCTTCAATAAAATTAAAGCCATTCTCGAAATGCTGACTCATATCCCCGTCATATAAAATTCCTATAGATAATATTTTAAGAAGTTGTTTTTCTGTTAAAGACTTTGCGTACGCTCCAGCTTCTGGCGATAGAGGGTGTAAGGTGCATCGTAAAATAGCAATCTCACCCGGCTTTTTCTCTTTATCTTCTTTATCCTCCGCTTGCAGCAACTGTGTTAACCACCTATCTCCGCAAGACCTATTCCCAAGAAATAGATTAGGGATAATTTCATCACAAATCACTTGCTTCTTTCCAAAAACCTGTGCCCCGGGGTTTTTGTAGGTTTCTTGGACCAATGCTCTTAATTGCTCTCGCGTAAGAGGCGGTGCTGGTTTAATTAAGAACACAGGCTGACCTAATTTCTGCCTATAACTTTGCACGCTATTTTAACCTCGGTGAGAAATATGCAGGATTGTAGCACATTTTTATCAAAAAGTTAGTGTCATTTTTTTCTAAAGCTTTATAATTGACAGCATGAAAAGCAACCGAAATGATGGTAGAGGTAGAGATAAGAAAATCTTTACTAAAGGAGAATCGATATGCGCATCGCCGTTTCAGGTACGCATTTTATTGGTAAAACTACTTTAATTGAGGATTTTCTTAAAAGACATCCGAACTATAGAGGCGAAAAAGAGGCTTATTACAAATTGCAAGATGAAAAATCTATGGAGTTATCAATGGAACCTTCCCTAGATAGTTTACTTGAACAGCTCGATTATAGTATTAAGCAACTTAATGAAACTGCAAAAGAGCGTAATGTTATTTTTGATCGGTGCCCCATTGATTTTATTGCCTACTCCATGATTGCTTTGGAGCAAGATTCGCTAGATATAAATGATAGTGAAATCTCTGAACGATTTGATGAAATCAAAATCGCTTTGAACACTTTGGATTTAATTTTATTTCTTCCTCTCACAAAAGAAAACCCTATCGAATATACTGAGGAAAATCCTGCCTATCGTAAGGCTGCTAATAAATATTTCAAAAAAATTTATAGGGATGAGGTAGGTGATATTTTTCCACGATACGGCTATCCAAAAATCATTGAAATTTCTGGCGATAGAGCGGCAAGAATTAAAAAAATTGAAAGCTATTTGTGATAAAAAATAAAAGGAGTCCTTATGAGTAAACAAGAAAGAAAAAAACACCAACAACCTCCGCAACATCAAGCTAAACAGCCAGGAATAGAAAGTGAAATGAGGCCATTGCCTATCGCCGAAGACGTAGAGCATCAAGGAAGTAACAAACTAAAAGGAAAAATCGCCATCATCACCGGCGGAGATAGTGGCATCGGTCGTGCAGTCGCCATCGCTTATGCAAAAGAAGGAGCTAACATTCTAATTAGTTACTTAAATGAAGATAATGATGCGAAGGAAACGCAATCATTGGTGCAGCAGGCAGGAGGCCAATGTGTCCTCTTAGCAGGCAATATTGCAGAAGAGAATTTTTGTCAGCATATCGTCGATCGGGCTATCAAAGAATTTGGCCGAATAGACATTCTCATCAATAATGCAGCTGTACAATATCCCAAAAAAGAAATCACGGATATTACTCACGAGCAATTGTTGCGGACATTTAGCACCAACTTATTCCCTCTTTTTTATTTAACCAAAGCCGCTTTACCCCATCTAAAAAAAGGCAGCGTTATTATTAATACCACCTCTGTTACAGCTTATAAGGGAAATCCTCAGCTGATCGATTATTCAAGCACAAAAGGTGCCATTGTTTCTTTTACCCGCTCTTTAGCACTTTCTTTAATAAAGCGCGGCATCCGAGTCAATGCGGTCGCGCCAGGCCCTATTTGGACACCGCTTATCCCTGCAAGCTTCTCAGCTGAAAAAGTTGCGGAATTTGGGGAACAAGTACCTATGGAACGCGTAGGCCAACCGTGTGAGGTAGCTGGCTGCTACGTATTTTTAGCAAGCCATGATTCTTCTTATATGACAGGCCAAGTATTACACCCCAATGGTGGGATCATCGTAAACGGGTAATTTTTCTAATAAAAATTTCCTTGTCGTAATAGCTTCGCCCCGAGATGTAGCTTTAAGCAACGCTTCCCAGGGCGAGCATTTAACTTTTAGCAGTAATAACTTTTCTTTCGGTACCGCCGAGGGGCATCATTTAACTTTAATCTTCTACTTTAATGTCAATCTTCCTTGATTGCGCAATTTTCTTTTTCGGAATTGTTAATTCCAATACCCCTTGTCTAGCCTTGGCTTTAATATTTTCGCCATCCGCCGTATCAGGTAAGGTAAAGCGCCGGTAAAATTCGCCTTCAATTCGTTCAAGCCGATGGAATTTATCCTTATTTTCTTCCCGCGTGTGGGCACGCGACCCTTTAATAGTCAACACATTGTTTTCCATAGACACATCAACATGCTTCGGATCAACCCCAGGTAAATCAGCAAAAATAATAAAAGCACCCGCTTCTTCTTTAATATCCACGGCCGGTAGCCAGCGGCTAGTAGCTACTTTACTATCATCAGCTGATAGCCCTCGATTTACTATATTTTCCATCATGGAATTTAGTTCATTAATTAAATTTACTTTTTCATAGGGTGCAAGATAAGTTGGCATAAAGACTCCTATTATTTAGTTGAATACTACTTTTTATAGTGGGGACGACCTAATTTATTTTCAAGACTGGTTAGGAAGATCTATTAAAAAGCTTCTTTTGAATCTCAACAATTTAGATGAAAATTTTTACATCTTATTAAAAATGTAAACAGTTTCAAAATGAAAATAGATCACTTTTTAAAGCTCCCTCAAGGATAGAGAGCATTCATACCTGTACTGTTTCAGCCAATTGAATAGCCCAGCTTGGATCGCCATGATCTTCGATATGCCAAGCAGCCATTAAAATAAGCCGGACAAATACCCAATCCTTAATGCGCTGAGCGTTAAGTCCTGATTTATGAGCAAGAAGATTTATTCTGGCATCAAAAATAGCTTTTATATCAGGGTTATTTGCTAACTCTGCTATATACATAAAATCAAAAGCAGCGATTTCAAATTCCGGTTCGCCAACCACCCCTTTTGGATCAATGGCCAACCAGTCATCATTATTTTTTAAAATATTATCGTGATGTAAATCACCGTGCAAAAATATGGGCTTGCTCATAGAGGCTAACAAAGTATTTTTTAAAAAAATAGCCTTTTCCAGTAAATGAACAGGACAGGGCTTGCTTGGAATAAGTCTGTCGATAGCTCTTAACCACTCGCCAATATGGGAATAAGAATGTTTGCTAGATAAGTGTTTACTGTGAAGCTTTCTCATGGTGTCTACATAGCAATTCATAACATATTCAATCTGCGTGGGATAAAGAGCTTTAAGGGTAATACCCGGAATCGCTTGTTGTAAGAGTAAAGCATGATATTTTGAATGGTAATCAATAAATTGAATTGAGCCCTGGCCATTAAAATGCTTCAAAGCTTGTATTTCATTCGTCATACTTTTTGCATCGCAACTGATTTTTAATACAACAGCCTGATTTATATTTGCCATCGCTTTGGCTACATAGTTAAAACTCTGGTTATCAATGGAAATAAAATGACTTAAGTTCCAATACTTAACGAGGGCTTCAATGGTAGCAGGTAGATTGGCAATCCACTCCTCTCCTTGCTTACCATAGGTAGCGATGATGTTTTGGGTCAGGGTTTTCATACTCATGGCGGACCTTCTTTTCTAATTAGCATTATACGTGAGTGATCTAACATTAGGATACATTGCCTAGTCAGAATTTAATTTGTAACCTATTGTTATATTTAGAGATACCACATATGGCTGATAGGCAACCTATTTCATTGACAAAGAAGAAAGGCGTGATAAAATTCTGCTCATAAAAATTTCAATTTTCTAATTTTGAAAAAGGAACTCTAATGAAAATAAACAAAGAAATAGATATAAATGTAGCTATGCTTAGTGAAATAGGTAATACCATTTCAGCACCCGTCGGATTTCTATTAGCAGTTTTCGGAGTCATTGGGACAGGCACGGGTCTACTACCTTTATGTATGGTCGCTAGCTCCTGTATCACTCTCATAAAGCTATTTCATATTAAGGGATTGAATGATAGAAAAGAGCTCCTCTATTATGACACCCCAACACAAAACATGTATACTGCCTTGCAAAAGAAAGAGGGAGGTACGGCAATGGCTTTAGGGGCAACCACCATTGGCGCAGGTGTTTTAAACACACACTCCGCTGCTTCTGTAGTCTCTGCTGCTATGTCCGTGGGAATAGTACACCCTGCGCTTAGCTTGGTAGCCTTAGGATTTGCTATTAATGCGCTAGTTGAGTTGGTAGATAATATTTGCCAATGGCGAGAAAGAATAAAAGATACTACCTATACGAAGAAAGAGAACGCCGTAGACTTACAAAAAAATCAAATTGCAGCAGCTAGAAATTTAGCTCTCTCTTCTTTTGTTAAATTACTAGGATGGTCTTGTATAATAGCAGGCGGGTTTGCACTCGCGGCACCTTTTACCCCCTGGTTGATTCCAGGTGGGTTAGCGCTTGTTGCAAGTAGCCATCTCTATAATAACTTTTTTGCTGCTCCTCGAGTCGTATCACCATATGACCCTTCTTTTTACAAGAATGCTCTTCCTCCTCCTGGCGGCTACTGGGAGAATTTTGTAGGCTCGCTACAACTTAATAGTTGTAGGGGGGGAAAATATGGGCATCACAACGAAAATTGGCGCGGGTCTTCTAGTCTGGCATTACAACTTTTGTAGAAAGCTTTTAGAAGCAGTAAAAAAAAATGAAGGATATTATTGTATGATGCCTTATCGCTTAATGATTTTAACCATTCTCTCTTTTTTTCTAATAAATGGTGTTTCCAACGCCACCCCTCCTGCCACAACGCGTATCGCGCAATTTTCTAATAACAAAATTTCTGTATGGGAAACTATCATTTACCCTAGCGCCAATCAAAAACTAAAAATGCATCGACATGAGCATGACCGTGTCGTTGTTGCATTAACGGATGGGGTGTTAAAGATTACTAACGATAAAGGCAAGGTACATTATTTAAAACTGCAAAAAAATAAAGCTTATTATTTAACTAAAGACATTCCTAATGAGCTCCATAATGATGAGAATATGTCCTCTCATCCCATCAAAGTGCTAGTCATTGAATTGCAGTTTTAGTCAATCAGCAAAGCCAAAGAATCACCATCCGGAGAGGGCTCATTTTGGAAATCTTCGCTACGCACGCGCCCCCCTAAATATTCCCGAGCTAATTGGGCTGAAGATTTTGTTTGATTCTCTGTGCTTCTCACATCTAAACCTTCTTGCCGCAATATTTGATAAGAGCGTTCTCCCGTAAAAAAAGAAAACATTCGGCTTAATTTACTTTTTCGCGCATGTTCTATAATGTCTATGAGGCTAATCTTTTCCTGATCGACGTGATCCCATTTAGAACGCTGCCAACAACCTCGTTTCCTACGGTCGGTGGAACTTTTTTCTAGAAATTCCTCCACTGCTTTTTCATGAGACGTAGTAAGCTGATCCTTCCACTTCTTTATAGTAGTAGAAGGCATCTCTCCCACCACTTGGCTTGTGCGACTGTTAGGATTTGCTATAGCATATAAAACAATTTCTTCGAGGGTGGGTTCATTTTCTGTCATTTTAGCTTTTGGCCAGGCGGACTTTGAACAGAAAGTATCCTTCTCTCGCGAAAGATGGTATGCATCTAAAAATTGAGATACATCATCTTTTCTTGGCTGTCCCTCTGCTTGCGGTCGTTCTCTTAAGCAGTGTTGCGACTCTGATAGGTCTACCTCTCTTTTTAACTTTGCTTGCCGCTTATCTTCATCTCTTTTTTCTTTTATAGGAGCATATAAAGTTTGGAGTTTTTGCAGGGACGTAGGATCTAAATGATTATCTTGGCGAAGAAATAAATCCAGTGCTTCTTCTAAAGGCGTGTCTGGATGAGATTCTACAATTTTTACAAAATCTTCTAAAGAAAGCTTGCTAGCAGCCTCTCCAGGGCGAAGCTGTGCTACGCGGAGTTTGTTGCTTGCGGATGGTTGCTTCAAGAGTAGATCATACATTTCTAAAAATGCGGCGATTACCTCCGATTCTTTTTTTTCTTCTTCTTCTTTTTCTTCTACCCTCTCTTTATTCGTTAAAGCCGCTTGTTCTTTGAGCTTCTTTTCATGATATAATCGTTTAAGGAAATCTTTTCCTGCGTTATTTTCAGCGTCATCTGCAAGATATTCTTTAAAAGCCTCACATAAGACCTTCCCTTTTTGCTGAATAACAGCGTTGATTATTATTTCTGGTGTAATATAGAAAGGGCCTCCGATGAGAAGGGGCACTCGAATTTGACCTTGTAATTCCTTATCATAGTATTTTAAGAAATCTTGTACTGCCCGGTTTTTTAAACATTGTAAGTCATTGGTAAAATTATGAAGGTGGTTTTTTCTGCGGCTTAATCTATAAGAATAAAGCTCATTGATATAATGCACTACCTCAAAATCTTGAATACCTTCCACAAATTGCATAAAGGCTTTTCTCAATGCCGGCTTTTTCTCTGAATATTGTATAACAGTATTTATTAATATTTTTAAGGTAGTGACATCCGCATTAAAATTCGCTGCTGGCATCTCCTCTTCTTCGGCGAGCAGAGCCTTAAAAATCTCGAAAAAAGACTGGGCAGCTAATTGTTGCGCTTTATCAGCAATTGCTTTTTGGGGATAATATCTTTGCTTAAGAAACTCTTTTATTTCCCTTTCTGTGTTTGAGTTTTTACTAATAAACTGCACAAAAGTCCTATATAAAATAGGATCTTCTTCATATTGCTCAAAAAGAATAATCTGTATTAGGTTTTCCACATTTAAAGAAAAGATAGAATTGCCAGCCGGATCAAAAGAGGGATGGGGGCCTGCTTGTTTCTTTTTTAAAGCCTGCTGATAAAATACGAAAAATTGCGTTAACCCAGCTATCGCTAATTTTTTTTCCTGTGTCGCCTGACCCCATTCTTTCCATCTTCTTAGAAGAAAATCAGCTATTCCCTGCGCTTTAGCTTCTGAATCAGTGAAGCTAATTACCATAAAAACATACTCGGCAATAAAATATTTTTCTACAGTACCCATAATCGCCGGGATGGTAACAAGCTGATCGTCGCAGAGGCACAATTCGAACGCTCGGCGCCTCTCCCCTTCGATTTGCTCATCATATTTTTTAAGAAAATACTGAATGGCTTGTTTTTGTAGATTTTGCTTAGATTCATATAAAGCTTGGAGTTGTTGTGTTTGCTTAGATGAATGATCTCGACGAAGAAATGTAGCAAATGCCTCGTTTAAAAAAGGGGCTTGGCCTGAAACTACCCACTCCATAAAGTGATCTACAGAGAGGGAAGCCGCAGCCTTCTGCGTGAGGTCTAGCACTCGCCTTTCGCGTTTACTTGCTAAAATTTCATCATACTCTTCTAATATTTCCGTGATGATTTGCTGCTGATCTATTGATCTAAATTCCTCTTCTTCCTTTTTTTCTTCAGCTTCTCTATTTTGTAGTGGTAGTTGCAATGTTTTTTGGAGTCTACGAAGATGATATAACCGCTTAAAAAAATCTCTTACCTCCGAGTCTGCTGGAGATTGCTCCTCCCCGATCTCTCCTTCTGGTTCATCATTTAAGTATTCTCTTTGAAAAACTTCGAAGAATAAGGTGTCCGGCTTTTCGATAGCATGATCTACTATTTGCTCGGGCGTTATATTGTAAAAATTCGCCTTTTCCCAGGCTCTTAAGCGCAACTGGTTGTCTTTTTGTTTCAATGCCCTATCATAGCGCTTTAAAAAATCAACCCCTGTTTTTATTCGTAGCCATTCTGCAAAATCTTTTTCCATTAATTTTTTTTGCAAAAAATTCGAGTAACTCTCTTCTAGCGGTTTATGGGGCGTGATAGGAAAACATATGTCTACCAAAGTGGCGCGCAGAAAAAATCTCTTCTCTATAGCAATTTCCTGCATAATTTGCTCTACTGTTATACTTTTTTTACCTTGTAAGGGGGAAATTTTAGGAGCGCAACGACCGTGAATATTGTATTTTTCAAGAAAATAATTAATAGCCTTTTGCTCTAGATTAGGCTCCTTTTCTTCTTCTGCTTGTGATCGGAGTTTTTTCTTGTGAAGCCTGGCTAAATAAAATGTATGGATAAAGTCTGCTACTTCAGGCTGTGGGATAGTCATAAAAAATTGGTTAAATGCTTTTTTTAATGGGCTATCCGAATTTTGTTCTTCAATAACAGCATCTATAATTTGTTGTAAATTAGAATGATCACTTTGGAGGCTCCTCGCTCGAGGCTCCCCTCCTAAGAGTTGATTATACAATTCAAAAAAACGAGCTCCTGCTTGTGAGGCTTGATCTGCTATTACTTTTTTTTGTGTATACTCCGCAAAAATAGCTTTTATTTGTTCGCTTATTGATGGACTTTCCATGAATGAGTTAAAAGTGGGGTATAACGGGTCATCCGCTTCATACTGTGCAAGAAGAACAGTGTCTATTAAGTTTTTAAGATCAAGATTAAAAATATTTATTTTATTTAAATCTAAATTTTCATGCGAGCTTTGATTCCCTTTTAGAGCTTGCTCATAAGACTCAAAAAACAGGGTGAGAGCGTGTATCTTTAGGATAACTTTCTCATTCAAGTATTTTTTGAGTTGATCTAGAAAAGTAATTGCTATTCCCTGCTCTTTAGCAGTGCTATCAACAAAACATATTTTTACAAAAACACGTGTAGCAATAAAAGATTTGTCAGAAATAGCCTCCTTAATAATATTTTCTAATGTAGGATTTGTTCGTAAGCTACCCTCTCGAGGGTAACCCTCCGCTCCTAATACCTCGTCGTATTGAGAAAGAAAATAGTTAATAGCTTGTTCTATTGGATTATTACTCTGCATGGCACCTACCCCTTCCTCATTAATAAATGCTCACAGCCTTATATTTGGCTGGCTTGGCGTTTTAAGCCAGCTACCCTGAACCCTTATTTGCAATCGAATTATTGCGCAATAATATCACATGGCTTAAAAAATAGAGAATAAAAATCAGCAATGTCAGAATTCGCATTGAATAATTTTACTCAAATAGAGTATATCTTAATAATAAATTGTAGAAGCATTCCAGAATAAATTGATATGTGCTAGCAGAGCTATCATTTTAATCCCCACTCCCACCATATCCGATTGGTTTATCTCACTACTAAAAACCGAAGAAATCCAGCCACACAGAATAATCCCCCCCGGCCCCGCTATCATACTGCCTAGCAGCGGGGCCAATTTCACAATAATATAAGCAATAGGCGTGATATCCATGCTCATCTCCTTGGGTTTAAAATGAATCTGTTGATTGCATCTCCTTATATTTCTTTTTAGCCTTTGCCATGTACTCAATCACTTCTGCTTGATAAGGCAGCGCAGAATCGCCAATAACACCTGCCTTATAACCTTCCCATAATTTATTGCCTAATGCGCGATTGTCCGCATACACTTCATTCACTAAATCAAACCAACGTTTTGCAAATTGCAAACCGATATCGCTTTCTGGATCTGTTGTTAAATGCGCTTGAATATCGTTAAAGAGCGTCGACCAACGCGCTCGATAATCCTCCCAATACTCAGGTGTCTGCTTTTGCGAGAGAGCTTGAAATTCTTTTTGTTCTTTCGATGTTAAAAAAATTTTATACCACTCATTTTTACCCGCTTCTTGTAATTTCAACACTTCAATGACCTTAGACTGGATGTTCCAGTCAATCAAATTACTTTGATCTAAGTTTTCAATGAGACGTTTAATCAGCTGTGCTGCCTCCTCAAGATGTTTAGATTTTTCCCGCATAATCATTTCTTGCACTTGCAAGGATTGTTTAATATCCAGAGAACGATTAGACAACACTTGTTTCATTTGCTCAATTGAAAATCCCAGATAACGTAGTGTTGTGATTTGCTGTAATTGGGCTAAATCCTGTTTGGTGTAAAGACGATAAGATCGAGGCGATTTTTTGGTGGGTTTGAGTAGCCCAATTTTATCGTAATAACGCAACGTATCGCTTGTGACATCTGCTAACTCACTAAAACGTTTAATCGAATAATATTCAGACATACATTTTCTCCTTTTTTAGTAGATATTCCAATGTTGTAAACAATACCAATTTCCTTTAGCCTTAATGCTACGAGAAATTCGCCCTTCTGCTCTACAACGTTTTTCCTGCACGACATACGCACAACGATAATCCATCTTTTTTATTTCCTCCTTTTTTCGCCAACCACATGCACAAACCTGCGCATGAGGCAATAAAGGATAATCGCATTCCAAGCAAATGATATTATCCATGTTGAGCTACCTCTTGAGGTACAATCAATTGACCTACGTATTGATCAAACTTGCTCGGATGAAATAAAGTGGCTGGACGCAAAAATTCTGCCATTTTAGGATTAGCATGCCATTCGCGGGTTTTTTTTGCGATAACTTGGCAACAGTCTTTCACCGATGCCCCGGCGTGCAATCGTCCTATGATCCATTTTAAATTATTGTCTACAGGCCGGTAAGAACATCCTGTTTTGTTATTTAAAAAATTAAGAACTTCTAACGCTTGCATAGCGTACGTCGATTTCGATTCTTTTTCTATCATCAAATTTTTTTCCTCAAGCTCCTCTTTCTTTTTATTCTGTTCCTGTTCCTGTTCCTCTTCCTGTTCCTGATCTGTGACATCTTCTTTTTTAACCGTATCTCCGCTATCCTGCAATGTCTTTAAATGGTCAGTGAATGTGGATAACAAATGCTTGCCATGGGTCAATAAACTGTTAATTAAGGGTTTCCATAATGCGAGATGAGGGGGTACTACAGAAAATAATCGTTGAATGCAAACACCTTGGCGCGGATTGCAAATGGGATTAAATCTTAAAAAATTCTGAATGAGTAGCCAGCCTGAAGAATCATCATAACTAACAAAATTATTCCTAGACAATTCACTGAGTGCACTCTCTGATTTATCTCGCTCCCACTGCAAATCACTTTCAATATAGCCCTTCGGCAAGCGAAAGCAGCCTAGCATAGTAGTATGGGGGCCGGTGAGTAAATAAGCTATTAAAAGTTTGGCTTGATCTGATAACTGTTGGGCCTCTACATTGCCCCAAAAACTAGTCTGAATCGCTCCATATGATCGCATATTAACAACTCCTTTTAAAATGATGGGAATAACATTTCCCACCCTATCCTTAGAGTTGCTCTCATATTCAAGAGAGATTACATGAAAATCTTGTAGGAAAATAACCATTTCATAGAAAAAATAAATTAACTTGTTGATAGCTGGATCAAAAATAAATAATGGAAGCAAGCCCTCATTCTTTTGTCAAAGATTTATAATAGTAGTTGTGACAAAAGAAGGTAAAGCGTATGCAACCTGTCTATGGAGTGGAAAAAAAATCGCTGCCTGCATTTAAGCAAGCACGCAATTATCATCATTATCATTATCGAGGTATCATTTACAAAATAGGTACGCTTAACACTCTCCAAGACCAAACCCGACCAAATACAGATTGCATAAAGCATCTCGAACTTTTGCTTATCAGGAACCAGTGGGGCAAAGAAAATTTATCTATTCGCATAAAAAAAGTTGAAGCCTTAATTGCGTCTTTAGAAGAAATGAACCGTGAATATGAAGCATTTCTAAAATTTACTCGTAATAATCCTCTCCGCATGGCAACAGGCGCAGAATTGAGTGAGTTGGATATCATCCAAATGAAAAAGAAGAAATATTGGGAAGAATGGTTTCGCTTCCCTAAAAAAATAGAGCAAATTATTGTATTCCCCGTTAGACGAATTCTAAAAGCAATACGTAAATTATCAAAAATTCGAAGAAAAAAGAGTAGTGATACTTATTCAATATTCAAATCCATAGGGGTTGAAAAATGTTCTAGAGCTGCGTTAAAAAATACGGCTCCCCTTTTCTCTACCGCGTCCGCTGAAAATCAACCCCGCTTAGAACGGCAGAGAGAAACTTTGGGTATAAAAGCAACTTAGTTTTAAGAAAAGCAAAATTATCCGCTTCCTCTATTTTTTCATTTATTTTAAATTGGCCCTAGGTAGCCTATTATTAAATTGTGGATGTCTTCGGCCGTAGATACTTGCTCCTCAACGCCCTCTCTTCTATTATCAAAATTAGTAGCCTCAGCAAACATGCCTAATTTTCTCAGCGCATGAACAACTGGAATAGAAATATTTTCATTACCGATTAAGCGAAGAAGATCGCTATTAACTATGTTGATTATGATTTCATAATGCTTATTTTTTGTTTGATATGCTACTTGCAGTGCTTCCCTTATGACGGTTGTTAGTTTCTCCCTCAGGGGATCAATCATAAACTGTAACTCTTCTGAAATAGCTAAGTAATGAATAATTTTTTTGAACTCATCTATTACCGCTGTTGCATAACGCTCTTTATTCTCAAAAACGCCATCACCTAAGATTTTTTTAGGAAAAATTGAGGGAAGACCTAAGGAGTGTCGGTATTTTTCCGCATCAAAAACAATTTCAATCACATCATTTAAATAAATTTCTATCAGTACATTGGCGTGACTCGCCACTATTTCAGAAGAAGAATAATTTAATGACGAGAAAACACGTGGAAATTCCTTTAAGAATTTCATTACATGAGGCTGGCCTGCTTGCCTCAACAATACTCCATAAGATTTCATTTTTTGAAGCGAAGCTTCAAAAAAGGAAGAAGTGAAAATAGTTGTATTGTCTCGCTTCACTCCCTCATAATGAAAAAGTAAAGCAGCGGCATGAGCTGCAAAAATGCTATCCACATAAGCAGGCAATGCATCCCGCCTAAGAGACGGGTTTTCTACGTTTTGAAGGAATCTCTCAGAGGTCCGCAAAAGTAAAGCAGGAGATAGATCCTGAATTTTTTCTATGCCTTGGCTAACTTGCCTTGCTATCTCTTCTTGTTCGTTAGGGGGATTTACTATTCCACGTCGGTGAGATTTTTTTTTATGTTTTACAGGCATTCTTGGACTCCAAAAAATTAAAGAGATTTTTTCTATATAGGGTGGGTGAGCACGATACTTATAAAGAAACACGCTTCTCAGCGGGAGCACCGATGAGAAGCGATAGGGAAAATAAAGGTAGTAAGTATAAAGTCATTCTTAGTAAGTCTTACAAGAAACATCTTTCTTACAAACATACCGCATTCCGCAATGACCTCCTAAACTGCAAGCAAACGCACCTAGAAAAAATAAACTAAAAATAATATAAGTGCTAATCACTAGTTTCTTTGCAGACACATCACTTACGGCTACCGCGAGATGGCTTGAGGAGGTCACAGGATTAGCTTGGATGATATCTGTTGTGCCCGAAAGAAAATGGCCGTAAAAAGAAAGGTATTCTTGAGCGTGACTGGCAAGAAAAATAGCGAATATTAAGGCTAAGCACCACGCTAAAAAACCATATAAAGCGCCGAGATGCCGTTTATTACAATGACGCTGGCCTAAATAACCTGTTAGCCATCCTGCAGCGAAAAGAGAAACGACCATAGCCACACCTGCTCCTAATAATCCGCCTAGCACAATAGATTCAGCTCCTTCACTATTGATAGTAAAGGCAGTGAGCCCTATGGCCGTGCTGAATAAATTAAGCAAAAATGCCAGGCCGGTGGCAACCAAAGCGCCTGCAAAAATGGGCTTCCACGCCAGACATTGACATTCATTCGTATGTGTTATGTTTTCATTGCTCATGAAATTCTCCTTTAAAATAAATGTGACACTAAATAAATTAATAGTAAAGTTCCTAAAGGAATACCTAATAACCATGCCAGTACATATTTAAACATTTTATGCTCCTTTTAGGCGAGAGTTTTCTATGTTACCATTTTTATGGAGAATTTCCTAATAAAGGCATTCTCCTAGCTAGCTACGATCTGCGCAGAAGGCGCGCAGAAAATCAAAGTGTTGTGTCCGGCATAGTAGAGCACAGGGCAATTCGCTAGGCCGAGGTGGAACGCTCTGATTTTTGAGCACCGAAGCGCAGTTGACATGCGAGTCAATGAGCATCGGAGCGCAGAAAATCAGAGCGTTACAGCCGGCATAGTAGAATTGCTAATAGATTCTAAAAACACAGGAGAAAAAATATGTTATATTGGGCTTTTGTATTTTTTATTATCTCAATTATTTCAGGCACCTTAGGATTTAGTGGAGTGGCGGCTGCCAGTAGCGCGGTTGCACAAGTTTGTTTCGTTTTTTTTCTCTTTATATTTTTAGTATTGCTGCTAGCAACAGTGTTGGACAGAAAAAAATAAATTATGATGGCAGTTTGAGCAAGAGCGGGCTTCATTTGAATTACAAAAAAACAATTTTTTTTATCGCTTTTTTTTCGAGCCTGGTTAACACTGTCTTAGCTCATGCAGGGCCGATTACTAATATCGTTTTTTTTGGTGATAGCTTAAGCGACATCGGTAACAATACCTGGATTGCCATGGATGAGAATAAAACAGCATATACCATCGGCACGCCTATTACTAATCCCAATGAACAAAATCGTAAATATATGTGGGTCAATTATTTAGTGGAAAGCCTACTACAAAAGCCAGTCTACTCTTCAAACCAGCCTGGTTTGTCTGCTTTTAATGATAGTATTAGCTATGCGTATGCCAGCGCCAACACAGGCAACTCTTATTTGAATGCAGATTGGCCGCAGAAAAATACGCCTGCTCCTTCCATTAACCTGCGCTGTGCTCAACCAGGACGAATTAAAAATCAGCTAGGAGAAACAACCAGCACCTGTGTGCCCGGGCTTCTAAAACAAATCGATATTTATTTAAATGAGGTCCAGCATGCCCCAAGCTCACAAAGCATATTTTTTATTTGGTCAGGCGCGAATGATTTACTTAATTACTATACGGCTTATATGAGCCATAGTTTTATGAAAAAGTTGTTCATTGAACGATTTTATTTGCCTTCAAAAGAACAATTAGAAAAAGTAGAACAACAAGCCGTGGACAATATCATGGCAGCAAAAAATAAATTAATTGATGCTGGCGTCAAACCCGAGAGGATTTATATTTTGGATTTACCGAACTTAGCGAAGGTGCCTGCTGTGCGTAATGTGAATGATTGGGGATTAAAAACTTTTTATGGAAAAGAGAAATTTGTAGAAAGCATTAGCCAGATGTCAAAAGATTTTAATACAAAATTGCATTCGCAATTACCGCCTTCACCTGTTTTACAAATGGGAGCCTTACTCGATAATATCATTTCAAAACCCGATCAATATAATTTAAAAAATGTAAGCGAGAGTTGTGCAGATAACAAAGCAGACCCTGTATGCAGCGGCTATTTATTTTATAATGCCAAGCACCCTACCACGGCCGTACATAAAATTATTGCGGAAAATATACAAACTGCCATTTTAAACCCCTAAGTAAAAGATTGGCCACAGATAGCTTTCTTAGTCAACCGGGCGCGGGAGGACTCCTGCCCGTTTTACTGCAGTATCAATGATCGACCCATGATAATCTTCAGCACAGCGTGTAGAAAGACGATTAGCCAATTTATTACCCCCAAAAAACCCTAATCCTCCTCCCAGCAGCAGTCCTGCGCACCCTCCTATCACCGCAGCAGGAGCAAGCAGCACCCCGCCTCCCACCATAGCACCGAGCGCCGCAACAGCTTTAAAACTAAATGCTGCGCCGTAAACAGCCCCTGCAATCGCAATGATGATACGTCCTATCAGCCTTTTTATCTCTAGCCCTTCATCTTCGGGATAGTGGCCAAGCTCCAGATGGTGCTTTAATTTTTCTGCTGCCCTTGCAATTTCTTCTAATTGCTTCTGCTCCTGCAGAGCTACCTCTGTTATTCCTTTGGCAGGAGTTTGTTTTAATGCATCTACTAACTCGGAAAAATACATAAGAGTACTAAAATTAGTTTTAGAAAAATCAAGCCGCTCCTCCTGCCCTTGTCTGTCGCCATTAAACAAAACCGATCTTAATTCTTTCACTGAAGCCAGCATGTTGGCACCAAACAAACGAGTAATATTTTCTTGTATTGACATATCGATAGAAAATGCTTGTACATTTTCTCGGGCCGCTACTACTTTTTCATTCCTAATCTGTGCCGTTTCATTTATCACCTTCTGTGCATGAGCCACGGCTTCCCGTACTTCCCTGTCCATCTTAGACCAGTCGCCCTCCGCAGGGCAGAGCGTCCCCTGCTGGTATAACTTTTTAAAGTAGTAGGGATCGTTGCCGCCTCGCATTGCTTCTGCTGTTTCAGGGGTTACTCCTAGCCAATTCTCTTCCTCCTCGCGTGCAGCCAGATAAGTAGGCCAGCGGATGCTAAAAGAAGGAAGAGAAGGAGAGTGGAACCCATGCCCCATCGAGTTCTGAGCGTGTAGGATATATAGCGTATTGGACTCTTGCATCGATTGAGGATATGGCCTAATTAAGCGCTCAAACTCGGAATAATCTTTTGCTTCGTTAATAAAACATACTCTTTTAATAAGAAGTGCAGAACGCAGTTCATCTGGGCTAGTTGGGCTATTTCTCGCATCCATCTTCTTACTCCTCTTTATAAGGTTAAATAGAGCAAATTTTAATCATTATCCGGGATTTCTTATGTTTTAGCAACTGTTTTATTTTATTTTTTATTTTATAGCCTTACGCTCTTCGAAAATAAAAATGATGCGCCGGCGCGCAAAAAACGCGCCGTGGGTGAAGGTCGGGACTCATAAACTCTTAGGAACTACCCGAGGACAATCTTCTTTGGGAGGAGGGCACCGCACCGGTTTTTGCCACGGCAGCGTCGATAGCGGCAGAATGATCATTCTCCAGATAGCGGTTGGTGGAATAATTTGCGATGCGAGTACCGGCAAAAAACCCTAAACCGCCGCCCCCAAGGCCACCTACCAGCGCACCCACACCGCCTCCAATGAGGGCACTAGGCACCGAAAACACGCCTCCTCCTGCCCAGGCGCCTACAGCAGCGCCGGCTTTAAACCCCGCTAGCGCACCCGGTATAGCCCCTAGAATGGCTACTACAATACGCGCGCAGAGCCTCTTTATCTTTAACCCTTTATCCCCTGGATAGCGGCCGAGTTTAAGATGTTCATGCAAGACTTTTGCTGATTCTGCGATCTCTTGGAGGGCCGCATCTCCAGCAATATCTGCTGAGTTCATTAGGTGTATCTCTCCCTCCTCAGGCATTTTCTTTAATGCACTTACGAAGTCGAAAAAATGCACGAGCGTATCATAATTAACTTGCTTAAAAGAGAGAAACTCCGTGCCATCTCGGCATTCACCATTAAACAAAATCGTTCTTAACTCTTTTAAAGAAGCCCACATTTTTTTGCCGAAAAATTTTTTAATTCTCTTTTGTTCCTCCTCAGAAAAATCCTGGCTTATGATTAGCGGGGCCCCCTTTACGATTTGTTGACGCTCCGCTATAAGAGGCGCTATAGCCTGATTTATCTGAATAAAATGCACGCTGGAAGGAGAAGAATCACTTAATTCAAACCCCTGCTGCCGCCGAGGGAGGTCTAACCACTGCAGCACGTTGTCCTCATCTGTGGTCCACTCATCCTCCTCTGCACTGTAGAGATCAGCCGGCCAGTGGAAATTAAAATAAGGCGTAAAATTAAAACCGCGCCCGCGCCACGTGATAATGTAAAGCGTTCCGGGGTCGCGTCGCGATGGAGGATACTGGCTCATTAATTTACTAAAACCCTCCTCATTGTCAGCGCTTCCAATAAAAAATACTCTGTTAATAAGGACCTGGTTATTTCTCGCGTCCATTTTACCCTCCTCTGTACTCAATTTAAAAAACCCAAATTTTCGGTATTATCCTTGATTTTTTATTTCTTAGCTCTCTTTTTTCTTTTGTTAGGGATTATTCCCCTTCTCGCAGAAAATAAAAATGATCGACGGGCCCGTGGCCTTTGCCTAGGTTTTGCGTACTTCCCATTGCAAGGGCTTGAGTAAGATAATCTTTGGCTGCCTGCACGGCGGCGGGCAAGGGATAATCTTGCGCGAGATAAGATGCCAGGGCGGCTGATAAAGTGCAGCCTGTGCCGTGGGTGTTTTTACTATGAATGCGCTCTGCATGGAACCAATTATTTTTCTGTTCTGAAGGGATATATAGTACATCAGAGGAATGAGAAGTGGATAAATGGCCGCCTTTTATTAAAACATGAATATTAAATTGGTGGCCTATTTCCATTGCTGCTGAGGCCATAGCCTCGGTATTTTCTATTTTTCTTTCTACTATTTTTTCTGCTTCAAATAAATTAGGGGTGATCAAGGTCACGAGTGGAAATAGCCTATTTTTAAGATAGTTTACGACATTTAAATCAAGCAAGGGGCAGCCATTTTTTGCGACCATCACCGGATCGAGCACAATAAAAGGGGGTTGATATTTTTTTAATGCCTCTACTACTACATCAATCACCGCTTTATTATGTAACATACCAATTTTCACGCCACGAATAGTTAAATCACTAAAAACAGAATCTATTTGTTTAGTGATCATGTCGGGGGGAACTTCTTGAATAGCTTGTACTCCTTGAGTATTTTGCGCAAGGAGAGCAGTGATAATAGAGGCTGCATAACAACCCGTAGCAGAAATAGCTTTAATATCTGCTTGAATACCTGCACCACCAGAAGGGTCGGTGCCGGCAATAGTGGCGACGCAAGCGGGGGTTTTCATTTTCTCATCCTACTAATATTCAAAATGAGTATAAAACATCTAAGAAGGCGGTACGGAATGAACCTGGAGCAGCTGCCTGTTCTGCTGCCTTCTCACCGCATAAGCCATAGAATAAAGTAGCAGCGGCTGCAGCAGTAAAACAATTTTCTTCCACTGCATGAAACGCACCCACCACAGCCGATAATAAGCAACCGGTGCCAATGACCCTAGGCATCATTGGTGAACCTCTTTCGAATTGCATGATTTGTTTATCATCTACGATCACATCAGTCTTGCCGCTAATAACGACAGTGACTCCTTTTTTTTCTGCTAGCATTTTTGCGCTAGAAATCGCTTCAGAAACTGCAGTGGTGCTGTCTACACCTTTTGTAGTGATGCCCGCCGCACCTGCCAATGCCATTATTTCACTGGCATTACCCCGCACAATGGCAATATTAAAATCGGTCAGCCATTTTAATGAAATTTGAGTGCGATAGGAAGTTGCACCCGCACCCACAGGATCTAAAATAAGGGGAATATGGTGTTGATTGGCTATTTTGCAAGCATGAGTGCAAAGTGCAATGAAATGCTCATCTAAGGTACCTGGATTCAGCACCACGGCTTTTGCCATAGGAATTAAATCTTCCATCTCTTGTTCTGCATAGCTCATCACAGGCGAGGCTCCCAAACAGCATAAACCATTCGCAACAAAATCCATGGTGACATAATTAGTTAAATTAAGTATTAAAGGTTTTTCTTGTTTAATTTTGGTCACAAGATTATTTATTTTTTCCATCATGCGCGCATACTCTTGATTGAATAGTGTTAAAAACAATTTTAAAAAAGTAGTCTATTGATTCGATAATACTGTGTCAATGATAGTGCGGTGGGGGGAGAGAAGGCCATGAGGGTTTACTATGAAAACTCGCGGGTGCAATTGGGGAGGGGAAAATAAGGGAGAGAAAATAGAAAAATCTTCTCTCCCTCAAACCATAAAAAAATAGATCGACTTACGACGGTTTATTCTTCGCTAACAGCAACATCTTCTGCTTGGGGACCTTTTTGGCCTTGTGTTACTAGGAATGTAACAAGTTGACCTTCTTCTAAAGAGCGGTAACCATCGCCACGAATAGCGCGGAAATGAACAAATACATCTTCACCACCGTCTCTTGCAATAAAACCAAATCCTTTTCCACTATCAAACCACTTGACTGTACCTTTTTCACGCTTTGTTGACATAATCTTATGACCTTTAATTAAGAAAAAAAACGTTACAAAGAGGGCCACCCTATGACTAAATTCAATAAAAATAGAGGGCATCGCCCTGTAACGGTCCGAGTAGTGTACCACGGACAATAGATAATGGAAGAAATTTCAGTTTCCGGCTTTATTTGTCAAAAAATAAGTGGCTGCCCCTCCTAACCCCTCTTAAAACAATTTCCTCAAATACAATTAATTAGAATATGTTTTATACATTTATATGGAATTCTGTCAAATATCTACTATACCTACTCTTATAGATGACTTTCTATCCATCTTAAGAGGAGGGAATCATGGCAAGAGATCATGAGGTAGCCCCGCCCATCAGCTTAGCAGCCCACCAACAAGCAAGAGAAGCTATTGAAGAAATTAAAGGTTTTTTATTACAAAAAGAATTTGCAATGTTGGGATGGTTTCCTAAAGTGATTATTATTCACAACCAGGAAAAAGAAGTGCCTAACACCATTTTTGATGCGTATCATTCTCTTATAAAAAAGGAAGCGACACATCCTCTTCATGCGCTTGCAGCCTATTATGCTCATTTTATCGTTGCTATCAAGCCTGAACATGATCATGTCTCTCGGCAAAAAGAAACGAGAGAAATATATCAAGACATGGCGAAGATAAAAGGCGAAGATATTTTTTCTGCGGATCCGGAAGCAGCAAGATTATTTAATACTCTTTTACAAGCGGAAGTGATGGCCATAACTGCTAAAAGATCGCCAGAACAAAAGGAATTTATTGATTTCCAAGAAAAAGTAAAAATAGAAATCCAGAATATTCAAACTTTGATTGAAAATTTTAAGGTATTTGAAAAAGCTGTACTTCCCCTGAGATTAAGAGGTTATCCTCATATTACGGAAGAAATTATTTTCCTAGGCCAAGTCATAGATCGCATGCGAACAGCTACTTCGAAAAAAGACATTACCCTCTATGCAAAAGATGCTCTACGGATACTGGATCGCATTTCTATACATGTGGATGAGAATTCAAAAAATCAGATAACAGAATTGCAAGATAGTATTAGAAAATTTCGCGATCATCATCGTGAGTTGATGACGAGCTTATCCGATAAAAAAAATGCGCTTTATCTCAGTTCTGCTTTGCAAGGCGCATCTATTGTAGTGGCAAGCCCTTTACCCCACGTCATCCCCCTGCCTTCCAAAGAAGCTTTAGAAGTACTACGTCATCCCACGGGAGCAGAAAAAGGGATTACTCCGGCGGCGGAGGCTGCTTTAAATGCCGCAGCGGATCAACAAGAGCAAACCAAAGTGGAAGAAGAGCGATCCATAGTACGTCATATGCCTGGGCTACACAATATTAGCGAAGTAGCTCCGGCAACGAGCTTATCAGATAAATATGCGCATGCCCAAGAAGCAGTAAAAGATCCTGAAGTTCAAGGGAAATTAGCTAAATCAGCTATTTGCACCATTGTATCCGCTGCTTTTCCTCCGCTTGCCTTGCCTATCGCTGTTACGTCTGCTGTTTATTCCGCCGGTAGCGTAGCGTTTGATTTCTTTAAAAAACACAAGGAATTAGAAAAACAAGAAAAAATAGCCAAGCTTGAGAGAGCACAACACACTCGGGAAATGCAGGACTTTTTACAACACGCGGGCCCAAGCCCCCCCGGCTAAGAGAAGAGAAATAGCGATTTAGAATGATATTAAAATCTTTCATTCTATTGGGGGGGAATATATGCTTCAAACTCCCCAAGAGATAGGGGTTGGAATCCCATGTGTCGCTCAGCACGTTTCACAGCCTCTTGCTCAGCATAAATTAGATCAAAACACTCTAGCTGATCAAATAAATAATGTAAATATGTGGGAGTATCTTGTCGTATTTGTTTTAACTCTGAAATCAATTCCTCACGATGCTCAGGAGAATTTAGCTGGTATAAAATGTTGTTTGGAGGCAATTTATCTTTTAATCGATCTTTTAATATATTGAAAGTAAACTCAAATTGATTTTTAAAAATCCTATCCAGTTGTTCTCTTTCTTCTCTTGAAAAAGCATCAAAATTCGGTAAAAATTCCTGGGAAACCAGCGTGGCCAACATACTCACACTTACATCAAGTAGACGGCTATACCCTTTTTTATTCCGCTTTCCCCATATAAATTTCCATACAGGGAGCTCTTTTTCATCACTTTGTTTATCGCTCCTTAATATCTCTTCTTGCATATCGGTAATTACTTTTAGTTTTTCAAAAAATGTCCTACGCTCATTCAACCCATTAAATAATTTTTCTGCTTGGGCTCGACGAGTAGAATTAACAGAAAACCAAAGACCATGGTAATATTTTTTTTGTTTTTCGATATATTCATTCCATTTTTTATCCTTATCCTCCATATCATGTTTTTCTTCCCCTCTTTTCTCTTCTTTTTCTTCTTTTGATTCGCAGAGAGGTTGGTTAATTGCTTTAATTTCTTCTACCATAAGAATAAGCTTTTTATGATGCTCTCGACTGGCGAGTGAACGTTGCTGTGAATTATAATTATCAAACTCTTCAGGCAGTTTAGAAAAATTCAAAGCAAACTTTTTATAACCCCGAAACCATGCTTCTTTTTTTCTAGGATCAAGTAGATCATCTATAAAATAACGTGCTATGGCTCGACGATCATCTTTTTGCTCATCAAAATCTGTAAAATACTCCTTAGAATAAAAATCTTCGGCTGTTTTATCAAATTTTTCAATCTTTGAAAGCATTGTTCTAACGGCTTCATTAAGGTCCGTAGACAATGATGCGCGTGTGGTATAATAGAAAATTACTCTCTCTAGGGTAGGATGATTTTCTTTTTTCGTAATGATTCTATCAATCATTTCAAAACTTGTTCTTAATAAATTCCCATCCACTTTTTCCTCTGCTCTACCAGCCGCTGCATATCGATTATTCATGGGATGAAACATACGATTTATTTTCCTCAATGTACCTTCATCCAGGCTAGCAAAGTTTTTCGCGTGCTCAAAAAATATTTCGCTTCTTTCTAGGGGCATGCTCTTAAATAAATTAAGTAGATTTTGATGCGCCGCGTCTGCATGGGAAAAAGCATCTTCTTCAATGTTTCTAGTAGAAAGAAAGTCTTTAAAACTCTTAACTGATCTGAGGAGTTGGAGGGTTTTTCGTTTATCTAATTTCTGCGGAGGCGGGAAGAAGGAGTTAATATCTTCTAAGCGGATAAAAGAAGGTAGCTCTAGTAAATCCTGGAGATAAATTTTTTGAATTTGATCTTGTTCATCACAGAATAAATTGATAAAAATATCACATTCTTTTTTGAGCATGGGTAAAGAAACGCGTTTACGTAAAATATTCCATACTATTTCTTGATTCTCTAGAGAGGAAAAAATACGATTTAAGGTAGAGAGTGTCTCCCCATCGAAGTGATCAAAGTCTTTGGCTTGCGCAAAAAACATTTGGCTTCGTTCTAGCGGCATACTCTTAAATAAATTAAATAGATTTTGATGAACAGGGTTCTCGTGTGAAAAATCATGATCTCCAATTTTTCTACTAGCAAGAAATTTTTTAAAAGTCTCAACGGACTGGAAAAGTTGGACTGTTTTTTGGGAAGCCAATTTCTCAGGAGGGAGAAAAAATTGATTAATATCCTCTAAACGGATAAAAGGAGGTAAGTTTAATAAATGGATAAGACAAGATTTTTGATCTGCCTCATCGTTAGGGAATAAATTGATAAAAGCAGCAAATTGTTCTTTTAATAAAGAACCGCGGCGAATACGTAGAATATTCCAAAATATTTCTTGATTGCCCCAAGAGGGAAAAGTACGTTCTATTTGATGCAAAGCTTCTATATCCAGTTGATCGAAGTCTTTAGCTTGATTAAAAAATAAATAGCTTCTTGCTAGCGCCATGTTTTCAAATAAGGCAAACAGGCTATGATACTCTGGGAGATCTAGCGGAAAATTATCATTATCTTTTATTCTGCTAGAAATAAAATCTTTAAAACTCTGCTGTGATTGTAGCAATTGATTTATTATTTGTTTATCTAATTTCTGTGAGGGTTTAAATAAGAGATTAATATAATTTAAACGAATAAGACGAGATAATTTCAATAAATCTATGAGATTCGCTCGTTGCTCTTCATCCATAGGAAAAGAGAATAATTGAATAAATATATCATATTCTTCTTGCACTAAAGGAGCACCCACAGAAGAATGTTCTGCTAAGAATTTCCATAATGCATCTTGAAGTACTACATCCCAGTGGCTTAACTTTTGGATATCCGGCAAAAAAAAGCCATTTTCTCTTTGAGAAAAAGCCACAGTGATAAAAGATACCATAATACTAGGAAAAGAGCCTAAAATTTCGTAGCGGTTCGGTGTAAGATACCCTTCTAATCCTTCAAAAATATATCGTGCCTCGGGAATATGGCAAAGCCTAGAAAGGAGATATTTCATATCAACTTCAGTGGTTGCTAGTAGGGGAGAAAGAAAAAATTTACAAAAAATAAAGTAGTTTTCGAAAAAATATTTTACTTTTTCTAAATCTTCTTCATTCTTGACAGTATCTTGCACTGCTCGCGTGAAAGCTTCAATGAGAAAAAGGGATCTATTCTCCTGATCCGGAGAATATTCTTTAAAAAATTTAATAAAGAAGTTTAATAAAAAAGAATTTTTCTGGAGGACTAGGTTAGATAATTGAGGGGGTTGTTGAAATACTGCCTGGTCTAAAAATTTTTGCACATGGACCATTGCCGGTGTATTGACCACCTGATGACAATTTAAAATGCTACGGCAAGAAAAATGATAAAAATAAATTTTTTCTACTGAAGAAATAAGCCATTGAGAATGTCTATTCAATTCATCTTGAAACAGGTCATATAATTCAGCTACGTCTTTGCTCTCTTTTCCATATAACGTTTCTTTTGTTTTGGCATCACTCTGCCTATAGTATAAGTCTTGATTGGTTAGGTAGGTGCCATAGAGGCGAACAGAAAAGTGATCTTCTTCCCCTACTTCTCCTTTCTCTTCATCACCGTTCTCTGATTCTTCCCCTGCTCCCAGTTCTTCTTGCTTTTCCTCATCGCTATTTAATTTCGCTTCTAACTCTTCGTCATTTTCTTTACTCTCGCCATCATATAAAAATTCTGCTCTATCTTTTAATGCTGCTTTCCTATGCTTCCTCTCTTCTCCCCAGCGAAGTATTTTTGCCATTTTATTATTTAATATACGGAGAGGTTTTGTAGAAGGATGACGCCGCAATAACGATTGAAAATCTTCTGGTTGAAAAGGAGACTCGTTATAAATAGCACGAAAATTATGCCACAGTTGGCTCACTTGGCTCGAAAAGGAAGAATAAAGTTCTTCGTTCATTTCTCCTTCGTTTGCCAGACAATTTTCCCACGCTTGATCAATATCTTTAAGTAAATCCTTCCAATTTTCTTTGTATTGAGCAATATCTTCATGCTCTTTATTTTTTTCTGCGACAGCAAGAAAAGCTTGACTTAAACAGGAAATGAAATAATTTTTTCGTTCAATATACTGATAATTTTCTTTTTTGATTTCATCTTTAAGCCGTTGAACAGAGCGCGTTCTTAAATATTTCTCTCGATCAGGGCAACCTTTCTTCAAATGAACTAAGTCGTTCAATGTTTTTCTGGTATGTTTTTTTATTTTATCATCTAAATGCGTGCTTTCGAGTTCCATAATCAGCCGGAGACGCAGACTATGGTTAATATCCTTAACGTAAGAATCATATTCTTTTTTGACTACGCTATAATCAATAATATCTACGCAAGTACCGGCGTCACCATTTCGGCCTTGGCGACCATGATCTTGTTTAATCACATCCGGAGTAGAGGGAAAGGTTCGCATTACCAGCAACCCTTCTGCAGATAAGGGTTTAATATCTGTTCCACGGCCCATGCGAGCACTCAAGGTAACTTTACCAATGTTGCCAACGGATAATACTACCTCATTTTCCTTCTTTCCACTCTCATTTGTATCGACGATAAGGTGTTCGGCAGGGTTATATCTCCATTTTTTCAAAACAGGAATCAGCCGATCTGCAATATCTTTTACCGCAATATCATCTTCACATGTAATCAATATAGGCTGAGTTTGTATACTCTTTATTATTCTTGCGGCAATAGCATTTATTTGCTGTTCTTTATCATCGCAATATTGAGTAGGTTCCTTTTTTGTTCTCTTTTCCTGATGCGGCACCAATTTAATAATATGATCAATACCATATTTTTCTTCATAAGATGTAACATCTGCTTCTGTCCCCATCGTACGCGAGCAGCCAGTTAATTTTTTGTAGTTATTTTTTAAATGATATGCTGCCGTCATGGACAATGCTATTCTAGAAACAGGCGGAACAAAAAAATTAGGTAATTCACCTTTTTCAGAAGCTTCTTTATTCAACCGGACATGTAAAAATTGCTGGACTAAATTACTATAGATAGCCCCTTTTTTAATTTGATTAGCGAGTAAGACGTTCGCTACTCGGATTTTGACGGAAGCATTGTTAAGTATTCTTACGTCAGGCCGTATGCAAAAATCCCGTCTTTCTCTCAAGTTATAAGCGGTGTGGGCGGCATTTAATAGTTCTAATAATTTCTGGTTAAGAGCATTACAAACCTGCGCATTTTCTTGTGGTAAGGAAATATATTTTACTAAAAACTGCGATGCCGTGGGGGCTTTTTTAGCCTGTTCTTTTAAGCGCGCATAAAGCTCAGGTACGGGAGGAATCCTTGGATTTCCAGGATCAAGGGTGTCCAAATAATAAGAATAAACGACTTGGTAAACCCACGCATCCATGTTGTAAGGAGAGTTGCTCTTTGCTGCAAGATTAAAGCGAGAGAGTTCTTTTAAAAGGCGATCGCATTCATCCAAGAAAGCCATACGATTATTTGGCTCATTCAGCGCATCTGTTTTCCCTTCCCATCGACACTTTAATTCAAATAAAATCCTACCTCCAAGCGTTGCAAAATGAATGGCACCTCTCCCTTGCTCGTCCACTCTTCCCATATAAGCCTCAGCGGGCGAGTCTGCTGTAAGATAAACATGTCGAATGCCCACGGCATCGAGGAACGTAACAAATTGTTCATGATCACGTTCTGATAAACTTTCTTTTTCGCTAAATAGGTCAATAGCCCAACCATTCAAGGCGAAATAAGCACAGGCCATTACTGAAACAATGCTTTTTCCTTCTCCCGTAGAAATCTGATGTAACAAGTTAATATCATCATGGGTGGCCACATAGAGTAAATCCAACATTTGAGTGGAATTGGCCCATTTTCCTAATTTTTTCAGCATGATGGCTCGTAGATAAGCGAGCAATTCGGCAGCCTTAAGTTTTTTTGTCTTCGGATTATTTTCACAGGCTTTTAAACTGGCTCTGCCTAATTTCAGTTTTTCTTGTAGCTGTGCTATAGAGGTAGATTCTGCGCATAATGCTTCATTTTGACTATAGGTATTAGCATAAAAAAAGAGTCCTACTAATTCTCTTTTTACCTTGGAAGCAATGTCAGTGCCCCCTTTCCGTTTTAGCCCCTTTAAAATTCGTTTTAATTGTTGTTCACTTGCTGCCTCGTAGCTATAATCCTGCTTTCCTTGGCTGATACATTCAAATCTATGGATTAAATCGGGGGTAGACTCCGTCTGCGGTAACAATTCTTTTAGCGAGAAAATAGGAATCTTATTTCCTGCCCCAAAATAGCTTGCTAATAATTTTAATTGCTCTAAATCTCTTGATCCTAGATTTTGTTGAATGTCTTCTTGCATTCCTTCTACTTCTAATGCGCCTGCGGCTATGAGAATCATGCGAATATAAACATTTTTCTCATCTTGGTTATGATTTAATATAGCTTCTAGCCTTTGTTTTTTCGAAAAATCCAGATTTTCTTTTAAAAGAAACTGAATACATTCCATTTGACAGCGCTGCCAAAGGTCAAAAAGATTTTTTTCTTCCAAATTTTCTGGAAGAATTGCCAATTCTTTGAAGTATTTTCTTTTTTCTTCTTCGCGTAAAACAGCCAATTTACTAAGAAGAGTTAACCATTTAGGGCGAACCTGTTTTTGACCATTCAGATATAAAATAGAGGCACGCACCGCGGATAAATACTCTGGGTCGTAAGGCTCTTGCATCGCTATTTTAATCAAAATAGATTTATACCGATCAGGAAATTTTTGATCAGATAGCATCATTTCTTGGATCAATGCGATAGATCTTTGAAT
This sequence comes from Gammaproteobacteria bacterium, assembly GCA_021156085.1. Taxonomy (GTDB): domain Bacteria; phylum Pseudomonadota; class Gammaproteobacteria; order DSM-16500; family DSM-16500; genus UBA4722. The sequence goes on along the minus strand of JAJNBC010000013.1, from coordinate 17,552 downwards.
AGGAATACAAAGCAGAGAGGTTAACTGTCCAAGCTCTGAATGCAATAAACCTGAATTACCTTCGCTCACTAGAATTTCTTCTAGCATATCCACAGGATAATGTTTATTTTCTCCCTCTTCTCTCTCTAATAAGCTCAATACTTTAACCAACTGCGCAACAGAATAATAGCGAGGCGGTTGCTTATTCGCATGCTGCAATAACAGGCCCAACACCTGCCCTAATTCATCATAATAAGGTTTATTATCTATGCGTATAAATAACTCTACCAATTTTCTTACATCATCTTGCTCTTCTTTTTTTTCTTCTTCTTTCTCTATAGCAAGATGGTTATCCAGTAATTGTTTTAGCAAAACGTAGTTTTGCTCGGCATAAATAAAGGTATTTTTATAATCCTGAATAAGAGAAGTAGCATTGGCAATATCAACCTCTTGAAGCTTGCGAAAATCTGCCATTTGATCGGTAATGACACATCCTTTTTCTAATAATTGCCTTACAAAATCTTCTCTTATTTTCTTTATAGAGAGGGCATTTGCTCCTTTTTCTTTTTCTTCTTCATGATACAATTTAATAATTGCATCAGAAATATTTTTTATCTCAGAATAAGTCGGAAAATAACGGCTTTTCGCCAAATCTACAGAATTTAACTGTTGCCTTAAAATTTCTAATTCTTTAATAGAATCCTCTTCGCTCAAATCCCATTCCTTCCCTTCTACCTCTTCCAACAACCAAGGGCAAGCAGCTAACCATTTACTTTGTTTTATTTTATTGCGCACAAGGAAACGCTCTAATGCTTTTTCTTTTGTTTCTCTTTCCTCACCTTCAGATAATTTCTTATTTAGATGATAGTCCAACGCCCGCGCGCAATTATTAATAAATAGTAGAGCATCATGGGGGCTATGCTGATTAATTTCATCTATTAAATTAAGCTTTTTGATAACCCTATTCAAAATAATAAGATCATCGAGGGAAAGACGGAGGGTATGAGGTATCAATTTGCCCTCGAGGGCTATATTTTTATTAAGCCATGCGATAAAATCTGGCTCTAATTGAGCTTGAATCTCCTCAGCCTTTTTAATTCTTATGTTATCGACCGTATCGATGCCTAGCGCGATGCACACGGTCAGTAATCGTAACAAGGGCGAATTCAGTAGCGGATGCTGAGCAATAAATCCTTTAAAAGAAATAAAATCTTCATAAGAAAGTGGAAGTCGGACATTCACAAAACGGAGCGCATGAGCAAGAAGATCATTGCCGGCCTTATTCATTTCAGCAGGCCATTCTGCTGCATCAATAGCCTCGTCTGCACCAATATATAACTCTTCTAATTTGAGTGCGGGATCCCAATAACGGTGTCCATAACAACTCGCATGATAAAATCCATTCTCTCGCCAATCAATTGCGGATAAGTGATCTAAAATATGCTGAGCATTACTCCCGGCATTTACCAAAACGCTATAGAGCCGATCTAGAAATACGATAGCATGAAAATCTTTTTGCTTTAAAATTTTTATCAACTCTTCTTTTCTAAAATCAAGATTGACATCGTGAATTAGTTGAAGGAATTCATTAAAAGCATTCCATAATTCCGAATAACGCGCATGGCCTGTAGCGATACAATGCGTCTCTACTAAACTCCACCACGCCTCTATGCATTCATCCTTTCCTTTTAATGCCTCTACACTCTCAAGCACCGCATCTATTTCTTCTTTCTCCAAGAACTCTGTCCAATTCTCAGAAATATTTAAAAAATATTTTCTCCATACGGAGAAGTACGCTTTGCCAAAAGCGCTGTAAATCTGATCGGCCATCATTAAAAAGGATACAGTTCCTTTAATATCCTTAGCCTCTGATGTATCATATTGATAAGATAATTGGCCAAACGCTTTCAAATTCTCTAGAGTGAGAGCCTCACTTTCTTCTCCTAACGAGAAAAAGAAATCTATAAATTGAGGTGAAACTCCTTTTACTACTGCCCATTTTTTTAAGTGATCTAAAAATTCTTTAAGATTTAATAAAGGCTCGCGCATCACCCCTAATGGGGTTTTCGGTTTATCTATCATTTCCTTCCATGTCTGCTTTATTTCATCATTAAATTTTTTAATAAATTCTGGATCTTCATGCATTTTTTTTAGCGTGACTTTAGATATTTCTAACGCACATTCTGCATCCACATGCTGCATGATAAAAATGATAGGTTCATTTGGCTCTATTAAAGGGTCTGCTCCTACGTGTTTTAAATAAGCAAGAAAATCTCTTTCAGCGTGTTGACGTGCTATTTGAGTATCAGCATCGGTGGTTGCAAAGTAATGCCAACATGTTTTTTGCATCTGTGATTGAGATTGTCCTTCCACTTCCTGGGTAATTAAACAATTAAATTGCCTAAAATCTCCGTAGTGGATAACAGCCGATTTTTTTGGAGCTAAAAGGAAAGTAAAAGGACTTCTTTTCTTTCTCCATTGAGAGTCGGGTTTTAAATCTTCTCTTTCTTGTCTTTGAGAAAAACAAAGAATTAAAGCCTCGTCAGTAGAGAGGGCAAGAGAAAATCCAGCAGGCAAATGTCTTTTCACCACGCCCATTCGAAATTGCGAGCTATATTGCAAGATTTTTCGGGCAGCAGTAAGCTCCATCTTTTGAATCACATGTGCTTCGTCTTTTTCCTCACCCACCCATGCAGAAAATAGAGCGGCCAAAGATCCTTTCTCCCTTAGTAAATCCTGGGTAGCCTGAGATAAAGTATGTCTATCTATTTTTTCTTCTATATTATCCCGTGTGATTAAGCACGATTCATCTTCGGCATACTCAGGAAGATTAGCAAGGTAATGGGCTTGTTCTTTCCGGGCTTTTCTTTTCGGCGGACGCTCTTGCGCCATTTCTTGCTCATGTTCATGCTCTTGCTCTAGCTGCTGCTCAATGTCTAGCAGTCTTCTTCGAAAAAAAAGAGGCCTTTCCCTGGGGAGAAGCAAGTCTAATGACGCTGGGCTCGCATGCTCTTCTTTTTCTTCATGTTTTTCTTCTGATTGTCCTGGCTCCAGCGCCTTTTGATACAGCAAAGCGGTATTAGCTTTCAATAAAGCCTGTTTTTTCCGCGCATTATTCTCTTTCGTTCTATTTTGATAATCACGCAATTGTCCTCGTATGCTATATCTCTCCACATTAGGAGAACTAAAGCCACAAAAACTAATCGCACGAGAACCTTTTCCGAATAGAAGACTAAAATCAGCTAAAACTTTCGCAGCTTCTTCTTCGTGTAATCCAGCATGATAAATTTTTATTACACTTTCTTCCCTCAAAATATTATGCTCTTCAGAAACAAGAGCGTGCATAAGTTTTTTTTCATGCATAAAAGATTTTGAGGGTTGGGGCGGAAAAATAATGGATAAGGAATGAAATAAAGGATGCTTCTCCTCGCGACTGGAATAATATCTCTGTATGTGAGTTATTAAATCCTGAGCTGTAATGTGACTCAAATCTAAGGTACAAGATAATAAAGGCAATGTCTCAATATGCCCTTTTTCCCATTCTTTGGCATAGTGAGTAGCAAGATAATTAAAAAAGCTTTCTAATCCTTTATTCCTCATTTTTGCAATATTCAAGAAATCCTTTACATACGAAGGTAATTCCTTATCCATACCAGGCTGACGAGATTGAGTAATCTGGTGAACAACGTCATCGGAGTTAAATTTTTCCCCGTATTTGATAAAGAAAAAAGTAATAGCTCGTCCTACTTCTTTTTCCCATAACTCGCTTCTAATAGCCATGGATGCGCTGATAGCAGGCATGAATTGCTTTGCTTGAGAGTGCAGGAATAAATTCCGCGCCACACATTCTTGAACGTAAGCTTCTAATTCACTGCGTTTTTCCTCCAATACTCGGCGCCTGGGATCCCCTGGTTTTAGCTTGCGATCGGTAAGAGGTTGCTCGAATATAACTTCTAGAAGAAAGGGATTACACCTAAACAATTCTTTTACTTCGTGTGTATCAAAAACAGAAGAAGCAATACATTTTAAACGAGTTAAATGACTATAGTAATTGATAAATTTAAGGGCAAGAATAAATATATCACCCATCTCTGTTTTCACCCTGAAGGTCGCTCCATCTTCCTCAATAACAAAAGCCTGGGAACTAAATAAATTTAGAATCTTTTGAGCGTCACCGTAGCAGAGAGAAAAAGAATCTAAGTAGGGTGAAGGTAAATCCTCTTCAGATAATAATACGATCCGAGATCGATGCTGATTATTTCGTTGGCATTTCTCAAAAATATATTGCAACAAGAAAAGTGAGGGTAGGTTCTCTAGAAAAGAAAAATGACTGCCTTCCTGCTTTTCGCTTAGCTCCTCATCACCAGAAGAAGTATATACTTTCTTCAAAAAAGACTCGTTTTCAGAATGAGGTTTTTTAGGCTGGTTAGGAACAGAAACGGAAAGAGAAACCTGAGGTAATATCCTCATTAATAAATTCACTTGCCATAGAGCGTTCGGATAGTCAATTCGATGATCTTGTTGGCTAGGAGCAATCTTCCAAGGCTGATAGTTAAGATTTAAAAAACATGCTGATTTTTCCTCTGTTATTTTACTTTTTACCTGCGCACCAGAAAAATCAGGATAATGCACATTCCATGTGGTTGCATCGCGTTTTTCTAAAAGAACCCATTCTGTGCGTCCAGATGAAGAAAGATCACCTATATTAACTAATATAAAAGAAATTTCTTGTACCTGTGGTGCTGTAAGAAATGATAATCCATCATAATTCATGAGGATTATCCGAGAAAGGATATTTTTCAAAAAAGATGAAGAATGTAAAAAACGCAATAGATCAATATGATTTAAATGATAGTGTGGAGTAACAGGCCTACCCTCTTCTACCTCCTGTGCCATACTCCCGTAATTGTCGGGGTTGGTTAATAACTTTTGTACATTGACAAGCCGAAAGGGATAAGCTTGTATTTCGTTATCAATCCAATCTGAATCTATTGCGCAGATCCAACTGGATAGTAGTTGCGATACATCGACAAAATTATCGTCTACAGAAAAGACGTTAACGTGCCCCTTCCAACAACATTTTATTATTTCTTTAAAAAAATGTTCGTGGCACTCTGATAGAAATTGATTGGATTCCTCAGCATCAGAAGCTAACCACGAATGCCGTTCAATAATCCTTTGCAGAATGGGCCGCTCTAGCAGAGGTTGTAGAGCCCCTTTAAACCTCTCAAGACAATATTGAGTCCAAATATTTTCGAAGTTATTTTTCTCTTCTGCCTTCGAGCATTCTTTCTGTAATTTATCCTTCACTCTTTCTAACAGATCAGGATGAGCTAATTGACCCGGCTTTGGCTGCTTTGGCCCTGGATGAGAAAGCATACTTAAGGCGATCCTCGTTTAAATAGGTTAATTATTATACATATTATTTTTAAGATTACTAGATTTTAACAATTTTCTCCTCTTCTGGAAATGAAGTTATCATTCTCAGAATCAGAATTAGAAATAGCTAAAAGATGATCCCCGCACCGATTTATATCGAAAACTCAATGACCTAGGTATTATTAAAGACTAAAATGCTGCAGGGGGCAATACAGCTTGGACTGCCATATCGACGAGAGCAGAGTGAACGTCCTGGCCACACTCTCGCTCACTATCCGCCAGTTTTTTCCAGATATATCTTCCCCCAAATAAACCCAACCCGCCACCGAGAAGGGCGCCTGTGCAGCCTCCAATCATAGCACTTGGCACTGAAAAGACGCCCCCTCCCACCGTGGCGCCTAACGCCGCGCCAGCTTTAAATCCAGCTAGAGCGCCCGGTGCAATTAATAGAATAGAAGTGATGATACGCACTATTAGCTTATGACGGCTAATCCATCTAGCCCTATTATAAACACCATCTTTATGATGATGGCCATCATCCTCCTCCGTCAATCTTAGCCATTCTCGTAAGGCTGCGGCGGCATGGGCAATTTCTTGCACTGCGGGGTTCTCGCTAGCTTCGTGGGGCGTCATTTTTTGGGGCGGCGTTGCCTTTAATGCGGTAACTAATCTTGCAAATTTCAAGGCATCTCCCGGATCATTCTTCAGCTCCCATTGATCATTAGGACACAAAAGGGTTTTTAACTCTTTCACTTCATCCAGGAGGTGCGTACCAAAAAAACGTTCGATAGATTCTTCTTGCTCCTCGGTAAACAAATCACGTACGACGCACTTAGCTTGCTTTGCTATTTCTATTCTTTGCAGAACGAGATCTATATGCTCTTCTATCACTCCTATAATCCAGGGTAGCAGCTTGCCCTCCTCTTCTTTACATTCGTTCAAGCTAGCTAAGAAGGGAATTTGCTCAGAGCTTATCCAAGCAAAATTCTCAAAATTTTCTTGGTTAAGCCCTCCGTACACATATTCTTTGGGCCATTTCATGCTAAAAAATGGCTGATTCGAATTTGGGTCCACTATACAATAAATTTTTCCTTCTTCGCAGCGCAATTGATCATACTTCTGCGTTAACTTCTCAAACTCATTCTTATCCTGGGATGGCCCCAGAAAAACGATTTGTGTAATAGATAGCTTAACTCTACTCTGCATTTTCTCTCTCCTCAGTGCGCTACTGCCACCGGGGGAGGACGCCAGTTTTTCGCACGGCTCTATCAATGCGCGCAGCACAATCAGCTTCCGCATAGCGGCGCCTAGCCTCGCTCCCACCCATGCACCCCGCTATTTTATTACCTGCAAAAAACCCTAAACCACCACCCACGAGTGCTCCTACACAGCCTCCAACCATGGCACTCGGCACCGACGCCACACCACCGCCTGCCATCGCGCCCACCACGACACCTGCTTTAAAACCAGCAAATATCCCAGATGCAGCCAATATAATAGTACCTACGATACGCGATATCAGCCTATTTCGTATTAACCATTGCTCTTCTTGAGCACCCCACTGATTACGCTCTTTAAGCCGGAGCTGATTTTGCAGCTTTTTAGCTATGGCTGCAATTTCCCTGAAAGCATGATGATCCTTAGCCTCTAATGAAAAAGGCTTTAAGGAAGGCATCGCTTTTAATGCGGTAACCAGTTCCGAAAAATTCCTGACATGATCAGCATTCGCCAACTTAAAATCCAATTGCTCTTGGCCATCGATCACTTTACCCTTACACAAAACTGTTCTTAGTTTTTTAACATCTTCAAGCATACCCGCGCCAAAAAATTGTTTAATATTTTTTTCTTCATTCTCCGTAAAGAAAGTAGTTAGGATGCTTTGTGCTAACTCTTGTTTTTGCTGCTGATTTATTCGTAGCAGTACATCTTCCTTATAGTCCTCTATAAAGCGCACATAATTTTCTATTTCGGCTTTTAACTTACCATTGTTCTCGAAGTCACGTTGAATGTTATACGAACGATTAAGCTCAAGCGGAGACTGAGATAGAAAAAACGAGTTGCAAATAATAGGAAAGTATACCCACTCCAAATTTCCCTTATTCTCTTGGCCAAAACCTCCCGCTACATAGGCCGGAGGCCATTTTACACTAAAAAATAGCTCATTCCGAGGCACATTTATTACAAAATAGAGTATCCTTTTTTCTCGAGAAGATTGATCTTTCTGCCGGATTAATGCCTGGAACTCTGAGTCATCGTTTACTATCCCAAGAAAAACGATATGGGTAAGAGGAACAGGGCGGTCATCTTTCTCTTCATCCTCTCCCTGCTGCAGGGAGAGAGGACCAGCCGCCCTATCCTCATCCGAAGAATCGGGGAGGGGAGCATCAGAATAATACACTTTCTCACCACCACTATCATTATCATTATCATTATCATTATCATTATCATTATCATTCTGCATTTTATCTCCTCTTTTAAACCTTGTTATTGATGATTAAGGCTAAGATTACCATAAGACCAAAAAAAGTACTATTTAATTATTATTTTTTATGTTTAAGTGTATAACACTTCTTAATACTTCCAATAAATGCCGTATATCTTCCTCACTATGGGCGGCGGTTAAACAAAATCGGATACGGCTTTTGCCCACCGGCACAGAAGGGGGGCGGATGGGCGTGCCTAAAATGCCTTGTTCTTGTAATAACACACTTATTGCTAACGTTTTTTCAGTGTCTCCAATAATCCAAGGAACAATATGGGTTTGAGAGGCACCATGATCTAAGTTATTTTCCCTTAAAAATGCGCGTAAACGCGCTGCATAATCTACAACACGTAACCGCGCTTCTTGCATAGCCGGCACAAGCTCCAGCGCCGCATCCATAGCACCTAAAACCGCAGGAGATGGGCCAGTAGAATAAATAAAACCTTTGCATTTATTAATCAGATAATCACGCATTATCTCGGAACAAGCAATATAAGCCCCAAAACTGCCTAAGGCTTTGCTGAATGTACCCATGATCATATCAATATCAGCTGCATAGTCAGGCGCTTTGCCATAACCCAAGCGACCCGCCATCCCTACTGCATGAGCATCATCTACATATAAAAAAGCGTGGTACTTTTTAGCTAATAAAATTAACGCATTAAAGTCCACCTCATCACCGTCCATGCTATAAATAGATTCGACAATAATAAACTTAGGACGTGTGTCTGGGGCATATTTCTTCAGTAAGGTTGCCAAATGAATGAGATCATTATGCTGAAATCGCTTTACATCCGCGACAAAACGAGTGGTTGCGAGTAAACTGGCATGACACAGACGGTCACAAAAAACTAAAGCCCTTTGTTTTAAAATAGCAGGATCCAATAAGGCTTCCAGCACAGAGGTATTAGCTTGATAACCTGCTCCCAGAATCAGTGCCGCCGGTTTTTTCATAGCCAGCGCGATTTTTTTTTCTAAGGCATCGTAAAGAGAAAAATTACCTGAAACAAGACGCGAAGCAGTGGAGCCCACACCCAAGGTTTGAACATACTGCTGACTACGCTCAATTAATAAAGGATGGGTGGCCAACCCAAGGTAATCACTTGAAGAAAAATTAATGAGTTTTTTGCCCTGATAATTTAAATAAACAGCCGAGCCGTGATGAGGTAAAAAATCATAGCTTTTTAATGCGCGCGGATAAGGATTATTATCAAGAAAGTTTTGGTAAGGCTGCTCAGAAGACATGAAAAACTCGTTAGCTATTTAAAAAAATACCCTCTCCATGCGCGGAGAGGGCCGAAAAATTAATGAATAGAAGGGGTATCCATTTTCATTAATATATTATTACGCCGCGCTCGCGTGAGTTTATCATGGCCTTTCACATCACCGCGACGTCGATGCACATAAGCACTGATTTGCCGTTTTAACGCATTAAACGCGTTACGCACTGCCACATAAACATTTTCATTTTGTTTACGATCCACCACTAATTCTTTTCCAGGTACATTTAAATCAATATGCACACTGAATAATTTGCCTTGATGTTTATGTTTTTGCGGTAATTCTACGACGACATGGCAATTTTGAATTTGGCGATAATAATGAGCGAGCTTTTCCACTTTTGCACGGATATGCTCTTCTAAAGCCTTTGAACTTGAAATATCACGAATAGTCACTTGAACTGGCATCATAACCTATCCTCCTGTCTTTCTTATTATTACGAATTAGCAAGATAACCCTTGATTTTTTCATGTTTATCTCTAAGCTACTTAAATGAAGTTACCTCCTCCTTCTGATGATCTGTTATTCATTAGTATAGACGGTAAACGAATTTTTCCCACTTTTCTTACTACTTATGATGACTAATTTACTCCATTTAAATGTCGTTGGAAAGGGGCCACCGCTGATATTATTACATGGGTGGGGTTGGCACGGAGGTATTTGGTCGCCGCTTATTCCACATCTGGTTGATAAATTTCAACTCTTTATACCGGATTTACCTGGGTTTGGTAAAAGCTCTATTTTTACAACGGATTATAGCTTTGAAGCGCTAGCCGCTTGTTTATTTGAACATATTCCGCAAAAAGCAATCTGGGTAGGGTGGTCACTAGGCGGGCTGGTGGCATGGTGGGTTGCGTTGCATTATCCTAAAAAAGTATCGCGCTTAATTACCGTGGCTGCCTCACCGAAATTCATGAGTGAAGAAAATTGGCCGGGTATACCTTTGGCCACGCTGGAAAAATTTGCTCGTGATATCACAATAGATGATGAAAAAACCCTAACTCATTTTTTAGCATTACAATTGCGAGGCAGTCCACATTCAGAAATACTACGCAGCGAACTACAAAAACACTTCTTGCGACCGCACAAAGACGCATTGGCAGGCGGGCTAAGACTATTGCTTACCACAGATTTGCGCGTTGATCTTCCTAATATGACCATCCCTAGTCTACATATTTTTGGCAGTTTGGACACCATCGTTCCCGTGAGTGTCGTAGATTGCTTAAAACCTTTATTAAGAAACAGTCAGTGTGAAATCATTCGGCGTACGGGGCATATGCCTTTTTTAACTCATTATAAGGAATTCTTGAATTATTTCGAATAAATAACTATCACTCCCCCAACATCTTCGCCCCTTTTCCTCAATCGGAATGCAAGTCAAAGCGCAATATTTCGTCCAAGCCGTTCCAAAGCAGCAACCTCGTTATTGCAACAGAAGACTAGGCAGGATATTACCATTAACGTTACAAAAATAAGGGGCACCACCGTCATCCATAACGTAAAAAAGGCTGCATTTCCACTGGCTGTGGCTAATACGCCCCCATGCGTAATAAGATAGGCGAGCGTCCCACCGCCTGCTGCAGTAACAGCCGTCAACGAACCGAGCAGGCAGGCTTTTTGTTGGGTGACTGGATCGTTAAAAAATCTCATTTTCTTGTTTTTCTAATTAATTAAAATAACCCGGCCATTCTAGTCTTTTATTTTTGTCACATCAACCGCCGCATCCGGAGATAAGGCAGGTTCCCACTGGGGGGCATGATCTTTGTCAATGAGAGCGGCTCTAATGCCTTCAAAAAAATCATGGGATTGCAGAAAATAACATAGCAAGCGATTTTCCATAGCCATGCAAGCATCAAAATCCAAATGATTCCCTTGCTGTAATGCATACAATGTCATCCTTAAGCTGGAGGGCGATTTTGTTTTAATATTCTCTGCAGTCTGACGACACCAGCTATTCTCTGCAGATTCTAAAGCTTCAATAATCTCTGCCATTGAATCTTTGGAAAAACATATTTCAATTTCATTTCGATGAGAAAGCAATGCAGAGGGGGGCGCTGTAATGGAAAATTCTTGGATGATATCACTTACTGTCTGGGGATTCGGCAAAGCCGTCTGAGCCAAACGCTGTATCAAAAGCGCTTGAGCATCGGCAGAAATCACGGCATCAATGAGCCCAAGGGCAAGGCAATCATTGTACCTAATAACCACGCCTGTCAATCCCAAATAATATCCCATTTTAAAAGGCAAACGCGGCAAGAAATACGAAGCGCCCACATCAGGAAAAAACCCTATGCTTGTTTCCGGCATGGCAAAAGACATATTAGGGGTGCCCACGCAGTGAGAACCATGGATGGAAATGCCCGCACCGCCACCCATGGTGATACCATCTAAAAATGCAATATAAGGCTTAGGAAAATGAAAAATTTGTCTATTTAATTCATATTCATCTTGGAAAAAATCGACGAGGGTGGAATCATTTTTTATTTTCTTTTCATACGCTGCACGAATATCCCCACCCGCACAAAAGGCGCGCCCCGGTGCTGCTTGAATAATCACTGCTTTAATAGCATCCTTCTTACGCCACGTGATTAATTTTTGAGAAAATGCAAGACACATTTCATGGCTCAATGCGTTCAACGCTTGCTGGCGCTGCAAGGTGATGATACCTAAATTACCTTTGACACCTGGTATTTCCACAAAATCAATATCCGTGTTAAATTGCATTTTTTCTATCCCATTTAAATTTTTTGAGAAAATACTTATTACTTTTATAGCACACTACTTCCTCCTTTGAAAAAAATCATTTATCTCGCTTTGAGTCGGGGTGCATCATTTTCTTTAGTAGCAATATTTTCCATTTTTTTGATTCTTTCTTTTCCTTCTTTTTTCCAGAAAGTATAAGGAACCACCACTGTCCATACAAACAATACGCTTAATATGACTTTGGCTGCTTTTGCCCAAGCTTTGTCATTTCGTTGCTCTAGAGTTTGCTTGTTTTCATTTAATTTCTCGCGGAAACCTGCCAATTTTTCAGTAGCCAGCATGTTGGGATTTTCCAAATAGCTAATTAATTTGCTAATGGAAGCTCTTTTCTGGTTAAGAATCTCTCCATCAAACAAGTGAGAATCTTTTAAATTTTCTTCATAAGCCCGGCATTCTTTTAAAATAAGATTTATTTTTTTAGTAGATTGGGGCGATAACGTATCAGCCACTCTGAGAAGATCATTCAACTGTTGAGTCAAAGTAATAATATCGAATTCATTCACCGTATCATTACGCTGCGCTACCATCACTTCAGGGTGTCTTTTTAAATTTGCTTCGGTATCGTCTCTTAGGGTTTTTAATGCTTGTAATTGCTGGAATTTATCATCTTTTTTTAAAGTTTCTTCTGTCATATCGCTCAATTGTTTTTCAAGACTACGCTGTTGCTTTTCAAGCCTCGCACGTTTCTCTATCACGTCTTCGCCAGGTTGAAGTGCTGAGTTTTCTATTTCACGAAGCATTTTGCTAGTCTGCTCCCTCTCAGAAAAAATTTCTTTATATTTTTCATCCCCCCTTAAATTTTTAAGAACTGCACGTTTTCTGGCTCCATATGCGCTGTCTAACGATCCTGGCTCCTCGTATTTTTTAAGTTCGTCTTTCAATTCTTTTTCTTTATCTTTATTATCTTTCTGGTCGAGCTTGTTTAAATAATCTTCTATGGCTTTATCTTCCGCCCAATCTCGATAGGAACTTATTTTCTCATCTAAGATATTTTTATATTTTTCTTTTTCTGAAGTTAATTTTTCTAATTCTTTTCTTTTTATAGAAATATCTCTTTCATAGTGAGAAAAATAGCCTGTCATTATTTCCTGGCTCTTCAACTTAGTAAGCTGTACATGCATTGAAGCGGGCTCATAAGTTTCTTTTGGAACTGCCTGTTCTCCATCGAGTTGCAGACAATACTTCAAACCCTGGTCAGTTAATTCTACTGTTATTCCTGGTATGTGTTGGGCTATTAAATCTTCATAATATAAAATAGGCTTCATGGATGTAATAGCTATACGATGGGCATTATGGTTATTTGCTTCTATTTTTACGCTTTCGACCTGGACAGCTTCCTCTCCGGGAGGCACAGCAAGAGATTCCAGATGGGTCTTCAAACTAGCTATGTCTATCTTCAATGCTGAACGAGACAAATTTCCAAACAACACTTCGCTATAAGAATTTTCTTTAATTTGCTCCATCGCCCCGTGTGGAGGAAAGCGACGTGATGCCACCCCTGTAAGAGGATTAATCACTTGTTCTTCGGAGCGTACCAAAGGTGGATGAGGGTTTAAAACATTTTCTCCATTTTGTAATGTAATAAAGGATTTTTCAAAACCTGCGTCCACGCTATTGTATGCTTGTAGGCCTACGCGCCCTGCATTTTTAACATCATAGGTATTTACGCTAGTTTCTGCAGGCATCACCTGTTGGCCACCTAGACCCACATTAAAATTACAATCACCACCTACAAAGATTGTTTTTAATAAATCTTTGGGCACAACTTCTTTGGCTTTATCAAAAAGCGTTGTAATCTCAGCTTCGGCTTCAACTGCATCAGGTCGACCCGGAGCTAAATGCACATTACAAAGCACATGCATGCCCGGGTTTTCTGGGCCTTTTTCTTTAAATACCGGGGCAAAACATTCTTTATCCGATAATTTATGCGCAGATGATTTAACTGCTTTAGCTAATTTTTCTGTGTACTCTTCATTTACTGTATATTTATCACATCGGTAAAAAACACATTTTGATAGATCTGTATTATACTGAGTGGTACAAGCCCATTTCTCTTGGCCTGGTTCACATCCTTCATTTAATTTTTTCAATGTTTCATCAATAAATTCTTGTCCTATATTTTCTTCTGGTATTTTTTCATCTTCAGAAACTTTAACGACTTTAGGGGCTTCTTGTAATAGAAAAAATTCGAGGTCGGGATCATTTCTTACGCTAGCGACAATGCTGCGTTTTACAGAAGGAGAACCATCGCCGAATAATCTTTTTTTATAGTCTTCTTTAGTTTCATCATTTCCTATTTTTGTTTCGGGATTTTCCGTGACAAATCCCCCTGTCCCTCCATCTAAACTATGCGGCCCCGATTGTGTCATGATATTCCAAATAACTTTATTCTTACCTGTTTTTCTTGGAAGGTGATCGGAGGGAGAAGCATGCGGTGTTAAATATTCTTTAAAGCTTGCAATGTCTTCCTTTTTTTCATCAATTTCATTAAGATAATCTTCACGTGGATTTGACATGCTCCCTCTCCTATTAGAGATAGTACTATTCTTAGTGTAGTCAATAATTTTAAAATATCTTAAAAAAAATCTAGAAATTTAGAGCTGCCGTTTGAATTTATTATTAGAGAAGTTATTTTCTTTTTTATAACACGCTGATCTTATTCAAAAAATAAATCTGTGGTGCGCTCTAGTTTTTTTATTTTTTGAGTCTACACTTAAATTAACACTAAGATTTCAGGTAAAACGAGGAGTGCCTTTTATAATAATTCAAATGAGGGGCTCACTATGAAGATCCACGCATCTGCTCTACTAAGTTTTTTTTTAGCAATCGCTCTCAGTAGCACGGCAAACGCTAAATCTTATGGATCGAGGATATGTGCTAATGATGATAGATTTACTTGTTATACAGTCAAAGCTGGAGAATCCTGGCAGACATTATTTCCTCAAGCAGACAAACGTGATCTTGTCATGCGCATCAATAGAATCAATATCCAGTTAGAACGAGGTATGCGTATCGCGATTCCTAAAGATATTGATGATGCGGATATGTTAAATTATGCCCCCTTCAGTAGGCAAATTTCATCGCCAGGAGAAAAAATCATCGTGGTTTCTCTTCATGAAAATCAATTGGCATTTGGTGCTTATGATGCAGAAGGTTATTTAAAATATTGGGGACCTGTTTCTGGCGGAAGAAGTTATTGCCCCGATTTAGGACGTGGCTGCCACACCGCAGTGGGAAAATATTCTATTTATCGTAAAGGAGGTGCAAGTTGTAAGTCTACGAAATTTCCCATAGGCCGAGGTGGTGCACCCATGCCTTATTGTATGTATTTTCATGCCGGATTTGCGCTGCACGGCTCTCATGAAGTCCCAGGCTATAATGCAAGCCATGGGTGTGTGCGGATGTTTGTTAATGATGCCCAGTGGTTAAATGAAAATTTCACTCGTGATGAGGATTCGGTGCCAGTGATTGTGAAGAGCAGTCAAATCTAAAGCACCTCTCACGCGCTGCGTAATAAAGAGCAACCCTAAGAATATCATCCTCCTCTTCTAGGAGTAGTTGGTGTTCGAGAAGAGAAATGATCGGATACATAGTCTACGCCATGCGTTATTGCATAATTTCCTATTGTCATAGCCATTATACCTAGTGAAAAATTTATAACTCTATCGTTTCGCCTATTTATTCCTGCTATCAAAAACATAATAGCTATACATAATGCCATCATCAAAAAAGGGTCTGCATTTTCTGCTCTACCATGTCGCCCAACAGGTCCTGCTATAATATTTGCTCCGACTACCCCTGTAACAAAGTCAACCGCACCGGCAGGATGTTGTCTCCTTCTTCTCAGAAAATTCGCCATGCGAACTGAGGCTTCTTCAAAAAAACGTGGCATTATTATTCCCTCTCATTGTTATTACTTTTCACTCCGCTACCGTATGAAAAAATTGATTTATTTAAAGGCTTTAAATGGTGATGCATTTTAAGATCAAGTACAACAATTTAATGAAAACTTCGCACGCGCCGAAGATTCTATACCAGTGATAGTGAAAAGTAATCAAATTTAGGCTCTATAGTCGTAGAACTTTATTGCAGATAGAAAACAACTAAAAATTATTTTTAAATACTTCATTAAACCATTCCTCATTCTAAAAACTGGCGCTATTTTATTCAATTTTCTTCCCTTCTCCAAGAGATTTTTTATGGAGGGGTAGATCGAAGTGATATTAAATTGCAATAGGGCTATTTTCCACTATAATGGAATCCAGCCTCGTCTATTTTATATCAGAGTGAAAAACAGCCATGCACCGTTATTGCGAACCTTTTATTTATCAAGACCTTGAGAAAAAAATGGTATTTATAGGCGGCCCTCGGCAAGTAGGCAAAACTACGCTGAGTAAAAGCTTATGTCGCGATCATTTTAAAGATAGCCTTTATCTTAATTGGGATCTGGAAGAAGATAGACGAGCCATCCTGCATAAGCGGTGGCCTGAGACAAGCTCGCTCATTATTTTTGATGAATTACATAAATATCCTCGCTGGAAACAATGGATCAAAGGTATTTATGATACTCATCCCCCCGATCAACAATATCTGATCACGGGTTCGGCGAGATTAGATGTCTATCGCCGAGAAGGCGATTCATTAATAGGACGATATCACTACTGGCGTTTACATCCTTTTACACTGGATGAATTACCGGCAAACATTTCCTTAAAAGAAGGGTTCGAACGCTTACTAACGCTGGGCGGGTTCCCCGAGCCCTTTTTATTGGGCGATGAGCGTGAAGCACGTCGTTGGCGACGCGAACGATTTGATCGAATTCTAAAAGAAGACGTCCGTGATTTAGAATCCGTGCGCAATATTCAAATGCTTAGTCTATTTGTTGATGCATTGCGGGAACGGGTAGGTGGAATGATCACCCTTGCCAATATTGCGGAAGATTTGCAAATTTCATCTACCACTGCCAAATTATGGTTATCGGTTATTGAGAAAATGTATCTGGCATTCCCTATTTTTCCGCTTACTCAAAAAATTCCACGTGCTATTCTTAAACCGCCTAAGGTCTATTTTTATGACAATGCTGATGTCATTGAAAATTCAGGCGGGCGCTTAGAAAATTTAGTCGCCACTACTTTATTAAAACGCTTACATTTTATTGAAGATTACTATGGGTATCGGGCAAGTTTACATTATATTCGTGATAAAGAAGGACGAGAAGTCGACTTTGTTACTGTGATTAATGGGGTCATTACAGATTTAATAGAAGTCAAAACATCCGATACGACTATTTCATCACATCTAAAATATTATGCAAAAAAACTCAAGCCTCAGCGGGCCACGCAATTAGTTGCTGAATTAAAGCGTTCTTTTACACAGAATGGAATGACAGTCACCACACCCTGGGAATTTTTTAATAATCCGCCTTGGGTAAAAAGTCTATAAGTGTTATGTTTGTGCCCCCGTCTTAGCATGCTTTTTTTGCAATTTTGCCTGACAGCAGTTTGCTGAATACTGCGCCTCTTCCTCTGTCACTTGGCCCGCAGGCTGTCCATCCAGGTCAATCCGCACCGCTCCCAGAATCACATTTTGATGATAACGAGGTGAGCCCACATAATAAGCCAGGCTATTTACCATACATGCTTTATCTTTTAATTCAATATTACTTTTA
>JAJNBC010000012.1 GCA_021156085.1 Gammaproteobacteria bacterium | reverse complement strand
TGACATTGGCAAGAGAAACTTATAGATTGCTGTCAGTGGTTAAGAAAAACTTTGGCTGCTAACTGACGAGCTATTTACACACTTCATATGACACTCTCCATTAGAAGATAAGCTTGATGGAGAAGAATGCTTTGTTTTTTCTTTCCCCTCATCTGATGACGATGAATCTCTTCTGGAGCTAGGCAATGAAATACCTGATAAATCGCTAGCACTAGCAATCGATGCAACTTCATCGCTACTTGATACTAACACGTCACTCTCACTAAGAGGTGTATCGCTATTAGAGCTTGACAGTGAATTTTTTGTCTGGGGCGTTCTATTGTCTACATGGACAAAAGCTCTATCAATAATATTCTGACGTTCTTGTCGTAGCCCTTCTTCTTTTTTATCTAATTGCCCAATTTTTTTATCTAATGATATAGCTTTCACTCCATTCTCGTTAATTTTTTCCTCTAGCTGTTGAATTGTTTGCTCATAAGAACTATCCCGTGCTTCAATTACTCTAATTCTCGCATCTAACTCCTTGGCTCTTTCCTCTAAAAAAACTTTACGCACATTTTGTTTTTCCGATTCTTCTTGCAATTCCCTAATATGGGCCTCTCTTTTTTGCATTTGCTCTGCTCTTTCTTCTATTTTTTCTTCTAATTTTAGAAGATATGCCTCTAGTTCTGATTCGTCTAATGCTTCTAACTCTGCTGCACTTAATTCCTCTATCTGTTCTGCGCTTAATTCTTTTATTTGAGGTACTTCAATTCGAGCATCCATAAATTTCTCCTATTCATTATATTAGTTAATTAAAAATACATTAAATTTTCTATATCAGATTATTAGTCATAAAGCTGAGTTAACCGAAAGGTAAATTGAGCTAACCAGACTAAGGGAAAGTAATTATATCAGAGAAAGCTATGATGTTAACTCTCTTACATTAAGTGACGCTGATTTCTTACAAAGAATTTATATAGGCCAACGAATAGATACGAATCCTGATATCAGAGAAGTCTCTATATATGTAGAGCATGGTGAAGCTGCACGTAGGAGTAAGTCATTATATAAACTTTACTTGATATCCCTAATATTATCTTTAGCAGTGGTAGCGAATAAGCACGGGATAATTTGCAGCAAATTCAGGCTTTCCCTATTCTAAGATATTAATTTTTTTCACTTTTTGCATTTTCTGGAAAAATCGAATGTTTCACCTATACTTAAAGTAACCTAGGGCAAAGTATAACCATAATAGGTATCTATTTAAAATTATTATAGAAACCAAAGAGGTGTATCTTGAATAGCCACGGAAAACTCAATACATTATTAGACCGGTTACTTACTGGCTTGCAAGAATATAATAAATTACGGTATCAATTACTAGTCGAGCTACAATTTTATTTAGAGAACATTGATCAAAGTAATAATACCCTAACTTATCAAGAAAAATTTGCTCAAGAACAAACTGAAAGAAGGATAGTTTTTCAAAAAGAAGAGCATGAAATTAATGCATGGCTATATGAAAAATTTAAAAAACAGATAGAGAGAGAAAATGAATTATTTGAATATCAACAGCGCTATTACGATAAAATAAAAAGCATGCAAGAAGGTGATTTATCTTCACTCACTATAAAAAAATTAGAAAAAGAATTACAAGAATTGGATGCAATAAAAAAATCGCATGAGCATTATATTCAAATGTTATTTGATACAATTAAAGAATGTCAACAGCAAATTTTGATTTTAAATCACAGAATCAAAGAGATAGAAAAAGAAATCAAGAAATATGAAAAAGCAATCTTGGACTTAGATGAAATAATTTCTAGTAAAAATAAGGAGATTGGCAGAAATGAAAAACGTATCTTAATTTTAAATGAGAAAATTGAGCAACTAGATAAAAAAGAAGAAGGGCTACGACAGGAACGTTATAATATTATTGAAAGAGTTTTTTTAGATACAATCGTAGTATCAAAATTTAATTTATTAATGGTAAAAAGTGATGATATCCACCTCATGGATCTCATTCATCAAGTAGATTTAATTCGTCAAGGCATGGCAATTATTGAGCTCAATCATGCAAGCATTATTAAAGAGTTAAAGGATGTCCTAGCCAAAGAAGAAGAAATTAATCCCACGGTTATTGAAATAGAAATAAATAATATAATAAAGAAACTCTTAGAGAAAAATTACAAAGAATTTTTGTCAAAAGAAGATATAATTTATTTGATCAAAGGATTAAGCGCGGATACTTATTATAAGGAAGCAGTTGGAAAATTTATTTCTGAAATCATGCAATCCAAAGATTTGCATCAAAGATTAAATGAGAATTTAAGTTCTATTAATTCTGTTAAATCAGAAAAAATTGAATCGATAAAAGAACGTGACCAAGTTAATGAAGAACAAGATAAATTAAAAGCTGAAGTATCAGAGGCAGTTGAAAAACGTCAGGAATTAATCGAAGAACGAACTGTCTTGAAACAAGAAGAAGTGGACTTAAGAAGTGACCTAGGTCAAGTAGAGAAGATACAATCTACCTGTGAACAAGCAGTTCATCAAGAAGAAAGACAGCAAAAATTATCCTCAGCACAACAAGAAGTATCAATTAGTGCAAAGGACTCAATAAAGGAATTGCTTGCAAGAAAAAGAAGGGAAAAAGAAATGAAAAATTCAGCTCCACAATCTCCTAAATCTGCATCAACTAGTGCCCCCGCTTTTTTTAGTGGCAGAAGAAAGCCAGCAGAAGCAGAAAATGACAATGAGTTTGCATCAAAAAACAAAGAAAAAGAATCGCCAGATAAAGACAACCCAGCTAATCAGGACCAAGATGCAAGTCATCCATCTTCAGAAAACAGAAGTAAGAAATTAGGATAGATTTTATTCTGATTAGAGAAAGCTATAGTCATTGGAGTAAGATCGAAATGAAAACACCTTTTCCTAGGAGAACGCATCCATGAAAAAAGTAAACAGGCATAAATATTATTCAGGAAATCCAGGGGGATACGATCCGAAAAAAAATGCTTCTATTATCAATGGAGAGTTATTTACCTTTGATATACAGATTAAAAGAAAAAATGGAAAAATATATGTGCGTGAGACCTCTAATGCTAGAACTGCTTTTTCTCGTATATCAGAATCAGTGAGAGATGATACTAAAATGAATGTTAGCTTATTAAAAAGCCATCTCATGTCAGAAGTCTTGCAAGAACTAGAAAGAGGTTTTGATAGAGTAGAAAATCCTATAGGTAAAAGTAACCCAGAACCTAGTAATAATGCTACTTTTAAACCTAAAGATATAGCTCAACAAAATAATATATCAACAAGCATTCATAAGCCACCTAATGATCTTGCCAAAAAAATTAAGGAAATAAATGATAATTTTGAAGAAGAAATAGAGAAAAGTGTCCAGAGAATAAAAAAACTAGATGAACGCGATGAAGAAATTGAAGATTCTTTAAAAAAGAAACTCGAAGAGTGCAGTCAGAAAGTAGAGATACTTCTACAATTAAAGGAGGTGGTTTTAATGGGGGAAAATTCAGAGAAAAAAGAAGCTCTTATAAAAGAATTAGAAAAGCTCGGTGTTGAAGGGCTTGATGTTATTAAGGCAGACAACTTTAGTGATGGGATAGAAAAATCTTCTATTAAAAAGAACATTCATTAGAAGGTTACAATATATCTTAAAAAACATAGACATAGAGGCAAGAGGTTAGAGATATGTACTTAATAAAGATGAAGGATGAAGATGGATAAATTAAAGAGGAGAATATCATCGTAGATATTTTGAATATATTTTTAATGTCGATGTTGTGGGTAATGGGAATTTGTCGTGCAGCCTACAAAAAACAGAAGGAAAAAGCATGCTGAAAAAAATACAAGAGAAAAATATAAATAATAAAAATAATAGATTATATAATAGCAAAAACAAAGAAAAAGAAATTATTACTTTTGATGTAGCTGTCTCAAGATATAATGGAAAATTATTTGCTGTTACTATACAGGACAAAAAATTATTCCTCTCAAATACAAATAAATATTTTGCCAATGACACAGAAGAAGACCTTAAGAAATTAAAAGAAGCTATACAATTGGAATTAAGTCTTCAATTTTTGGGTTTATCGCTTAGCAAAGACGTATCTATACGCGAACAACGAAATGAGAATCTAAGGAAACAAATAAACAAAGCTTGTAATAGTAAGATATTGAAATAAAAGTAATCAATGACTTCCTCGTTTTCGCTCACTGTATTTAAAATTTGTGGATAACAGCTTTTTTCATATGAGCGTATTACTCACAAAGGGGCTGCTCACCCCTCCCTGCGATCCACGGCTTATAAACTGAAATACCACCTTTGTCCTCCACATCATCCAGATAGACTTACTGAGAGGATGTCAGGGCCTCAACGGAGACTTTTCATGGGAATCAAGCATGATTTACAGCGATCTATTAATCAAATATTGCAATCTGCCCGTGTGGGTTCTTATGAAACACAAGATGCGAGGAAAAAGATATTACATTTATTTTCTAATGACCTCGTTGCACTCGGCTATGGGTTACGACATATTAAAGGACTTCAAGAAAAGCACATTATGGCCGTTCTAAAATCATGGATGAAAGATAAGATACAAAATTCTACTCTTAAAAATCGCACATCAGCATTGCGATTCCTCTGCAAGTGCATTAACAAACCCAGTATCATCAAATCCAATGAAGAAATAGGCATCGGTAAACGAAAATATTTACCCACGGAAAACAAAGCCATTCACAACCCCGATTTTTCCAGAATCACCAACTCTTATGTCCATATTTCTCTGCAACTACAACGTGTATTCGGCCTGCGCCGCGAAGAAGCTATTAAAATTAAACCCCATATAGCTGATAAAAATAATCAACTTGAATTACTTTCATCCTGGTGTAAAGGTGGCAGAGGAAGAATGGTCCCTATTCGCACTGAAGAACAACGCTATTGGCTAGAGCAGGCAAAAATCCAAGCGGGAAAATTTGGGAATTCATTAATCCCGGAAAAGAAAAAATATATCAACCAACGTGACATCTATGACAAGCAAGTACAACGTGCTGGCTTAAAAAATTTGCATGGATTGCGCCATGCTTATGCACAGAACCGCTACAAAGAATTAACTGGTTGGGAGGCACCTATCGCTGGTGGCCCTCGCTCAAAGCAACTAACGCACGAACAAAAACAAATAGATCATCAAGCAAGAATGATTCTCTCAGAGACCCTTGGCCATTCCAGAAAATATATCACCTCAAATTATCTCGGAAATTAAATTATCTATTATTTAGGGTATAACCTCAAAAAAGGTAACTTTTTATGAAACGACTTATTCGCTTAAGAGATGCCCCTGTTTATCTAGATAGAGATGAAAACTGCTTTAATAGCGAAATGAGATCACCATTAATAGAAAAACTAGATGATCAAAGCATTGCTTTCGGTAAGCTCAATTTAAATGCATGGATAAATCACTACTCGCTTCGAGGCAACCCATAATGCGTGTACTAACACTCACAGAAGCCGCTATTTTCTTGCACATGACGCCAGATGGATTGCGTAAAAAGGTCCTCAAAGGGGATATACCAGGGGCTAAGATCGGCAAGCGGTGGTGTTTCTTAGAAAATGATCTTGTGGAATGTATTAGATCATCTTATCCTTGTACGGCTAAAACATCGTGGGGTGTCACTCAAACTAATAGGAGGACACTATGGCACTCTACAAAAGAAACAATATCTGGTGGATCACGATTAGCCACCAAGGAACGCGAATACAACAATCTACTGGGACTTCCAGTAAAGCAGAAGCACACCGACTCCACGATAAAATAAAAGCGGAGGTATGGAAAGTGAATGTACTGAAGGAAAAACCCAGCAAAGATTGGAATGACGCGGTATTGAGATGGTGTGAAGAGTCGCAGCATAAAAAAAGTCTGGTTACTGATAAATCTCACTTGAGATGGCTAGACCCACATTTATGTGGAATATTGCTCATAGATATTACCCGCGACAAGATTGAGAAAATTGCCCAACTTAAAGAAAAAAGTGGTGCAACCTCAGCAACTGTGAATCGTACGTTAGCTCTTATTCGATCTATCTTACGAAAAGCAGAGCGGGAATGGGAATGGTTAGAGAAAGCGCCGGTGGTTCGTATGCGTAAAGAAGATAATAAACGTATACGTTGGATTACTGTGGAAGAAGCGGAACATTTGAAAAGTGAATTACCTCAACATCTTGCAGATGCGATGGAATTCGCTCTTCATACGGGTCTAAGGGCTTCTAACATTGTTTATCTGGAATGGTCTGAAATTGATTTCAATCGATATCATGCTTGTATTCCAGCCCATAAATCTAAATCAGGGAAAGCAATTGCCATTCCCTTAAATGGTAATGCTATGAGAGTTATTAAGAAGCAAATGGGAAAGCATTCCCAATTTGTTTTTTCATATAAAGGTCAGCCTGTCACTTGCTTTAATACTAAAGCATTTAGGAAAGCTTTAAAAAGAGCAAGGATAAAGAACTTTAGATGGCATGACTTACGACACACCTGGGCTTCGTGGCATGTGCAAAACGGTACATCACTTCAAGAGCTACAACAACTTGGAGGGTGGGCGAATTTTGAGATGGTCTTACGCTACGCTCATTTGAGCAGTGATCATCTTAGAAGAGCCGCAGAACGAATCTCTGCTACAAATTTGCTACAGTCACAAGCTACTCATAGAAGGAACAATATATAATCTATTGATTTTACTCTACTTTATTGATGGGCCGTGTAGGGATCGAACCTACGACCTATTGATTAAGAGTCAACTGCTCTACCAACTGAGCTAACGGCCCGAATGGGGTGAACGACGGGGCTCGAACCCGCGACAACCGGAATCACAATCCGGGGCTCTACCAGCTGAGCTACGTCCACCATATAACCCTCTTACTTTAAAACCTTACAATTCTCCGCGCCTGACAGGATTCGAACCTGTTACCCTCGGCTTAGAAGGCCGATGCTCTATCCAAATGAGCTACAGGCGCATTCACAAAATTTTTGGACCTTCGAATTGGTCGGGGTAGAGGGATTCGAACCCCCGACATCCTGCTCCCAAAGCAGGCGCGCTACCAGACTGCGCTATACCCCGAGTCTAGGGTCTTTTTGTTAACAGGCCCCAGCGTGCTACGCTGTATACAATACATATAAGGCTTGGCATCATACTCAACACTGTAACCACAGTCAATTTCTTTAAAATCCCACAAACTACCTAGCTTAAGTGTCTAATCTTGATGATTCTTCCAATAATTATTGTATACTCCAGAGTTTCATTGCAACCTATTTTGGAATAAATACCATGGTAGCTAAACTCATTGATGGCAAAGAACTAGCAAAAAAAATCCTCGCAAAAATACGTGACTCTATTTGCGCCCGAATACAACAAGGATTGCCTTCGCCCGGTCTTGCCGTTATTTTAGTGGGTAATGACGCTGCTTCTCATATTTATGTCCGCAATAAACGCCAGGCTTGCGAGGAAACAGGTATACAATCTTTCTATTATCCATTGCCATCAGACACCACCGAAAAGAAAATAATAGAACTTATCCAACACCTCAATGCTGACCCAGCTATCCATGGTATACTATTGCAACTTCCCTTGCCGGAACATATTGATAGTAATAAGTTACTAGAATTAATTGATCCTGCCAAAGATGTGGATGGCTTTCACCCTTATAACTTAGGCCGGCTGGCGCAACGCCGACCTTTATTACGCCCCTGCACTCCTTATGGAATTATTAGCTTATTAAATAGCATTCATGAAACTTATAAAAACCGCCATGCAGTTATTATTGGCGCTTCAAATATTGTGGGTCGGCCAATGTCGTTGGAACTTCTTTTGGCGGGCAGCACTGTCACTATTTGCCACCGCTTTACCCAAGATATTAGCTCGTATGTATCACAAGCAGATATCTTAATTTCTGCTGTGGGTAAAGCAGGGATTATTAAGGGGAAGTGGATTAAACCAGGCGCAACAGTCATTGATGTGGGAATTAATCGATTAGCAGATGGCTCCATTAAGGGAGATGTGGAATTTAATGCTGCGTGTGAAAAAGCCATGTGGATTACGCCTGTTCCAGGGGGAGTAGGTCTCATGACCACAGCTATTCTCATGAAAAACACTTTAATTGCCGCATCTATGTAACCATCCACAAACGGTCAGCATGGAACAAGACGCTAGAAGGGATAACCTCATACTAAGATAGCACTAACCCTTATTGCTCCACTTATCTAGCATTAGTATAATCGTCTACTCATTCTCTCAGGAAAGAGAGTTTAAAGATTAAAAGGAGATTATTTGTGGAACGCAATGCAAAGCAGATTGCCATCAAAGTGAATAAAAGTTTAGATAGTTTAGGCGTACCTGTTAACACCAGAGAAAGAGCAACTATTCTCAGCAAGTTATTAGATATTACAAAACCCCAAGCATGGGGCTTAATTGAAGGCCTTGCTTTTCCAGATATCACAGTATTAAAAAAACTGGCCAGTGAACTTGAAATTAAATTTTAATTATTGATTTAATCAGGCCCTATTTTTGGCTCGAATATTTATTAAAATAATTTTGCGATTGCTGTTTCGCCGCATTAATTTCATCGGCACTCATGCTTTTTGCTAATTCATCGCGTAATTTCGCTGCCGCATCACGCACTTCATTGTTGCTGGAAGTCGAGGCGAGATTCAACCAGGTATAAGCCAATTTACTATCTTTTGGGATACCTTGGCCTTGGGCATACATGACCCCCAACAACATTTGGGCGTTATCCATCCCTTGCTCTGCTGCTTTACCATACCAATACGCAGCAAGTTGAACATTCGCAGGCACGCCTATACCTTGCTGGTAAAATAAACCCACCATATATTGGGCATTAGCAGACCCTTCTTTTGCCGCCGCAAGATACCAAATAAATGCTTCGCGATCATCCTTAGTCACACCCATACCATTGTGGAAAAGATATCCTACAGCAAATTGGGCTTCTGCAAAATTTTGCTGCGCTGCTTTCATATACCATTCCAATGCTTGTTGCAGATTTTTAGCAACACCAATACCATTAAAAGTTAAATAGCCCAGAAAATATTGTGCTCTTGGCAGCCCTTGATTAGCCGCTTTAATGAGAAAAGGCAGTGCTAAGCTCAAATTGGCTGGCGTACCGTGGCCATTATAATAAGAGATGCCTAAATTATATTGAGCAACAGCCAGATCTTTTTCTGCGGCTTCTTTATATTGGGTAAACGCCCGGCTTTTATCTAAAGCCACACCTTGCCCTAAACTAGACATTAAACCCAGCATAAATTTAGCTTTTGCAGAACCCTGTTCGGCGGCCAAACTAAACCAATTAAAAGCTTTGGCATCATCTTTATTACCTGCTTGACCCGAATAATAGAGTAATCCCAAATTATATTGTGCTTGCATGACACCTTGGGTTGCCGCTTTAGTATACCAATCCAGAGCGGTCGCCAAATTCTGGGTCACCCCATAGCCATGCGCATAGAGATAACCTAACATGTATTCAGCAAGCCTATGATGATTCAACGCAGCCTGATTAAATAAAGCAATGGCTTCGGTAAGCCCCTGAGAGACACCAACTCCGTGATAGTACATCATACCTAGACCAAATTGGCCTGGAGGAAAAGCCTGTGCATTGGCTTTGCTATACCAGGCCGCTGCAATATCATTATTTTTTGTTATGCCAAAGCCATTTTGATAAAGATAGGCCACCATATATTGCGCCAGAGGCATACCTAAAGCAGCATAATGTTTATAAATCTCAAGTGCTTTAGCATATTCTTTGTTTTTTACTGCTATGTAGGCTTCTGGTAGTTTTTTTTCTGCAGCCTTTTCTTGGAAATATTGTATATTTTTATTAGATGCTTCAGAGGAAAAAGCAGACACAGCCCCTCCCAATAAAAAAATAAGAAAGAAACACCCAATCCATTTTTTTTTCATACTTAGCATTTCCTTAAAATTTATTTTCTACTTCTTTTATAACCTTGTTCAGTACCCCGAGCACACTATCTACTTGCTCTTGAGTAATCATGAGAGGCGGCGCAAGACGAACCACTGTTTGATGGGTATCTTTACTCAACACACCTTCTACCATTAAACGTAAACAAAATTCTCTTGCTGAATAATAACGTGGATTAATACTTAAGCCAACTAATAATCCTTTCCCTCGTACATCCTCAATTAATGGTGAAGGCATTTTCTTTAACTGATCCATGAAGTATTGGCCCATATCAGCCGCATGCGCAATAAGATTTTCTTTAACTAAAATCTCCAACGCTGCTAATCCCACTGTTGCAGCTAATGGATTACCGCCAAATGTACTACCATGATCACCAGGTGTAAAAACATCCATGACATCTCGACGACTTAAAAATACAGAAACAGGCAGTAAGCCCCCACCCAACGCTTTTCCTAATACCAGGCCATCAGGCTTAACCCCGTCGTATTCACAAGCAAGAAAGCGACCTGTTCTACCAATACCCGTCTGAATCTCATCACAAATAAGCAAGACATTATGCTTACGACAAAGCGCTGCGCATTTTTTTAAATAACCCGCGGGCGGAACTCGAATGCCCGCTTCCCCTTGGATAGGCTCAACTAAAAATGCAGCGGTGTTGGGGGTGATCGCTTTTTCAAGCGCTTTTTCATCCCCATACGGAATTTGTTTAAAGCCGGTTGTTAATGGCCCAAAGCCCTCACGATACTGTTCCTCAGAAGACATACTTACAATAGTAATCGTTCGACCGTGAAAATTACCCTCACACACAATTACTTCTGCGCAGTTTTGGGGTACTTTTTTTACCGTATAAGCCCACTTACGTGCTGCTTTTAAGGCAGTTTCTACTGCTTCTGCACCTGTATTCATCGGTAGGGCTTTATCTTGCCCGGTCATTTCACAGATTTTTTGCAAAAACAAACCTAATTTATCGGTATAAAAGGCTCGAGAAACCATTGCCAATCTCTGCGCTTGTTCTGCTAACGCTTCAACAAGCCGCGGATGACAATGTCCATGGCTCACTGCTGAATACGCACTCATCATGTCAAGATAGCGCTTACCGTTGTCATCCCAGACATACACTCCTTGCCCCCGTGTCAGGACAACAGGCAAGGGCTCATAATGATGAGCACCATAATGCTGTTCTTTCTCTAAAAGAGGATGCATAAGTTAGAAACCATTACCACCAAGATCTTTCAATAATAATATCCCCCGAGTCAGGACCATTTAAAGAAGCACCCCCTGTGTGAGGTTCATTCGGATGGCCAATATAACTGTAGCTATCTCTGGCGGTAGCAGGTGCATAAGGAAAGGTTTTTGATTCACCCCGAGGATCAGTAAGGATAAGAGAAGTGAGGTAGGTAAAAAAACACCAACCTCTGAGGTGGTTACAAGATACCGCCGTGGCTTCTGGGGGAGGATCAGGATATAACATATTCTCCACAACAGGGAGGGGAGCAGGCACCCAATTAACCACCCGATGATTTCCCCCAATTTCTTTAGAAAATATAAAAATCTTCCAGCCATCACAATTTTCAGTTCCTGCATGCGTCGTACAATGGAAACCATACACAATTTTATTGTTAGCAAAGGTTGCTGTTTGAAAAATCAAAATCGGGCCGAATACAGCGAGCAGTATTGCTTTAAGAATTTTCAAAGTCATGGCTCTTCCTTAAATAAAATCTCTTAACCACAGGCTAGTTAAGTGGCTGAATTATATTTAAACAAATAGGAAAAGTAAAGGGATAAAAAAATATCACTTAGTCAGTAAAATAAAAAATATCTTTATGTAAGAAGCCGAGGTTTATAAAAAATAAAGGGTATTTTGTGTAGAGTGTCTCTAGAAACCCTCTTTTCCATTAGTTAGAGACTTCTGTTACGCTTTAGGCTTTCCTTTTCATGAAGGACCTGCTCACCACGTCCCAAGTCAGTCTCTTTTAAGTCGTCATTGTACGGTTCCGGACAAATCTCTTAAAATACCCTTTTTTATTATAGGGAAAAATAAGAAATTTACAACTCGAGCAATACATTACAAAGATCACTTAATTGATTGTATTAATAATATATATTTTTTAAGGCAATTAAATTCTCGGACATTCGAGCCCCTATTTTTTCGGGGATATATCTTTGAGCATGAAAGGTTGTAGAAACCGTACATAGCTTGGTAATATAGCCCCTCTTTTTTCTTATCTATATTAATCATGACACGAAAATCTTTCCCGGAAATCGATCTTGCCATCCATTCTTTAAGCCATGATGGGAGAGGCATTGCAACGGTGAATGGCAAAACAACTTTTGTCCATGGGGCAATGATAGGGGAAACTGTTAAATGCAAAATAATCCATCAACACCGTCGCTATAATGAAGGTGTAACAACCCACATAATCGTCGCTGCACCTGGAAGAGTGACACCCGCTTGTCCTCATTTTGGGGTGTGCGGCGGTTGCAGTATGCAACACATCAATATGCGTGAGCAAATCCAATTTAAACAACAAACCTTGCTAGAACAATTACACCACTTTGGTAAGGTAGCACCTGAAAATTTACTGCCACCCCTTACAGGCCAAACGTGGGGCTATAGACGCAAAGCCAGACTAGGCGTGCGTTATGTAATTAAAAAAGATAAACTTTTAGTAGGGTTTAGAGAAAAATTTAGCAATTACCTTGCTGATATTCAGCAATGCTTAGTATTAGATCCCCGCGTAGGCACCCGTATCACTGCACTGGCTGACTTAATTTCGCGTCTTAGCCAATATGAACATATTGCGCAAATTGAAGTAGCTACGGGAGATGAACTAACGGCCTTAGTATTTCGTCATCTCACACCCCTCCCGGAAGAAGATCGCGTTAAGTTACGCGAATTTGGGAAAGTAACAGGATTACATCTTTATTTACAACCTAATCCTCCTGAATCTATCACTCAATTATGGCCAGAAAATAATAAAGAACGATTGAGATATACTTTACCTGATTACAATTTGAGTCTGCAATTCCATCCGCTCGATTTTACACAGATCAATGCGGAAATGAATCTCTTGATGATTAAGCAAGCTTTGCAATTGCTTTCTCCAACTTCTGAAGACTCCATCCTTGATTTATTTTGTGGCCTAGGCAATTTTACCCTGCCCATCGCAAAGTATGCACAACAAGTCACGGGTGTAGAAGGCAGTGACACGATGATTAAACGTGCAGAAGAAAATGCACAATATAATCATATGACAAATACCAAATTCTATAGCGCTAATTTAATGGAGCCTCCCGTAGGGGCAAGCTGGATGCAAGAAAAATACAATAAAATTTTGCTCGATCCACCTCGATCGGGTGCCAAAGAAATCATTGCGCATTTTTCAAGATTTTCCGCCAAAAAAATTGTATATATTTCGTGTAATCCTGCAACATTAGCACGAGATGCGGGAGAATTAGTTTATACTCATGGTTATAAGCTAAGGCACGCAGGTGTGATGAATATGTTTCCTCATACCAGCCACATTGAAGCCATGGCACTTTTTGAAAAGTGACATAAAAAATGGATAAATATAAATGGTCGCCGTTAAAAAAAAATTTTCTTATCTTCCTAATGGCCAAGTGGATTTCGATGCGTGGATACAACATAACACACAAAAATATACTCTTCCAAATAAGGCGCTAATTCAAAAAACAGTGCAACTTGCACAGATTACTAGCCAAGGTTTAACTACTTTTTATGGGCAGCCGTGCATAGAGCAAGGCTTGGAAATGGCTGAGATTTTATTAGATCTAAAACTCGATGCGGATGCCATAGCAGCCAGCATCATCAATAGCTCAGTCAATGAAACTTATTTTCCCATTGATAAAGTCAAAGAACTATTGGGTGCCTCCGTTGCAAAATTAGTTTCTGGCATAAAACAAACCAACATTCTCAATACGTTGCAAGCTAATAATATAAATAAGAACCGCGATAGCACACAAATAGACCGTTTACGCCAAACATTTTTAGCTATGGCATCTGATATTCGGGTTGTAATTATCAAACTTGCCGAACGTTTATGCATCATGCGCGGCATTAAAAATGTTCATCCTGAGGAGCGCAAACGACTCGCACAAGAAACACTGGATATTTATGCAGCTCTTGCAAACCGTCTTGGGATAGGCCAATTAAAATGGGAACTTGAAGACATTTCTTTTCATTATATTAATCCAGAAGCCTATAAAAGAATTGCAGATTTTTTAGCAGAGCGTCGCATAGATCGAGAAAAAAGGATAGACGAGATATTATTATCTCTAAAAAAGCAGTTTGAAAAAGAGAAAATTAAGGCGATCATTTCGGGCCGTGCTAAACATATTTATAGCATCTATCTCAAAGCTCAGAAAAAACAGCTAGACTACCCTTCTATTTTTGATTACAGCGCTTTACGTATTTTGGTTAATACAATCGATGATTGTTATACGGCATTAAGCATTGTTAATAGTTTGTGGGAACAACTACCTGAAGAATTTGATGATTATATTGCTTACCCTAAACCGAATGGCTACCGTTCTATTCATACTGCTGTATTGGATAAAGATGGTAAACACTTTGAAATTCAAATTCGTACAAATGAAATGCATGAGGAAGCAGAACATGGCATCACTGCACACTGGATATATAAAGAAGATAAATTACATCACGATGGGTATGAATCAAAAATTACTCTTTTACGTCAATTGCTAGCTTGGCATAAGGAACTTGCTGAACATGATGCAAGGCCTGATAAAACATTTGAGGAAATTTTTAAGGACCGCATTTATGTCTTTACACCTACAGGTGACATCATCGATTTACCTGCTGGCTCTACACCGCTTGATTTTGCTTATCGCATCCATACTGACCTTGGACACCATTGCCGTGGAGCGAAAATTAATGACCATATTGTGCAACTCACCTATGCACTGCGCACAGGGGATCAAGTAGATATCCTTACGATAAAAAATGGTATGCCTAGCCGTGATTGGCTACAAAAGGAAGCGGGATATATCAAAACTACCCATGCGCGAAGAAAAATAATCCAATTTTTCAAACATCACGATGCAGCTAATATGAAATCTGATCCAGCGCTCCCGGTACCACCGCGACCAATATATTCTGATACTCCGGCTAAGCTGGTTCTACCAACACATATAAAAACAACTCCACCTATTACTAGTGTCAAAATCAGCGGAATCAATGACTTACTCACGCGAATTGCCAAATGTTGCAAACCTATTCCAGGGGATGGGGTTATAGGGTATATTACCCAAGGCCAGGGTGTCTCAATTCATCGGCAAGATTGCAATAACATTACTCATTTAAAACCTGCACATCATGATCGCTTGACTCAAGTTGAATGGAATTCTAATCAATCAGGCTCTTATTTTTCTGATTTAAAAATTCACGCACACGAACGAGAAAACTTGCTAAGGGAAATCACAGCTTTAGTCGCCAATCTCAAAATTAATTTAGTTGCAATGTATTCTAGTTTACAGAAAAAAAATAATTTAATGACTATTGTTATCACTGTACAAATTAATGATAAAATACAATTAAAGCAATTAATTCATCAAATTAGTCAGCTAGAAAGGGTGTATGAGGTGAAGAGGAATTATCTATCTCGATAGGTGGGGGCCTCTTAATATATTGATGCGTATCAGTCCATTGCTGAAGATTAACGAATTCATAACCCTGTTCCTTAATTGCATTGATTAAGCGTTTTATTTCGCTAGTATCACCCTCTTTCAATGCAAGTCCATTATGATCTGTAGTATTTAATAAGACATCATGAAGAAAAAAAGAAGCCCATGTGTCACGTAGAACGGAATAACGCTTAGCATCTTTAATAATATCATCCACAGTGCGTTTTGCTATAACTTGATCGCTTAAAAATGTCTGAATGTTCCCCAAATCCTCTGGAATAACCCGACGTCCATAATAATCACCATAAATGGGGTAAGGAAATATCTGATGTATTTGTGTAGCACTATAGGTTATGACTTTTAGTTTAGAAAGCCTAGCCAAACGCTCTTTATTTGTTTTATTATCAATAATACCGCGATCATAGGTTAATTTTTCTGGCAACGAGTTTAAATGGGAAATTTTGCTGACGCTATAATTACCTCGCGTCACATTCCATGTAAACACTTGCCCAAAAATAGTATTATCTAACGCAGATGCAAGATAATGCGCTGTCATCCATGCTGAAATTTTAAAATCCGCTTTGGTAATCAAAGTGGCGCCTTTTGTTAACCAACTTAAAATATAACTAACCGAATCTTCTGGAAGAGGCATTTCATTTGTTTTATCCCAAAATTCAAAATCTTCTCCCGAAACCCCACTAAAAGGATTTTTTGTATGGTCATATTGGTGAGTGACTGCATGCATAATAAAACTCGCCCCCTTAGATTTTGCATATTGGAGAGCTTGGATAAAAGTAGGTCTTTCTTTCATTTCCATATAGGGATAAAAACGATAGAGATGAAATGAATCGACATAAATTGGAATTAAGGAAATAGCAAATGGGATTTTCAATTTATTAAATAAATCAGAATAAGCGGTGATATTTATCAATTTCTGGTTGGGACTCACATCTTCATATCGTATTAATGCATATTTCTTACCCCCATCTTGCGGTTTTTCATGAAGAATATCAAACAATACATCAGAAAAAATAAAATAACGATCTCCCTCACAAATAAAAAGAAAAGGATTATCTGCAACATACCAATGATTGGCCTGCTTTAAGATGTAAGGAGTGCGCGTTTTATCTAACGTGAAATGGGCCCATGAAATAACATTTTTTTCTGCGGCTGGATTTAAGGGCTTAAGTAAGGTAATAGGATAATTATAAGTATAATGCGCAATAAATTCTTGTGAATGAGGAGGAAAATTAAATTTACAACGCTCAAAAGTTTGCCCCTTGTAATCAAACGTATTATAAATACCAGGTCGCCCGGCACTGTCTTTTTTCTCCCAGTTTGTTTTAAATAAATGAATAAATGATACTGACCACAATTTTTTAAAATTCTCTTGGGATAATTTCCATACATTAGCGCCTATCCATACTACAGTTTTTCGAGTTTTTAAAAAATCAGAAATAAATTTTTGCGGTATAAAATTATTATAATATGTCCCTAAATAAAAACTAGCTTCACACCGATCAAGCTGACCTGTCTGATAAAGTTCAATAGGTATAATATATTGTTGAATATCAGGAAAATGAGATACTAAATTCTGTAAAGCAATAGCATATAATCGTCCATTATAATAAGCAGGATCATTCGGAGTAGGAGAATGATCATAGTAAATTTGGACACACTTAGTAGGTTTTAAATTCCCTGACGCAGCAATTAATATAAAAGGAAATAAAAAAAATAACAAAATAATAATTTTTCTCATACCTTTTTCTCGCGAAAAAATTATGTAACATGACTTGCAGCGGATTCCACGGCTATTTTTAATGAATCAATTAAAGTCTCAACTAAAGCAATATCATCACTCTCTACCATAATTCGTATAACCGGCTCCGTCCCTGACTTACGCAATAATACTCTACCCGTTTTTCCTAGTTTAGCTTCAGCTTCTTTTAAGGCTCTCACAATTTCAATCTGATTCAAATCAATATTATTATCGCATTTTACATTCACCAACCGTTGCGGGATTTTCTTAAATCCTCTCTTCAATTCATGTAAACTTTTTCCAGTCACGTGCATGCTTTGTAAAACTTGCAATGCAGCAATAATGCCATCATCAGTTGTTGTGACTCGCCGATCAATAATATGCCCTGAAGATTCTCCCCCCAATAGCCAATCCTTTTTTATTAATGCTTCAATTACATATTGTTCTCCCACTGGTACACGCAAAAAAGGCACACCCATTTCCTGCAAGGCAACCTCGAGACCTTTATTGGTCATGAAAGTCCCTACTACACCCCCTTTTAAGCGATCGGCCTCTATTAATCCTTTAATAATGACATAAAGCACTTCATCCCCATCTAAAATCTCTCCCAAATGATCGACCATAATCACTCGATCTCCATCCCCGTCAAATGCAATGCCTACATCTGCTTTTTCTTTTAATACATGATGCTGTATCGTTGAGGGATGCGTAGAGCCGCAATTTTCATTAATATTTAACCCATCGGGGGTCGCATAAATAACAGTGACTTTTGCGCCAAGCTCTTGAAAGACAGAAGGTGCAATATGATAGGTTGCACCATTGGCGCAATCAATGACAAGCTTTAAATTTTCAAAGGAAGCATGATGAGGTATTGAGCTTTTACAAAATTCAATATACCGCCCTCCGGCGTCTCTTATTCGCCAAGCTTTTCCAAGCGATTGAGCATCCACTGTCTGCATAGGTCTGGTAAGGTAGCTTTCAATAGCAAGCTCCCATTTTTCCGGTAATTTATAACCTTCGGAGGAAAAAAATTTGATGCCATTATCATTATATCCATTGTGTGAAGCGCTGATCACAATACCTATTTGCGCATGAAGAGTTCTAGTTAAATACGCAACAGCTGAGGTCGGCATGGGTCCTAGGAGTGCTATATTGACCCCTGCTGAGGTAATGCCTGCTTCTAAGGCCGATTCAAACATATATCCTGAGATACGGGTATCTTTTCCAATAAGAATCGTTTTGGAAGCCTCTTTTATTTCTTCTTGCAATACCTGACCCATTGCCCAGCCGAGTTTTAGCACAAAATCAGCTGTAATGGGAAATTTACCAACGCAGCCACGTATCCCATCTGTGCCAAAAAATTGACGCTCTTGTTTCATGCAGATCCTTCCTTTGCCTATAAGCCTCTTCCCTTACGACAGCGGCTGTGATTCTATTAAATTCCTTGTGTGTTACTCTCTCTCCCTCTATGATAGACTATATTTTTTCATTATACATCAATCTGTTGTCTTAGAGCCTGTAGATAATCTCGCTAGGTCGAGCTAGGCAACAGCGATTTCGAGAGCACCAGCAAAGCATACCTAAAAGTATGTGAGCAACGGAGCGCAGAAAAACGCTGCTGCCTGGACGACAGAGTGGAGATTATAAATAGGCTCTTCAAGATGGTTAGGACGAAATCATGTGGGCACAGAGAATTAATTGCAACAAGATTATAGGCATTTTTCTATGCTTTTTATTAAGTGTAAGTGGTTTGCACGCGGAAAATAATAAAACTGACTCTCCTCTCTCAAGCCAACCAAGTAATTTACAAATTAAATCAAAAAAAAACAATATCACTCCTGTATCAGATACAACGAATAAAGTAGAGACACTAGGCGAAGAAAAACAAAGAACTTACACCCTCTTACAAATGAGCGGTACGGATGGATTTATATTAAAAGGAGCTAGCGCAGTAAAAATATTTTATTTACCTATTTTACATGAATGGGACTTAGACAGGGTCTCCTTACATTTCACGATTTATCGTGCTGCTTTATCAAATAAAAATACTACTCTCACTTTACTGGTTAATGATAATCCTGTCAGTTCACTGGAATTAAGCGGTAGAATTAATGATAAAACTCCTTGGGACGTGACCATTCCCTTGAGCCTATTGAAAGGAAATACCGTTAATATACGAATTAATAGTGCTTCCAGCGGCTATGGTTATGATTGCTATAATTTAACAAACCCAAATTATTGGGTATATATTACCGGGGATTCTACCGTCACTTATCATTATAAGCCTATCGCGTATGTGCCTAATCTATCAAAATTTCCCTATCCATTTATCAAAGATCCTTCACTAGAAAAAGATACCATAGCTATTGCATTACCCGCTCATGTTAGCTTAGATAATTTATCTTCTGTGTTTTATCTTGCAAATGCTTTAGGCCGGCGCGAGACATGGCGAGGCATTAAATTAATAGGAACCACTGTAGACCATCTCACTGATGAGACTAAAAGAGATGCTAATATCATTTATGTCGGCACAGCCAAAGAATTACAAATTGATAAAATGAATATTCAATGGCCTCTAATGATTAATGAAAATGAGGAAATTCTCGACAAAGAGAACAAGGTTATCAATGATCAAACGGGGGTTATTCTGCTTGCGGTCTCTCCCTGGAATCCTACCCACGCCGTGCTGGTGGTTACGGGAAACAGTGACACAGCTGTGAGAAATGCTGCATTAATGTTGCGTGATCCAAATTTCTCAAGTTCAGTATTATTTCCTGGTTATGCATTTGTCCCACAAGCTCCTGAGATTAAAATAACTCAGTTGGATTGGACAAATATCACTTTTAAAAATTTAGGTTATGATAATCGAGCTGTCTATGGTAATGGGGAAAACACATTAAATTATAGTATTAATTTGCCGGACAATAAGATAACTCAACGTTTAGCACTATCTATTGATTATTCTGTTTCTCCTTTTTTATCTGCTAAAGAAAGTTCAACGCTGACTCTCAAAATCAATGACTTACCCGTTGGCGGCACTATTCTTGATACGAATAACACAAGCATTTCACATTGGAAATACCTGATTCAGGGTAATAACCTTAGACCAGGTGCAAATATTATTTCCTTAACTTTTAATCTCAAATTAAAAAACATAAAATGTACGCCCGAAGATGCATCCTCAAGCTGGGCGATGATTTATTCGAGTACTGAGTTAAGGGCTATTTTTAAAAAAGAACGCCCTTTACTTGATTTAATAAAATTTCCTTCCATGTTGGACAACGCTTTAATTGTCACCATTCCGCAATCTGAGGAATACTTTACTTCGGATAATTTTTTACAAGCTATATTAGAGTTATCTGAAAAAATGAGCAAAGTAAGCCAAGTTAAGTTTATGAATGCCTCGTCCATTACTCCGGAAGATGCGGCAAATAGCAATATTTTATTTTTGGGGAATCCCGAAGAAAATAATATCTTTGGAAAATATAAGTCGGCCTTTCCTTTTTACTTTATAAATAAAAAAATCGTGATCTCACCTAGAATATTGCCCTATCTCGCGATTAGTGATGAAACTCCGGTGACTATTACTCAGCTCATTCCATCTCCTTTTAATGCAGACAAGACAATTTTGATGGTATCCAGCTTAAATGAAGATGGATTTAAACTAGGACTTGATTTATTAAATGATTCCAAGAAAACCAATTTGGTTAATGGTAATGTGGCTCTAATTTATCAAAATGGTACTTTTACCTCCATTCAATCTCAACGATTAGCTGAGCATGCTAAGAATAAACAAACTGTGCGAAACATTGGAAAGGGAGTTTATATAGCGGGAATCTGCATTATTTTGCTTGTCATCATTGTGTTAGTGACTCGATACATTCGTAGAAAAATAAAAGATTATTTTGGAAAAAGATAAAAATGGATAAAAAGAAAATAAAAATCGCCTGCGTCATAGGGACACGGCCTGAAGTCATTAAAATGGCACCTATCATTTATGAATTACGTAAATACCCTCAATATGAGCTGACCCTGCTTTGCACCGCACAACATCGAGGATTAATGGATGAAATGCTCTCTATTTTTTCTTTAGTCCCAGACATTGACTTGAATATCATGAAAGAAAATCAATCGCTATCCGCTTTGACAAGCGAACTTTTTTTAAAAATTGAACCTGTTATTAAAGATAAACACTATTCTTTAGTAATTGCTCAAGGAGATACAACCACAACCCTTGTTACAGCAGAAGTCTGCTTTTTTAACAATATTCCTTTTGCTCATGTAGAAGCAGGCTTACGAAGCTATGATTTTCATCGTCCTTTTCCAGAGGAATTAAATAGAGTCTTTACTTCTAAAATTGCCACTTTGCATTTTGCTCCATCTGAAGAAGAAAGAACTCATTTAATTCTCGAGGGCATCAGAAATAAAAGAATTTTTGTTACGGGAAATACGGTGATTGATTCCCTTTATTTTTTATCTACTCATGAACATCCTTTGCCCTTTCTACTGCCAGAAAATAAACGTGTTATTCTGGTCACTATGCATCGACGAGAGAGCTTTGGCAAGCCTATAAAAGATATATTTACTGCTCTCATCAGACTCACTGAACTTTTTGATGATATCGTTATTACCTACCCTGTGCATCCTAATCCACATGTCAATAAACTAGCTTATGAATTATTATCGGGCAATCCCTCTATTCAACTTTTAGATCCCTTGCCTTACGATGCATTTGTCACTTTAATGAAAAAATCTTATTTTATTATAACGGACTCCGGTGGACTACAAGAAGAAGCACCTGCGCTTTCCAAACCCATACTCGTGCTAAGAGAAAAAACAGAAAGGCCGTTGATTATTAAATTGGGTCTAGGAAGGTTGGTAGGCACGCAAACGGAGTCTATTATTAGCAACGCTACAGATTTATTAACCGATGAGACTCAATATCAAGCCATGGCAAAACAAATATCGCCTTATGGGGATGGGCACGCTGCAGAAAAGATTGTTCATGTCATTAATCATTATTTATCACATGATAATCAACCAGTTACCTTAAGGAATAAGAGTGACAAAAAAACATAAGCTTATCATCATAATTTCTCTGATTATAGTAGGCATTCTTTGTAATTTTATTTTTTATGTTAAACGTCATTCTAATCTCAGAGGGGAAACTTCTTTAATTAATCAATATTTTAAATTGCGTGATCATCATCCTCTAGATGCAAAGCATGCACTTGAAAGAATATTACAACATGATCCAAAAAATTTTGTCGCTATGCGTGAGTTAGGTTATTGGTACCTTCGGCAAGGCAATGTTAATTCAGCATTAAAACAATTTTCTCTTACTCATGAGATTTATCCTAATGAGGAAATTATTTCTTTTGAATTAGGAAAATTATTTATTCTAACGCAGCAATATAGCAAGGCAAAATATTTATTAACTAGCGTTTTAAAAACAAATAACTTACAATTAAAACAACATGCAAAAATTGCCTTAAGCCAAATACCCCTTACATTTACTGAAAAGATAGAAGCGCCTAAAAAAGGCTTTTCTATCCAGGGTACTAAGAATGCAAAGATACAACCCTTTGAATGGCAAAAATTTATCTGGAATATAAAGTCATCAAATATACGTGCATGCTCTATCTTATCTAAAACATCCCAGGGGCAAACCCTCCCTAAAGCAGCTCTCAAAAAATCTACCGAACGCAACACACTCTTTAATCAATATTATGCTTTAAAAAAAAATCATCCTCAGCAAGCCTGGCAGGTTCTTCATAAAATATTAACCCACTATCCTCACGACGTAGATGCACTTAAGGAAGCGGGCTATACTACGTTAAATGCAAAAAATAATATCAGTGCCTATCATTATTTTAAACGCGCCTATGAAATAACTAGAGATTCACAACTGGCCATGCAGCTTGGGTATATTTCACTCGATCTTGATAAAAAAAAATTGGCCTATTATTATTTTGATTTGGCGACAAATACCAAAGAAATCAAACAGCGTATAGATGCTGAAATGGCTAAGACTAATATGACTTCAGCACAACTGAAGTTATTGCCTGAGCCTTATTATGCAGATATTTTTTATGACCCCTTTTATTACAGTCGCTTCAAAATGATTGTGCAGCCTACAGTCATTAAAGTGGGTAAACTCATTAACGAAAAATATCAATTAAAAATGTATCTTAGCTATCAAAGAACATCCGATAACCGGTCAAATTTTTCTCAGCAGTTACCACAAATATTTCAAGATAATACTAGTATTACGGCAGTAGGTGCTGGAATTAATCCCATTCCCTCTGCCCCTTTGACAGCATTTATGGAAGCAGGAAAAGCTGTAGATTTGGTGTAT
The DNA here is from genome assembly GCA_021156085.1 of Gammaproteobacteria bacterium. Classification (GTDB taxonomy): domain Bacteria; phylum Pseudomonadota; class Gammaproteobacteria; order DSM-16500; family DSM-16500; genus UBA4722. The sequence goes on along the minus strand of JAJNBC010000012.1, from coordinate 45,087 downwards.
CAAAATCGCTCTCGTTGGCGCAGCGACTTGCGTGGTGGGCTTGCTTATTATAAAGACTGGGGAGAAAGACCTATTTATACCCTTGAGCCCGTATTTTCAAATAAGATAGTAGGCGATTTTTACTCTGATATGATTTATTTTTCACGCTATCGCGATATTATTGGCAGCGTCAGGTTGCGTGAAGGCATTCGTATTTTTAAATATGAAACATCTTCAATTGATCTTTATTTAAAAGGCTTCGTGGTATGGGACACATCCCATCAATATTATAATAATATTCTCGAATGGGGACCGGGCGTCGCTATCACGCCCTCTAACCGATATAATGTTGTGTTGCATTTAGAAGCATTACAAGGGCATTATATTCCCGTGACGAGCCCTTCTCCTAATCCTTATAATTCAAATTACCATAATAATTTGTTGCTATTAGACGTTTATTTTAGGTTATAACAATGAATGATTATATTATCATTGCTTATTATGTGATGTGGTATCTCTTAGTATTCACGGCAATTTGTTTTTTTGTTTCGGGTGTAGACGATTTATTTTTCGATGCTTATTACTGGGGCCTAGAAATCTGGCGCACTTATAAATTTCGTAACAAAAAAAAATTAACTTATGGCACTCTAGCGATGCTCCCTGAAAAACGCATAGCTGTGATGGTACCTTGCTGGCATGAAGCCGGTGTCATTGAATTTATGCTGCAGCACAATGTATATGGATTAGATTATTCTTTATATGATCTTTTTGTGGGGGTCTATCCTAATGATCCTGCTACTATCGAAGCCGTAAGTAATGTAGCCAAAACAATTCCCCATGTGCAATGCGTCATAGGCCCAGATCCAGGACCCACAAATAAAGCACGCAATTTGAATTCTATTTACACTTATATTATGGAATATGAAAAGAAAAATAATATTCAATATGATATATTTGTCATGCAAGATTCGGAAGATATTATTCATCCCCTCTCATTTAAATTGTATAACTATCTCATACCCAAAAAAGATATGGTGCAAATCCCTGTTTTTCCCTTAGAAATTAGTTTATGGCACTTGACACATTGGACATATGCTGCGGAATTTTGTGAAACACATTCTAAAGATGCCATCGTACGCGAAATGATTGGAGGGTTAGTGCCATCAGCTGGCGTAGGCACTGCGTTTTCACGGTCTGCACTAGATATTTTAAAATTAGATCATGCGGGCGTACCTTTCGGTACAAGCACATTGACGGAAGATTATAGCACGGCTTTGCAAATTCGATTGCATGGTTTAAAACCCATCTTTGTTTTACAGTATGTGTACAGGACTGTATGGCGTAAAAAATGGTATTTTTTTGGTTCTATAGAACCCGTTCAAGCCAGAGAATATATTGCTACACGCGCATTATTTCCAATGAAATACAGTTTAGCCGTGCGACAAAAAGCCCGTTGGGTGCTAGGAATTTCATTTCAAGAATGGATCCATTCAGGCTGGCAAGGAAATTTACCTACTCTTTATACTTTAGCACATGATCGTAAAGCGCTATTTACTCACCTCGTTAGCGGACTATTTTTTATTTTAATTCCATTTTGGGGGCTCTATATTGCCTCCACTGCTTATAACCCTGATTACCCTACCCTACAAGATCGTTTTGATCAAAGTCCTTGGGTTTGGTATGCCATTATGATTGCAAGCGCATTAATGACTGGCCGTTTTTTTCAACGGATGATAGCCGTTTTTCGTATTTATGGTTTTTGGCCTGCGCTTTTAAGTGGTCCCCTCATTTTATATGGAAATGTAATTAATTTGCATGCATTACTACGTGCGTATAGTTTATTTTTCTTTACTCCAAAAGCCAAAGGAGGTGGCGGGGGCAGTACCGCCCGCTGGGATAAAACAGATCATGAATTTCCCGCCCGGCATCTATTCACTGCAAGTAAAAAGAAACTGGGCGAGATGCTAATCGAAGAAAAAATATTAACCAAAGATACTCTGATAAAAGTATTAAACGAACAATCACAAACCGGCGAACAACTAGGGCAGATCTTAGTAAGGCTTCACTATATCACGCCAAAACAACTCATTGAAATTTTTTCAAAACAATATCATTTACCGCTAATTTCTAAAAGTACTGCCTTAGCTTTGCCTTTTGATAAAATTTCACATATTTCACGCTATGGCTATCATTATCTCCTATCCAATGAATGTCTCCCCATCGCTATCGAAGACAATACGATAACGCTAGCTATTTCTGATCCTTCGAATGAATTACGCTTAACAAGAGCAATTGAATTGATTCGACCTTATGAAGCTAAATTTGTATTAGTGAATCCTGCGGCATAAATTGATCCCCCCTTTGGGTAGACTAAAAAACCGCTCTTGTTGCATTAGACACATTCTTCTCTCCATTCACCACTGGCAACTCTGGCTGCAGCTGTAAGGGTTGAGCGAGTTGCTGCGGAGCATGAGATTCTTTGCTTTTAAAAAAAGTGCTATAGCATTGCGTTATGCGGCTTTTAATGCGATCGCAGCAGGATTTTTTTGAACTATCAGGTTCAGCAGGTTCAGATTCAGATACTATTGCACCATAGGATTTTTGTGAAATAGCAGCCGCTTCAGGCGCAGGGGCTGCCTCTACTGCTTCAGATAATGCTTCTATCGCGCCCCTTGCGAGTGGCGTATTTTCAGTTGGGGTTTCAGGCACATCATGCGGTTGCTCCATATCGGGCTCAAATTCTTTTATGTCCCACAGTGAAATTCCTTTTTTTAATAAGTGACGCACAATTAAAGCTGACATAATCACAGGTGCAGCTGATACCATCCAATGATCATCTTGGCTAAAAAATGCCACAAAAAGCTCTCTTCTGTACATCCAAAACTCTGCTGTTAAGATAGGCACAACGACAATATCAATAAGGACATCGATTTTGTCAAAAGACGCACTCGCTATCCAACCATGAGCACGACCCATTTCAATCATTGCTTCGCTGCTTACACCTGCAATGACACCACTGATAGCAATAGTTGGAGCATAATCATGGTTCTGTATCTGGGCCCCTAATCCAATCCATAAAATAAAGAATGCTTCATATAATAAATCTTTGGCATGTTGTGCTGAATCGTATTTTCTAGATTCATTTACCCGCAACGCTGTTTCTTCTTTCTCATCCTCATTGCTTAGCTCTTTTTCTTCTAAACACAATGTTGCCAATCTATTGGCAGCAGAAACAAAAGAGCCCACGATCATTATTCTAGGATTAATATCAATCATATCATCACAAATATCTTGCATTACTTGATAACGAGAGAGCCCATGCACAGTAGCATTAAAAGTAGAACCTAAAAAATAAAGTAGGCTCATCATAAACTGTTCTTGATTTAGGTAACTGTGCATGCATAGATTGCTTTTTTCTTCGGAAAATATCTTTGAAACTACTTTAATTAATTTTTGCCCTTCATGCCCGAGATAAGCAACAGCGGCAGTAGATGATAAAGTAAAACCAATAAAAGATAAAAAACCATGTTTCATATTAATTAAATTTCCCTCAATCACTTGCTCCTGAAATTCCCAAGAAAATAATCCCAATTCCGCTAAAAAAGAGCTTAAGAGCAGTGCGTTGAATAGACCATCAAAGAGAATGTTATTAGCAAGTCGTTTACTTCGGTTAAGACATCCCTTTCCTTGTGTACGACTATTAAAAAATAACCGCATGGGGTGCGAGTGAGAAGCCCCTGCTGACAATTCCATTGCGCTATGCAACCAATGCTAGATAGAGCCAAGCGAAGCCAAAGTGAGACAAAATATCAAAGGCCATGTTCCATTTGTATTGTAAGTACTATCTTCAGTAATTTTAATTTCAAAGTCTTTAAGAAACATCTGTGCATTCGCATCATAAAATACAATAAAATGGGCGAGCGCAATGGGAACAGAAGCGAGCAAAACACTCATACCCCATAACATATTCTTGCCTGAATAAGAGGCTGCTTCTTGTTCGCCATTCTCTTGTTTACTATTCTTCCGCTCGCCTACTATCTCCCGCCAAATATGCTTGAAACGCATATTATGCCTAGCGTTATGAAGTAATTCAGGAATTAAGGCTAATCGGTTAATCAAACTCAATGACAGTTCTGAGATCACCCATGCATTATTTGAGTCAGCTCTACTGATTGTATTCGTAAATTCAGTGAGTTTTTCAGAGCGAACAAAGGAACTATTGAGTGCGCTGGTGGCAGACAAGGCAATGATGCCAAGAGTAATCATGATATCTGGGTAGGTAGAAGGATAGGTACTTTCTTTAGGTTCATTTTCACCTGCAGGAATAACTGGATCTGCTACCCCCTCTGCCACATGCGCTTCATTAGCATTATTCAAATCTCCTTCATTTTTAACCTCAACAGATTCTGCTGTGGGTATTATTTTCATCTCTATCGCGCCTGCTGACCCGGCCTCCGCTGGTTCATTGATGAGTAGATTTTTTTCTACTTTCTTTTTTCTTTTTTCTACTTTGCATACTTGATCTCCTGTTAGTTAATATATTTTACTTTGGCTCAGTACCACTCTGTTGCTATCATTTCAATTTTAAAAATATGGCTGTGGTATATAATAAAATAATTTAATTAATGCAGGAAATAAGTAGGAAGAAATGTAAGAATTATGAAGAAATTTTGTGAGATTTTAACAGTGCTGAAGAAAAATATTCAGATAAAATAATAGGATAGTTTAAATCAATCGCCCTCTCGTTCCTACTTTACCAAAAAAGTTTTTTGCATCACTCAAAACGACTAAATTGCAGGAAGCAATTTGCAACGCCAAGGATAGCGCGTTTGGAGCAATTGACAATGCACAAAAATTTTTTAATAAGGTATGAGAAGGCTCACAATAGAATACTAGGTAAAAAAATCAAAAATAAAAGAGGAAGGCTTGAGGTAAACAGACTTATATTTTTTGACAGTTTACTGTTATTTTGGCAGCCTCAGGTAAGGGTAAATAGCTGAAATGAAAATTAGTACGTTTAACACTTATCGAAAAGCCCCATAACAGCCCTGGCTGGTCAGATGTAATATATCTATTGACTTCATAACCATAACTTCCACCTAACTGAAAATGTAAAATTCGATTGATACAAATCTCATGCATCACATTTCTATCAGTGATATTAACTTGTTTAAAGTGACATTTATAATCCGCTTTTTCAGTTATTGGGATGTAAATACTCTCCCAATAATTAGTAAATTGACAATCTGTGTTCAATGCACAGGTAATATAAGAAGCAGAAGCATGCGTCATACAACAAGCTGCAAACGCACCTACCCACATTCTGAAAAATATGTTTTTATTCATTTCAACTTCCTTTTTCATTAAAAAATAGCGCTTGTTTGGATGGCCTATATTACTCTCTGCTTTCAGTATTGGCAACTTCATCTGACCAATAGCCCTGATGATCAAAACGATACAGTGCTATGTGGAAGGGTAACTGTCTCATTTTTAATTGTATCTGAATCGCACCGGCATGCACGGTGTCATATAACTCCGCCCCTATATTCTGATATTTTTTTACTACAGCAGGATCAGGAAAATGATAACGGTTGCGATAGCCTACAGAGAATAAAACAATGTGAGGGTGAATAGCAAAAATAAATTCATTGAGTGCCGAAGTACGGCTGCCATGATGAGGAGCCACTAAAATATCTGCTGCTAAATCAGCTGCAGAGAAATTCATTAAATATTCTTCTGCTAATTTTTCAATATCTCCTGTCAGCAAAATATGTTGATTACCCGTTGTAATACGTAAAACGCAGGAACTATTATTATCTAAACTTAATTTATCCCGTGTTGGGTAAAGAAATTGAAATATGACTTGATCCCATTGCCAAGTTTCACCGCGTAAACAATAACTTGCTGGCATAGCAGGAAATTTATAGGGTACACTACTTTCAATAAGATAGGTGGGAATTTGCTTTAAAATTGCCGGGGCTCCTCCGATATGATCGTTATCACTATGACTGATAACTAGCCTATCAATATACCTCACCGATAATGAACGCAGAAAAGGAACTACCACATTTTCTCCCATATCATTATGGTCACTTAGGCGAGCACCCGCATCAAATACTAATATATGATGTTGCGTTTGCACAACCGTGGATAAGCCTTGGCCTACATCCAGCAAAGTCAACCAAACATCACCCGGTGCAGGATGAGGGGGCCTATACATAAGACAAGGTAATAACCAAAGAATACCCACCACTCTTCCAGGAAACCCCACAGGCAATAATAAAATAACTATTCCTATACAGGCTATAATGATATATCCCATAGTAGGTACGGCTTGATAACACGATGCCCAAGATAGATGAGATAAATAAACTAAAAAAATCCATAATAATGATAATACTTTATCGGCAAGCCAAAGAAGAATGGCGCCTAGCTTTGCTGAAAAAAATAGGAAAAAACAACCGAATACTGTCAATGGCACAACAAAAAAACCGATACAAGGAATAGCAATACTATTTGCAACGAAGGAAACCAACGAATATTGTTGAAACCATCCAATGCTCAATGGAATTAAGCCTACAGCAATCACCCACTGTATTCTTCCATGTTTCCACCATAATCCTTTAGGTGCCAAGTAACCACTCATGCCATAAATAATAAGCGCAACGGAACCAAAAGATAACCAAAAACTGGCGGTTAAAACGCTCAGTGGATTAGATAATAGAATAAAAAATAAAGCCGCACTCCAAGTTGGCCATGATAAAATTTTTCTACGTAACAAAAGCGTGATTAAAAATAGGGATAACATGAGGCAAGCACGTTGGGTTGGAATAGAAAATCCAGCCATAGCGCTATAAATAAAAGTGATAGCTAATGCTGCAATAGCACCGGCGTGCTGCGCGGGTATTTTTAATGTTAATTGAGGTCTACGCCGCCAAATCCATGCTACCATCCTATAAAAAAATGTCGCCATAAAACCGATATGTAGCCCCGCTATAGCCATGAGATGATTGGTACCGGTATTCCTTAATACTTGCCAATCATCTGGAGAAATATCATGACGTTCACCCAGAGCAAGTGCTGTGAGCCAAGAGGAAGTACGAGTTTTAGGTAAATTTTCTTTTATATTTTCATTAATATATTCTCGCAAACGATCCAACAGATGGTGATACCACGCACTGCTAATTAACACGCCTTCTTTTGAGACAACATAACCCGTTGCCCGGATACCTTCTTGAAAACTCCATGTTTCATAATTAAAACCGCCGGGGTTCATGAGACTATGAATTCTTTTTAAATGCACGAGGAATTGCCACTGATCACCCACATGTAATTTTTCCGGTGCTTCTTGCCAAGAGAGTTGGACTAGCGCTTTTGGAGATTTTATTTTATTTTCAAATTGAATTTTTTGAATTAAAAATCTAAAACGGGTAGCATGCATTTCTCTATCGGGAATACTGCTAACTACTCCTGTAACCTTCAATGGTTTTCCTTCTAATTCAGGAGGAAGTGACCAAGATAATTGGAGGCACGCATAGCTCCATGCCCAAATAAATCCTCCTGCAGTAGGCAGAATTAATTTTAAATAGTGCTCTGATTTTTTGAAAAATAAAAAATATAGAACAATAAAAAAAATAATTCCTACCAGCCAAGAGAAATGAGGTAAGTGCGAAAAACTCTGTAAAATAAGAATCCCGCATAAAAACGAAAGTGAAAATAAAAACATAACCATAATACCTCATATTGTATTTTTTGAAAAAAAAGAAATTTCTATTGGTAAACAGTTAGAAGGAAAAATAGATTAAATTAATTAAGAGGACACCTACGAATCATATACTTCTTCTCCTTTGGTTAGCTTGAGAGGTAAGAGTGGGATCAGAAGAAGGAATAGAAGCCGATCTTTTTCTAAAAAAATTAAGGTCGGATGCTGTGCTCTCTGGATTTTTTTTTGCTAAAGCTAATTGCTTATTGGCTTCTCGTACTTCTTTTACAAAGTTAATGATCTTCGAAGAATATCCTCTATGAATCACTAAATCTTTTAATAGATACCTGGAATGAGGGTCAGAAGCATCCTTTCCCGCTAAGTTTTCAGTATTTATCCATTTTTTTATATCCTCACAATCATAGGTACGTGATACCCCATTCTGGCCTGGCAGAACCACAGTAATAGGAACAGAAGGCACCTCTAAAGTGATTGAACATTTAATGGCATCTTTATAATCCATCAACTCTTTTTCTTTTTCAGCCTGTTCTTTTGGCGGTAGCTTTTTAATGGCTTCTTCATATTCTTTAATCTCCGCTTCAGTCAAAAGCGGAACCTCTTTTTCTTTATTAACCGGTAGCATCTTTATTTTTTCTAGCAACATATCATTTTCATTTGGAATTTCTTGCGATGGATCAATATCGCGCAATCCAGCAAGAAAATCTGCTTTCGCTTCTGCCACCCAGCGCTCTCTCTGCTCCCTTAATTGATTATTTTGAACTTGCGGTTGCCCTCCTTGTTGTTGCTGAAGGGCGTCCAGGATTTCCTGCGTCATTGCCTGCAGCACGCGCGCGTTCTCCTCTCTTAGCTGCTCCTCCACTAGCCTAGCATGCTCTGCCATTAGCGCCGCATTTTGTGAAGCTAGCGCCGCATTTTGTGAAGCGAGTTCAGCATCTTGGAAAGCTAGTTTTGAGGTATTAAACTTACCCTGAGAATCAGTATCAACTATAGAATAAATTCCTGCTGTCACTAAATCACCCATTTGTATAAATAAATCTCCCTTCTTCGAGGAGGCCAAGTTCCTTTGGAGCTCAGTATGAAAAGCATAGGGAAGGGTAATAGCGCCCATGACTCCTTGGCCAAAACCCACTTTCATGCCCCATCCTATCATCCCCACAGCGGCCGATAAGATGAGGAGGCTTGCCCCCAACACAGCCAAATTACCTAGGGTAGCAGTGGCTAATAAAGTCAAAGGCCAGGAATACCCTGCTTCACGTCTATTCCTTGCAAACACATAATAAGCGTAAGGGATTTGGAGGGCTACGGTTAATGCGCCAGTAACAGCACCTATGATTACGCCAGCGATCCTATTAAGAGGGTTCATGTAATTATCCTCCTTGCACGTACTCTAAAAAATGATAAGTCATTATTTAGTATAGTGCACAAAGGCTAATCTGAATAAAAAATCATCTATTCATTCAGTCTCTTGGGTTATTTTACATCAGCTTAAATAGAAACAAAGGGTTACGCACCTTAGGGTCTGTTGACAATTCGCTAGGCCGAGGTGAAACGCTTTGATTTTTAAGCACCGCAGCGCAGTTGACATGCAAGTCAATGAACAGCGGAGCACAGAAAATCAAAGCGTTACGCCAGGTATAGTAGAATTGTCAACAGACCCTAGGAAGCCTCTAATCGTCCCTCTCTTAACACCAAGATTCGATCTGCTTGGCTAGCAATCTGCATATCATGCGTCACCATCACTACACTTGTTTGAAGTGTTTTTTGTAATTCAATAAATAATTTAAAAACAGTATCGGCATTTTTTGTATCTAAATTACCTGTAGGTTCATCTGCTAAGACACAAGCGGGATACGTAACTAAAGCACGAGCAATAGCCACACGTTGGCGCTCCCCCCCAGAAAGTTCCCCTATTTTATGCTGCAACCGTTTTTTTAACCCGACTAAGTCTAATAGATGTTCTGCCTTAAGAGCCGCCATCTTAGGCGGGCAATGACCAATTAACAATGGCATACATACATTCTCTAATGCAGTAAATTCAGGCAACAAATGATGAAACTGATAAACAAAACCTAAATACTGATTTCTTAAGCGACATTTTTCTTTTTCCGTCACAGACGATAAATTTTTTCCTGAAAGCATCACTTGGCCGCTACTTGGTTTATCTAATCCCCCTAACAAATGCAGCAGTGTACTTTTTCCAGAACCCGAGTGCCCCACAATTGCAATTAACTCACCTGGCTTCACTTGCAAATCAATATGATTTAACACTTCAATTTTTGAATAGGCATCATGATAAGTTTTAGATAATGCCACACATTCTAAAATATAATCACTCATAGCGCAGCGCCTCCACAGGCTCGGTACAAGCAGCACGCCACGCCGGGTAAAGAGTGGCTATTAAGCTCAATACTAAGGCTGATAAACTAATGCGCCCTACATCTCCCCATTCTAGAGAAGAAGGTAAATAATCTAAGAAATACACACTCGAAGAAAGAAATTGCACATGAAAAAGATGTTCTATCCAATTCACAACTGCAGTTACATGCCATGCCAAAGCAATGCCACCAAATACACCTAATAAAGTACCTACGAAACCAATAATAGAGCCTTGGATAATAAAAATGGCCATAATCATTTTAGGTGTAGCACCTAGCGTTCGTAAAATAGCAATATCTGATTCTTTTTCGCTAACTACCATAACAAGCGTACTTACCAAATTAAAAGCCGCCACTAAAATAATTAACATTAAAATAAAAAACATCATTGCTTTCTCTTGCGCCACCATACGAAAATAGTCGCCAAATTGCTGAGTCCAATCAGTGACTTTTGCATTTTGGCCCAGCATCACTGCTAATTGCTCTGCCACTTGAGGTGCAGCATAAGCATCTTCAATTTTAACGTGCAACGCCGTTACGGCTGAACCCATTTCAAATAATCTTTGTGCATCTGCCAAGTGAATAAATGCCAAACCGGCATCGAAACCGAACCCGCTGCCAGCACGAAATATGCCTATCACGGTAAAGCGTTTTAAACGCGGCATTACTCCTGCAAGCGAAAGAGAAACACGCGGCGTAATCACCGTAATTTTATCTCCTACTGTAACATCCAGACGATTTGCTAATTCTTCGCCAATGATCATGCCAAATTTTCCTGCCACCAAATCTGATAGGGTTCCTTGTACTATTTTATGAGCTAATTGCGAAATATTTTTTTCAGCCATAGGCTCAATGCCTGTTATCAAAGCAGGTTGCACTAAATCATTGCTAGTCAGCATCACTTCTCCACTAACAAATGGAGCCACTGCTTTTACCTTAGGAGATTGATGCAATAAATTTTCAACTTGCTTCCAATTCGTAATTGCATTAACAAAACTACCGACTGTAATAGGTGGAACCATACTAAACACACGTTTTTGAATTTCACGATCAAAACCATTCATTACAGATAAAACGGTAATTAACACAAGAATACCGAGCGCAATTCCTAACATAGACATCAGCGAAATAAATGAAATAAAATGATTACGCCGCTTAGCGCGTGTATAGCGTAAACCTATAAAAAGTGCCACGGGTTGGAACATATTAACGTCTCGCTTGTTTAAAGCAATTGAAAAAATTATGTGTTGTTTGGTCTGCTAATTCGATCACATCAATACCACGCAATTCCGCAATATATTCTGCTATCTTACGGACATAGGAAGGCTCATTCGGTTTACCGCGATAAGGTACAGGCGCCAGATAAGGTGCATCTGTTTCAATAAGCATACGATCTAAAGGGATTTGCTTAGCCACTGCCTGTATTTCTTTAGCATTAGGAAATGTCACAATGCCAGAAAACGAAATATAAAAACCTAATTCTATAGCTGCATTCGCCATATCTATATCCTCGGTAAAACAATGCATTACGCCCCCCACTGTTCTCGCCTCTTCCTCTTCCAAAATACGCAGTGTGTCTACTCGAGCTTGACGTGAATGAATAATCAGGGCTTTATTCACTTTTTTAGCAGCCCGAATGTGTTGACGAAAACGCTCATGCTGCCAGCTTAAATCACCTGTACTACGATAATAATCTAACCCTGTCTCACCAATTGCGACAATTTTTTCATGTTGTGCTAGTTGAGCAAGATGATCTGCAGTGGGTTCAAGCGCACCCGCTTCTTCATTGGGATGGTGTCCAACAGAAGCGCTAATGTGCGGATATTGCTCTGCCACATTTAATACCAGAGGAAAATTTTGCAAGTTAATACAGACGCATAGCATATGCCTCACATCTTGGCTGGCAGCGTTTGCCAATGCACCCGACAATTGGCCATTGTATGCGGTTAGATCCAATTGATCTAAATGGCAATGGGAATCAACAAGGAACATAATATTTTGTCCAGTCAATAAGTAATTCTTCCAATAATAACTGCCGATTTAAGTTTTGCAAATTTAAAATTTGGGCATATCGTTCTTCTACAATCTTCACATAACTCAATATATTTTGTAGTGATATACCTTGGATGAGCCGAGTAAAAATAGCTCTATAATCATCATTCACAAGCTTTGCCTGTTGCTGAGTTAATTGCAGCCGCAGTAAATCTCGCAGCCCATTGAGCAGAAAATGAAAGAAAATAACGATATCATACTCTTGCCATCGTACAGCTAACTGTAAAGGATCTACTTTACCCTGACTTAATTCAGATAACCCGTTATAAATAGCTTGCCTTATAGGCATCACCCCCTGCGTTACTAAAGAGATCGCTCGCAAGGGTGCTCCTTCAGCCACAGCAAGTGCTAGATTCCAATCTATCTCACTTTCTATCGCTTGTTTCTTCAGCCAATCCAAAGCAAGAGAATGATCGGGTTTTTGAAAAATAATTTTTTGACAACGGCTTTGAATCGTTAAAGGTAAAAACAAATTTTGCTCGCTGATCAATATAAATAATGTCTTAGGGGTCGCTTCTTCTAATGTTTTTAATAATGCATTTGCCGCATATTGATTCATAGCATGAGCAGGATAGATGATAATCACTCTATGCCCTCCTTGCAAAGTTGTTTCTTGCGACAAATTTACTACGCTGCGAATTTGATCAATCTTAATAGCTTGCCCCGGTTGCTCGGGCATCACTAAAATAAAGTCAGGATGTGATTTGGCGGATATTAATTTACAAGCATGGCATGCACCACAGGCTGTGTCCTGCATTATAGGCTGATCACATAATAACGCTGCGCCAAATTTTTCTGCGAATTGCATTTTACCGACACCTAGGGCGCCCCCAAAAAGTAAGGCATGCGGCAAACGATCCTTCGTTTTAGCTTCCCATAATAAATTCCATTGTTTTTCTTGCCAAGGAAATCTGCTGCTGTTGGTCTTCATCCAGCTCTTCCTCGTACTACACAGATTTCATCTAATATTTTTTTTAATTCTATTTGCACCATTTCCAAGGGCTGCGTCGCGTCAATCAAACGAAAACGCTTTCTATCTTCTTTCATACGTTTTAAATATCCTTGGCGCACACGCTCAAAAAAAGCTATTTTTTCTTGCTCAATTCGATCTTGCGGGCCGCGATGCTTTGCACGTTCTAACCCCCTTTCTACAGGTGCATCAAGCAAAATAGTTAAATCTGGGCGTAAATTCTGCAATAGCCATTTTTCCAGTATTTCAAGATAGGTCATATCCATATGACGGCCACCCCCTTGATAAGCAAAGCTCGCATCCACAAAACGATCACTCACCACCCATTTCCCTGCAGCCAGAGCGGGTAAAATAACATGGTGAATATGTTGCACTCGACAAGCAAACATCAATAACAATTCTGTCTCAGGCAGCATTTCTTCTGTTAAGCAAGGCGCCAATAGTATTTGCCGAATTTGCTCAGCGATAGGGGTACCCCCCGGCTCTCGTGTTACTATAAAATCTCTGCTGGCTTGACCAAGATAATTTTGAATAAATTTCAAGGCGGTGGATTTACCTACCCCTTCCGTACCTTCTATGGTTAGAAAAAACCCTTTTTCTTTTATCATCCTATCTTACTCGCTTTTGATCAAAGGAAATCTCATCACTTGATCCGAAAATAACTTCAATAAATAATAGCGTATCAATATATTATTAAAAAACTGTGCATGCAGCTTCTTCGCTGCAGCCACTGCCATATAATGTTCTTGCAATGTTTCAGAAAATTGATGCGGCCCATCTTTCCCATGGCGTGCGACAAAATATAAATAATGATGGTGTTGTGGATGCACCACCGCCATCAGTGATTCTGATCCCGGCATGGCTATAGGGGTAGGCGGCAATCCTTTGTTGATATAGGTATTATAAGGTGTCTTCGCTAATAAATCCTTTTTATAAATTGTACCATTAAAGTGAGTACCTAACCCATATATCACACTAGGATCAATTTGAAGTAACATATTTTTGTGCAAACGATTAATAATGACTCCTGCAATAATAGGACGCTCTACATCAAACTCAGTTTCTTTTTCAATCATAGAAGCAATAATTAATACTTCATACATATTTTTAAAAGGTAACCCCAGCTCCCGTCCCTGCCATGCCACATTCAATTTATCTTGCATAGCCTTGAAGGCGCGTTTCAAAAGCAAAAAATCGGATGTTCCATCTGCAAAAAAATAAGTATCAGGATAAAATTCCCCTTCTGGCTTTAAGTCTGGATGACCTAAGTGATCCATCAAGGCCTCATCATTTAAATTTTGCAGTGTGTGCTGTAAATGACTTTCATTAGCGATTGCGGCTCGCAATTGCCTCATAGTCCAACCGGGAACAATAGTAAATTGATGGTATATGAATCCACTCCCTGTGAAAATTTGATTTAATAAGCTATAAGGGGTAGTACCCTTAGGAAAAAGATATTCACCTGCTTTAATATCATGTCTACCCTTATATAACTTAACGAGCAAGATAAACAATAATCGGTTTTTAATAATATTCTTATAATAGAGATCATCAATCACCGACTTAATTGATTCTCCGGGCTTGATAGTATAGGGATAACCATGATGATCCGTGATCAAAGGAGTGAAAACGAATTTTAGGCATAGGATTATAATTAAAAACAACAGCACAAAAATAATTAATTTTATGCGCTGCTTATTCATGTTCCATCATCAAACCGGCGAAATAATAATGTTCCATTCGTTCCACCAAAACCAAATGAATTGGAGATCGCAGCATTTATTCGCATCTGCTGCGCTTGATGAGGTACAAAATTCAAATCACAGCTTTCAGAAGGATTATCTAAGTTAATGGTGGGGGGTGCAACTTGATCACACAAAGCCAATATAGTAAAAATAGCTTCTACTGCACCCGCTGCCCCCAATAAATGTCCTGTCATTGATTTAGTAGAGCTCACTGCTAATTTATAAGCATGCTCACCAAAACTGCGTTTAATAGCTAGGGCTTCTAACTCATCACCCGCAGGCGTTGAAGTCGCATGTGCATTGATATAATCAATATCTTCTGG
The DNA here is from genome assembly GCA_021156085.1 of Gammaproteobacteria bacterium. Classification (GTDB taxonomy): domain Bacteria; phylum Pseudomonadota; class Gammaproteobacteria; order DSM-16500; family DSM-16500; genus UBA4722. Next base: position 29,920 of record JAJNBC010000012.1, on the reverse strand, counting down.
ATTCATACCTGCATCATTTAGCGCGGCATTCGTTGCAAGAATAACCCCCAACCCTTCCAAATGCGGTGTTGTAATATGCGTTGCATCTGCACTCATTCCAAAACCCGCTAATTCAGCATAAATCTTAGCTCCGCGCTTTTTTGCATGTTCATACTCTTCTATAACAAGAATACCTGCACCATCACCCAACACAAATCCATCCCGGTCTCTATCCCACGGACGACTTGCTTTTTCAGGCTCATGATTACGCGTTGAAAGTGCGCGCATTGCAGCAAAGCCACTAATCCCTAATTTACTACTTGCCATTTCGGATCCACCCACGACCATCACATCTGCATCCCCATATGTAATGGCGCGAGCAGCTAAACCAATATTATGCGCACCTGTAGTACATGCTGAAACAACAGAAATATTGGGGCCACGCATTCCATATAGAATAGAAAGATTACCTGCGATCATATTGATCAGCGCAGCAGGAATAAAAAAAGGAGAAATTCTACGGGGTCCCGCCTCCATGAGAATCTCGTGCGATTTTTCTATCATCGGTAAACCACCAATGCCTGATCCAATCGCAAGACCAATGCGAGGTGCATTGGTTTCATTGACCTCTAAACCTGAATCCTGAATAGCTTGCATGCCTGCTGCAATGCCATATTGAATAAAGATATCACGTTTGCGCGCCTCTTTTTCCGACATGTATGGCAGAGGCTCAAAACTTTTCACACTACTACAAATATGACAATTGATATCCGATGGATCAAATTGATCAATACGATGCACCCCACTTTTACCCGCTAAAATAGCTTCCCAGGTATCCTTCACATTTAGACCCAATGGAGTGACCATACCGAGGCCGGTCACCACCACGCGCTTATTTTTCAAATTGGGCCCCCTTTTTTTTATTCTTTACTACTTTCTTTAATGTGTGCATTAATATAGTCAACCGCTTGCTGAACCGTCTTGATCCCCTCAGCATCTTCATCTGGAATTTCAGTTTCAAACTCTTCTTCCAATGCCATAACCAATTCAACTGTATCTAATGAATCTGCTCCAAGGTCATCCACAAACGAGGCATCTTTGGTAACTTCTTCTTCCTGCACACCCAATTGCTCAACTATAATCTTCTTAACCCGCGCTTCAATATTACTCATGTTCAATTTTCCCCTTAATTTTAAAAAAAATCATTACCACTATCCGTGTCCTGTAGTGTATGTAAATTATAATAAGTTGCAAGCTCAATATCAGAAGTTCACGCTAACAAAGCAGGAATTTTATAGGATGCTTGCGCATCATGGCATGAACATCCCCCCATTGACGTGAAGCGTTTGCCCCGTTATATAATTTGCCCCCGGAGACGCAAGAAATACCACGGCAGCCGCGACTTCCGTCGCTTGTCCTAAGCGTTGCATAGGGATGCGCTGCAAGAGCGTATTTCTATGTTCTTCTGATAAATCACGTGTCATATCTGTATCAATAAATCCAGGTGATACAGCATTTACTGTAATATTACGCGACCCTACCTCTTGCGCCACTGCTTTGGTCAAACCTATCAGCCCTGCTTTAGCCGCAGCATAATTTGCTTGCCCCGGATTACCTGTAGAACCGACAACAGAACTCACATTAATAATCCGGCCCCACTGAGCTTTCAACATATCCCGTAAACAAATTTTAGTCATACTGTAAATTGACTTTAAATTCGTTTGAATGACATCATCCCATTCTTCATCTTTCATTCGCAAAAATAAATTATCTCGAGTAACAGCTGCATTATTAACTAAAATTGAAGGCATGGAATAATGTTGTTTCATTAGGGTGACAGCAGCATCAATTGAATTTTTTTCCTTCACATTTAAAACAATGCCACAGCCTGCTATCTTCGCTTCTTGTAAAGCACAAGTAATTTTATCCGCTCCTTCAGAAGAAGTCGCTGTACCAATAACAGTGGCTCCTTCATGGCCTAATGCCAACGCAATGGCTCGCCCTATTCCGCGACTTGCGCCTGTCACCAGCGCAATTTTACCTTTATGTGACATATGATATTTTCCTTTATCCTCTTTCCAATACCGTCTCTAGCAAAAGTTGTAAACTAGCGACATCTGCGGTTGGAGTCAATTGTATTTCAGTCACAATCCGTTTATTCAACCCTGTTAAAATCTTACCTGGCCCACATTCTATAATATATTCAATACCACTGGCTGCAAATTTTTGTATTGTTTCAACCCAGCGCACCGGCATAACTAATTGCCGTACCAAGCCCGCACGCACCTCCGCAACATCTTGATAAATAGCTACATCCACATTATTTAACACTGGAATAGCCGGTATTTGAATAGGGATGGTCGCTAATAATTTCTGTAACTGTTCTGCCGCCGGCTGCATCAAAACACAATGCGATGGCACGCTGACTGGTAATAATTTTGCCATGCGCGCGCCTGCTGTTTTTGCCAAAATAATGAGACGATCAACTGCAGCGACATGACCTGCAACAACAATTTGCCCAGGGCTATTAAAATTTGCAGGAGTCAATACCTCATTCGCCAAAATGGCACGCCCACAAAGCTCACTGACCCTAGCTTCATCGAGCCCAATAATAGCAGCAAGCGCCCCTTGACCTGCAGGAATAGCTTCTTGCATAAATTGGCCTCTAGCTGCCACCAGACGTATAGCATCAGAAAATTGCAGGGCACCCGCACAAACTAAGGCAGTGTACTCACCCAGACTATGCCCAGCCAAAAGAACGGGACGTATTTTTTTCTCTGCCTCAAGAATACGCCAGATAGCATATGACCCTGCAAGTAATGCAGGTTGAGTATGCATAGTCTGATCCAACGCTTCAGGAGGCCCGTGCTGCACTAACTTCCATAAATCATAGCCTAATGCCTGAGAAGCTTCTCCATAAATCGCTTCCACTAGAGGAAACTCATGCGCAATATCAGCTAACATGCCGACTGTTTGAGAACCTTGCCCTGGAAAAACGACACCTAATGATTTCACATCCACCTCTAATATTTAATAAGAGCAGAACCCCATGCCAAGCCGCCCCCAAATCCTTCAAGCAATAACATATCCCCTCGCTTGATGCGTGTATCGCGTATTGCTTTATCTAAAGCAAGGGGAATGGAGGCAGCCGAAGTATTACCTTGTTCATTTAAAGTAATGGCAACTCGCTCCATCGGTAGATCAAGTTTTTTTGCCATGGCTTCAATAATACGAATATTAGCTTGGTGAGGTACTAACCAATTCACATCTGATTTTTTTAAATTATTAGCTGCTAATGTTTCATCAAATAAATGACCTAAGATATTAACCGATAACTTGAATAACTGTTTCCCATTCATCTGCATATATAATTCAGTATCCACATCCGTCACGTTGCCAATATGATTTGGCAAAAATAAAACATCTTTATGAGTACCATCTGCATGGAGATGAGTTGATAATACCCCTGGCTGCTCTGCTGCACCCAGAATAACAGCACCCGCACCATCGCCAAATAAAATAGAAATAGTGCGATCGCTCCAGTCAACCACTCTAGACATCACTTCGCTACCAATCACCATGGCATTATTAATTGCGCCTTGACGAATAAATTGATCTGCGATACTCAACGCGTAAACAAATCCCGCACATGCTGTAGAATTCAAATCAAAAGCGGGACAGCCCGCAATGCCTAAGCGTTGCTGTAATAAACAAGCTGTACTTGGAAACGTCTTCTCGGGTGTGGTGGTAGCAACAATAATCATACCTATTTCAGCTGGCATAATACCCGCAGCATTCATTGCCACATGCGCTGCATTTTCAGCCATCGTTAACGAAGTTTCATGGGCAGCAGCAATATGACGCTGATGAATACCTGTACGTTCCACAATCCATTCATGAGAGGTGTCAACAATTTTTTCTAAATCAAAATTCGTCAGAATTTTTTCAGGTAAATAACCACCTGTACCAATAATTTGTGCATATCCCATGGGGCTACCTGTTAGTTATTAAAGTCCGTATATGAACTCTTAGAGCCTATCTATAATCTCTACTATGTGGCCGGAAAACAGCGATTTTCTGCGATCCGTTGCTCACATACTTCCTGTATACTCCCCTACCGTTCTCTAATCGCTGTTTTCCAGCTCGCCCTAGCGAGATTTTAAACAGGCTCCTAGGAGCGAGATAATTTTAATAACTGCTCTATTTTCTCAGCAATGAGCTGCAAAACATTTTTTTCAACTTGTATCATCGCTTCTTCAATTGCATGAGCAAAAGCTTGCGTTTTCGCTCCACCATGACTTTTTATCACAATACCTTTTAAACCAATTAAACTTGCCCCATTATAACGATCTGGATCGATACGTCTACTTAACGATTTCATGACGGGCCAGGCAAATAGAGCAGCCAATTTAGTAAATAAACTACTATAAAATGCTTCCTTAATAAGTTGCCTGATAAAGCTAGCCACTCCCTCACTTGTTTTAAGAGCCACATTTCCTACAAACCCATCGCACACAATCACATCTGCCAAACCGTGATAAAGCTTATCTCCTTCGACATAACCCATATAATGAATTGCTTTTGAATTTGCTAAAAGTTGCGCTGCTTCTTTCACCTGTTCATTTCCCTTAATATCTTCTTCCCCAATATTGAGCAAACAGACAGTAGGATTAGCAATATTATCTACTGCTGACGCTAATACTGAACCCATAACAGCAAATTGAAATAAATTATCTACACTGCAATCTACATTAGCGCCCAGATCCAACATGCGCATATTTTTATGACCTACTCGCGTAGGAAAAGTAGAAATAATAGCAGGCCGATCAATGCCTGGTAAGGTTTTTAACACAAAACGAGCTGTGGCCATCAAGGCACCCGTATTGCCTGCACTCACACAAGCCTGGGCCCTGCCTTCTTTCACTAAATTAATAGCCACTCTCATAGATGAATCTTTTTTTGTTCTCAACGCAACAGCAGGTAATTCACCCATCTCTACACATTGGGACGCATGATGAATAACTAGCCTTATTTGATCACAAGCATGCCGAGCTTTTAATTCTTTTCGTAATACTTCTTCATCACCCACTAAAACCAAATGAAGCGCATTATATTTTGCCAGTATTTGCAATGCAGCGGGCACTATCACCGAAGGACCATAATCTCCTCCCATAGCGTCCACAGCAATGGTTATTGTTTTCAAATTAATTACTCTTCATTTTCGTCTTCAGTTACTGCATTTTTTGCAATCACTTGGCGACCTCTATAATAACCATCAGGGCCAACATGATGACGACGATGCGTCTGACCCGTCGCCATGTCAACTGACAAAGCTGCCGCGGTTAATGCAGAATGGGCACGTCGCATATTACGACGTGAACGCGATTTTCGACTTTTTGCAACAGCCATAGTCTTAACTCCTCACTTTCAAAAATTCTATCACTTTAAATGGACTTTCTTTACCTACGGTAATAGTTTCATCTGTCTCTGCTACTAAAGGCAATTTTATTTTACAATCACTAAGTTGATGCATAGGCACAATCGGCAAACTTACAATTAACTCATCTTCAAATACATCCTGAATGACAAGCATCCCCTCCTTCACTATTAAGGGATCATACCTTGCTGGCAGTTGACTTGCTTCTTCCTCAGAACATACCACCCCCAACAAAAAACAACTCTCCATTTTATAAACAAACGGCCTTAAACACCGCTGGCACTGAAGAGTTAAGCCAACCGCAAACTGACCCCGCAAAAAACGTATTCCTTGCCTATCTATTCCAAATTCTATCTCAACGTCGACTCCACCCTCATTCGTGTGCAAACTAGAAGCAAGCCGTTGCATTTCCTTAATATGCAATGTGCCTTTTAAGGAAGTTGCATGATTAGCAAACCGAAATAGATCAATTTGGGTAGGCAACATATTCTCTTTTAGCATAGCGCGCGATTTTATTCTGGTAAGAATAGAGTGTCAAACTATAAATAGGTTAGGCTCTGTTAATAATGCTACTATCTAGCGGCAATACGTTAATTTTCTGTGCTCCGCTCCATGGTAAATAGCCTCTAAGACTCTATGCGTTTTTTAGCGCCTCCAAGCATGTCGCCAAGTCAGGATCCAAAGGCGCACTTACTCTTACCTGACGCCCGAGAGAGAGCAAGGTAAAATTAATTGAATAAGCATGTAAAAACAACCGTCTTAGGCCTGCTTCCTGCATCTGTCTATTCAATTGTTTATCTCCGTATTTTTCATCTCCTGCCACAGCATGTCCCCGATATTTCGCATGCACACGAATTTGATGAGTACGACCTGTTTCTAACTTCACCTCCATCAAAGAAGTATTCGCAAATTCTTTAAGTACACGGAATAGTGTTAATGAAGGCTTTCCCTCTGCATTTACTCGTACAATACGCTCACCGCTACTTATCTGATTTTTAAGCAGAGGAACATCCACCGTGAGTTCCGCTTCTTTCCAATGTCCCTGCGTCAGAGCCCAGTATATTTTTTCAATTTTTTTAGCACGTAACATTTCATGTAACTCGCGTAATATACTACGTTTTTTTGATAATATCAAACAGCCCGAGGTATCCGCATCTAGACGATGAACCAATTCAAGCTGCGGCAATTTAGGATACATACATCGTAATGCCTCAACTATCCCTATTTTCACTTGGCTGCCCCCATGAACGGGAATACCAGAAGGTTTATTAATAATCAAAAGATGAGCGTCTTCATATAAAATACGCTCAGCCAAATACGCCATTAAGGAGGGTCCTGGTTGAGGAGGGACAGAATCGGGGGACATTTGCAAAGGCGGTAAGCGTATTTGATCTCCTTCTTGTAATTTATAACTTGGCTTAGTACGTTTTTTATTGACGCGCACCTCCCCTTTACGCAAAATCCGGTAAATATGTGTTTTGGGCACGCCTTTTAAACGAGCCACCAAGAAATTATCAATGCGTTGACCCGCCACACCCGCTTGTATGGAGACATACTGAACAGAGCTTTTTTGCATGCACTTTTCCAAAATATCCCATTCTAACAGACTTCCTCTCCCATTTCGCAGAAAATCTTGACTCTACGAAGACCTCTTCTTTCTATTAAGCTAACACAATTCCTCCTACATTATTGAATAGCCTTAAAAATACTGTTATATTCGCCAATGCCTGAAGGAGGCAAATTATTAGGGTCTATTGACCATTTCGCTAGGCTAAGTCAAGTAAGTTAGCGAATAAATGTGATTAAAAAAATATAAACCGCGCTCAGATCTTTTAAATGATGATATGAGTCCTGTTGTGTGAGAAAAAGTAACTGTTCACAGTCTCGATGATAGAACGCCACTAAGTATTAAAGGCATGCATGAACGCTTACGACAAAAAGCCACAACCCCCCTTAAATTTAGGGCATTAAAAAAGCTAAGAGCGCCTTTGATTAAATAAGGTAGCTATGAAAAGAATGTTAATTAACGCAACTCATAAAGCTGAAGAGATGCGTATTGCGTTAGCGAATGGGCAATATTTATATGATATAACAATTGATTCGGCTGTTTACGAACAGACAAAATCAAATATTTACAAAGGGGTCGTTACTCGCACAGAAGAAAGCCTTGAAGCTGCTTTTGTCGATTATGGTGGTGGGCGCCATGGATTCTTACCTTTAAAAGAAGTAGCTCGTTCTTGTTTTAACGCAAAATTTGATGAAAATAGCGGCAAGCGTCCAACCATTAATGAAGTATTAGAAGAAGGACAAGAAATTATTGTCCAAGTAGACAAGGAAGAACGCGGCTCTAAGGGGGCGGCACTCACTACTTTTATATCATTACCTGGCTCCTATCTAGTTTTAATGCCCAATAATCCTAGAGCGGGTGGTATTTCCAGACGCATTGAGGGCGACGAACGCTCTGAGTTACGAGAAAATCTTGCTGCTTTGCAATTACCAGAAGGCATGGGAATTATTGTACGTACAGCAGGTAGCGGGCGTAATCAAGAGGAATTACAATGGGACTTGACTATCCTTTTACGCCACTGGGAGGCAATTGAACAAGTTGCGAAACAACACCCGGCTCCTTTTCTCATTTATCAAGAAAGCAGCGCTGTCATCCGTGCAGTAAGAGACTATTTGCGCAAAGATATAGACGAACTTTTGATTGATGAACCCGAAACATATACCGAGGTCCTCAATCATATTAAATTAATTCGACCCGATTTTATTCACCGCGTCAAACTTTACCAAGATCCTACGCCGCTTTTTACACGATTTCAAATTGAAAGCCAAATTGAATCTGCCTTCCAACGAGAAGTTCGGCTTCCTTCAGGCGGCTCTATTGTGATTGATCATACAGAAGCCCTGGTTTCTATCGATATTAATTCTGCTCGTTCTACTAAAGGTCGGGATATTGAAGAAACCGCGTTGACAACAAACTTGGAAGCCACTGATGAAATTGCGCGCCAATTTCGTTTACGTGATTTGGGCGGATTAATTGTCATTGATTATATCGACATGACTCCACCCCGCAATCAACGGGAAGTAGAAGAACGCCTTAGAAAAGCATTGGAAATGGATAGAGCTCGGGTACAAATAGGACGAATTTCTCGTTTTGGATTACTCGAAATGTCTCGCCAACGCCTACGTCCTTCACTTGGAGAGTCTAGTCATATCAGTTGCCCGCGCTGCCTTGGTCAAGGCACTATTCGCGGCGTTGAATCACTTGCTCTGTCTATTATTCGTTTGATTGAAGAACATGCCCTAAAAGAAAATACGGCACAAGTACGAGCTATTTTACCAGTGGAAATTGCTTCTTTTCTCTTGAATGAGAAACGGCAGGCTATTATTGATATTGAAACTCGCCAAAAAGTGAGTGTCGTCATTGTACCTAATCAACATTTTAGTACGCCCCATTATGAAGTAGAGCGTATTCGCACTTCAGATGTATCTGAGCGAGATGAAAAATCACTGAGCTACCAACTGATTTCTAAACCTGAAACTGAAGTAGCTACCACTAGCCAAATTGCACAAAGGATACACCAAGAACCTGCTATTAAAAGCATCTCAATTGATCAACCTACGCCGCCCCAATTACAGCCTTCGGTGGCAAACAAAGAAAAAACGCAAAAAGGCTTACTCACGCGCTTTGTTCATTATCTCTTTGAGAAAAAAGAAGGGGGTTCTACAGAAAACAAAGTAGAATCTAGTGAAAAAAGAAAATATAGCTCCCAACCCCCTCGTCACAAATATCGTGGTCATCATCACCGTAATAAAAATATGAGAAGACCCCACCGTCCTGATCAACATCGACAAAAGTACATTAAACTGAATGAACCTACTCGCCCTGTACAAGAAACCCAATTAGAAACTCCCCAAGAGATGCCATCATATGAAATACCGCCATCTATTGGAGAAACATCGATACTTTCTGTTCCTCAAACTCATGTGCCTACTGCAAGTGCAGCGCAAAATAATGCCCCTCCTTTTGTAACGTCAGCTTCCTCAGTAGAACCACATCCACACTATAATTCTCCTATGGAGCATGGGATAAAGACTTCCTCTGATGATCAGCCCCCCGGAGGAGGAATATCTTCAGAACGAAAACACCCTCGTCATCCCTCTAAACACCGGCATAACAAACGTTTTTCCAAGCATAGACGTAATAATAGGAAACCATCTGCTGCTAGCAGAGATCCACAGCAAAGCATCGTCACGGGCGAAGACCAGTATGATACGTCAGTAAAAGGAGAAGAAAATAAATAATAGATAATCCGTCTCAACATAGATCAGTGATAGTCATCCTCCTGAAAAAATGCAGCCTTTTTCGAGGACAAAAATAAAAACCTTTTTCTGCATTTTTTACAGAGCGGAATCGAGTCATTTAAATTTTTTGCGTAGATTATTCTTATTTCTCTTAACGCTATTAAATTTCATCCCCTGACTCTTCTATGTTCCATCGCCGTGCTCTACTCTCCAGCATCACCGGAATACCTTCTATCACCGGATAGGCTAGCCGATCAAATTTACAAATGAGTTCTTGATGGGTTAACTCAAAGATTAATTCACCTTTACAGATCGGGCATGCTAAAATCTCAAGTAAATTTTTCTCCATATAAAACATTACCTTTAATGATGATCGCAGTGAGATTATAGCAAATGCCTATGGAAATACGTCATTTATTTAATTTAGACAAAGTAGATTCTTCATGGCGAGACTGTTTGATTCAAGCCTTAACCAAAGTAGACCCTGCGTACCTAGCTGAGCTAAATAACCACACGCAATGGCTTCCCGGCCCTGAAAAAATATTTAATGCTTTTACCTTGCCAATCAATAAAATTAATTATGTTTTATTAGGGGAATCCCCCTATCCTCGTCCCGAATCAGCAAACGGTTATGCATTTTGGGATGCTTCCGTCACGGATCTCTGGTCAGCCACAGGACTAAGTAAATCTGTTAACCGCGCCACTTCCTTACGGAATTTAATTAAAATGCTTTTGTTAGCCAAAGGCGCATTGCATCCACAAAAAATGAGTCAAGCAGATATTGCTCAAATTAACAAAGACGGCTTAGTAAAAACTAACCATGCGTTTTTTAATAACTTCTTATCAAGTGGATTTTTATTATTAAATACTTCACTCGTATTACAATCTACTCCTGTACGTAAGGATGCTAAAGCTTGGCAGCCCTTCCTTCTACATCTGCTTAATTTTTTATATCATCAACGACCCCATATCAGGATGATTTTACTTGGTAATCTTGCCAATGCAGTCGAAAAACTGATAAAACATTTACCCATTAAGACATTACACGCAGAACATCCTTATAATATTTCTTTTATTTTCAACCCCTCTGTCCTCGCTTTTTTTAAGCCACTAGATTTACTGTCAGTAAAATCATTTTCTTAATTGATATTCTTTTGTAAAGCAGCTAAATTTATGATTTAGCCGGGGGCAAAGCAACATGCGCATACTCTTAGTTGAAGATGATGAATTATTAGGTGATGGCTTGCTTACTGGCTTGAAACAGTATGGTTACACTGTTGACTGGTTAAGAGATGGCGCTAGCGCAGACCAAATACTTAAAACAGAATCTTTTGATATTATCATACTTGACCTTCGCTTACCCAAATTACCTGGGATAGAAGTCTTAGAAAATTTTCGAAGTCGAGGTCAAACCACCCCTGTTATCATTCTAACAGCCCGTGAATCCATTCACGATAGAATCAAGGGCCTCGACAGTGGGGCTGATGATTATCTTACAAAACCCTTTAACTTAGATGAACTGTGTGCTCGTTTGCGGGCTTTGCAAAGGCGTTCTAACGCTCGCCCCGAGTTAACGCTTTCCCATGATAATGTATCACTGGATCCTGCTTCACACACTGTCACACTCAATAATGAAACAGTCAATGTATCACGGCGGGAATTTGCGCTACTCCACAAGCTATTAGAAAATGTGGGCCGAGTATTATCTCGAGAAAAACTGGCACAGTCACTTTATGGGTGGGGCGAAGACTTAAATAGTAATGCCCTAGAGGTGCATATTCATAATTTGCGGAAAAAATTCGGACAAAATTTTATTCTCACTATCCGTGGCATTGGTTATATGATTGATAAAAGTAAAAATGAAAAATGATTCACTCGATACGGCGTTTCTTATTTATTAGCTTAATACTAGCCATTACGGTTGCTTCATCTATTATAGCAATCGGTAACTATTTGCTGGATAAACAAATCATTCAGCCTTATCTCGACGAACAATTAATTGATCATCTCATACTTATTAAAAAATTAAATACATTTGTACAATTGAAGGTAAGAAAAAAAAACGCTGCCTCAGTGACGATAGACCCACCTAATTTGATATATCAAATTTGGGACAATAATAAGTTGCTCCTAGATTTACTTAATCACTCCCCTACTTCATTTTCGTTAAAAAATGCCCCTCCTGGTTTCAGCGACTTACAAATTCACAATCATGATTGGCGAGTCTATGCGGATATAGATCGCGTCACGGGAAAAAAAATCGTAGTTGCACAGCCTTATACAATACGTAATAAGCTGACTGATCTCATTGCTCGTAATAATAGCTATATGGCACTTCTCACTTACCCTATTTTTGCTATTTTTATCTGGCTCATTATCAACACTGCACTGCGTTCTATGACCCATCTTACTCATCAAATTTCGCATCGTGCCCCCGCTCAACTAGACCCCATTAATTCGAAAAAAATACCTATAGAAATCAAGCCGTTAGTAGATGAATTAAATCGGTTACTCGAATATTTAAAACTCATGTTTGAGCGTAATAAATCCTTTGTGGCAGATACAGCCCACGAATTACGTACTCCGCTTGCTGCTTTAAAAACTCAAGCTCAAGTCGCCTTAAAAGCACATAACGAAGCCGCTCATCAAAATGCACTAGCCAAAGTGATGCAGGGGGTAGATCGCTGCTCCCATATCATTACCCAGCTTTTAACTTTAAGTAGTCTGAGTCAAGAAGAAACCTTTAATGATATGCATCCTATCAATTTACATAAATTAACGAAAGAAACTTTGATTAATCTTGTACCTGCTGCACTAGAAAAAAATATTGATATCGAACTCGGAGCTCCACCTATTCCCTGCAAGAAAATAATCGGCAATGATATTATATTGAGTATTTTGATTCGCAACCTCGTTGATAATGCCATTCGATATACACCCTCCCAAGGAGCAGTTAGCATCGTCATTATGAATACAAACGACGCTATCCTATTACGAGTAACAGACACGGGTTTAGGTATCCCCAGAGAATTACACGAACGTGTATTTGACCGATTTTATCGCGTACTCGGTACAACACAAACAGGCAGCGGCCTCGGACTTGCCATTGCCAAACAAATTGCAAAATTACATCATGCTCAAATTAATTTATCCACCCCCCAAAATGGCATGGGTCTGCAAATAGATGTCCTATTTCCTCTTCCTTCACTCAACAATAGAGAAACCTCTCATTCTCTTAAAAAACCACGGAAGCGCAGGAAACGATAGAAATGTATAACTTATTTCAATCATTAAACGATCAAACTACTCTCGTTACACCTAATCGCCGTCTTTCTGCAACTCTATTAAAAAAATACAATCAATCACAAGTGAATGCAGGAAAATCTTGCTGGGCGAGTTTAGATATTTTACCCTTAACTACCTGGATAGAACGCTTATGGCATGATTACTCCGCTAAACAAATCACAGCAACACCTATCTTACTAACTCCACAACAAGAGCAAATCCTTTGGGAAGAAATTCTTCAAACATTTCCCTCTAACGAAGCTTTACTGCAACTCTCTGAAACGGCTAAACTGGCTAAGGCTGCCTGGGGAACATTAAAGCAATGGCAACTTGAATTAAATCATCCTTCCCTTAAAACAACCGATGATAGTACGGTATTTTTATTATGGGCCACGCATTTTAAAAATAAATGCAAAATACATAATTGGCTAGATGCCAATAGTTTAACTGAAATAATCTGTGAAAAAATTCACAACCAAAGCTTAAAACTACCCCAACGCTTAATAACAACTGGCTTCACCTTATTTTCCCCGCTTCAAAAATATCTATTTGCATGCTGTGAACAAGCAGGCATTCAAGTTATCCATCATAATGAAAACCAACATACTGAAAATTTAACGCAACGTATTAGCTTACCTGATGAAGAAACAGAAATTCGCACAATGGCACGCTGGGCAAAATCTTTGATAGAAACTAATAAAGAATTGAACATTGGCTGTGTCGTTCCTCACTTAGAAAAAATACGAGACAATGTATTCTCTATCTTTTCTGAAGTTTTTAGCGAAGATCGACTTGATAGCCTGAATTCCATAATCCATCCGTATAACATCACAGCAGGAAAAAATTTAGCATCTTATCCTATTATTCGCGCGGCTTTAGAATTATTGAGCTTACATAATCAAAACATGCCCATTGACAATCTAACTCCTCTCCTTCTCTCTCCTTTTCTGGGAGATGCGGAATATGAACAAATAAAACGTGCGCAATTTGACGCTCGTTTGCGTAAAGCTAATATCTTAAATAGAACTCTCCTCCAATTAATCAATCCACATGAAAAATTAAACTTACATGCCAGTTGCCCCAGGCTAGCCAAACGGTTTGAAGAATTTTCAGCCCTCCTTCGTAAGCAAGCTAATTTACTCCCTATTAGTACATGGATTAAAGTTTTTATAGAAGCACTGAGTTTATTAGGTTGGCCAGGCGAAAGAAGTATCAATAGCCAGGAATATCAAATTGTTCAGCGCTGGTTAGAATTACTTAATGAATACCGAACATTTGACATATTATTACCTGAAAAAAGTTACGAAAATACACTACATTATTTGAGGCAGCTCACTTCCAACGTGGTATTTCAACCCCAAGGCACTGATGCCCCTATACAAATTTTGGGCTTATTAGAAGCAGCAGGGCTTCCTTTTAACCATACGTGGGTCATGGGATTCGACGATAGTACCTGGCCTCCCTCCGCTAAACCCAATCCTTTTATTCCGCATCGTCTACAAGCAAGCATGAAAATGCCGCATTCTACCGCTGAGCATGAGCTTGAATACAGCCAGCACCTTACTCAGCAACTAATACGAAGTACACAACATATTATTTTTAGCCATGCAAAAAACAAAACGGACTGGGAAGTACGTAATAGCCCACTGCTTAATCATATAGCTGAAATCTCTATTGAACAAATCAATTTAAGCAAATTCCTCACTTTAGCTGAAAAATGCAGACAAAGCCAACTCATCGAAACCATTCAAGATACGCAAGCCCCTATAGTCAATCTTGAAAATACGCATGAGGGAGGCTCTCTCATTTTCAAATTACAAGCAGCTTGCCCCTTTAAAGCATTTGCTGAATTACGCTTAAAAGCAAGGCCATTAGAGTCACCAATATTAGGGCTCACATCTAAAGATAGAGGGAAAATCACTCATAAAGCCCTTGAATTAATCTGGCTAGAAATAAAAAACTCAGAAACATTGCATAGCTATACTGACATCGAATTAAAGAATTCGCTGAATAAAACCATCATTCAGGCCATTCAACAAATCACTGAAAATGACATAACAACCTCTCGTTATTTTTCTCTTGAAATAGAGCGTTTACAAACGTTGTTATGGGATTGGCTACAAATGGAAAAATCTCGTCCTCCATTTAAAGTATTAGCACAAGAAGAAACCTCTTCAGTTACCCTAGCCAATATTCCTATTCAAGTACGTATAGACCGCATTGATGAGCTAAAAGAAGGAGGGCATCTTATTATTGACTATAAAACCGGAAAAAATAATCACATAAAATACTGGTTCGGCGATAGATTAGATGAACCCCAGCTACCTCTCTATTGTATTTCAGGGCCAGCCCCTGCCACGAGCATTGCTTTTGCTGAAATTCATCCCGACAGCCTGACTTTAAAAGGAATCAGTCATCAGAATCTTGGTATAGACACCATTAAACCTTTATCTGACACCCACTATAGCGAAAATCGTTCATGGCCACAGCAAACTTTGGCTTGGCAGCAAATTCTAGAAAAATTAGGCCATGATTTTTCCCAAGGTCATGCTGAAGTGGATCCCAAGAATGAAACAGAAACATGTAATCATTGTCATTTAAAAGCACTTTGCCGGATATCTTTATGAATAACATACCCGACCAACAACAGCGCCAGGAAGCTCTAGATCCTAAAAAATCCTTTATTGTTCAAGCACCCGCCGGCTCAGGGAAAACAGAGCTTCTCATTCAACGTTTTCTAGTTTTACTTAATCAGGTCAAACAACCTGAGGAAATTCTTGCTATTACATTTACAAAAAAATCCTCTGCTGAAATGCGTACGCGCATTATTAACGCATTAATAAAGGCAAACCAGACACCTGAACCGCCTGAGGCTACGCATGCTCAAACAACTTGGAAATTAGCAAAAGCTGCTTTAAAACACGCCCAAGCATTAAATTGGAATTTATTGGAAAATCCGAATCGGTTACGCATCCAGACCATCGATTCGTTTAATATCTATCTCACCAAACAACTACCTATACTTTCCAATTTTGGAGCGCCACCCGAGATTATCGATGATCCCAGTACCTTATACCAAGCAGCTGTACAAGAATCATTGAGATACTTAGAAGAAAATACAGCATGGTCCACTGCTATTGCCAAATTGCTTTTACATATAGATAATGATTTAAATAAAGTGCAAATGTTGCTAATTAATTTGCTTAAAAAACGCGATCAATGGCTACCTTATCTTATACTAAATACTACTGAGCCTGAACTCCGAAAAAAATTAGAAAACCATCTTGCTGATATTACAATAGATGCACTTGTAAACCTAAAAACAAGCTTCCCCCCCGAACATCATGGTGAGCTTATTTATTTAGCTAATTTTGCAGCTCACCACTTATTAAAAGAAAATAATACCTCTCCTATTACACAATGCGCTAATCTTACAACTCTCCCCGAAACTACCGTTAAAGACAAAAAAATATGGCTAGGCATCATTGAATTACTCTTCACTAAAGAAAATCAATGGCGAAAACAATTCAATAAAAATATAGGGTTTCCTTCTGTAACCGCTAGCAACAACCAAGAAGAAAAAATTTTATTTGACAGCGTAAAAAAACGCATCTCCAGCTTAATTGATATGTTACAAAGAAATACCGAAATTTTGCCTGCGGCGATAGAATGCCGACTAGTACCCGATTGTCGGTATGAAGAAAAACAATGGCAAATGCTAGATGCATTACATCAAGTGCTGCGGCTTGTCATTGCTCAACTCAAACTCGTTTTTCAAAGACATGGGAAAATTGATTATATAGAAAGTGCGCAAGCAGCATTGACAGCCTTAGGCACCGAAGACGCTCCCACTGATATGATTCTCGCTTTAGATTATCAAATTCAACATATTTTAATCGACGAATTTCAAGATACTTCTAATACTCAGTACCGTTTAATTGAAAAATTAACATCTGGCTGGACACTCTCTGATGGCCGCACTTTATTCGTGGTGGGCGACCCCATGCAATCTATTTATCGCTTTCGCGAAGCAGAAGTAGGGTATTTTATTCGAGCAAGACACGCAGGCTTAAACCATATTCATTTAAAACCTCTCCTACTTTCGGGTAATTTTCGCTCTACCCCCGGCATTGTGGACTGGGTCAACTATCATTTCCAGCAAATCCTGCCTGCTTTCGAAGACATTAGCACAGGTGCAGTTTCTTATAGCCCCAGTGTTGCCACACATCTTGCTATAGAGACACTGCCGGTGGAATTACATAATTTCATCAATGCATCGGAATTTGCCCAAGCAGAAAATATTGTGCAATTAATTCAACAATTGAAACAACAAAATCCTTATGAAACTATTGCAATCCTGGTACGCTCACGTACACATTTAGCCACTATTATCCCCGCCTTAAAAAAAGCTCAATTATCTTATAAAGCCATAGACATTGATCCTTTAACTACGCGCCCCGTCATCCAAGATCTCATGGCATTAACTCGCGCCTTATTACATCCAGCAGATCGCATAGCCTGGTTAGCTATTCTGCGAGCCCCCTGGTGTGGTTTACTACTCAGTGATTTACTAATCCTGACTAATGAAAATGCATCTAACACTCTCTGGGAGCAATTACAAAAAGCCGACCTAATAGAAAAACTCAGCATGGAAAGTCAGCAACGGATCCATCGCATTTTTCCTATTCTCCAATCTAAAATAGCGGATCGCCATCGATTTCCATTACGCTTATGGATTAAAAGCACGTGGTTACTATTAGGCGGCCCCGCTTGCACCGAACACGCCAGTGATTTAGATGATGCAGCATCTTATTTTAAGTTGTTAGAAAAACTTGATAACAGCGGTAATTTAGCTAATTTAGATACATTGGAATACCATGTCAGCCGCTTATATGCGGCACCTCATACCCACGCAGATGATAGCTTGCAAATCATGACTATTCATAATGCCAAAGGCCTGGAATTTGATACTGTCATCCTTCCCTACCTCGAACGCAAAACTCCCCAGGATGACAAGGCATTATTATTGTGGATGGAACGCCCCCGCCCTCATACCTATAATACGTTACTCATCGCCCCTATTCACGCTACGGGGCAAAAAAACGATTCTATTTATGAGTATATAAAAAAACAGCACGCCTTAAAAAATCATTATGAAAATGGGCGTTTATTATATGTTGCTACGACCCGAGCAAAAAAACGATTACACTTATTCTTCTCTCTACAAAAAGAAAAAGACAAAATATCAAACCCCGAACAAGGCAGCTTACTCCATCAATTGTGGTATTCTCTCGCCGCAGAGATACTCCACAAATCAAGCTCGCCTTTCCACACCATACATGAATATGAACACACCCCTTTTTCTACCCTCTCCCCCCCCAAAGAAAAAAGAAGTATTCAACGATTGAGACTGGATTGGAGCAATCCACTTAAAGAATACCAAGTACAAAATATTTTTACCTTTCATAATAAAAAACAAGGTTTTCAACTTCCTGAAAACAACCCGAAGTTTATGGGTACTTTTTTGCATAAAATTTTACAGCAATTAAGCCTACATGGCCGAGGTTGGTGGGAAAACGCATCCATAGAAAATAAAACACAGTATTGCAAAACTCATCTTATGCAACTCGGGGTGCCGCGTGAGGCTCTCTCCATTGCTGTGGAAAATATTTTTATGGCCATTAAAAATATTTTATCTGATCCTCATGGACAATGGATTATCAAACCTCATCTACAAGCTAAAAATGAATGGCCATTGACAGGGCTAATAGAAAACGAAGTGAAATCATTGGCTATTGATCGCACTTTTGTGGATGAAATGGGAATACGCTGGATTATCGATTATAAAACCGCTGCACTGCAGGACGAGAATAGGGAACTTTTCCTAGACAAAGCACAAAGTAAGTATGCATCTCAATTAACAGCTTATGCTAAAGCTATACAAAAAATCGATCAACGGCCTATAAAATTAGGGCTTTATTTTCCTTTGATACCTGCTTGGCGAAGCTGGACGTTTTCGTAATAAGAAAATTTCTTACCTCATGCTATCTCTCTTTAATTTATGGCTTTTAATGGTAGGCCTGCTACTATACACTTATTCATTTTAAGTGGATTAAATTATGCACGCTTTACCTTCATTAAAACGGGGCGATAGCGTTAACATCATCGCACCCGCTTCGCGCTGCACAGACAAACAGCTGCAAGAGTTAATCAACTTATTAGAATCTTGGCAATTAAATTGTATCGTAGCAGAAGATATTTTTGGCCCAGATGTATTTTGCGCTAATACAGATGAAATCCGTCTTAAACAATTAGTGGATGCTTTACAAAATCCCATAACAAAAGCCATTATTTGCGCCCGTGGTGGCTATGGCTCTATGCGTTTGATACCTGAATTAACAAAAATAACGCCCTCTAAAACAGCCAAGCTATTCGTTGGCATGAGTGATACTACCGCTTTACAACTCTACTTACAGCAACGATGGCAATGGCCTACTATTCACGGAGCATCAGCCCCCGATAGATTCTCACCCGCATCTCTTGCATCACTAAAATCCATTTTATTTGCTGAGAGTGAAAAAATTAATTTCACTGCTTTATCTCCTCTCAATCATTCTGCCAAAGAAAACCGAATTATTCAGGGGTGTCTCATAGGAGGAAACTTATCACTTGTTCAAGCCAGTATTGGCACATCCTGGCAATTGTCTGGGAAAGATAAAATTATTTTATTGGAAGACACAGGTGAACGTGGTTATCGTATCGATCGCATGCTACAACATCTAAAACAAGCTCATATCTTCAAGGAAGCAGCTGCCATTTTATTAGGCGATTTTATTGGAGGAAAAGAACCAGATGGTACTTCTTTAATTCAATACACCCTTCAATGCTTCGCAGACAGCTGTACTATCCCTGTGGTTCAAATAAAAGGGATAGGTCACGATTATACTAATTTTTCTTTACCCCTAGGCACAGACTCATGGCTAACATTAGGAGATAATATTACATTAACCTGTGCCAGATAGATTTTTGCGCGCTAGCACCGCCATCGTTAAGCGATTGACTGAAATAAGCTGTTTCTGCTCATTCATAATCTCAATGCTCCAGACTTGAGTCGATTTTCCTAAGTGATAGGGTTTAGCAGTTCCTATGACATAGCCTTGGCGAATGGAACGAATATGATTCGTATTAATATCTAATCCTACACAATAATATTGACTCTGATCTACACAGAAATTAGCAGCTGTACTGCCTACAGTTTCTGCTAATACACAAGATGCACCACCGTGCATGATCCCTAAAGGTTGCTGAGTGCGTCTATCCACCGGCATACGGGCCACTAAATAATCATCGCCCACTTCCGTAAATTCTATGCCCAGATGTGCCATCATTGTATCTTTATTGCGTGATTCTATCAGTGTTAAATTAATATTCATTTGCCAAATCTTCATAAAATTTCCCTTTAGCATTAACCAATTAAATACCATTAAAATTAAAGTTACTTCAAAAACACATTCTTATAATCAGAGAAGCCCAACCTACTTTTAAAAGGAGTATACTATCTTATGTGTGCTATACCATCATAAAAGGAGATCATGTCATGCGTAAACAAACAAATAGAAAATATGCTCACGATGTTGATTTATCCAGCGACATAGCAAGGATTCGAGAAGCATTTTCGGACACAGCTAAAGATGTAAAGGACAAAGCATCTGAAGTATTTTCACAATCAATAGAAAATATGAAGGATAAATCAGCTAATTTCAAAGAAAACATGGGCACTTATGTTTCTGCAAAGCCCTTCCAATCACTTTTACTGGCCATGTTATCCGGAATAGTGATCGGTGGAACTCTAATGAACAGAAGAGAGCGCGCGCATTCCCGTTATCGAGAATAGGGGAGATCGCATACTTCATAATCATAATGCCAGCGCGTAGAGCGGCCGCTGGCATAAGATTATTATAAAAGGAGAGGCATTACACATGGCTAGTACTACGAAAAAAAAATCAATGCTTGGTAAAACGATGCTAAACCTAATCCTACTTATCCCCACTTTTTTTACCGTTCTCAACAAAATTACCACACTTATTGAATTCGAAGCACGGCTAGCAACAAAAAATCTAACTCGTCTCATTGTATTATCAGTCGTTTTTGGCGCCCTTTTAATTACAAGTTGGATTATTTTGCTGTTTATTTTATTTAATTATTTTCAATCTTTATTATGGAGTGTACTTTTCTCATTGTGTGTTATTTTTCTTCTAAATATAGCATTACTTATTATCGTTAGTTTGTGCCTCGCTAATATTAAAAAAAATGTATTATTCCCTGAAATACGCCACCAGCTACATCTGTTAAGCACCTTGTTTAGGGATTAGAAATATCTTATTTTCCACTAGAAAAAATTGCCAATAATATTATGGCGCTAGCTTGCGGCCAACAAAATAATATGTTGGATGTCATCCGGAAGTTGACACTCTTGGAGCGTTTACAGTTTAAGTTATTTGGTTATTTTGTAACTCTTCATATTATCTAAGGTTTGCCCAACCGTGGCTTTTAAACTTTCATATCCTGGTTGTACTACATTCCCTAACCAGGCTACGGCCGGCTGATAAACTTGCACAAACTGTGATTGAGCCCATACAGGTTCTTGAGCTACAGGCGTCATTTGTACTACAAAGATAATCACTAAATTAATGATATAACCTTTAGCAAATCCAAAAACACCTCCCAATATCCGATTAAAAAAACTAATTCCGGGCACTGCAGTGATACTTGTCATCAAATAACCCACTATAGTTCCTATAAGCAATGTACCTACGAATAGAGCCACAAAACAAACTCCTACCGTCAGTATAGAAACCGCACCATTTGCATCAACTCCAATTTTACCCGCCATGTTAGAAATAGTGGTCTGCACTGTGCCCGATGTCCCAGCAAACATCGCAGCGAGCCTAGGAGCAAACATACACGCAATAAAGAATGCAGCTACCCAAGATATGATCGAAATAATTTCTGTCATAAAACCGCGCTTTAAACTGATAATGATCGAAATTAAAAAAATACTCAGAAATAAATAATCAAGCCAGTTAAAATGATCCAGCGACATAGTATTCCCCAACCTAATAAAAGAGACTTAGAGTATAACAAATTTTATCCGTAATAATCTAATACTTAACAGCCATTTTCCCTAAGAACAACAGGCATAGAAGATTAGCAACTTAATAACATAAATAGCATCTAAAATAGACTATTTAGAGTGCAGAAACTGTGCTAAGCTCTGCATTCCATTTTCACTGATTCGCTCCTTTGGACAAGCCATGGATCAAAATAAAAAAATTCTTGTAACTGGCCATACCGGCATGATTGGTAGCGCGGTAGTTAGGTTATTAAAACAACGCGGCAGCATACAATTACTCACACCTTCGCATATAGAATTAGACTTATGCAATCAAGCTAAAGTCATGAGTTATTTCAAACAACATTCACCAGATTATGTATTTCATTTAGCGGCTATTGTCGGCGGCATTCATGCTAATAATACTTATCCAGCCAAATTTATTTATGATAATACGCAAATGCATTGCAATGTTATAGAAGCAGCTAGGCAGTCTCATATAAAAAAAATACTATTTCCTGGCTCCGCTTGTACTTATCCTAAATTGGCTTCCCAGCCTATAAAAGAAAGCGAATTTTTAAATGGGCTCATTGAGCCTACTAACATAGCTTATGCTGCCGCTAAAATTAATGGTATTGTCATGTGCCAAGCTTATGCACGGCAACATCAACTTAATGCTATTATAGCTATGCCTACCAATGCTTATGGCATAGGCGATAATTTTCATCCTGAAGCATCGCATGTGATTCCAGGATTAATGAAACGTTTTCATGAAGCAAAAAAACAAGGGCTCTCGGAAGTCGTTTTATGGGGCACAGGTACCCCTTTACGTGAATTTATTTATGTGGATGATCTCGCCGACGCATTAATTTTTTTAATGGAAAATTACAACTCCTCTGAGATTATTAATATAGGAACGATGCAAGAAATAAGTATTCTTAATTTAGCTCAGGAATTAGCTGAGATTATTGAATTTAAGGGAAAGATAGCACTAGATGCAACTAAGCCCGACGGCGCACCCCGCAAATGTTTAGAGTCAAGTCGCTTATTTTCGTTGAATTGGAAACCCAAAATTTCTTTAAGAATGGGATTGAAAAAAATGTATGCGCATTACTTTTTAAAAAGCTGAACTGTTATAAATTTGTTAATCTATTTTACATTTAAAATTTAGGGTATCTTGATAAAATATCTGAGTTTTTTTCGATATAATAATAGCAGGTGGCTTTCTTAGACAAGGGCGCGACCGCTTGCAAAATCCTTTATAGCCCGTGCGTAATCTTCTGGTACCCCAATATCAATAAAATAATCATCGACAATAAATGCATCCGGACATAATTGTTCAATGCGATGAAATAAAAAATCTCTTTCAAATGAAAAAACAGAGTCAGCCACTGGAAATTCTTGAAAAAAAGAGGGCTTCATTAAATAAACCCCGGCATTGATTAACCCAGCAGAATTGCTACCTTGTGCACCAAATCCAGTCACCCGATGGCCGTCAGTCAATACCACACCATAGCGGCTGCAATTAGCCATTTTACGCAGTGCTATGGTCATCACGGATGACATTTTGTGATGTTGCGCCAACATCGCTTCATAATCCAGTTGTAAAAATGTATCGCCATTAATCACAAAAACAGATTCGGAGGTATCTATATATTGAAACGCATTGACAATGGCGCCGCCTGTTCCTAAAGGCTGATCTTCTATCGCATAGCGAATATCCATGCCTTCATAATTTGTCTTAAAAAAAATTTGAATTTGTTCACGCAAATAATGCACCGATAAAATTATTTTCGTAATTTTATGGAATTTTAAATAATCCAAAAGATATGCAAGGAATGGTTTACCATGAATGAGTGCCATAGGTTTGGGGCTATTTTTTATAACGGATTGCAATCGCGTTCCAAAACCACCTGCTAAAATAATGGCTTGCATCAGACCTCGACCGCCGCTGACGATACATGAAATAAAGGGTTATAATCTGGGCCATATATTTCTTCTTCAATCAATGCACAAATAATATGACCCAATAAAATATGTCCTTCTTGAATTTTTGGTGTTTCAATAGAAGGAATATTAACTAAAAAATCACAGCGCTCAGCCATCAAAGGAGCTATTTTTCCTGTCAGACCGATAGAAACCATACCTTTGGCTCGCGCAGCCGCGAAAGCTTGCAAAATATTAGATGACTTTCCCGAGGTAGAAATTCCTATGAAAATATCTCCTTTTTGGCCTAACGCTTCCACTTGTCGTGAAAATAATTTTTCAAACGCATAATCATTGCCAATCGCTGTTAAGGCAGAAGTATCTGTCGTCAATGCAATCGCTGCCAGTGCAGGTCGATCATAACTCAAACGACTTACCAACTCAGCAGCCAAATGTTGGGAATCAGCCGCGCTGCCCCCATTACCAGCAAATAAAATTTTATGCCCTTCTCGCAAAGCGATAGCACAAACACGAGCTACTTGCTCAATGACATTTAACAACTCTTCATTCATTAAAATCTGTTGCGTTACTGCTTGATTTTTCTTAATTTCATTTCGAATATAAGTTTGCATCAAATCCTCCTTAACGTACAAGAAAATCGGCCGATTGGCTCACTCGTTCTCGCCAATAATCTAACAAATCTTGCATTGTTTTTTCAAAAGAGATTTGCGGCTTCCAGCCAGTGTGCTTTTCAAATTTACTCGTATCAGGAACCTGTAAATCAGCATCAATAGGACGCAACCGCTCGGTGTCTTCTTCAATCTTAATTTTATCTTTGGCTGAAGAAAGTGAAATAAGATAGGTAAGCATTTCACCTATTGTACAAGAATAAGTACCACCAATATTATAATATTCCCCTGGGATAGGATGATGTGTTACTAAAAGATAATAGGCATGTACAGCATCCCGCACATCAGCAAAGGTACGCAATGATTGCAAATTACCTACTCTTACAACGGGGGAGATCAACTCTTTTTCAATCATTGCAATTTGTTTAGCAAAAGTAGATTCTGCAAACACATCGCCGCGCCGCGGCCCGGTATGAGTAAACATACGCGTTGTCATAACTGTCATATGATAAGCTTCCGCATAATAACGGCCCACTAAATCTGTACCCACTTTTGAAATAGCATAAGGTGAAGCGGGATGAAAAGTGCAATCTTCATGGATAGGCAGTTTTTCCTTAGGCACTCGGCCAAAGACTTCCGAAGAAGCACAGATATGAATAACGGCTTCTTTTTTATGTTTACGCAACGCCTCAAGTACACGAGAAGTACCTTGGATATTCGTTTCATAGGTATCCAATGGCGCAGTAAAACTGGTTTGTGGGTAACTCTGCGCTGCAAGATGAAAAACATAATCAGGTTGGGCTAATTTAACAGCATGATCAATGGAATCAGAGTCACGTAAATCCCCATAGAGCAAGCGAATCCGCTGTTTTTTATTAATGGCTGGAATAAGATGGGATAGATTATCCAGGGGGCTACGCCAACGACATAGACCGACGATGTCCCAATCCGTTTTATCTAATAAATAATCTGCCAGGTGCGAGCCTACCATACCCGTAATGCCCGTAATAAATGCTCGTTTCTTTATCATATGATATAGTTGCCCTGTTCCCCCATTAAGGTATCCTACTTTAATGAAATATAGGATGAAGTCAATGCGTTATGAAAATTTTACTCATTACTGATCATCACTCTCCCTGCGGAGGCGGTGCAGAAAAACACTTCTTTACTTTAAAAGAACTGTTGAAAAATCAGTCGAATACAGAGGTATTTAGCCTAGGCTTTGGCTCTGAACCCATGATAGGAGACGATTTTATAATTTTAAAAGAAACAAGCTCTAAAATATTAAGACAATGGTGGCGAATGTTTTTGAACCCCACCAAATACTGGCAACTTCGCCGAATTATTAAAAGAATCCATCCTGATATCATTCATCTTCATAATATCAAGAAATATACTCCTGCTTTATTAAAAGCAACCCAAGGCTACCCCATCTTGCAAACAGTGCATGATTTTGGCTCCCTTTGCCCGACCCAATGGAATGTGCATCAGGACTTACAACCTTGCCAAACAGGCTGGTCTTTTCGGTGCGTATGGCAGCATCGTAGAAATTACTCTTTTATTGCCTATCTTGCTCTTTTGCTTTCTTTCATTCGTATGAAAAAATTATTAAAAAAATCGGTAACGCAATTTATTGCGCCTTCGCCTCTATTAACACATTACTTGGAAAAAAATCACTTTCACCCTGCCACCTTTATTTTTCCATTTAATGTCCCTTATATTCTTACTCATAGTCAACCTAAGCGGAATCATTTTCTTTATCTAGGTCAATTAGAAAAACAAAAAGGCATATTTATTTTATTACAAGAATTTTATTATGCTTTACAAAAAAACCCCGATCTTATACTCACTATCGCTGGCAATGGTTCTCAAGAAAAAATATTGAAAGAAAAAGCACGCCAATTCAATATAGAAAATAATATTCATTTTTTAAATTGGCAGAAAAATCCGTTTGAATTATATGAAAATTGCAGCGCAATCATCTTCCCTAGCCTAGGCTTGGAATCATTTGGCTTAGTCATTATTGAAGCCATGGCCCAAGCACGCGCAGTGATAGGATCAAATCGCGGGCCCACCCCGTGGTTAGTAGAGCATGAAAAAACGGGACTGTTATTTGATCCCTTAAAAAAAGGAGATCTAGCCACGCAACTACTTAAATTATCAGAAAGTCCCGTGCTAGCAGAAACCCTTGGAAAAAATGCTTTTGAAAAAGCCAACAAATTCCCCAAAAATTCAGAAATATTAGCACAAATTATGGCGAAATACCGAGAGGCTATTCTCCTCTCCCCCTAATTCCTCTCTCTATATGCATTCATCTAATATTTAAACATTTTTCTGGATATTTTATCTTTTCTCCCGCGAATAATAGAATAGCAATAACCTCAACTAGTATGGATTCTTTTTGAAATGCCTCTCGAGAAGAATAGCACTAATAGCTTCCAATAAAAATATTTATAAAATAGATAGCCATTTATTTTAATTATAGCTTTGCGGAAGTGCACAAGGGACATAGCTAGCTAATGTATTCTTTATTAAAAAAATAAAAATGATTATATCTATAATATAATTTAAACGCGTAGGCATATAAAAATTCTCTCATTTATTAATTTAGCTTGGTACAATTAACAGTAATGGTGGGATTTACGGGTTCCCTGGGGCAAACAAGAAAAATAAGGCAAGCAGAACTTTTATAAATATCACGTTTAACAGAAAAATCAAGTAACTTTCGTTTGCTGAGACTTTTTAAGGGAATATAAACATTAGCTTCATAAACGCCCTTCCCTGTGCTACCTTTTCCTAATTCCACTCTGTCCACAATATGAGAGCCACTCACCATCACTTCGCTAACAATGCCGAATATAGTCAGTATAATAAATTAGCTTACAATCTGTATTCAGAGCACAAGGGATATAACCTCCTAAAGCGCTCTTTATTAAAAAAGTAAAAAATAAAATAAAAATAACTTTAGAGTGATTTCTATAATTCATACGGCTCCAGTTCTCTCATTTAAAAATATAATTTTTTTTCTAACACTACCACCACTCATACCTATTCCTCACCCTCTCTATAATAAAGGCTGACGCTCTCCTAACTGAACTTGAAGTTGCTGTCCACGAGGAGCAGCTCCAACAGGTTGCGACCGCCTTCTAAAAAAATTGCACCAACCATGAGATATTCTTTCACAGCATGACAATGTAGGCTCCTCTTGAGAGGCTGCCTTAGGAGGAGGTAAACATGCCTTTTTTAATAAATGTCGTAGTATTAATGTACTAATCACCGAAAGACTTGACTGGGAAATCCATGAAGTATAATCAAGTTGACTATTATCTCCCTCTATGAAGCTTGAATTACCGAAATTTAATATAATGCTGCTGTTATAATCAACATCTTTACTCTCCTTTAAAAAAAATAATCCTTGCTTTAAAAATGCACCTGCTACAAGACCTAACCCAGGAGCAGCCATGACATCTATAAAAAAGCGATTGCCATGAGCAAATTCATACTGCATCTCTTTATATTTCTTATGAAGAGCATATAGGATTACCTCAGTAATGGTAGCAGCAAGAGCATTACAAGCAAAAATAATGACTGCGTGAGAATAAGACTTATATTCATCATTTTTTTTCTCAATAATTGCCATCAATCCAATCAATAAGATAAAGCATACTTCATAAATAATATCTTGGGATCGCTGGCGTGCATCGTATTTCAGGGATTTATCTTTGTGAGAAAGGTCTTTTTCTTCTGATTCTTCTTCAATGGCAAGAGTGGCTAAGCGACTAAAAAAAGACACACTTGCACAGCCAGCCGCACTCACCCGTGCTATCGTCAGTGGCATGAAATCTTGATAGATACCTTCTAGCATGGGATAACGTGATACCCCGTGTACAATCGCATTGAGAAAACAGCCTAAAAAATAAAATTTTTGATAAAAAAATTGATTGCGTTCAATAGGCTGACTATAACCAGAAACAATAGCAATATGATAGACTAATGCTTCATCCTCGTCAGAAGTTAATTCCTTTTTCTCTTCAGCCAGATAATCCATGATTCTTCTCTCTTCCTCTGCTCCCAGATATCGCAATGGTTTGTGTGATACCTCATTCCCCTTGTGCCAACGACGCATAACCACTCCCTTTTCTTGGTACAAAATAATTGTATTTTTTCCATGCGCAATATGCGAATACTTATGCTTTGATGGAACGAAACATATTTTATATTTTTCATGAGAAGAGGGGCCTTTGAACAATTTATTAATCTTCAATAGCATATGACCTTCATGGCCCAGGTACATAGCAGCACTCAAGAGAGATAAGGAGACACAAATTAATTTAAGGAAGTGCTTATCGAGCCCTAACAAATCTGTTTTAATGGCCTGCTCATTAAATTCCGTAATAAATATAGCAAATTCCGCCATTACAGAAAAAAACAATAATAAATTGACAACACAGTCAGCAGCTATATTTTTATAAACATCTTCTTCCTTGCTATTGAAAAATAACCACAGAGGCTTTACACTCGCAGCACCCATAGCTAATGCAAGACCGCCATGCAACCCTTCCTGAATAGCTCCAGTTGCGCTTAAGCCCCCACTTAATACCTTAGGCGTAACACCATAGTTATGTGTATTAGATATTTTTATTTCATATTTTTCTTTAAACATTTTGGCATTTGCATCATAAAAAATAGCAAAATGTCCGATAGCCACTGGCACTGACATAACCGCAACTAAAAGAGGGAGGCCCATCAAAGAATTTTTTTCTTCAGCTTCTTCTATACCTTCCACAGGATTACGTTGTAGCCCAATATTATCTTCATCTTCGGTATGCGTAGAAAGACCGGAGGTCACCCACTGTTGCCTCGATCTATCAACCGAAATAAGATCTTTTTGGTCAGTCTCCGATAAATTTTCTTCTCTTTCTCCTCCTCCTTTTTCTTTTCCACGGGTTTCTTCTTCCCTCCCTACTATTTCTCGCCACGGTTCTTTTAAATGTGCATTCCGCTTAACGTTATAGATGACTTCAGACGTAACAGCCAAGACATTAACTAAACTTAAAAGAGAGTTGGCTAATTTCTGCTCTTGCGACCCCCCCGGATTAAGCAAATGATCTATCTGTTCAGAACGAAATAAGCAAGCATTTAATGCGCTTGCAAATGATAAAGCCGCAGTAAAAATATCTATAATATAATTTAAACGCGTAGGCATATAAAAATTCTCTCATTTATTAATTTAGCTTGGTACAA
>JAJNBC010000024.1 GCA_021156085.1 Gammaproteobacteria bacterium | reverse complement strand
AGGACTCCAAAAATCTTGCATAAGTATAATCCTCCAAAGCTAACACAGTGAAAACTAGGAGAAATATACCATAAATTATCTTAACCGAATGCCATTGTCGCAACCCCTACCCACAAACCAAAGTGACGATTAATTGCAAAAAAATTTCATGACTTTAAGATCACCCGAACTGAAGCGGGTATCACTATTATTGAGTTAAGGGAATTCTCTTTTTAAAAAAATGTGTTTGCTTTTGGCCTTTCTCTGATTTTTTCCCAAACGGCGAATTCTAAATAGGAGGGCGGCAGCCTGAAGATGCTGTATATTCATGTTTCTGGAAAACTTGAATAACATAGGAGCCTGTCGCATGGGTAAGTATACTCAAATGAACCGGTGCCCTTGAAAATGTTTGGGGTACAAAACACCGCAAGAAGTGTTTATACAGCAGCACAAAAACGATTGTCCCCTCGGGTCATAGAATGCGCCCGGAAAAAAATAGCCTAATATTTTGATTTTATTTGCGCGCCCGGAGAGATTCGAACTCCCGACCACCTGGTTCGAAGCCAGATACTCTATCCAGCTGAGCTACGGGCGCAGCGGACGCGAATCATACATGAGATGATTTCAATTTGCCATGATTTATTTTTTATGTTTCCGTGCTTATCTCTTAATAACCCCCACACCGAGCACTATGTAGTGCATCCCATTTTATTTAAAGACAGTGTTAATTTAATGATCTTATTTCTTTTCTTTTTTGTTTGCATTGGGTGGGGATAGAGTGTCACATATATAAAACCCATCGTGAATTAATCTAGCATAAGATAATTTTAAATGGTGGGCGATACTGGGATCGAACCAGTGGCCCCTGCCGTGTGAAGGCAGTGCTCTCCCGCTGAGCTAATCGCCCGAATATTGCGCATTGTAGGGGGCGTGAAGGTTAAAGGTCAACCTATTTAGACTTTAACAGATCGCTGTTACAATACGACGCTATCTGTAGGATCAAAAAAGGTTTTTTATGACAGTCATCACTCGTTTTGCACCCAGCCCTACGGGTTCGTTACACGTAGGCAGTGCTCGTACTGCTCTTTATTGCTGGTTATATGCCCGCAAAACACAAGGTAAATTTATTCTACGCATTGAAGATACGGATTTAGAACGTTCCAGTCAAGAATCAGTTCATGCAATTCTGGAAGCAATGCAATGGTTAGATCTTCATTATGATGAAGGTCCTTATTATCAAACAAAACGTTTTGATCGTTATTCCGCCGTAAAAGAGCAGTTATTGAAAGAAGGTAAAGCTTATCGCTGCTATTGTTCAAAAGAACGATTAGAAAATTTACGCAATCAACAAATAGAAAATAAAGAAAAGCCGCGATACGATGGGTATTGCCGTGATCGCCAAGAAACAAAAATGGATAATTATGTTGTGCGCTTTCGTAATCCTAGTTCGGGCACTGTGGAGTTTGATGACTTGATTCGGGGTAATTTGATTTTTAATAATGTAGAATTGGATGATCTCATTATCGCCCGCAGCGATGGCACGCCGACTTATAATTTTACGGTTGTAATAGATGATTGGGACATGAAGATTACTCATGTCATCCGCGGGGATGATCATATAAATAATACACCACGCCAAATTAATATTTTGAAAGCACTCGGCGCAATACCACCCCACTATGCGCATGTATCAATGATTTTAGGTGCGGATGGAAAGCGTCTTTCCAAACGTCATGGGGCAGTGAATGTAATACAATATCGTGAAGATGGTTTTTTACCAGAAGCGTTATTGAATTATTTAGTGCGTTTAGGTTGGTCCTATGGTGATCAGGAAATTTTTTCTAAAGAAGAATTAATAAAATTATTCGATATCCGAGGGATTAATAAAGCGCCTGCTGCTTTTAACATGGAAAAATTATTATGGCTAAATCAGCATTATATTAAAACCAGCTTACCTGAGCGTGTTGCTCAAGAATTAGAGTGGCATATGCAACGCTTAGGTTTGCATGTGAGTCAAGGGCCACCCTTAAGTGATATTGTTAAAGCACAAGCAGAGCGCGCTAAAACTTTAAAAGAAATGGCAGAGAAAAGTCGTTATTTTTATAGCGAGGTACATTTTAGCGAGGAAGCTATAAAAAAATATTTAACTACAGAAGAAATTCCTGTACTTACCAGCGTGCGGGATGAATTAATGAATGTATTGGATTGGAATAAAGAGGCATTACATCAAATTATTTCTCATATTTCAGAAAAATTAGGAGTCAAGATGGGCAAAATAGCCCAACCGCTACGAGTAGCAGTCACTGGGGATACTGTGTCACCGCCTATTGATCTCACCTTAGCTTTATTAGGACGCGAAAAGACACTGGCCCGTTTGTCTCATGCTTTAGCTTTGGCCCGACAATTTAACCATTTTGGTTGACAAAAAAAGATGGGCTGCTAGAATCGCTGCTCTATTTCATTTGGTAGAGCGGCGGGGCTATAGCTCAGCTGGGAGAGCGCTTGCATGGCATGCAAGAGGTCGGCGGTTCGATCCCGCCTAGCTCCACCAAGATACAAGGTAATAGAAACGCTCACGATATCTTGATAAAGCGCTAAAGAGTGGCCCTAGATGGCCTTTTTAGACAAGAACGTGAACGTTTGCAAAAACGACATTCCCAAATGTCCCCATCGTCTAGAGGCCTAGGACATCGCCCTTTCACGGCGGTAACAGGGGTTCGAATCCCCTTGGGGACGCCAATATATAATCAACAGGTTATGCTGTAGCCCGCGGGCGGATTTTAGTCCCCAGTGCGACAATCGTTTTTGTATGGCTATATAAACATTTCTTGAGGTGTTTTGAAATATTTTCGAGGGCAAGTTCATTTTTGAAGCCAATGGATAGACGAAACTTATTATTAGTATTAGGAGAAGCTTATGAGATTTTATTATTTAGGTAAAACATTTAGTATTATTATCTGCGGCTTGTTTTCTTTTACCCTATTTTCAGCGAATGCCGTTGAACCTGCTGATTTCTCGCAGCTTTCACCCGCTTTCTCTAGGTCCATCAATTTTATTCAGAGGAATTGCAACCTAGAGGTGCAATTTAATAAGGAAGATAATAAGTTTGCTTCTCCTTTTCAAGAAGCTAACTTAAATAAGAAACTTCCTGTAATTTGTACGTGGTATAATATACGTCCCTCGTCCACTATCATTGAGGATGTGGGGATGCAACTTACTGTTTGGCTACAAAATGATCCTATTAATCCTACAAAATATACTCATGATAATAAATTAGAACGCATCAATTTGCATTGTATATTTGAGCCGTCCACCCATGGATTAGGAGGGAAAAGAAAATCCTGGAGGTCAGTAGATGGAATTGATTATATTAGTGGGATAATGGTGTCTAAATCAGGTGCCACTAAACCTGCAGCTCCTAATGTTCCTTCCGTGAATGGGAATGCTCCTGGTAATTCATTAAGTTCGGCGCCTATTTTGTTGGAAAAAAATAAATATATAATTAAAAACCTAGACCCTGCTCATCCTTTTAATCAAGAAATTGATATTCAGGATGTTCCCAACTATGCTACTTTCTCGGACTTACAAACAAATACTTTGACTGCACATCCGGGTTATTCTCAAGTAAATATTATCTTTTTACTAAACGATGAAAATCCGGGTATAAATAAAGGTAATATTTGGTATGGGGAGCAAGTTTTTAATGATGGCGACAAATTGACTTGTGACGTTTGGCTACCAGATCATTATGCAGTGGAGACACACAAACAATTACGCTCACAAGCAAGTTATGGCTGATTTTATTACAGTTAAAATACCTTAAGATGTTAACTAATAAAAAATGATCACCATGCGCCTCTGCCTTCGAAGCAGGTGCCGAATCTCTTGGGGCCTCTGATTAATACTATAGATAAAGATATGCTGTTGGATAAAAATTCAATATGTGATATTGTTATATCATTGACGATATAGCGCGATCATTAATGATAAAAAACTTAAAAAATAAAGTGTTGAAAAGAAAGCGAGTATTGCATAAAAATATCAATTTTTTGCTGAATAAATTTGGGATAGACACAAAAATTTTATCTCTAGAAACAAAAATACCCTTGCCAACTCTCTTCCGTATCAAGAAAGAAAATAACAATCCCACTCTCTCTACTTTAGAACCTATAGCAGAATTTTTTCGGATAGAGTTAAATGACTTATTATATGAAGATATAGCTAGCGATGAATACCAAAATAAAAGAAAGATAGGGGTTATCCAATATGTACCTGTTATGAAGTTAAGTGAAGCAAAAACATGGCCTATAGATTATAAAACAAAAACTTATATTGGAACTGTCGGTAATTTGAATAAAGGGTCTTTTGGAATAGAGATAGATACGGATTCTCTAGTGCCTATATTTTATAGAGGATCAGTTGTTGTTATAGATCCTGCAATTCAACCAAAAGATATGGATTATATTTTCTGCTTAATAGAAAACGATCCTGTTCCTTTATTTAGGCAATACTTTACGGAGGGTAGTCACCATTTTTTAAAACCTCTCAATTTGACATACGGAGAAATGGTTAATACAAATAAATTTAAAGCAGTAGGTGTTATCGTCAAATCAATAGAGAATTATAGATAAACCATCCCTCCTTATGGCTCATCGTAGGATAGGGGAATTATTAACCTACCCGAGTGCTAGGTCTATTTTGTTAGAATGAATTATAACTCTTTTAAAAAACCCTCCGGCCGTATTATAATATACAAAAAATAAAAAATAGATTAAATATAGATCAATTTTAGCACCCATTAACGAGGAAATAGGTAGCATGATTGGTCTCTCCGGCTATAAGAAAACAGAGAGAGATTAACTGCTGAGATAATCAAAGAATATTAGTCATTATCAAAAAACTAATATCTTACGTTATAGGTGATTCTGATGAGGGATGTAAATAAGTTATGCTCTACGCTATTAGATAAGTTTAAACTAGACAAAATAATTTTTAGCAAAAAACACGGGCATAAAATATGTGTTATAAAATTAGTGGGAAAGAATATTTCCCCTAAAATGACAGCTGAGGAAATTCTCTCTAATCCAAAAACAAAAGCTGGATTAAATAAAGAAGATTTAATAACAATTACACGGCTTGATATGGAAATTAAGTTAAGAAAAGAAAAATTTCAACTTGTTGAATATGATAGAAATGGAACTGTTATTTTACAAAATGAAAGGGGCGAAAGAAAAACATATTCAGAACAAACCCTATCCACTTCCCCCGATCTACTTAATCTAATGAATGGTAAAGATGGCCACACCATTGGGTATCGCGTAGGTTTTAAAAATGGCTTTCACACAGTACACCAGAAAAGAGACCTGGGTAATAAAATAAAGTGAAATGTAGAAGGACCTCCCTAAGCTTGCTCTGGGCCCAGGTGTTGATTATCTTTTATCTTCTAATATACGTTGAAACTCTTCCATAATCGGAGAAGCATGATCTATTAAGGATAGAGTTCCTTTCCCAAGGGCAAGATAGATAGCTTTTGTAATGAGATCGTGCTGCAATGCTTCTATATGCCTAGCCACTGTTCCTGTGTCTCCGCGTTGAATAGGACCCGTTAATGCTGCTTCATAATTAAGGGTGTTTATATTTTTTAATGAATCTGACATCAGCATCGAAACAAGTTTTTTAGAAATGTTTATTTCAATACCCGTTTTTTCTAGATTTTTTACTGTGTGATAATGCAGGGTAGTTAAGTAATTATTGGCCATGACCATAGCTGCGTGATAGTGAGCCTTATATTTCTTTTTGATATTAAAAACAATTCCTCCCATATTTTCAAATAATCTTTTTAAAATGAGTGTGGCTTGCTCATCGCCTTCTATGGCACAGTAGGTATCAAGAAAATTATTAACAACAGCTTCAGGATGAGCAAAACTCTTAATAGGATGTACGCTCGCTATTAAACATTTTGAATCTCGTGCTGAAAGTAAGGCGTCAGAAGATAATGACCCACTAAAATGGACGATAATAGCTTCGGAAGGTAAGAGATTTTTTCTTGATAATTCTCTACATATTTTTTCTATGGCACCATCATGAGCTGCTATAAAATATATTTTAGAAGGCAATAAATCTTCAACATGCTTGAGAGCTGTACCTTGCCCAATAAATTGAGTTGCTTGCTCTGCGCTTTCAATAGATTGGTTGACAATTCCTTTTATTTCTCCTAGTTGGTTATTAACTATAAGCTTTAGAATTGATTTTCCAACTCGGCCACACCCGATACAATTAATGGTTATCACGTTATTTTTGCTACTCATTATGCGAAGAATAAAAAAGTAATCTATCGCAGAACCTCAACAAAAATCAATTAATAATTTGCATATTACTTAGCAGTAAAATATTATATGATAATTATTGAATATTATATGATAATGAAATATTATTTCCGGGACCTCTCAAGAATAAAAAAAATAAATAAATTAATTAAGGAAAACATCATGGCTGTAAGCAAGCTATTGAATCAGATAATAGGAATGAATTTAAGTGTAAGCGAACTTTCACACAATGAATTAATTATTCTAGAAGCACACTTTTTTACCCTGGTATGCATGGAATTAAAAGAATGTTTTAAGTCAGAACAGAAAGACTATTTTTCTTTAATTAAATATGAAGGGGAAATGGAGCATATGATGGAAGCTAATTTTGCAAATTTAGTAATAAAAGATATTATCGCTACCGGAGAATATACCTCGCAAGGTATTGCTTATTATGTTCAGGCACCGGAAGATGTGATTTGTGATATTTTAATAGGGCGCAATATGTCACCGTCCATTGCATTATTCGTAAAAATAATTGAACTACATCGGTCAGTGAGAAAAGAGCTTTACCATCAGATTACAAAAAAAATGATAGCTTGCTTGTCTCATTTAGATGATCACCCTTGATCTCCGATAGAGCTCTGCCCTCAAACTTTGTTGATTTTATACGTAAATTCATTTAATATACGTCTATATTTTATACATATTAGAGATTTTATGCCAAAAATATACTACCCCTCTGCCGCATATTATTACTCTGATACGTATAGTGTTGATATTAGTCAAGATCAGTTAAATAGTATCGGAACCCCTGTGTTTACAACGCATAGAGATCCTATTGCTGAAAAATCTCACCATTTTAGCCAATTTTGCCTTATTCCGTGGAGGAAATCAGCCCAGCTTTTAGGGAGTGCTTTTCAATCTCAACCCGGTGCCAATAAAGATAATTCTATTGTTAGAGCGCGTCCTTTTAGGATATTGGTGGGGGTCGTGGGAATTTTATCATTGAGTGTGTCGGCAGTGATTGCACTTGTCACTCTTCCTGTGCATCTTGCAGCTTGGGCAGGATATAAATCACGGCCTGTAATTAGCTATATGAATGTCAATAAAGATAAGCAGGCAAGCCCATTGTCTCAGATTGATGAAGAAAAATCAGCATTGCTAGTAGCTGAGATGACTGCAGAAAAACCCCTGCATGTTCGCACTCATAATTTAGGATTTGTATTAGAAACGATGAGTATAGTCAATGACCTGCGACCTGTTTCTGACCGTGCTAATGAAATAGCTGCTGCAATATTAGGAGATGAGTATCCACCTGATGTGATTTGTTTTCAGGAAGCATTTCATGAAGACGGCTCACGCATTCTATGTAATAAACTCAAAGATAAATATCCTTATATTGTTTCAGGTGTGCTTCCTACTGCCACAGGGTTTAATAGCGGAGAAATGGTTGTTAGTAAATATCCTATTGCCAACATTCATTTTCAGCGTTTGCAACATATGTTAGGGCCTGAACGACTAACCCCTAGAGGTATTCTGCGAGTGCAAATTAATACAAAACAGGGACCTCTTGATATCTATAATGTTCATACTCAAGCCTTGTTAGGAAAAGACCGAGCTAAAGCTCGTGAGAAGCAATTGGAACAAATTAAAAAAATTATGAAAGAAGATTTTGAACAGAGGGGACATCTGCAAATCTTAATGGGGGATTTGAATACTTCTACACTGACTGCTTGGGGTGAATCAAATGGTACTCACGATAATCCTGAGCAGGGAGTACAGCAGCAGCTATTAGAGGGATTTGAGGATATTTATTTAAGAGACCACATTTCTCTGCAGGGCTATCGAACAATAGATACACCAAAATTTTTAAAATCAGATAATAACAAAATGGGGGTGGGTGATTTACCTGAGCCCACAGGAAGTTGGTACATTGGTCCTTATGCTGCTTCAACAACCTTGATAAACTCACAAATGTTGGCATATAAAGAAAGAGACCAGAAAAAACATGATTATACATTTGCTAGTGGGGTTAAGGTTGAGAATCCTGTGTCATGGGGAACAAAAGCGTGGAGGAAAAAACAGCCTGCTAATACAGCGCGTTTTGATTATATTTTATTCCCGCGATATAAAGATAAAGATGGCCAATCTATTTCATCTCAGCTAGATGGGCGAGCGGAAATTCGACGTATCGTTGTATCCTCCAATGCACAGAGTGCTCCTTCTGATCACTTACCAGTAGACGCACAAATTTGGAGAAAAAAGGATTCTGGAAAATAAAATGCTAGTATATGAATGCCAAAAATTCTGTTAAATTTGAGCAGTTTTATGTATCCCCAAGGTAGCTATGCTAAGGTAAGCGGAGGGATGCCCACCTCTTTTTTCTTACTGGGGTTTAAGAGCTAATAATTGATTATCTAAATAAGATTTTGACTTAGTTAAATGAGGTGGGTGAATGAGCTTTTCTTCAGCACGATGTATTATTTTTTTATCATTCTCGGGAGAATTTTGGAGCTGCGTTTTTTCCATCCTACGTTTCTGGTAGTCTTTTACACATTGCTCCAACGTACGTTCTTGCATCTCTTCAAAATAAAGTAACAAATTTCCCATCATTGCTTTTTCTCCACCAATTACTCCATATTTTATAATCCCAAAAAGATTTCCCCATTGGAAAAGGATAAGAGGAGGTATCCCTCCGGGATAAAAAGGGGCGCCTGTTAGAAATTGATTTCCATGCCAGAAAATCAAGTCTTGTATCGTATATTGTCTAAATTGTAGAAACTGTTTTTGTGTCATCTGAATGGCGACGGGCTGTTCAGAGCGTCCTTGTAGCATCAAATTTAAGCGTTTTTTTAACAAGGCAATAGCTTCACGATTCATTTCTTCATGGGGTAACAAGAAAGAAGTATTTGAATGCTTTTTAGATTTACGATGAGAGCTTAAATAATATCGTAAAATAGGATCAAAGTTGGAATCACTCAGTTGTGCAGAATGCCAATGAAGAAAATTAAGCTGTTCAGACGTTAATGACTTGCGTTGCGCGAAGCGTTTTACGATATCCGTTGTAGTAGGATGTAGAGGATGAAGAATGAGAGTCGAGCGCGTAGAAATCATGATAGTCTGTCTCCTCTTTTATGATTTAGTTTTTTAATTATAACTCTAAGCATATAAAAATAGAAATTAGCAGCTGTTTAAATTGTAAACGAGTAGGATTGTTTTCTTAATTGTATTATAATGAAGGCTAATAATTTCTTATCATACTTATTTTAACCTTAATAGGAGAAAAAATTATGTATCGTTATATTTTATTTTTATTTTCATTTATTATAATTAGCACTCTTAGTGGATGTTACAGCCAAAAACAACCTACTATACGAGATGTGTCAAGTGCTGTGATACTTTCCCCCGTGCCGGCAGCAAAAGAGACGACCCTGATCCCCGTAGGCTATACTACTTGCTATACGGTAAACGGGGCATTTTACCGTCACATGTGGGTGTCGGCGCATCGTGTTTGTGAATATATGAATGCTGCGGATAAGAGAAAAGCGATATGGGTGGACGGCTATTGGATGTGTACCCGTTATGACCTCGGAAAAGGCACCAAAGCATGCCAGTACTGGCTATGGAAAAAAGCCCATTGGTCTTCTATTTCAGTGGTCTATTAATTATTAATGGGCGCATGAGGCAAGCGGGGAACGCTTCCATACGTGATTTTACGGTGACCAAAGAAAGGGGGGTGAGGGCCAAAGGCTCTTACCCCTTGTATTTAATAAATTATATTTCATTTATTTAACTACTTTCATAAAATATAGACGTACTTCTTCGACACAATTATTTAAACCTGCCTCATTTTCAAGTTTAGTAATATCATCCTTAATGGATTTTAGGAGTTTTTCTTGATATTCTGTGAGTCTTTTATCAAAAAAACGGCCGGTGCCTTTTGCTAATAAAAAAAAGTTTTTATTATTGTCTTTTTTCATTGCATTCAAGGCTATCTGACCCCCCTCTATAAAGCCTTTTGCCTCTTTGGCTTCCTCAACCTTCTCAAAATTATCTTTTATTTTATTGAGTAAATTAATATTAATATTTCGATCTGGTTTTTCCGCTTCAGTCTCTAATCGAACAATCCTTTTTTCAACGTTTTTTATATCATTTTTTAAATAATAATTTCTTAACATAATGGCATCTCCTAATTAATGTAGAGTTGAAATTTTGTAAGTAAAATGTTTTTTTACTTACTTTTGAAAGTAAACCATTTTTATGAAAATTTTATTAACAGGTTAAATACAGTAGTAAAAAATACTTAACTACTAAAAAGCATAATTTTTTTGTGAAAAGGTCAGGGCAATGAGAAGAGGACAAAAACGCAAGTAATAGCACGTGCTTTCCACTAATGACCTCTTCTGAAATTTGAATTTATGAAAAATCATAAAGCTGAATTTAACACAGAGAGGATGGCCGGAGTGTTTGATGTATCGCGCAGGAAAAACAAACTTTCATACATCAAATCAAGAAATTATCTATCAGGAACAGGTAATAGGCTTAAAAATAACATAATAAGTAGAAACAGTTTTTATTAAAGCTATTATATTCGTATGTTTGCGCTTTAGTTAATGCTTTTTTCAGGTATTTTTCATATTAGAGGGGGGAAAAACAACTTTTCTATCAGACATTTTTTACTAACAAAAAGTCCTTGGCCATGGCACTAAAAATTAAGTGCCATGAGGATATTAAATTAATTAATGCTGGAGTAGAAAATAAAGATTTCTATTTTTTTGGTTAACGAACAGCATTGTTTAAGCCATTTTTTTGGGGGGTAACAACAGGTGTGGCATCTGAGTCGCTTCCAGCAGGAGCTTGCTGCTGAGGCACTGATTTATTTCTGTTAAGACCCAATTTACTAAGAAAACTTTTTTCTTTTTGAGGTTGAGCAGAAGCTTTGCTTGCAACAGCCGCAGATACCTGTTGTGGGTTAGAGGCTGGAGAGGGTTGCTTAGGGCTTGCTTTTAATGGAGAGAGCGGCTGAGCAACCGAAGCAGGTGGCAATAAGGCACTCACTTTTGCATTAGAAGATAAGCTTGATTTTGTTTTTTCTTTTTCTTCATCTGACAAAGAATCTCTTGTCTTTTTTTCAGGCACTGCTACTTGCGTTGGACCGAATACTTCATTGATGAGATCAAGGCGCTCTTGCTTCAGCTCTGCTACTATTTTTTGGTTAGCCGCAATCTGAGAATCAATCTCTTCAATTTCATGATCAAGGTGTACTATGTTACGATCATGGCCTTCTATTTTATCCTTTAATTCCTGTACTTTTCTTATTTCTTCTTCTTCTACTTGCTCTAATGATTGAAGGTAGGCTTCTAATTCTTCTTCAGTGAGGTTATCTAAATTTGCTTCTAATAATTCAGCTGATCGAGTTTCCATAAATTTCTCCTAAGATTAATTAGCATTATTAAAATAATTAAATTCAAAAAATAAAAATGTTACCGCAAAATTTCTTCACTTAAAAACGATTTCGATTGTACAGAGAATAAAGTAAAAATACTATGGCTCTTCTCATCCTACCACCCTCTACTTGTACGCTTTCTCTCAGCATTCCCTGCTGTTATTTAACCCAATGAAAGCATGAGTTTTTTTCATAAAACAAGCAAAAATAAGATTACCCACTATACTTATAAATGCCTTAAAGAAAAAAATCTTTCTCAATAAATTGAGCTAAACCATGAGCTTAGTTAAAAGGCAGAGCATAAGAGGTGATATGTGAGAAATCAGCACCAGAAAACAGTGATGATTAAACCCCATCCATTACATGCGGCTGTGCGCGCGTATTGGAATACAATTGATGCCTTGGTTAACACTTATGAGTATCAAAAAAAATCTGCTCAGGAACAAGTAGAAAGAGATAAAAAAGTGATACAAGAAGAAAAAATAATAGAATTCATCTTGACCAGGAAAATGACAAAAGAACAAGAAGATTTTAATATTTTAATGCAAGAAAGAATAGATTATTATTACGAGCAATTAAAGAAAAACCAAGAAAACTCTTTTCCTTTATCTGCAAAAACTTATTTGGATGAACAAAATGGGAATAATATAAGAGAAGCGTATAACTTATCAAAAGATATAGAAAAATATGATAAAATAATTTTCTCTTTAAGAGAAAAAATAGAACGTTTAGACAAAAAAATCAAATATTCGGATGATAAAATTAAACACTTAAATAATGAAATTAGAGAATTAGACCATAAAATTGAAATTTCAATAAGCCAAAACGAAGTACTCCATCAACAGCGTCTTCAAGCGATTGAAGAATTTTTATTTTATACGAATAAGGTCTCTCAATTTGATTTAGCTATGCTAGAAAGCGACGATAATCACCTGATAGAGATTATCCACCAGGGTGTTGAAATCATTGACATTGGCCACGACAAAATCATGAGCGAGTTAAGAATAGCTTTAGTTAAAACAGGGGAAATTGACAAAGAAGTTATTAAGAGAAAGGCGGATGATATTATAAAATCCGTGTTGCAAGCCTCTATTCGAGAACGCTATAGTTTTTTAAAACCAGAAGAAATCAGTTATTTGATTGATAGAATAGCATCTTGTAGAAATTATGAAGAAAAAATACAAGCATTTTCTGAAGAAAGTCTGATGGGCAAGGATACGGAAAAATTCTTGGGTAGAGAAAAAGAGTTCCATGAAAGACAAAGCCATCATGAAAAAGAAATACAAAGATTCGAGACAGAAAAACAACAAAAAATAAATGAAAAACAAAAAGAAGAGGCAGAAAAACAAGAAGCCTCAGTAGAAAAACAAAAAGCAGAAGAAAAATTATCAAACGTAGCCTCTCAAAAAGCAGCTGCACTCAATAAGCTTAAACAATTAAAAGAAGCAAGAGCAAAAGAAGTAAACCATTCCATTTCCCAACCTCAGGCTGCCTCCAACGATCATTCTTTTTTCCATGGAGATAATAGGCCCGTAGCAAAAGGGAATGACTCTATGTCAAAAAATAAAGACCCACTCCCCCCAAACAAAAACCACCCCGCGGATCAAGATCAAGATGCAAATAATTTTTCTAAGGAGAACAGAGGAAAGAAATTAGGATAGATTTTATTCTGATTAGAAAAAACTATACTAATTGGAGCAAGATTGAAATGAAAACACCTTGTAATAGTAAAGCACACCTCTGAAAAAAGTAAACAGGCCTAAATACTATTCAGGAAATCCCGGTAGATACGATCCGAAAAAAAATCCTTCTATTATCCATGGAGAATTATTTACCTTCTGCGATATCTGCAATGTGGGGTGATTTTAAAGCAAGATGCCCAGCTTCTTGCTTGAATTCTTTGTTATATTTTCTTCCTGATCTTTTCATTTCTAATCCTTCTTTAGTTGGCACGTAGTTTATTAAAATCACGTGTCTACTGAAGCAGGGCTAGATCAAAGATTAGAGATAGCTTTGTTACGTCAGTAAAAGAATAGACAACGTCTTGTAATGTTTGTTAGTATGCTAACTCTAAGAAAAAATGGATGGAGATATAAGGATATGCCCAAATTCAATAGAAGAATAGTGATTATTGAACAAGGCGATAAACTTTCATGCGTAATCGATATTTTCCTAGCTGTTTTATTAGAAAATGGATTAAATTCTGATTCGCAAGAGTGCAAAGAGTTAATCGGAGAAAGTACGCTTATACCCCAGGAGGGCTTTTCGCGCTTCGTGCCGGATTTCTTATTGACAAGTAAATGGCGGCGCGTATTGCCTGCTTTATCCTATGAGGTACCTGAACAGATTGATCCTATTGGATTGCAATATTCAATTTTTCTAACGAATACTATTAAAAAATCCGTGAAGACATTACCTGACTTAGATTTACAAGAAGATATTCAAAATCCCCTCGTGCTAGCCAGAGAAATTTTGAGGCGTCTTGTTTATAAAATGCTTTCACGAAATACAGACCCATCGCTAGCAAATCGTCTTTTGCCAGTTTTTAAAGGATTTGGCGAGCGTTTCAATGTGAATCCCGCTAGTAATAATACTCAGTTCGACCAGTTAATACTACGCAAGGGAAAGTTGTCGCCTCTCAATGCTTTTTTATTATGGAAGCATGATGACTGGGTAACGCAATTTCAGTGTGTGATTACGTCAGTTGCTGATCTGAATGCCCATACCATCGCAACGCGTCATGCAATTGAGTATTTCAAATCCCAAGCTCATTTATTAAAAATTCACTTAATAGGTGCTATGACAACAAAAGTGAAATCGAGTCGATGCAAAGCCTTATTTAT
This sequence comes from Gammaproteobacteria bacterium, assembly GCA_021156085.1. Taxonomy (GTDB): domain Bacteria; phylum Pseudomonadota; class Gammaproteobacteria; order DSM-16500; family DSM-16500; genus UBA4722. Next base: position 3,463 of record JAJNBC010000024.1, on the reverse strand, counting down.
TGATGCCTACTTAGCGGAGATAGAACAAAAGTATTCGAAGAAACAAAAGCATAACGCTCAGCGTAATTCCGAGAATCTTGAAAGGATAGAAGCATTACGGGCGCTACACGAAACAACGAAAAAGATAATAGTAGCACTTACCAATATTGATACATTATTTATCGGTATAGGTTGGTTAGCCGTTGCTGCAGGTGTTTTAAATATAAAAGAAATCGCTGAGGCTATCCGAACGTACGCGATAGAAAGTACAAGCTTATTTCAACCACCATGCTATCTCAATCAAGAGGGTTATTTGCAAGCACTGGCTGAAGAGAAAAGCCTAATTACAGAAGCGAGAGTACCATCGGCTATGCATTGTGTACGTGCGTTTCAACATCTTCAGGATCCACAACTTCATCTGGCATTATTGGACTGTTTCCAAGACGCTATTAGATCGCTTTCCGAATTCGGTGCATTAGAAGAAGAAATTAGTATTGCAGGGCGGTCGATTTCATTTGTTAATAGAGCCCGGTTAAAAGAATTATTTCCTAACAAATTACTTGTACCACTGCCTCCTAGTCCCCCTATACCATGTCCTGCTTTAGCATTTTCGCCGCCTCCGCTTGCAGTTTCAGCGCGAGCTTTATCGCACAATGCGTCATCTGCTTCTCTCGCGGACGGCGATTTGCCAGAGGGTAGATGGCTCGAATCCTCTCCAGACGAGCAACAGCCGTTGTTAATAAGCCCTTCTAATTCGGCGTTAAAAAAAAGGAAGGAGGAAACTCTATGTGGTTCGTCATGGCAACCATCGGCGGTGGTCGACAATTATTTTGAAGAATCCAAAGAGCCAAGCCAACTCTCCCTCGCGGAGCAATTACCCCCTAGAGAACGCGTTTTACTTTCAGAAGAAACAATGAATGGCAATGCGTCGGTAGAAGACCAAAAAGACCCTGATGTGGATAGTAAATTCACTCTTAACCAATGGGAAGAAAAATACCTGCCAATAGCGCATAACCTGATTACCTATGCTAAGCAAAAAAAACATAGTGAGCTCTGGCGGATATTTGAAGTGTTATTAGGGCCAGAACATCTTAATATCAAGCGTGAAACAGCTGAGCAACTATTTTCGATCGACCGAGCGCTCATGGTAGTAAAATGCAAGCTCGCCATATCCAAACATCTTATGCAGCTTGCTGAACTAGAAGACACTAGCCATCGTGGGCGCATGCTCTATGAAGCAGCCGTGGCTCATCAAAAAGAGTTGCGATGGAAGCAGGTAAACCTATGGGAAGCAGGACTATCTTGGATATTATTCGAAGATCCGCCCTTGCCCGATATCACTCCCTCTTTAAGCCAGCAGTATAATCAAGTATGCCAAAGCATTAGAAACGGTGATTTTGACATAGACGACCATATCGCCTTTGTGAAGACATGTCAGGAACAAGTGGATATATTGTGGGGATTGAGCGGAAAAAAAGGCAAGGGTAATCTTCACGCATTCCATCCTCTTCCTCGAGACTGGCGGGCAGAAACCGCGATAGATCGTTATTTAAGAAAACGAATAGAGGAGTGTATTCCATCAGTGATGAACCGACACGCACCATTAATCAAATTATGCGCGCAACAAGCTCATCAGATTACGGTGGAATTATCTCTTCGCGTAGCAGAAAAACATGTCACAGAAGCATTGCGTCAACATGTACTAAGACATATACGCGCATTTTCAAGAGGAATGTTCAAAGACACAGATAGCCAAGGACAGAGGCTTCCTCAAATTTGGTTAGAAAAGTGGTGCGTTATTGATGCCAGCCTTGTCGAGGAGGAATACTCATTAAAAAAAAAGAGAAAAGCGTTAAAACGGGATATGCAGAGACGGCTGGCGAATACGACGGATCAATATAAAAAAGAAGCACTGGCAACTTTGGGCCAATATGTACCAGACTACGCTGAACTGAATCTTTTATCAAACCACCCAGAAAAAGTAGTACAAGAGATACTTGAATGCGATATCGGCAATGTGGCCCAAGCCAGTATCATTATTTCTTCTACTAAAAAAACACTGTTGATGTATTGCATTGAGGAAATTCAAGCTGCGCTGGCATTGGAGGGGGATAACAGGCAAAGACGGTTAATGTACAGTGCACAGATATTAAAGACGCTCTGTGTACATGGAGCGGTTGCATTAACAGCAGTGGATGGGAAACTTCCCCCATTAAAACATACTACCATGGCCCGGTTGGTCGAAACGATTATTAAGATGGCAGAATTGCCTTCCTCTAACTTAAAAGAAACTCAAGACATCACAGTGAATTTATACCAACTTCTGAAAACAATGTTTGAAAATATACCGGTCTTAAGCGAATTAGCTGAGCACATCCGAGATTTTTATTATCAACATACCCATGAATTGCATGAGGCTACAAAAGCAATAGTGATTCGAGAGAAAGGAACATGGTCACAAGAGCGGGATCTAAACCATAAAAACAAGCAACTTGTTTATTTAGCAAGCCGCGCCAGCTCGCTCTCTTATTCTGCTTCAGGCACAGACCAAAGGGCCCTGCAGGGTTTCCAAGAAGTCGCCTCAGGACAAGCCGTGCCTACCCGGTGGTATGAATGGAATTCTCCTCTTCAACAAGACGCTGCTAAAAAGATAAAACGGCTTGAAGATTCTAACCAATTTATTTTTTCGTTATTAGACGCAGGTTATGAGGAAATTCAACGCTTAGGAATGGAGCAAGATGCACAAGCAGAGAAAATGGAGATTTTGGAACAAAATAATCAAAAACTAGAAAAAGAGAACCAAAATCTGAGGCAAAGGCAGCAAAAATTGAAACAAGAGAATCAAGAGATGAAACAAGAGAATCAAGAGATGAAACAAGGACAACAGAAACTGACCCAAGAGAATCAAGAGATGAAACAAGGGCAACAGAAACTGATCCAAGAAAATCAAGAGATGAGACACGAGCAGCAAGAGATGAGACACAAGCATCAAGAGATGACACAACAAATAGCGCAATTAGCCCAAATTGTTGCCCAGCTGCAAGCCGGGGTTTGTGTCTCGTCCGCAGGGGGCGAGCGCCGTCGTCCTTCTTTTGCTACCGTGCACGGCGTATTCGCTGCAGAGGAGGAAGAATATACACCGTCTACTTCTGCTGCTGCACAGCCTGCAACACGACGTTTATCTTCAGCTAAGACAGGTTAAATCTATGCAGCGTAGAGCGTTATCCTTACTCACACGGCAACGACCGTATTCTCAGACGCCAGAAGAAGATGAGGCGGTCCTGGATCAGTGGCTGCATCGTAAAAGTATGGGTTATATCTGCAAATCCACTCCGTATGAATGGCTGATGCGTTGGTTTCCACGCTGTGAAATAGACGCTTCCACCGTGCATCTCTATATGGGGCAATTGAACGATGAAATTCAAGCTCACCAACGTTTACCTACGGGATTCATGGGATTAATAAAATTATTGATCGGATGGTG
>JAJNBC010000011.1 GCA_021156085.1 Gammaproteobacteria bacterium | reverse complement strand
AACGCTTTGATTTTCGAGCACCGAAGCGCAGTTGACATGCGAGTCAATGAGCATCAGAACACAGAAAATCAAATTGTTACAGCCGGCATAGTCGATCTGAGAACAATTCGCTAGGCCGAGGTGGAACGCTTTGATTTTTGAGCACCGAAGCGCAGTTGACATGCGAGTCAATGAGCATCGGAGCGCAAAAAATCAGAGTGTTACAGCCGGCATAGTAGAATTGTCACCAGATCCTAGCCAAAAGCCATCCTACACAACGGCTCTGCAGGATTTATATACACGCTAATAAGTTGGCTGCTATTGCATTTATCCAGTCCTCCGTTTAGAATGCGAAGCTCTTGTTTACTTCTGCGAGCACACGCCTTATTTTACCTACCTCCAACACCTGGGCTATATTGTATTATTTTCTACTTAAAAGGCGCTTGACTGTTTTTTTTTCACACTGTATCTTGTTTTAAACGATAATAATTATCATTTACAAAAATAGGCATCTTTAATGCCTCTTCTAAACGTTAGGAAATAATAAATGCGAACACTATATAAGATTATACGCTGGGCAGCTGTTTTGGGATTCACCGCCTCTGCCTGCTTCCTGAGCTTTGGTGGCGTCTTCGCTCTTCCACTTACCTCTGCTTTTTTCTTACTTGCACAACCGGATGTCATTGCAAAACTATCTGCTTTTTTTGCAGCTGCCATAGAAGGAACAGTCAACCAGCAAAATGCAGTTGCAGCACTAGACTTTTCTTTACAACATAGCATAGCAAAACGTCTACTTCATAAACTGAACACTACGATCCTCCTCCCTCACAATGGGCATTCTCATGACGCTCATATTCCGTGCTCGGGTGAGCATAAAAATGCAGCTCATAATACTTTTCTGGACGACTATATTAACCAAAAGAACTATTTGCATGAATTAGAAGAAAACCTGGACCATTTTGAAGAAGAGAAAATAGCAGAACGAGAAATCATTGTTGTTAAAAAACGCTTAGAGATGATGGAGACATTATTTTTAAATAAGGTTTTGCATAAAGAGCAAAAAAATTCTGATGCTCAAAATCTTTTTATTGAAATTGATAAATTATTATTAATAAAAGACAATCAAAGCAACTTTATTGTAGATTCCCAAAAAATCCAGGATGAAATAAAAAGAAAAGAAGCGGAATTATTTCTCAGTAAAATAGCCTCTATAGGGGCAGGGATATGCTGCAGCTTAGTAACACTGGGCTCATTGCACTCAAATATTATCGCTATAGGCTACCAATGGACCTCTATTGCGCTCATTGGAGGTTCTGTCATATCAGGCCTTGCAGGAATCGGTTATTTGCTACTGATGTATCGCACACTTTCTTATCTTATACAAAGCGAAGCAGCTAAGAAATGGTGCAAAAAAGCAAAAGATTTTTATACCCAAGAAAATAAGACCGGCTGGGACTATTTAAAAGTATTCGCAATGGGTCTATTTATCACGATCTCCGTTGTAGGCACTATTTCAATCATTGGTACTTGGTTATGTTTAGGAGCCTCGGGAGCAAGCTTAACTTTTTTTCCTCCTGTTATCGCAAAATGTTTAAATCTTCTTAGCTGGGTTTGCATGTGTGTGCCTACTTTCTTATATAATGTACTCAATACAATAAAATCACTCTACACATTTCCAGATCTCTTTCGTACATTCTGTAAAAAAGCTAATGCAGACATGAGAGATGCTTTAAAAAATGAAAATCTTCTGCAATTATTAAATCCATTTAGAATGCTGATGAAAGCAAGTAAAATTGTTATTTTTATAGGTCATATTCTTAGCACTGGTTTCAGCTCTGCTAACGATAAAAATCCATTTATTTCATCTACAGAAGTTGCAATTGTTGCCAATGCTATTAATGAAGGCACAGTCGATGCGCATCAAATCGCTTCTCATACTCATAATGATGAGGAAGAGGAAGAGGAAGATGATCATCATCATGGTGGCATTATATTAGATCAAGTGGAATGGCTTCTAAAAAAATTGACTATTGGATTTGATTTTCTGGCAGGTAATGTTCTTGGTATCAGAAACATTGCAAATTATTTTTTGGGCGGCTACCCCGCTTATACCCTTAAAGAAGCAATTCATAAATTTTCTCCTGTAAAATCATTGCCTAAACCGCACCCATTATCAGAAAAATGGGCAAAATATGAAATACGTGAGCAGCTTCAAGAACAAATAACATATTATGGAAAGAAAAACGTAGAAAATAAAAAACAAGATTTTTTTACTTTGAATGAAAATTTAGAAAAAAGCGAAGTAGCTGATTTTATTGATATGCTAGAACAAGCGCTGCAAGGAAAAACCAAGGAGCTTAATAGAGTAATGAAAAAACCCAATTCTTCAAAACAAAAAACAAATCCTGAGAATCTTTCCTTAGAAGAAAAAACTCCTATTTCAGTAGAAAAATTCAGCCTTTTTTGCCATAGACATTCATTTAGAACTCAATCCTCAAATCCACCTCGATCTCAACAAATTATCCAAGATATAACCCTTGATCCCTCTTTTCCAAAACTAGACATGCCCTTATTGTCTACAAGGGGTCAATAATTTGCTTATATACCACATCTAATTCCCTTGCTGCCTTCACTTCATCTAAACGCCGTACCGATAACGTATGCGGTGCGGTACGTACTAAATCAGGCTGAGTTTTAGCCTCGTGTAAGATTTGTATCAGTGCTTCTACAAAAATATCTAACATTTCTTTGCTTTCTGTCTCTGTAGGCTCTATCAATAAGCATTCGGGCACTAACAAAGGGAAATACATCGTGGGCGCGTGGATATCATAATCTAATAAACGCTTTGCCACATCTAAAGCAGTAACGTGCCATTCTTTAGCCTCTGTTTTTAATGTGATAATAAATTCATGGCTAGCACGACGATTAACATAAGCAGGGGTGAAACCTGCTGCTTTTAATTTTGCTAATAAATAATTAGCATTAAGCGTGGCAAATTCTGCTACACGCTCCATGCCTTCTTTGCCAAGTAAACGAGCATACATATAAGCACGCAAAATAATGCCAGCATTACCCATAAAAGCAGATAAGCGGCCTATAGTCTGCGGACATTCTTTTTCAGAATGCCATGCATACAATCCACTTCTTTGGACAACGATAGGCGTCGGTAAAAAAGGCACCAGACGATCGCTAACAGCAACCGGACCTCCGCCTGGGCCACCGCCGCCATGTGGGGTAGCAAATGTTTTATGTAAATTGATGTGCATCACATCAAAACCCATATCACCAGGACGCACTTTCCCAAGAATAGCATTTAAATTAGCCCCATCGTAATAAAGCAAACCACCCGCTTGGTGAACGATAGCAGCAATATCTTGTATCTTTTGCTCGAACACGCCCAAAGTTGAAGGATTAGTCAACATCATTCCTGCCGTTTGCGGGCCGACTGCAGCACGCAAACTCTCGATATCGACATTCCCTTCTGTATCAGTCGGAATTTCACGTACTATAAACCCGCATTGCGCAGCAGTAGCAGGATTAGTGCCATGCGCTGCATCGGGTACTAATATTTCTTTGCGCTCCAAATCATGGCGAGCAAAATGATAGGCTCGAATCATGGCAACACCCGCAAATTCACCTTGTGCGCCTGCCATGGGGGTTAAAGAGACCCCACTCATCCCTGTGACTGCTTTTAAAATTTCCTGCAATTCATAAGCACAAGCCATATAACCTTGGCTATTTATGTCAAGCGACAAAGGATGGTGATTCAAAAATCCTTCAAGCATAGCTAAATGATGCACACCACGTGGATTATATTTCATCGAGCAGGAACCCAGAGGGTAAAATTGAGTATCGATAGAGAAATTATTTCGTGATAAACGAGTAAAATGGCGCACCACTTGCAATTCAGCCACTTCAGGTAAAAAAGGCTCCTCTTGGCGTAAAAAATGCTTTGGAATATTGATCGCTCGAGGAATATGACGCGGCACTTGCGCCCTCGCACAACGGCCGTGCCGCGATAATTCAAAGATAAGTTTTGGCATGGGCGCCACCTTGCTCCGCTTTATCCAGTAAATTTGTACTAGACAGAATAGAAGTTAACAATGTTACAAATTTTCTTATATCTTCTTCTGTCTTAGTTTCTGTAGCACACACTAATAAACATTCACCTAATTCAGGGTACATCGAATTTAAATTAAAACCGCCTTGCATCTTTCGTTCCGCTAATTGACGCAGTACTAGTGCTACTGGCTTTGGCAAGCGTATTACCCATTCATGAAATCGCGGAGATTGGAAAACAACTTCAACCCCTTCAATAGTGGATAATTTTTCTTTTAGTAATTCTGCATTTTGATGACTGGTTATAGCTACCTGACGCAACCCTTTAGGGCCTAATAAACTCATGTAAATCGTACTGGCAGTGACAAGCAGCCCTTGGTTAGTACAAATATTAGATGTAGCTTTAGCACGACGGATATGCTGTTCACGCGCTTGTAAAGTTAACACAAATCCTTGCTTACCTTCTTGATCTACTGTACGCCCTACGATGCGCCCCGGTAATTGCCGCACGAATTCTTTTTTGCAGCACAAAAAACCATAATAAGGGCCCCCTGAAGCCAACGGTACACCTAAAGGCTGCCCTTCGCCACATGCAATATCTGCACCCGTTTTTCCCCATTGGCCAGGCGGCTTCAATAATGCCATAGCAAGCGGATTCACAACTGCGATACTTATCACATTTTTTGTATACGCCCAATCCGTAAGGGCATCCACTTCTTCCAAAACACCAAAAAAATTAGGCTGTGGGATGACTAATGCAGTGGTAGTTTCTGCAGCCACTTCCTTTAATACAGCAAGCGAAATACGGCCGGTATTGATATCAAATGGAATGTCATCTATCTGAATATTTTGTTGGCCAATAATTGTTTTAACCACCTGCCTATAAAATGGATGCACAGAGCGAGGCAATAAAATTCGATGCAGTTTATTTTTACGATTAGCACGAACTGCCATTAAAACAGCTTCTGCCAATGCAGTCGCGCCATCATACATTGAAGCATTAGAAACATCCAATGCCATCAAACTAGCCATCATGGTTTGATATTCATAAAGCAGTTGCAATGTTCCTTGACTCGCTTCTGCTTGATACGGCGTATACGCCGTCATAAATTCCCCCCGGCTAGCAACCTCCCATACTGCTGCGGGAATATGATGTTCATATGCACCAGCACCTATAAAACAAAGCAGATTATTATCTTGCTGCGCACGCGCACGCATCAAACGGCCTAACTCCATTTCAGTTAAGCTTTCTGGAATTGCCAATACATTTTTAACGCGTAAATGTGCGGGAATTTCATCGAATAATTGTTCCATATTAGCAGCTTCAATAGTTGCTAACATTTCTTGAATATCTTGCGCGGAATGCGGAATGAATGGCATAAGTTTGCTCGCTATCAGTAACTTAATGTGCTTCTGATACAACTTGTTTTAAATATTGCTCCGAATTTAATAATTTCAATGCCTCATTTTCATAAGGACGGATCCGAAAAAGCCAGCCTTTTCCATAAGGATCTTCATTAATTAATTGTGGCGTTTCCAACAAAGCTTCATTAATTTCTACCACTTCTCCTGATACAGGCGAATAAACATCCGCCGCAGCTTTAACTGATTCAACTACAGCACATTCTTGACCTACCTCAAGATTGCTTTCAGGTTCAGGCAATTCCACATACACTAAATGTCCTAGCATAGCTTGGGCATGATCTGTAATTCCAATTGTGAATAAATCATCATCGCGACGTACCCACTCATGGGTTTTTGAGTATTGCAGCGATTTTGGCACATTATTCATCTTTCCACTCCTAATCTATGATCATTTCATTAATCTGGCCTTGTCGAACAAAGGGCGGCTTGATCACCTGAGCAGTATGCTGCTTCCCGCGAATTTCAACCTGGCATTCTGTGCCTATAGTAATAGGCACACGCGCCAATGCAATACCTTTATTTAAAGTAGGAGAAAAACTACCGCTGGTAATTTCACCTTCACCCCCTCCTTCTATCTTCACTTTTTGATGGTTACGCAAAACGCCACTCTCACGTAATATTAAGCCCACCAAAGAGCATGTCACTCCTTGTTGTTGCTGTTTTTCTAATGCTTGTCGCCCAATAAAATGACGCTCCTTGGGCTCCCATGCCACTGTCCAGCCCAAATTAGATTCTAATGGTGTGACCTTCTCATCCATATCTGTGCCATATAAATTCAAACCCGCTTCTAGACGCAATGTATCGCGGGCGCCTAAACCACAAGGGTGAATTTGAGCAGTTATTAATCTCTCCCATAAAGCAGAGACAGCCTTTGCCGGCACAATAATTTCAAAACCATCTTCACCGGTATAGCCCGTACGCGCGATAAAAAACGAATCTATCGTAACAAAATGAAAGGGTTTCAAAGCAAGGATAGAGCGCAAATCCTCTGGGTTAAAAATCGCAGTTATTTTATTTTTAACTTTACATCCTTGTATAGCTAATATAGCGAGGTCGGTACGCTCCTCAAGCATAATGGTGTATTTTTTTGCATGCTCGTTTAGCCAATTTAAATCTTTATCACGGGTAGCTGAATTGACCACCAACCGATAAAAATCATCTGCTATTTTATAAACAATCAAATCATCCACTACTCCTCCTTGATTGTTTAACATGCAAGTATAAAATGCTTTACCAGGAATCAGCTTATCAATATTGTTAGCAAGTAGATAGTGTAAATAGGCGATAACATCTTGCCCTTTAACGTCCACAATAGTCATATGGGACACATCAAACATCCCTGCATCGCGACGTACATAGTGATGTTCTTGTACCTGGGAACCATAATGCAGTGGCATATCCCAGCCAGCAAAATCAACCATTTTTGCATTCGCTGCCAAATGAGATAAATAGAGCGGCGTTTTTTTTCCCATAAATTTGAAAGATTCCTGTTATTATTTTCAAACTAAAGGGGAGTATACCGGTTTAGAAATAAAAACAGAAGCAAGAAACAAATAGCCTCAATGCAGTCTACTCGCCAAACTCGGCAAATCACTTCGTTTTCCGAGCGCATAACGAATTAATGCATTTTTAATAAATGGCAAATGGTTAGCAAGCGTTAAACCTAAACTACGGATTTTTTGCAGTGATTTTTTATCACTGCCAAATAAATTTTTGAGACCTGCAATTAAAGTTAGCATCGCAAGTGTATCTCCTTTACGCCAACGTTCATAACGACGTAAAGTGGCAAGACTTGCAAAATCACGGTTTTTTTTGTGCGCATCACTAACAACCTCAGCCAGAGCAGCCGCATCCAGCAGTCCCAAATTAACACCCTGACCTGCTAAAGGATGAATTGTATGTGCTGCATCTCCAATAAGGGCCAAATGTGAGCGTACATAATTTCTAACATAATTCATACGTAAAGGAAAGTGACGACGCGAAGTCATGAAACGGATTCCACCTAGCTTATTATCAAATTGAGCACTTAGAATTTCCCGAAAAGACTCCTCACCCAATGATAAGAGCTTCATCGCTTCATCTTGCTCAGAAGACCAAACAATAGAGCTATGATAAGGATCATCGAGTGGTAAAAATGCTAAGGGCCCGGTCGGCAAAAAACACTGCCAAGCTGTATTTTGATGGGGTTGCTCTGTAATCACCGTGGTCACAATAGCTGTCTGGGTACAATCCCAATTTTTAACTTCCATCTTTACTTGCTTGCGTACCCAAGACTCAGTGCCATCCGCAGCGATAAGAAGTTTCGTTATTAAAATTTGCCCATCACTCGTAGTAAGCTCAATAGAATCTATTTTTTCATTTAAAGTACAGAGCTCCAGGGGACAAAGAAAATCTATATTGGAATAAAACTGAAACTGTTCATGCAGACTTTGGCGAATCACCCTGTCTTCAATGATATATCCCAGACAAGACTCATTTACTGCTTGGCTATCAAAACGAATTTGACCCTCGCCTTTAGCGTCCCATACATGCATTTTCGTATAAGGGCTAATGCGTTTAGCTTTAATTGCTTCCCAACAACCTAAATTTTGAAAAATTGCCTTAGAAGCACTAGAAATAGCACTGACTCGATGATCATATTGTGTTGAATCATAAATAAAACGGGGAGATTGGGATTCAACAATAGCTATTTTCAAACGTACATCGCGAGCAAGAGCTAACGCGGCTACAGCACCTACAATACCGCTACCTACAATAAGTATATCGTATGAAGACATAAATTCTTCTCAGTGTCTCGCACTCTGCATAGTAAAATGGTCAATAGATCCTAAAATGGGATGATCAGCGCTGGTTTCACTGCTAATAATAAATCACGAAATAATCCCTGAATTTTCACTAACGCTTTTTCATCCTCCGCTTCAAATCGCAAAACTAAGCACGGGGTCGTATTGGACAATCGCACTAACCCCCAACCATCCGAAAAATTAACACGCAGCCCATCGATAGTAATATGTTCCGCGCTGGCAAAATTTGCTTGATTAATTAATTTTTTCATGAATTCAAACTTTTCATCATCATCTATTTTTATTTTTAACTCCGGCGTATTCACACTATTGGGGATGATATTAAATAATTCACTACTGCTTTGCTTTTTCTCCGATAAAATTTTTAATAATCTTGCACCAGCATAAAGAGCATCATCAAATCCATACCATTGATCTTTAAAGAAGATATGTCCGCTCATCTCACCTGCTAAAACTGCCTGCGTCTCCGTTAATTTAGCCTTAATTAGTGAATGGCCTGTCTTCCACATGATAGGTTCCCCCCCGTGATCACGAATAAATTTTTCTAAATGATGCGTACATTTCACATCATAAATAATTTTTGCACCCGGCCGTTTAGCTAAAACATCGGCTGCATACAACATCAACTGCCGATCAGGCCAGATAATTTCATCTTTATCGGTGACCACCCCCAAACGATCGCCATCACCATCAAAGGCTAAACCAATATCTGCTTTAGTTTCTTTCACCTTACAAATTAAATCTTGTAAATTTTCAATTTGACTTGGATCAGGATGATGATTAGGAAAAGATCCATCTATATCACAAAATAATTCTATGACTTCACAGCCCAGGCGACGAAATAATTCGGGAGCAACCTCCCCTGCAACACCATTTCCACAATCAATCACAATTTTCAGAGGACGCATTAATTTAATATCACGCACGACATGCGTGATATACCGCTCAATCATTTCTAATGTATTCAGCTGACCTTTACCGGAAAGAACTTTATTTTCAACAATGCGATTATAAATATCGCTGATCTCTTTTTCGGCGAGGGTTTTGCCGTTGATCATCATTTTTAAACCGTTATATTCAGGTGGATTATGACTGCCGGTTAACATCACTCCTGAATGAGTATCAAATACATAAGTGGCATAGTACAATAAAGGTGTAGGTATTCTGCCTAAATCAACAACGTCACATCCCGTTGTCAAAATGCCTTCACACAATGCATTCATCAACTGCAATCCAGACAATCGACCATCGCGGCCAACTGCCATACTGCGATCTCCATTTTCTAAAGCCAGCGAACCTAATACACGACCTATTGCATATACACTCTCTTCGGTGAGGGTCTTACCTACTATGCCGCGAATATCATAAGCACGAAAAAGGGAAGAGTGAACTAAAGCATCGTGTTGTTCTATTGCCATTTTCTTATTTTCTTCCTGAGGAACCAAAACCACCTTCACCTCGTGAAGTCTCATCAAATTCACCGACCATTTCAAAATTAACGCGCGCAATAGGCAAAAAAACAAGTTGCGCAATACGATCGCCTGGCTCTATGGTATATATATTTTGGCTACGATTCCAGCAAGAAATCATGAGCGGGCCTTGGTAATCCGCGTCAATCAAACCAATAAGATTACCTAACACGATACCGTGCTTATGCCCTAACCCCGAACGAGGCAAAATCACGGCACAAAGACCAGGATCACCTATATAAATAGCAATGCCCGTTGGAATTAAATGAGTCTCCCCGGGCTGTAAAACTAGCTTTTCATTTACACAGGCTCGCAAATCCATACCCGCAGAATCAGAAGTCTCGTACCGTGGCAAAGGAAATTCTGCACCCATACGATTATCCAATATCTTTATCTGAATAGAGGGATAAGGTGATTGCCCCATGATAGGTTTTATAATTTCCCTCACATCTTCATTTTGCATCCATCTCTCCTTTAGTAAATGCATTCGCAGTCATAACATCGCCGATCATTTTAATTAACTCTCTCGCTAATTTTCTTTTCGATTTTTTTAAAAATTCACGTTGCTGATCACTCCAAAAAACCGTTACCGCATTCTCATCACCCCTCATTCCCACACTGACTTCATTAGCTACAATCATATCCAATTTTTTATTGACAAGCTTCGCTTTCGCTTTCACTTCCAAATTATCCGTTTCTGCTGCAAATCCTACAATAAAAGGCCTGTTTTTTAATTGAGCCACACTTGCAACAATATCGGGGTTGCGTTCTAATTCCAATACTTCTGTGAAAGCGATTTTTGCGATTTTGTGTGTAGCAATTGTTTTACTGCGATAATCACTCACTGCTGCGACACTCAAAAACAAATCGCAATTCTCAACACGAGACATCACTTCCTTAAACATATCTTGCGCAGTTATCACGGCTACTTTTTCCACATGCGTAGGCGCGAGGATATTAACTGGTCCACTAATTAAAATTACTTCTGCACCCGCTTCAATAGCGGCTTCCGCCAGCGCATAACCCATTTTTCCTGAACTTGCATTCGTAATAAAGCGCACCGCATCAATTGCTTCGTGGGTAGGGCCCGCAGTAATAATAATTTTCTTTCCATCTAAACAGCCTGGCTTAAATAATGCAGCAACATGATCAACTAACTCGGCTGGCTCTAACATTCGACCTAAACCTATATCGCCACATGCTTGACTCCCTTCGCCCGGCCCTAAAATAGAGACCCCTTTTGCTTGCAATGCTTGCACATTTTCTTGCGTCGCCGTATGCTTCCACATACTTTGATTCATGGCGGGCGCTAAAGCTATGGGTGCATGCGTCACTAAACACAGTGTCGTCAAAAGATCATTCGCTTCCCCTCTCACCAATCTTGCCATGCAATCCGCACTGGCCGGTGCAATCAAAATCACATCTGCCCATCGCCCTAATTCAATATGCCCCATTGCGGCTTCTGCTTTTAAATCAAATAAGTCATCATGCACAGGATTGCCAGAAACAGCTTGCATCGTCAAAGGGGTGATAAATTGTTTAGCATTTTCCGTCATGACTACTCGCACTTCAGCGCCCGCTTCCCGAAGTCGCCTCGCCAAATCCGCGCTTTTATAAGCCGCAACACCCCCCGTCACACCTAGCACAATTTGTTTATTTAATAAGCGTTTCACTATTTAATACCTTGGAGGGAAAACATTCAGCCCTCCATCATAATGAAGGAGATCCACTATGACAATTGCCAATTGGCCTCTTGCTGAGCGACCTAGAGAAAAATTATTGCAACATGGCCCAAAAAACTTATCTGACGCTGAATTACTTGCCATTTTTTTTTGCACAGGAACACGTGGCAGAACTGCCCTGGATATTGCCCGGGAATTATTACGTGAATACGGAGGATTAAAAAAAATAGCTGCTGCTGATCCAATCTTACTTTTCCAAAAAAAAGGCTTTGGAAAAGCAAAATATGCCATGTTAAAAGCAGCCATTGAGCTAGGTCGACGCTACTTAGAAGAGGATATTCCTCTCGGTGAACCTTTAACGAATAGCCATCTCACTAAACGATTCCTAGCTAATCGTTTAAAAGATTATCCGCATGAAGTATTTGCATGCTTATTTTTAGATAATCTTAACCGGATTATTTGTTATGAAGAACTGTGTCACGGCACTATCAATGAAACCAACGTTTACCCACGAGAGCTCATTAAGCTTGGTTTAAAACACAACGCTGCTAAAGTCATCCTGGCTCACAACCATCCCTCCGGCAACCCTACCCCCAGCCAAGCTGATCAAGATATGACTCAATTATTAAAACAAGTTCTAACTGTGGTAAATATCCAAGTAATAGATCATGTTATTGCGGGCCACAACAAAACATTCTCTTTTGCGGAAGCCGGGTTGCTTTAATTACCGCTTTCTGGTATAAATCGCGGCCTGCCTTTATTATTTTTAATATAAGTCTGCTATTTTTTAGCCTGTTGGTAGGCATAAGGCTTATATTAAGCTAATTTATAACTATTCATAGCCTTCTTTAGTCAAGGACGTGAACGTTTACGATGTTATTGGAGAGAGTATATGTCAAGAGTGTGTCAAGTCACGGGAAAGCGACCCATGGTGGGGAATAATGTATCTCATGCAAACAATAAAACTAGGCGCCGCTTCCACCCAAACCTCCAAGAACATCGTTTTTGGCTAGAGAGCGAAAAGCGGTATATCAAACTGCGAGTTAGTACTAAGGGAATGCGTATTATTGATAAACATGGCATTGAAGAAGTATTAAAAAACATTAAAGAACGTGAAAAAGAAGAAGGTAAGGCATAATCATGCGTGATAAAATTAAAATGATCTCTACAGGTTTAACAAAAGAAGGTAACAAAACCGGTACTTTTCGTACGACCACCAAGAACAAACGTACTTCCACTGAAAAACGGAAGCAAAAGCATTTTGATAAACGTGCATTTAATCCTGAAACCGGGAAAGCGGGTATGCATGTATTATTTGAAGAAGGGAAAATCTAGGCCTAATAAGATAGGCCAGCCTATCTCTTCTGCGGATAAGGCACATATGCCTTTAAATGCTTAACAAACTCCCTCAAGACATAGATGCCTGTTGCTTCAGCTTGTCGACACCATTCTTGTAAAGCTTCCAACAATTCTGTCTGCGAAGCTGCACTTTTAGACCAAAGATTTTGCAATTTCACACGAAATTGATAAACCAAACTTAATGAATTACATTGCTCCAGCACATCAGCCAATTGCTGCTGGCCTCTCACATCAACCAAGGAAGGTTCTCGCACCAGCAGTGTTTTAATCCGTTGCGAGACCAAGCGTCCTGCTCCTGCCGCACGGCGGCGCTCCTCCCGAAAAATAGGAGAAATAACATCTCGACTATATCGCGCCAATACTTGAAAACGATTCGTCAAAATAGCCTTGACGGTCTCTACATCCATAGAAGTTTTGTCAGGGGCTAGCTGAATCTTAGGCGGTATGCGCTTAGGTTTAGCCAAGCCTAAACACTGCAGCATTCGAATCACTGCCCACCCTAGGTCAAACTCCCACCATTTCACTGAAAATTTGGCTGACGTACCATAAGTATGATGGTTGTTATGCAATTCTTCACCGCCAATGAATAAGGCTAACGGTAAAATATTCATAGACGCATCAAGACATTCAAAATTACGGTAACCTAAATAATGACCGATGCCGTTAATAATGCCCGCGGCAAAAAAGGGGATCCACGCCATCTGAATCGCCCAAATAGTTAATCCAATAGAGCCAAACAATATAAAGTCAATAACCAACATGGCATAGACACCCCAGGTACTATGTGCACTATAAACATGCCTCTCTATCCAATCGTCCGGCGTACCTTCTCCATAACGCTCTAGTGTTTCGGGGTTAAGTTTTTCTTTACGGTACAGTTCCGCGCCTTGCAACAAAACTGTTAAAAGACCTTTTACTTGGGGACTATGCGGATCATCTCCTGTTTCCACCTTAGCATGGTGTTTACGATGAATGGATGTCCAATGCTTCGTGAGCATACCCGTCGTCATCCACAACCAAAAACGAAAAAAATGGCTGGCTATGGGGTGCAAATCGAGAGCGCGATGCGCCATACATCGATGTAAATAAATAGTGACGCTCAAAATAGTTATTTGCGTCAAAATGAGTGTAGCAACAATATAACCCCACCATGGTAACTGTAAAAACCCGTGCATATTTACCCCTCTATTTCACGTTATGCTCTGTGGATCTTACTCTTAGAATAACGCAGTATAATAGCATAATTCGTCCACCGAAAAGAGCAAATCATTCAAATAACCCTCAATCATCCCCAGCAATTGCTTTCTATTTCAAAATTCCCATTTAATTTCATTATATTATACATATGCCTCCAGATCAATTTCCTGCCCATGATAACTCTGAATACTCGGACGGTGCCCTACACTGACTACTGAGCAATCAGGTAATTTATTTTTCAATAAATGGTAGGCTTGCCTCTCATGTATCAAATCAAGCGCTGAGGTACTTTCATCAAGAAATACCCAGAAAGGTTTGTGAATCAACACGCGTATAAAAGCAATACGCTGCAACTCACCGGGCGACAAGTGTCCCGACCAATTTGCCACTTCATTTAACTGGCTAACCAGATGTGATAAATCAAATTCTTCTAATAACTGCATCAGTAGTTCATCAGAAGTTTTGTGTACTTTGTCAGGAAATAACAGGGCTTCTCGTAATGTCCCTAACGGCATATAGGTTGTCTGGGGTAGAAACATGATATTTTTCTTTTTTTCCGGCAATAAAATAAGGCCCGAGCCATAAGGCCAAATACCCGCTAAAGCGCGCACAAATGTGCTTTTACCCAGACCAGAACGTCCTTTTATCACATAATCTTCGCCATGCATAAGATGTTGGTTAATATTTTCTAATAATTTTGTGCCGTTCGGTGTGTTAAGCGTTAAATTTTTAGCAATAATTTTATCTTCTGCCGTTAGAGTAAAAATAAATTTATTTTGCGCCTTTACATTTTTCTCCATCTCATCCATATGATTCAGAAAAGTAATTAACCGGCAAGCCACTGCTTGCCATTCCGCAATAGAAGTGTAAGAATTCACAATAAATGAAAAAGCATCTTGAATACGGGAAAATGCAGCCAATGCCTGCATGAGCCCGCCCAATTTGAATACCTTATTAAAATAATTAGGCAAAACGACAATCAAAGGCAAAATAACGGAAACTTGGTTATAACCCGCAGTAAACCATAACAATAATTTTTGTCGCAAAATAATCGCATACCAATTCTCCAAAACTCTAGAAAAGAGCGTTTGTAAAATGGTTTTTTGATTTTCTTCGCCACGATAAAGCGCAACATGTTCTGCATGCGAACGCAAATCAATGGCCGAAAAACGAAAATTAGCTTCGCGGCGCTGTTGTTCAAAATTCAGAGAAACTAAGGGACGCCCAATTTTAAATGTCAGAATAGTCCCTATGAAAGAATAAATAATAGCAACCCAGACAAGATACCCCTGAATATGGAATGTGCCATATTTTCCTAAGGGGACATGCAAGTAACCTGATAACTTCCAAAGCACAAAAATAAAAGAACAAATGGTCACCACCGCGTTCACCAAACCAATACCTAAACCCAAAGTAGTCGAAACTAAGCCCCCTACATCTTCTTGAATACGTTGATCTGGATTATCTGTGTATTTATCAAAGTTTTCCAAATAATAATAACTGCGCTTTGCTAGCCAACGATCAAGAAATTGCTCAGTTAACCATTTTCGCCAACGCAATGCCAAATATTGTTGTATATAGTAACGATAGACAGAAACAATAATATTCACCCCTGCTAAGAACATAAAAATCATAATCAAATCAAAGGCGGCATGACGGTTGTAATCTTGTAATGCATCATAAAAATAATTATACCAAGTGGTAAAAATAACATCCATTCCTACCAAGAAGATCGACATTGTCAACACGACAATAAGCATAAAGTAAGCAAACAAGCGCTGACTCGATTGCCAATACACTTTAATTAATTGCCATGCGGTATAAGGACGCGCTTCTAGCCGCTGATTCATTTGATTGCACCCCCTGAATGACAAAACATGATAGCACATTGATGAAAGAGCCATGTATAATCCTGAGACTAAGAGTTGAGGAATCTACGGCGGTTCTCCCTGGGGGATGACTAATGCGTATGATGACCTGCCTTAGAAAATAGCAACACGGGAAATAGCATGATTGATATATTTACACTGCGGCTCACTTTTATTTCCTTACTCTCATTCAGCCTCTCGGCATGCAGCTATAATCCTTTTAATGGCAGCGACCACTTAACTGGCAGCGCTTTAGGCACGGGAGCCGGTGCTATTGCCGGCGGCAGCGCGGCGGCTGTCATGGGAACTTCTTCCAAACCTATGCTTGGCTTAGCTGCATTAGCAGGTGCGAGTGTAGGTTATTATATTACCTCATTACGCTTTGACTCAGCCGGTATTATACAAGCAGGTGGCCAAGTCTATACCTTGGGGGACTATGCTACGATCGAAATTCCCTCAGATAAACTCTTTGACACCAATTCTTCTGACTTACTGCCGCAAGCTGATGCTATTTTAAAAAGCGTCGTAGCTATACTAAACCGCTACGATTGCAACAATATTATGATATCAGGCAATACTAGTGGCTTTAATTCTTCGCGTTTTGAACATCGATTATCTGAAGATCGGGCTCGTCAAGTAGCCGGATTTTTATGGGCTCATGGCGTTTCGGGTTTAAAAGCACAGAGTTTAGATTCCCGTAAACTCACTTATGTGGGATACGGGAATTACTTTCCAGTTGCAAATAATATAACTAACTCTGGAATCCGCGCTAATAGCCGAATTCAAATTACTGCTTACCCCACTAAAGACCAACTCTTAATTGATAAGAAACAAAAAACATTCAACAACATTGGCGATATCGATGAACCTCATCTCCCTGTCACCTCCGCCACGCCGAATATAGACGCAGCCTTCGCACAAACCAGCGAAAAACTACCTGAAGAAGCCAGTAGTCGCGCTGAGGATTTTAGAGATGCGTTTCCAGAAACATCTCTAAAAGAAGCTTCTATTTCCTCAAATGAGGCACGGTCCTCAGATTATTACAAAGAAAAACCTTATAGTCATAGCATTGAAGAAAGCGCTCCCCAGACAACAGTGGGAGGCAACGTAACAAAGCAGGGCGGATTCAGAGGATTTAAAGGCGAATAATCATTGCCCTTATAAGTACATTCTCGACCAAAGCAAGGCGCACAGGGAAAAGACGCCATTAAGTGCTGCTGTGACTCCCCTATTGCACCTGTCAGCACAGGATTAGTTGGGCCATACAACGAAACAGTAGGCACCGCAAGCGCAGCAGCTAAGTGCCCTAAGCCGGTATCGACTGCTACAATCGCTCGCGCACCTGCCAACACTTTAGCCATACCTCCCAAATCCTGCTTTGGTAAGACTTCAGCACGTAAACAATTCTCAGCAATCCGCAATGCGCGTTCTCGTTCAGAGATATTGCCCCAAGGCAATTTAATAGCAAACCCCTGGTCACTTGCAAGCTTCGCTAACTCCATCCAATAGAGCTCAGGCCAATGCTTAGTTGTCCAGGTGGTTCCGTGTAAAAAAACCAGATAAGGCTCTGTTTCACCTGCTTGCTGAAATTGCTGCCGATCAATACCATAGTTTGGCACTGTCTCAGGCAAAGTATAACCTAGAGCTTGACTCAATAAACTCCGTACTCGGGTGACTGCGTGCTGTTCTTTGACTTTTGCAGTCACAAATCGCTGGCGATAAAAAAGTGCGGCAATAGGATCGCGCGCCGAATAAAAATCAAAGCCGCAACTTGTGCCTCGTGCATTTAAGGCAAGAAATGCACTTTTTAATAAGCCTTGTGCATCAATAATTAAATCATACTGCGTCGCTCGTAATAATTGACGAAATGCTTGCCATTCTTGGACTGTTTTTTTCGTAAAAATAGCTTTGCGCCAACGACGCAAAGCAACCGGAATGACTTGTTTCACTAAAGGATGCCAACGTGGGATTTCAGAAAAATTTTCTTCAACTACCCAATCAAATGAAATCGCCGGAATCGCTTTGCCCGCATCAGTTAATGCAGGTAGCGTATGTATGACATCGCCCATAGAAGAGGTCTTAACGATTAAAACGCGCATCTTGATCCTCCTCTCATTCCAACATGGCTGCTAACACTTTTGCTGGCCTTAATTCGCGCATACAGCGATGATGTTGCAACGGACAAGTTCTTTGGAAACAGGGTTGACATTCCAATTTTAAAGAAAGAATTTTAGCTGCTTTATGAAGGGGGGGGGTAAAAGAAGCACTGGTTGGCCCATAAATTGCAACCAGTGGCTTGCATAATGCAGCACCAATATGCATTAATCCTGAATCATTGCTGACTATCACTGAAGCTAATGACAATAAATCAACGGCTTCTTCTAATTTAGTTTTACCGGCCAAATTAATAGCACGTTGTTGTGTTGCCTGCATGATACGCTCCGCTACTACATTATCTTTAGGAGAGCCAAAAATCCAAACACCCCAACCCTCTTGTAATTTTGCATTAGCAATATCTGCATAATATTCTTCGGGCCATTGTTTTGCTGGGCCAAACTCGGCGCCAGGACACAGCGCCAAGATGGGCTGTTCTGGATGAGCTAGCTGATGCCTTGTCAATGCTGCGGTCTGAGAAGTAGATGAAATTTGCAATTCAGGTAAAGGATAGTCCCTGGGCAACGGTTCATCGCGCTCGAGACCCAATGCCATAAAGCGTTCAATCATTAAGGGATAACGAGCTTTATCTAAATGACGCACATCATTCAACACAAAATAGCGCATCTCGCCGCGCCATCCCGTTCGACGTGGAATTTTTGCCCACCACAAAACTAAAGCTGATTTAAAAGAATTAGGTAAAACAATGGCTTGATCATATTTATTTTCACGCAACCGCTTCCCCAAACGATAACGCTCAGTCAAATTTAATTGACCATGGCCTAAAGGCATCACAATAGCTGCCGATATTTCTGGCATGCGTTCCAATAACGGTAAGCTCCAGGCGGGCGCTAACACATCAATTATTACTTCGGGATCACGCTGCTTTAATAATTTAAAAAGACATTGCGCCATCACCATATCACCGACCCAGGCCGGCCCAACAATAAGAATTTTTTTATTCATTTTTCAAGATAAACTCTGCCTCACAATATGGACAAATAACATGTCCCGTCGCCTCAATTGGCAAATACACACGCGGATGGGCATCCCAAAGACGCATATCGGGCAAAGGACAACTCAAAGGCAAATTTGAGCGTGTCACTTCGTAGCACCGTTTTGTACAAGCTTGAGGAATGTCTGTATTTTGCATTATGCTTCTTTCCAAAGATAGCGGGAACCACTGGGCGAAGTATATACTGGGCCTTTAAAAACTACCACTCAACAATGAATGAATCCCCTCAGCCAAGCCTGTTGTATAACGATACTGCAGATGATTCTGAGCTTTAGCCACACAAGCATAGGATTTAATAATTTCCCCTGCTCGTGGCGCAGTAAACTCTACTCGCGCTTTATTTCCCCCAGCCGCTTCGATATAACTTACTAAATTAACGAGAGTTTCTGCGGTGCCCGTTGCAATATTCAAAACGCCTCTATAATCACTTTGCACCGCCTGCCAATTGGCTCGGGCCACATCAGTCACATGTATAAAATCTCGTGATTGTTGGCCGTCACCAAAAATAATAAGAGGTTCATTTTTTTGGTAACGGTCTATAAATTTAGAAACGACCCCGGAATAAGGTGAATCTGGCACTTGCCGTGAACCATATACGTTGAAATAACGCAGCCCTAAACTCTTAATACCAAATAGCCGCTCGTATAAATCAGCATACCGTTCATTATTGGCTTTCTCTAATGCATAAGGAGAAAGAGGAGCTAAAGATAAAGGTAACTCATCTGAGCAAGGCAATGCTTCATTAGCACCATATACTGCCGCACTGGACGCATAAACCAGGCGAATATCTGTGTTATTTTCTCGAATAGCCTGCAACACATGCAAAAAGCCGAGCGTGTTTACATTCAAAGACTGAATAGGATCAGCAAGGGATTGGCGTACCGAAGGTAAAGCAGCTAAATGCAACACCACATCGCACAAAGCCACTTCTTTAGCCAACACTACATAATCTAATATATCTGCCTGTACGAAGCGTAACTGAGGATGGAACAAATTAAGTTGCGTTATGTGGCCCGTCACAAGATTGTCCAACACCACAACTTGCGCTCCTTGTTGCAAAAATAAATCTACCGTATGAGAACCAATAAATCCCGCCCCGCCGGTAATTAGGATACGCTTCATATCATCTTGCCATGTACTAAAAGCGCTCATTGTTCATCGGTTTTAGGATACTGTCAATTGTTAATAACTATCCCTTGTATTTATATCCATAATGCAATAAATTCATTTTCGATATAGCAAAATCTCAGGGGTATAGTAAATGGCTATCATAGAGATGTCCGATCTTAAACTGAAAAACAAGCGCGTCCTCCTGCGCGAAGATTTAAATGTACCGTTAAAAAATGGTGAAATCACCAGTGATTTACGTATTCGTGCCGCTATTCCCACTATCAAACAAGCATTGCAAGCGGGCGCTAAGATCATGATCATGTCTCACCTGGGGCGTCCTGATGAAGGGAGCTCTGATTTACAATTTTCGTTAGCACCTATCGCCGCTCACTTATCAAAGTTACTGAAAAAAGAAGTTCCTCTCATTCAAAATTGGGTTAATGGCTTTGAAATGGGTAGCCATAATTTAGTACTGCTCGAAAATGTTCGCCTGATTCCTGGAGAAAAAGATAACAAGCCAGATTTAGCTAAAAAAATAGCAAGCTTATGCGATATTTTTGTCATGGATGCTTTTGCCACAGCACATCGTGCTGAAGCTTCCACTTGTGGCGTTATTGAATATGCGCCTATTGCTTGTGCAGGTCCCTTATTGCTGGGAGAACTAAAAGCACTACGCAATATTATGCATACCCCTAAACGTCCCATGGTCGCTATTGTAGGCGGCTCCAAAGTATCAACCAAATTAGGATTATTAGATGCCCTTTCACAAAAAGTCGACACACTTATCATAGGAGGTGGCATCGCCAATACTTTTATTGCTGCGGAAGGTTATACTGTTGGCAGATCCCTATACGAACCCGACCTGATAGATGAAGCCGAGCGCCTTTCTCTTAATGCAAAGCAACGTGGTGCAGAAATCCCTATCCCTACTGATGTTATCGTAGCAGACAAACTTTCAGAAGATGCGGAAAGCTCAGCTCGTCTTGTCTCTCAAGTAGATGATAATGAAAAAATCTATGACTTAGGCCCCGACACTATAAAAAAATATGTAAGCATTATTAAAAAAGCCAAGACTATTCTGTGGAATGGCCCGGTGGGTGCTTTTGAAATTGAACAATTTGGTGAAGGCACAGAAGCCATCGCTCAAACCATTGCAGAAAGCAAAGGCTTTTCCGTCGCGGGCGGGGGGGACACCTTGGCTGCTATTGAAAAATACCGTATTGCCGATAAAATTGATTACATTTCTACAGGGGGCGGTGCTTTCTTATCTTATTTGGAAGGAAAACCTTTACCCACTATTAGCGCCCTAGAAAAACATGCTTTACAGCATGAGAAAGTTACATGATGACAACACTGCGACGTACGAAGATTGTGGTTACACTGGGTCCTTCGTTAGATGATTTAGATATGTTAGAGCGAGTTATCATAGCAGGGGCAAATGTTTTTCGCGCGAATTTTTCTCATGGCTCGCTTCAAACACATGAACAACGCATTAATAACGTACGTAATATCGCTAAAAAACATGGGAAAGTGGTTGCCATCTTAATTGATTTACAAGGACCAAAAATTCGCATAGGACGTTTTAAAAATAAAAAAATTCAACTAGAAGAAGGTCAAGCTTTTATTCTTGACACAAAGTTAGGCTCTGATGAAGGAACAGAGAAAAGCGTAAGCTTAGACTATAAAAACCTGCTGCATGATGTACATTCAGGTGACACGCTATTATTGGATGATGGTCGCATCGTCCTAATCGTAGAAAAAATAAAAGAACACTGTATTTATTGCCAAGTTGTAGTAGGTGGTGAATTATCAAATAATAAAGGCATCAATCGTTTAGGTGGCGGCCTTTCTGCAAAAGCACTCACGGACAAAGACCGCTCAGATATTATAGATGCTGTACGTCTTCATGCAGACTACCTTGCTATTTCTTTTCCCCGCAATGCAGACGATGTAAAAGAGGCACGAACTCTACTCAAAGCTGCCGGAGGAAATGCGGGTATTATTGCCAAAATTGAACGCTCCGAGGCTGTTACTCATATTGAAGAAATTACCAAAGCAGCAGATGGAATTATGGTAGCACGCGGAGATCTTGGCGTAGAACTTGGTGATGCTGAATTACCAGGCGTGCAAAAAAACATCATCCATACCGCAAGAACATTGAATAAGCCAGTCATTACTGCGACACAAATGCTTGAGACCATGACTTATAATACCATCCCTACCCGCGCCGAAGTTTCTGACGTTGCCAATGCCGTATTAGATGGCACGGATGCAGTGATGTTGTCACAAGAATCAGCAATAGGTAAATACCCTGACAAAGCGGTCGCCGCTCTAGATCGTATTTGCCGAAGCGCAGAGAAAAACCCTATCTCGAAACGCTCACGTCATCGCATGGATATTCAATTCAAATACGTAGATGAAACTATTGCTATGGCCACCATGTACACCGCCAATCATCTGGATATTAAAGCAATTATTGCTTTGACCGAATCAGGCACCACGCCACTGTGGATGTCTCGCGTCCGCTCTAGCATTCCTATCTATGGATTAAGCCGACATCCTTCCACTCAACGACGCATGGCACTTTATCGAGGGGTCTATCCTATTACTTTCGATGCAACTCATATTGATAGAAGAGTCATTAATCAATCGGCAGTGCATGAATTACAGCGTCGTGGCATCATAAAAGAAGGGGATTTAGTCATTATTACCAAAGGCGATTTAATTGGGATTCATGGTCGTACCAATTCCATGAAAATTATGACGGTTGAAGGACTAAAGAATCCCGAGGCAGGAAGCGGGGGCCCCTCTTAAAAATTAATCGACAAGGAGGTCAACAGAAAAGTCAAAGTACAGGTCATTTTTTATAGCATGCTTGGTCATATTTATAAAGCAGAGTGTCCACCAACCATACCCTGAAAATTACTCGCCCTGAAGCATTCACCTTAAGGCTTCTGTTAGTCGTAGCATGGCACTTCGAAGATCTCGCAAATCATAAATAAATTCTGCTAAGTAAACAGCATCCTTCTCTCCCTCTAACCCCTCCCACAACGGCGATCCCATCACTCTAAATTTCTCTTCCATTGTAGCCAGCTCGGCTTCAAAATCAACAATTCCTTCCCTTAATTTCTTTAACTCTAACACCGTTATGAGTGAAAAAATAAATTGCTCCAGACGCGGAATGCATTGTAGCAAGGGCTCTCGAATAACATTTAACAATTGATCAGAAAAAGAATGGCGGGCCAAATGATGCATTGCGAATAAAATTTCGCCCATTTGCCCTACTTTCATAAAAAAATAACGATAGCCCATTTGCAAAGTAGAATCAAAACCTACTTCATAAACCCACTGTGGTAATTTCCTCAAATTCTTTTCTGTGTGTATTTTTTCTCGTTCTGCATCTATTAAATTGCTCTTCAATAGCAAATCAACAATAGCAGGAAAATAATAAGCGTAAGATTTCAGAATTGGAACAAATGCATTTCTGCATTCATAATCAACTCGATCAGGTAAAATAATAATATTCGCCAATATACCGACCACTGCACCTATTGCGACATAATACATACGTGTATAAAGCAAATGAAACGGAGGAAAAATAAGCGAACCGACAATCACCACACCAGAAATAATAAAGAACCGCTGTAATCCTTGATACAACGCACTACCCGTGGAAGTAAGCATTACCATCATGGTCGAAAAAGGTAGCCATCCCTGCATCGACTCTACCACGTAATAATTCAAGAGTAATGCTATACTCACCGCAAAGAGCATCCTAAAAATATGCCTAGCTGTATTCACCGCAATTAATTTTTTCATTTTCACCCGATATTTTATTTATTTCATCATGCAACGCATACAAATCCTGAATAAAAAAAGAAAATATAATCGGCTCAGGCGATGCAACTTGCAATGTTCGATGAGAGAGGAGCTCAAACGCATGAATTGCTTCCAAGAAATTAATAGAAGCAATTGGAGAGGCATTCCATAAAATAAATTTTCCTAATTTCCTCAACGCTACTGTGGATGTTTTTTCAATCGATTGCATCTCAGTATTACAAATTTCAAAGATAGCATAGTCTCTTACTCTAAATCTCAATTGATTTAATGAGAAGATTATTTCAGCCAAATGGGATATTTGATAAAATATAGCACCCCATGCTTTTGAATTTCTTTTATTTTTATCTAATAATCGACGGGCATATTCCATGCGAGCTAGCAATATTGAACGATTTCTATAAAGTATTTTCTCATATCTAGATTGCTTAACCAAATAATCTTGCTGAAGATAGCAAGCAAAATAAGCATATTGTAATTTCGATAATGTATATAAACAATTTGAAAACGCAATTTTTATACGCCATTCATAAACATACTTTATTATCTGCGATAAAATAAGATAGCCCCCTACATTAAACTTGATGTGGAGTAATCCATCCTAAGGCGTAGGCAATAAATAATAAAAAAAATAAAAATAATGATAGTCCAATACGCCAAGTCAGCGCCTTCACCACACGTATAGAATCACCTTTGTCACGCACAAGATAGAATAATGCACTGCCCAAACTATATAAGATAATCAGGATAAAGAGAATAATAATCGTTTTTATTAACATGAAAGTTCTCCTTAAACAAAGAAAACTTTTAGTGTATGCATAACAAGGTCTGTTGTCATCTAAACTTATATGGTTATGCTCTTCCTCCCACGTTATAATCTCGTCTTTTAAAGTGATGCTCATACTATGATACAAAATAAATTAAAAATGATATTGCAGTATCTTGCGCCCCAACATGCCTTGTCCTGGCTTGGTGGAGTGCTCTGCGAATGCCGTTGGCGCTGGTGGAAAAATTGGCAAATTAACTTACTCATCAAGTATTATGGAGCAGATTTAAAAGCGGCTAGCCTAGAACACATAGACGACTATCCTACCTTTAATAGTTTTTTTACGCGTGCATTGAAACCGGAACTCCGACCCGTTATCCAAGGAGACCGTCAAATAGCCTGTCCCGTAGATGGCTCTATCAGTCAAATAGGTCGAATTCAAAACAATCTACTCTTCCAAGCCAAAGGATTTTATTTTAACCTTACTACCCTCTTAGGTGGATCAGAAACAGCTGAAAAAGAATTTGCTTCAGGCCATTTTGCAACACTTTATCTTGCCCCCAAAGATTATCATCGCGTTCATATGCCTTTCAGTGGCCAGTTACGTGAAACAATTTATGTGCCCGGTAAACTCTTTTCTGTCAATCCACTCACAACTGACTATATTCCCCAATTATTTGCCCGGAATGAGCGGTTAGTTTGCCTATTTGACACCTCTGCGGGCCCTATGGCAGTCATTCTAGTGGGGGCAATGCTAGTAAGCAGCATTCAAGTAATTTGGTCCCAAGAAAAAATCTATGCAAAAACAATAAGGAAAACAGTGTACTCTGATCTTATAGAAATAGAACGTGGTGCAGAATTAGGACGCTTTAAAATGGGGTCCACCGTTATTTTACTTTTTGCAAAAGATAAAATGGAATGGTCTAACCTACTACAACCCACTGCAACGGTAAAGATGGGACAACTAATGGGAACACTCAATACGTAATTATCTTAGACAAGAGCATGAATACTTACTAGAAATAAGGGCGCTCCTCTTTTCTGAAGAGTCGCCCCTACTCTTACCTCCCTTGGGCATCCTGCCCTGCCCGCTTATCCTTAGCGGACCTATCCTAAAAATTAAAGCCAAATCCCTGCACCGATACTTCTCTCTTCCTTGAATTTAAAATCATAACAAAAGAATAAAAATAATTGGCCATTGAATAAGCATTTTGCTAGCCAAAAGAAATAAAAAGAATTCTACATTTGTAAAATTTTCAGTATGTTACATTAAGATGAGGAGAAAAAAGCATGCAATTGGCGGTAGTATCCTAAAAATATCATGGCATTAGTCTTACACAATTATGCCATAATAACGCAACTCAACCCTCTTGAATAATCAACTAGTTACATTTTATTGCAAAACCACATAACCCAACGCTGCATTATTGAGCCCAAAAACAGCCCTGCGATAAGCGCACCAAAGAATATTACCGATACATAAATAGGCAACAACCCGACGGCAATCACATGCCAATGGATGACCCATTGATTTATAAAAGATTGCATTGCATCAATAGATAAAAGAAGAATTTTATTTTGTAATAACAGAACCTCTACTATAATCAAAGCGAGAAAAACACCAATTATCCCGCCAATATTTAAATAACGTTTAGTCATAATGAATTTTTCAATAATTTCTCATACGCAGATTATAGCAAAATGACATTAGGATCTGCTGACAATTCGCTAGGCCGAGATGAAACGCTTTGATTTTTGAGCACCGAAGCACAGTTGACATGCGAGTCAATGAGCATCGGAGCACGAAAAATCAAAGTGTTACAGCCGGCATAGTAGAACGGTCAAAAGACCCTAAGGCCTTGTGTTACCTATGTTTAAGGTCGCACCAAACTTAAGAACTCTGATCTAGTACCCGGATCAGTACGGAAACCACCTAACATCACCGAAGTCGTCATCACAGAATTTTGTTTTTCCACTCCGCGCATCATCATACACAAATGCCTAGCTTCAATAATCACACCGATGCCCCAAGCAGCTGTTGCTTCCCATATTGTTTCTGCAATCTGCTTGGTCAATCTTTCTTGCACTTGTAAACGCCGTGCAAACATATCTACAATGCGTGCTATTTTGGATAGCCCTATTATTTTGCCAGTAGGAATATAAGCAACATGACATTTGCCAATGAAAGGCAATAAATGATGTTCGCACAAGGAATATAGCTCAATATCTTTCACAAGGATCATTTCATTACTATCTACCTCAAATAGGGCGCCGTTGAGAATTTCATCCACTGATTGTGAGTAACCTTTAGTTAAAAACTTAAAAGCAGTTGCAGCGCGCTGCGGAGTCTTGGTTAAACCATCTCGGCTACTGTCTTCGCCTATTTCTTCAATAATTTTTCTGAAATAATTATCCATTAATGTACCTATTTTATTAAAAAATAAATTTACGTCAGAATGACTTAGCCCGGAGGCCAAGTTAAGCGACGCCCCCCCAATAAATGTAAATGAAGATGGAATACTGTCTGACCAGCGCCTGGATTACAATTTATGACTAAACGATATCCCTCTTCTGCTATATTATTTTCTTTTGCTAATACTTTGGCTGTCTGCACCATATGGCCCACTAATAATGTATCTTTCTCCTCCAACTCATTGAGGGTAGCAATATGCTTGCGTGGAATAATCAGTTTATGATGCGGAGCATGGGGATTAATATCATTAAATCCTATCACTTCATCATCTTGATAAATAATTTCAGCTGGTACAACACCTTGAGCAATTTTACAAAATAAACAATCCATGGCACACCTCTTTTTTTAAAGATGACATAGCTTACTGGGTTGTACTGAAATTTTCCAGAAAGACTTGATGCACCATTTGACGTTCTTATTTTTCTCAAGTAAAGTGGGCTCTCATTTTTTAGCCCTCTATCATCGCAAAGCTTATGCAATTTCTTAATATAACAGGCTATCAATTTATCGCTTTGGATAACTTGCCCGAATTGCGCATTTTTTTGCTCAAAAAGTGTGAAAAGTTAGAATTAAAAGGGACTATTTTATTAAGTCCAGAAGGGATAAATTTAGCATTGTCAGGAAAAATAACTCATATTGCTGCCTTTAAAACATATTGTGCTACGAATCTTTATTTTAAGGACATAAATTTTAAAGAAAGTTATTCTGTTACACCGCCCTTTAAGCGACTTAAAGTGAAACTTAAAAAAGAAATTATTACTTTTCGACGCCCTGAAATAAATCCGGTGCAGCAACGTGCTCCTCTCCTTTCGCCCCGACACCTTAAGCAATGGCTAGATGAAGGCCGTACACTCACTCTTTTAGATACGCGTAATGATTATGAAATTAAATATGGGACTTTCTTAGGAGCAACCCAACTCTATATCCAAGATTTCTGTGAATTTCCAAATGCTTTAGAAAACTTGCCCATTGATAAACCTGTAGTGATGTTTTGTACGGGTGGCGTACGCTGCGAAAAAGCTGGCTTATATCTAATAAATAAAGGATTTGCTGAAGTTTACCAGTTAGATGGCGGTATTCTTAATTACTTTACTATGATAGGTAACGCACACTATCAAGGAACCTGCTTTGTATTTGATGAGCGTGTAGCCCTAAAACCTAATTTAGAACCAATCACTTTATAAAATTATTAAGGAGAAATATGAACTTAGAACAATTACCCGCGGGTCACCAGATACCCGATGATATTAATGTTGTCATTGAAATTGCTTCACACAGCAATCCCATTAAATATGAGGTAGATAAAAACAGCGGAATGCTAATGGTAGACAGGTTTATAGAGACTTGTATGCATTATCCCTGCGAATATGGTTTTATCCCTCAGACGTTATCGGAAGATGGTGATCCAGTAGATGTATTAGTAGTCACACCTTTTTCATTAGCACCCGGGGTCATTATTCGCTGCCGGCCAGTCGGTATGTTATTAATGACAGATGAGTCTGGAATAGATACAAAAATCTTAGCTGTACCAGTTGATAAGCTTTCTACACGTTATCAATCTATTCATAAACCCGAAGATTTAGGAATAAAATTCCTGGCATCCATTGAGCATTTTTTCCAGCATTATAAAGATTTGGAAAAAGGAAAATGGGTTAAAACAAATGGCTGGGAAAATGCCGATGCTGCAAAAAAAGAAATTTTGGCAGGCGTAGAAAAGTTTAAGAAAGAAAGTGGAGCAGCATGAAGCGCTGCTACACTTCGACTTCCTTCATGCTCAAGCGAATTCTGCCCTGCTTGTCCATTTCAAGTACTTTCACTTTAACTATCTGACCTTCAGCTAATTTATCACTGACTTTTTCCACCCGCTCATTTGCAATCTGTGAAATATGCACTAAACCTTGCTTTCCAGGAAGAATATTAACGATAGCGCCAAAATCCATTAACTTCACAACAGGGCCTTCATACACCCCGCCAACGACCACATCCGCTGTGATGGATTCGATACGACGCATTGCATTTTCACAAGCTGCTAAATCAGCTGCAGCAATACGCACCATGCCATCATCACTAATATCAATAACTGTGCCTGTTTCTTCTGTCAGCGCACGAATCATCACGCCGCCCTTACCAATGACATCTCGGATTTTATCAGAAGGCACACGCATAGTTAAAATGCGAGGCGCATAGGCCGACATTTCACTACGTGGATGACTAAGGGTACGATTCATGATTTCTAAAATATGCAAACGCCCTTCTCTTGCTTGCTCCAAGGCATCTCTCATGATATTTTCAGTGATACCATCGATTTTGATATCCATCTGCAACGCAGTCACACCCCCTAAGGTACCAGCCACTTTGAAATCCATATCGCCCAAATGATCTTCATCACCTAAAATATCGGACAATACAGCATAACGATCACCTTCCTTGACTAAGCCCATGGCAATACCCGCCACATGCGCACGCGTAGGGACACCCGCATCCATTAACGCCAAACTGGCTCCGCACACTGTTGCCATAGAGCTTGATCCGTTGGATTCAGTAATTTCCGACACTACGCGAATGACATAAGAGAACTCTGCTTGAGAAGGCAATATCGCCGCTAAACTGCGTCTCGCTAAATTACCATGGCCAATTTCACGACGCTTTGGGCTACCCACAAATCCTACTTCACCTACAGAATAGGGAGGGAAATTATAATGCAACATAAAAGGATCTTTACGTTCGCCTTCTAAAGCATCAATGATTTGAGAATCACGCTCCGTACCTAACGTTGCAACCACAATAGCTTGTGTTTCACCCCGAGTAAATAAAGCAGAGCCGTGAGTACGAGGGAGAAAACTCGTCTCCACATGAATAGGTCGAACCGTTTTAGTATCACGTCCATCAATACGGGGTAAACCCTCTAAAATACGGCTACGCACGATATCACTCTCCATATGATTCAACACGTATTTAATATCAGAGATAAATACCATATCATCTTCTTTGGCAGCCTCAGCCGCCAACATTTTGCTAAGAACAGAATCACGTATATCTGCAATAGTATCTTGACGTTTTTGTTTATCACTTATTTGATAAGCTTGGATCAGGGCAGCTCTTGCAAGCTCCGTCACTCGGCCCTGAATTTCCAAATTCATATTGGGGACTTCCCATTCCCAGGCTGCTTTACCTGCTTCCTGTGCTAACTCTTTAATAGCATTTATAATGACTTGCATTTCGCGATGCCCAAACATGACAGCGCCCAACATGACAGCCTCTGACAATTCTTTTGCTTCTGATTCAACCATCAATACAGCATGTTCTGTCCCTGCAACGACCATCTCTAAGTCTGATATCTTTAGTTGAGAATACGTTGGATTAAGCACATAAGAACCGTCTATATAACCTACACGTGCAGCACCAAGAGGTCCCATAAAAGGTAAGCCAGAAACAGCTAATGCTGCAGAAGCACCAATCATCGCAGGAATATTGGGATCAACTTCTGGGTTCATTGATAAAACTGTTACAATAATTTGTACTTCGCTAGTGAAGCCTTTAGGAAATAATGGACGCAACGGACGATCAATTAAACGGGATGTTAAGGTTTCTTTTTCGCTCGGCCTACCTTCGCGTTTAATATAACCACCTGGAATACGGCCTGCAGCATAACTACGTTCCTGATAGTTGACAGTTAATGGAAAAAAATCGCGAT
The DNA here is from genome assembly GCA_021156085.1 of Gammaproteobacteria bacterium. GTDB lineage: Bacteria > Pseudomonadota > Gammaproteobacteria > DSM-16500 > DSM-16500 > UBA4722. The sequence goes on along the minus strand of JAJNBC010000011.1, from coordinate 40,992 downwards.
CTTCGTTATCTATTTTTTTACCCACTACCGTTGCTAATATAAGGGTGTCATCCATAGTTACCATGACAGCACCATTCGCTTGCCGCGCAATTCTTCCGGTTTCAAGGGTTAGATCATGATTACCATAACGCACTGTCTTTGTTACTGAAGCCATTTAAAATATCCTAATAAAAATACAAAATTTTTTGAATCTAGTCCTTATGATAAAAAATACCAGTCATAAAGATAAAAACGACCCTGGGGAAAAAAGAAACACAAAAGGCAAGATAAGAATGAAATCCCAAATTTATCCGCGCATGTCCAGTTTCTGAATCAATTCACGATACAATTTCAAATTTTTTCTCTTAATATAGTTTAACAACCTGCGTCTTTGGCTAACAAGATTCGTCAAGCCATAACGCGTATGACAATCATGTTTATGAACTTTTAGATGCTCAGTCAAACCTTCAATGCGTGCAGTCAATAAAGCAATTTGCACTTCAGAAGAACCTGTATCTGCTTTTGCCCGTTGATAAGTCTTCACAATCTGAGCTGTCGCAGCTGTAGTTAAGGACATGTCATGTCACTCCCCATTCAATATTCGTAAAAGACGGCTATTGTAGCGAGGACAGGCATTAAGAACAAGCAATTTAGACGGCCTCTGCCATTTTTTGCGGCATAGCGACTAAACGACGTGGAGCCACCCGCCCATCTTCCAAAATTTCACCCACACCCATGAATTCATCATGACATGAATAAATCCGCACCAAGCCTTGCGCTGGAAAATGAGGAACCATTACGGATTGCCCCATTTTCATATAAAAAGCGGCCGCATTGGAAAGCTTAACTGCTGGTAAATTTTGAACAGATGTCTCTAGTGGCAGCAAATACTGAGCTAATGCATCCATCCCAAATTGTTTATGTACATCTTCTAACGTAGCCAAGGTATACATTTTAATTTCATTATAAGGCAAGACAACCGAACGGCGTAACGCACTCACATGGGCGCCACATTTTAATAATTCACCGATATCCTCAACTAAAGTACGTACATAGGTTCCTTTGCTGCATTGCACTTCTAATTGCAAGGTATCTCCCTGAAACTCAATCAATTGCAACTTATAGATATTGACAGCCCGCGCTTCACGAGGAATTTGAATACCTTGACGTGCTAATTCATATAGAGACTTACCCTGAATTTTAAGAGCGGAATACATAGGAGGAACTTGCTGGATAGGCCCTTCAAATTGGCGCAGAACTTCTTCAATTTGTTCCTGAGTGATACCAGTCACAGGCCTTATTTCTATCACTTCCCCTTCTGTGTCACCTGTACGTGTCTTCACTCCTAGTTTTGCAGTAACTTGATAGCACTTATCGGACTCAAGCAAATACTGAGAAAATTTTGTTGCCTCGCCAAAACAAATAGGCAGCATGCCCGTAGCACGCGGATCTAAAATTCCAGTATGGCCCGCTTTCTTTGCCCCAAATAACCGCTTTACGCGCTGCAAAGCATCATTAGAAGTAATATACATCGGCTTATCAAGCAATAAAATGCCATCAATTCTTTTCAAGATAGGTTTAGTCATAAGTTTATTGTTTTTTTAATGCATCGTTTATAAGAGAAGAAATTCGGCTACCGCGCACAACTGAATCATCATAAAAAAATTTCAATTCTGGCGTAATCCGCAAATCAATTGCATTGGCTAATGCATAGCGGAAAAACTTTGCTTCTTTATTCAAACCAGCAATGATTTCTACCGCTTTTTCATCTTCCAATACGCTCACATAGACTTTAGCAAAAGAGAGATCGGCCGACACTGTTACTCCCGTAATTGTAGCCATACCATAATTTAAACCCCGTGCATTCATTTGAAGAATCTCTGCCAATGCAACTTGGATTAAATCTGCAATGCGCTGGATGCGACTATAGCTTTTCGGCATATTTAAAGGGCTCTTCTCACTTCGATTTTTTCAAATACTTCGATTTGATCCCCCGGCTTAATATCGTTATAACTTTTCACACCAATTCCACATTCCATGCCATGTCGCACTTCAGCAGCATCTTCTTTGAAACGGCGCAAAGATTCTAACACTCCTTCAAACACGACGATATTATCACGCAAGACCCGAATAGGGCAGTTTCGGCGCACAGAGCCTTCCAAAACCATACAACCCGCAATCGCACCCATTTTTGATGAACGGAATACATCGCGCACCTCTGCAAGTCCAACGATTTTTTCTTGAATCTCAGGTGCCATAAAGCCACTGACAGCGCGTTTCACTTCATCAATCACATCATAAATAATGCTGTGATAATGAACATCTACCCCTTCCACTTCAATGAGCTTACGCGCCTCCCCACTGGCACGCACATTAAAGCCAATCATAATAGCATTCGAAGCAACCGCTAAATTTACATCAGTTTCATTAATTCCGCCCACCGCACTCGAAACAATTTTTACTTTTACATTAGGCGCGGAAATTTCTGACAAAGCTTGAGCTAGTGCTTCTGCAGAACCTTGCACATCTGCTTTTAAAACAATATTTAAAGTACGCCCTGCTTTTTCATCCGTACCCATACGTTGCAATATATTTTCCAGCTTTAAAGCGTTTTGACGCGCTAATTTAACTTCACGAAATTTACCTTGCCGAAACAAAGCAACTTCGCGCGCACGCCGCTCATCTTTGACTATCATAAATTCATCGCCAGCATTCGGTGTACTCGACAATCCGAGTATTTCTACTGGAATGGACGGACCTGCACTCTCCACTGCTTTACCATTCTCATCCGATAACATACGTATACGGCCGTATTCAAAACCCGCTAGCATGAGCTCACCTTTACACAATGTGCCTTGTTGCACTAAAACGCTCGCTACTGCGCCACGTCCTTTATCTAAACGCGACTCAATCACCACACCACGCGCCGGACAATTAACAACTGCTTTTAAATCTAAAACTTCTGCTTGCACCAAAATAGAATCCAGTAATTTATCCACTCCTTGTCCTGTCTTAGCAGACAAAGGCACAAAAATGTTTTCACCGCCCCATTCTTCTGGAATCAACCCGTGTATAGATAAGTCATTTCTAACACGATCAAGATCTGCCTCGGGTTTATCAATTTTATTCACTGCAACGACAATAGGAACACCCCCTGCTTTAGCATGATTAATCGCTTCAATTGTTTGAGGCATGACGCCGTCATCCGCTGCCACTACTAGCACTACTATATCTGTCAATTTAGCGCCGCGTGCGCGCATAGCAGTGAACGCCGCATGCCCCGGTGTATCCAGAAAAGTAATCATGCCTTTATCAGTTTCAACATGATAGGCACCGATATGTTGCGTAATTCCACCCGCCTCGAGTGCCGTGACTTTAGTACGACGAATCATGTCAAGCAATGAAGTTTTACCGTGATCAACATGGCCCATGATGGTCACTACGGGTGCGCGATGCACTTCTTCACCTTGCACCTCTACTTGTTTCGTTAAAGCTTCTTCTAAAGCATAAGAACTAATCAACTTAGCTTTATGGCCCATCTCTTCAATAACAAGCGTCGCCGTATCTTGATCAATGATTTGATTGATAGTCACAATCGCCCCCATCTTCATCATAGTTTTAATGACTTCAGAGGCTTTAACTGACATTTTTTGTGCTAGATCACCGACTGTAATGGTTTCTGTTAGGGTGACTTCGCGCACTATAGGTGTAGTAGGTTTATTAAATGCTTGAATTTGCACCTGGGGCTTGCGCCCTCGGCTTGACCTACGAGAACGCCGGCTTTCAAGCATATCTAACTCATCGCTACTGCCCCCCCGCAAGACTAAACCCAGCTTCGCTCCTTTTCCTAATAGAGCATCATATTTATGTTCATTCTCTCGTCCTGCCCCTCCACGGCTCTTCTTTTTCTTTTTAAGTCTACTCCCTTCACTCTCATCTTGTTCTACGCGCGTTGCTGGGGGATGCTTTTTTATTTTACCTTTAGTTTTGTCGGTCACTTTCTTATCTTCTGTAACAGGAGAAGGCATTTCAGCAACAAATTCTTCAGCTGACGGCAATACAACTGTTTTTTCTACAAATTGGCTTGCTGCAACTTGAGTATTCTCTTGTTCTCTTATCTCAGCTACCGGAGAAGGAGCGACGGCTGCTTCTGTTATCGAAGCAGGTTCAGATGTAACCGATTTCACAACAGGTTGCTCTTGTTCTATAAGGGGACGCTTGATAAAAGTGCGTTTTTTACGAACTTGAACGCTAATAGTCTTACGAGGACCTTGTCCTCCTGCAACTTTAAGCTCGCTCGTTTTAGCCCGACGTAAAACAATTTTTTCCGGCAATACATCGGATTTTGCGCCATGATGTTGCTGCAAATAACGGAGCAATTTCTGCTTTTCTTCTTCAGAAACCGTATCGTCGGTTGCTATTACAATACCTGCATCTTTAAATTGAGCGCGCAGAACATCCACATCAACACTAATATCATCAGCAAACTTAGCAAGCTTTTCCATAGAAATACCTTTTTTATCCTCTTGTTTAACAGAGCCTTTTTTTTCAGGTAACCTCAGGACATCATTTTTTACCATCTAAGTTCCTCTCTGCACTTCAAACCAAAGTATTTATGCACTTGCGTCATCAAACCATGGCTTACGCGCTATCATAATCAATTTAGCTGCATTTTTCTCATCTAACTTTGTTTCGCTAATTTCAAGTAGATCATCTACGGACTGCTCTGCTAAATCTTCCCGAGTAACAATCCCATGATTCGCTAAGATATAGGCTAAATGTCTAGTCATGCCTTCTATCTCCAACAAATCTGCCGCAGGCTCAGTTTTAGCTAATTGCTGTTCTTCTGCAATAGCTTTCGTTAGCAATGCTGCTTTGGCACGCTCACGCAAGGTTTCTACCAAAGGCTGATCAAATCCTTCGATCTCTAACATTTCCTGTAATGGTACATATGCAATTTCTTCTAACGAGGTAAACCCTTCTTCCGCCAATATTTGCGCAACATCTTCGTCAATGCTGAGTTTATCCATAAATAACTGTAAATTACCTTCTTCTTCTTTAGCTGATTTGGTTTTAGCTTGCTCTTCGGTCATCACATTCAACTTCCATCCTGTGAGATCACTTGCCAAGCGAACATTTTGGCCATTACGTCCAATCGCTTGCGAAAGCTGCTCTTCTTTCACAGCAATATCCATTGTATGGCTATCCTCATCCACCACAATAGACGCCACTTCAGCAGGTGCCATCGCATTAATCACGAGTTGTGCGGGATTATCATCCCAGAGCACGATATCTACCCGTTCACCGCCTAGCTCACTAGAAACAGCTTGAACGCGCGAACCACGCATACCCACGCATGCTCCAATAGGGTCAATACGGCCATCATTAGTTTTGACAGCAATCTTGGCACGAGAACCTGGATCACGTGCAGCTGCCTTAACCTCAATCAATTCTTCCCCAATTTCTGGCACTTCAATTTTAAATAATTCAATTAACATTTCAGGAAGTACACGGCTCAATATCATCATGGGGCCTTTCACCTCCGCACGCACATCTGCAAGATAAGCACGCACACGATCACCTATACGCATTGCTTCATGAGGAATCATATCGGAACGCGACAATACCGCTTCGGCATTATTGCCTAAATCTAAAATAATGAATTCACGGGTCACTTTTTTAACAACGCCTGTAACTAATTGGCCTAAACGTTCTTTATAAGCACTTACCACCTGCGCACGTTCGGCTTCCTGTACTTTTTGTACAATAACCTGCTTAGCCTTTTGCGCAGCAATACGGCCAAATTCTATTGATTCGATTGGCTCTTCAATATACTCACCGACTTTGATTTTTGAGTTGCGTTCGCGAGCTTGAGTCAGATTTAAACGAGTCAGACACCCATCGCCTCCGCCATCTTCTACTTCATTATCTTCATCCTCATCTGCTATGACTAACCAACGACGCACTGTTTTATAATCACCTGTTTTCTGGTCTATCGTCACTTTCACATCTATTTCTTCGCCAGCACGTTTTTTAGTCGCCATTTCTAAGGCTGCTTCAATTGCTTCGAATATAACACCACTTTCCACACCTTTCTCATTGGAAACGGCTTCTACAACTAACAAAATTTCTTTATTCATAGCGTCAACCTCATTTTCCACGGATATCCGTTACTATATTTGCCCTTTCTATGTCAGAAAAAGGTAAAATCCTTTCTTCTGCATCAATCAGAAGATAAATACTATTCCCTTCTACTCGCGACAAAATTCCTACAAAGTGACGTTGATTTTGGATGGGCACCCAGGTACGCACTTTAATCCGGTTACCCACATATTTTTGGTAATGGGCAATCTCAAATAACGGCCTATCCACCCCAGGAGAAGAAACTTCCAAGGAATAAGGTCCTCGAATAAGATCTTCTACATCCAATACCGCACTCATTTGTTCACTCACGTGTGAGCAATCTGTTAGTGTAACGCCCGTTTCATTGTCGATATAAACTCGCAATACACTATATCGACCTTGAGCATGGTATTCACAACCCACAAATTCATAGCCCATTGCCTGTACTAAAAGAGCCAAACGGTCACGTACTATTGCATTCACTTTTGCCTTCATCTTGCATTCAAAATCATTCTTAACTCTGTGTATCTTCACATACCAGAATCTTAAACAAAAAAACCCCAAGTGGGGTTTTCTCTTTTTTTTAATCTTTTCTTTGGTAGCGGGGGCTGGATTTGAACCAACGACCTTCGGGTTATGAGCCCGACGAGCTACCAGGCTGCTCCACCCCGCAATAACGGCGCTATTCTATAGTGAATAGAGTATATATTTCAAGATTAAAATGTAGCAGCACTAAAACTGGGCCAAGTTTATTAATAACCCTATGAATAATAATTAAAATTAAATTTCTTCCTTGCTAAAGAAATTCTTCATCTAATAATTTCACAAATCCTAACTATACTGAAAGAAAGATATACATAAGAATCTCACACCTCCTGGAGATTTGCCATGCAGCCTAGAAACAACAAAGCTCACCCAGAAAGCGTGTTGCAAAATGCACATACGAAATTAAGCGACACCTTAAGGCACTCTCTTGCTGATTACGCTCAAAAAATGGTGTGGGATGAGAATGGAGAAGTCACGCCACCCAAAGAGTCTGATCCTGCGCTCGTGCAGTTGGCTAAACATTGTCTATTTGCCCTGCAAGAAGCAGAAACGGTGGCTCGAGGGGCAAATGAAGTCCTAAATCGCTACCAACGTGGAGGGGTAAAGGGTGTCATCTTGGATGAAATACTGGGAGTAATGCCCTCTATTGCCGCAGCAGGACAACCTCCCTCGCAAGAAGAAAAAGAAGCTGAGAGAATAACACAGGGGATAGATGCTTATCATGCTGCTCAGCAACTTTATACTCACTTACAAGCTATAGCAAAAATAGCTGCAGCAGCCGAATTACCGCAAGATGTCATGACACAACTTGCCTCTGCAGCCCACTCTCTCTTTCATCTATCGCCTCAAGCAATTTTAAATAGTGAATTTTCGAACCTAGGAGAAGTTCTTTCTAATTTAATGACCACTTATCTTGAAACAAATAGACCTACTGCGCCCGCAAAACCCGAGCAAGAATATGAGGCCAAAGAAGAAATAGCATGTGAGCTCATAGATAATCTCCCAAACGACTTTAGTAAATTTAAACCTAATTCCTATCTATTGATAAAAGCAAGCGAAAAGAATTGGGAGCTTATTTACTTAGACGAAAGGCGAAATCCTTATCTAGTTCACATCGATGATGTTCCAAAGCTAAGACAGATTTTAGGAAAAAAATCTCTATTCCAACTTAACGACGAAGATAGGAAAAATATTCAAGCTAATCTTGCCTTACGCTGGAATCCTCGTGCTCAAGAACGTGGCGAATGGCTTGTATTGATTGAACCCTTACGAAGCGCTCTATCGGGTACAAAAAAACTGCATGAATTACTAAAAAATTTCACAGATGATGCAGAAAAAAGAGGAATAACTTTGGATCCAACGCAAGTTGATTTTATAGAACGCACTGAGGCGGCACTTAAGAAATCAACTATCGATCAGGATGGCTATTACAACTATTTAGAAGACGGACAAGAGACCCCTCTCAGTCAAAACGTAAAAGCAATCTTTAATGTCATCTGGGCAACGAATCAATTAGCCAAAGGTTACTGGGAAAATCCAGGTGCAGAAGCACATTTACAATTAATAAAACACAGCCAAATTGCATTGAATCATTATTGGAAAATTCGTTGGCCAAGCGTAGATTTTCAGATAACAAACAGGGAATCAATGGTTGAAAATTATGAAGCAATAACAGATCAATTAATAAATGCGATGTTAATTTATGGAAAAGATATGGCTTTTGAAAAGCTAGAGCAGCTAGCACAGTCTACTCATGAGGTTGAGTTTCGGCATAATCTACGTTTCGGATTTTTATTAGAAAACATGCGTCCTTTATTTGACAATCTGGAAAGTGTTTATCAAGAACGAAATCTAGGCGTATTCACTAATCCTTTGGGGTATAGTGAAAAAACGAGAATGCAACTCGAAGAAAAGCTGCAGGAAGCCAAAAAAGAAGAAAAAAAATATCAGCAAGAATTTAATTTTTTTAATGAAATTACAGAGAAACTAAAATGGTATAATGAATTTGCTAAAGATATTTCACAACCCAGCCTTGCGGGGGAACGATATGGGACATTACCCCTCATAGAAACCCTAGAAGAAAAAGCCCAAAGCCTGTTATTCGACTTATTAATCATAAAGCAGTTTATGCCTTTATCCGAAGATGAACGCATGGCCATAGATAATCTCGAAAATCGTTTATTATCTGATTTAACGCTAGAGAAAAAAAGAACTCTATTAAAAGCTATCAATGATAAAATAAAAGAGAGTGAAAATAATAACCTATTAAATTTAAGGAAAAAAATTCTCAAAGCAATCGGAGAAAACAAGCGCCAGCTAGAAGAAAAAGGAAAGCAAGGTTATTTAAAACGCGGACTAGAAATAGCTAGAAAAATCACAGCACCCTCTCCGTCGCTCCAAAAACCTTGGCCTCAAGCCGAACTCGATTTGCTCATTAAGATTACAAACTGCTCTAAAAAAGAATCACAAGAAAAACTCCTTGATATAGAAAGATATACAGAAGCTCTGGATCAACACAAAAAGATGCAAAAAGAATTTGCTCTTCGCACTCTAAAAAATGATGGATTAATCGCATTAATAGAAGCAGCCAAGCAAAGCCATGAAGACAGCCGAATCAATCTAGGAAAAAAACGAAAATTAGTGGGATTACTGGCCGATATACGCGGAGAAAGCCGTCCTACTTCTCTTACTCGAAAAGAAGTATCCAGCCTTGCTTCTACTTTTGCAGCCAGTCCCCAGCAAATTAAAATTTTTATTCAACAAGTGTATGAAATTGATCCTTCACTAGGACATGCTCTTGCTATTGAAGCCACATTAGCAAACTACACCGATTTTGAGCTTGACGATCCTATTTTGAAAAGCCATGACAAAAATATTCTACGAAAAGATTTAATCAATGCTTTAAGTAGATTAGAGACAAAACAAGTATTAGCCATGCTTTCAAAAAACCTAAATGATACGCCCTCCAAACAAGCAACGATTCTCATAGAGTTATTTGAAAAAACGCTTGAAAACAGAATTCATTTAGATATCGAGCAATTAAGATTAACTCCTGAGAATTTCATACAATTCCTGGTGGATTATTACGGACACCATGCATTGGCTTTAGAGCAAGCCGCTACCACAGCGGGGAAATCTTTGGATACAGTATGGAAACTTAATCATCCAGAACGTGAGACTATGAACAAAATTGGTTTATTTCTAGGACGCCTGGCTCACGAAGATACTGCCATGGCCAACCTTATCTTTGCCAATGCACATGCTTCTAAAATAGTAAAGCAAGAATGTTTACTGGAAAAAACCAATCTCCACATTAAAGGTGATCGTGCTTTGTATTTTGAATCTTTAGTCAAGATTTTTTCTTTTAATTATAAAGAGGGCGCTCATGAAAAAGAAAATCGAGATTTTTTAATTTTCTTAGAAGATAATAAAAACGTGGTACTTGAAATTTATAAAGCGCTCAACCCCGATACTGCCTTAGACAATGAAAAAATCATAGAAATTTATAAAACAAAAGAAGGGCAAAATAAGTTAATGATACTTTTGGAAACATTTACAAAAACATGCTTATCGCCAGGCAGCGATGCGGAAATGAAATTACGGGAATTCTTTTCGGCTATGCTTCTTTGCAAAAACAGTTCTTTTGCTCGAGGTATTGTACTTGAATTGCAAAAAGAAGCATTTGGCTCCAGTCAAGCGAAATATCTTGAACTTTTAACTGTCGAAGCTTCTTACGCATTCTGGCATCAAGTTAAAGAAGACTTAATGGGAGAACCACATAAAATTTTGATAGACCAAGTTGAATCTATGACTCAAACTCTGCGAAATGCCATCTTAGACTCTGAAATGCTTGCTTCTCAAAAAACAGAAGCTCTGGAAAAAATAGAGCGCTTGCTTGAGATGAAAAAATTGGAAGCCGCTAATGCGATGAAAACACTGACTACTGTTGTGGATGCTTTAAAAATAAAATCCCCCCCTTTGGCCAGAAAAAAAGATATTTCAGTAGAATGTCGCTTATCACTACAAGAAATAGATAAAATTAAGCAAGAAGTAGAAAGACAATATCAAGAATGGATGCAAGATATTCAACTTCTCAGCGTTCGTCAAGCTAATCTCAATAACTTAGATAAACAGTTATCTAATATTGAAACTATATTAGAGGATTATCTTTCAACATTTGGACGAGGAGAAAAATTAACTGAACTCCAACGTACCCTAGGTGACCCACTGCCTAAGAAAAAACGAGAATTAGTACTAACTTATCTAGAAAAATTTAGGGAGATAAAAAGTGAAGCAAAAAAAACCCCTGCGGACTATGAAGGGCTTGCTTCTCTGGCCGTTGCTTTAGGGCATAGCTTAGCAGAAGATCATGAAAAATTATTAAAAGTCCGCTATCCGAACACAACCCAGCTAAACCAGGGGAAATTAGGAACCGCTATTGCAAGATCACAAAGCATATTCAGCGCGGATAATGATCACTTGAGCACAGAAGATTTTCAAAAGCCGCTATCAAGAATTAGTCGAATTATAGCAGACATCCGTGCAACATTGAGCAGAAGGAGCGCCTCATTTTTCAGTGCATCACCACGTACACCTACTGCCTCCCAGAATACTGATATGGATTATCCTACACCTAGAAATAAATCACCAAGTCGTCCTTAGCGTCGATATCTCCCTACGCCTTTTAGAGGTTGACGACAAAATAGCTTTCTATTCTAGCGTAGCGCAATACAGTCCTGTAGAATGTAGCACCATAAATTAAATTTTGACGCTAGAATGAGATCAAGTTGTGCCCCAAATCAAATACTCCCTTATCACATTAATAGCAAGTCTCACTGTAGGGGGGTGCGCAGTTGGCCCGGATTTTCAGCCTCCTTCTCCTCCTACAGCGAAAACTTATGCCCCTCTCTCTTTTCCTGAGAAGACTGCTTCCATAGCTACTGCGGGCAATGCTGGTAAAGCACAGCACTTTTTGCCAGGCCAAGCTATCCCAGCAGCCTGGTGGGCTTTATATCATTCAGTACAACTCAACAATCTCATTCGTGCCGGTCTAGCCAATAGCCCTAATTTAGCTGCTGCCAAAGCCGCCTTGCGCCAAGCGCAAGAAAATTTCAATGCGCAAATAGGTACACTTTTATTTCCATCCATTAGCGCTCAATTCACTCCTCAGCGCCAAAGCTTTGCTAGTTCCTCAATTGGAGGAAGCGTACCTTCAAGCGTTTTTAATTTGTATAATGCCTCCATCAATGTAACATATGCGTTAGATATATTTGGCAATGTACGACGCCAGATTGAGGCAGGGCGTGCCCGCGTAGATTATGAATATTATGAGCTAAATGCTGCCTATCTAAGCTTGACCGCAAATATTGTTACTACCGCCATTACTGTCGCTTCCTTGCAAGCACAAATTACAGCAACACAGCAACTTATTCAGGCTGATGTCGAGCAGTTAAGTATTCTTAAAAAACAATTCAATCTGGGAGGAGCTTCGAAAGAAAATGTCTTGTCGCAGCAGACATTGCTCGAACAAACGCGCGCTCTTTTGCCCCCACTTGAAAAAACTCTTGCTCAATCACAACATGCATTGGCCGTGCTAGTAGGATCGACACCCAACCAAAGCCAGCTTCCTAATATTAATTTAGATAAACTAATTTTACCTACGCAACTGCCTCTTTCATTACCTTCCTCTTTAGTACGTCAGCGGCCGGATATCCAAGCAGCAGAAGCATTATTACACCAAGCTAGCGCACAAGTCGGGGTGGCTACCGCTAATTTATACCCACAAATTACTCTCAATGGCAACTATGGGTGGACATCAAATACTCTCAACACATTATTCCATCCTATCTCGAATGTATGGGCTATCGGAGGCCAATTGTTACAACCTATCTTTAATGGGGATGCCTTGCGAGCACAACGCCGCGCGGCTATAGCTGCCTATGAACAAGCCTACGAGCAATATGAGCAAACAATATTACAAGCTTTCCAAAATGTAGCTGACTCTTTACAAGCCTTAGAAATAGATGCCCGAGAATTAAAAGCTCAAAAGAGCGCTGAAGCAGCAAGCCGTGCTACACTATTGCTTACAAAAAAACAATTTCATCTAGGAGCAACGAGCTATATCAACGTACTCAATGCGGAACAACAATATCAACAAATATTAATCAAGCGTATTCAAGCTCAAACAGCCCGTTACTCAGATACAGCGGCATTATTTCAGGCATTGGGCGGCGGATGGTGGAACGGAGCAGTTATAGAATGAAAAAACCCATGTTAAAAATGCTGATTGTTGTCAGTTTGTTATTTGGCGGCATCTTTAGCTATAAAATTATTAGTGGAATGATCATTGGCCATTATATGGCATCTATGGGAGAGCCTCCTGCTTATGTTTCTGCTACCACTGTCAAATATTATCATTGGCAGCCCCAATTTAAAGCAGCTGGCAGCTTACGAGCAGTGCTTGGCATCAATGTGACGACAGAACTCGCAGGCATGGTACGTACTATTCACTTCACTCCTGGCGCGATTGTGAAGAAGGATGATCTTTTGGTGCAACTTGATATTGATCCGGATATGGCTCAGCTACATGCATTGCAAGCCAACGCTGAGCTAGCTGCTGTCACTTTCAAAAGAGATAGCGCACAATTTAAAATCCATGCTATTAGTAAAGCCACCCTTGATATAGATATAGCTAACCTCAAAAACACGGAAGCACAAGTGGCACGCCAAGCCGCCATCATAGCTCAAAAAACAATACGCGCACCTTTTAGCGGTCGTTTGGGTATTTCTGCGGTAAATCCAGGACAATATATTAACCCAGGCGATAAAATAACTATGCTACAAACGCTAGATCCTATGTATGTAGATTTTTATGTCCCGCAAGAAGCATTGGCTACTATAAAAACAGGACAATTAGTCGCTATTACAGTAGACACTTTTCCTAACTTAAAATTTAATGGCGTTATTACAACTATTAACCCTGGCCTGGATTCCAATGTTCGCAATGCAGAAGTGGAAGCTACTATAGCTAATCCAAAATTCATGTTATCACCAGGGATGTTTGCTGCTGTCACTGTTAATGCAGGAAAAACGGAAACTCATCTTACCCTCCCCCTTAATGCGGTTAGCTTTAATCCTTACGGTGAATTAGTGTATGTCATTAAAAAAATACAACAAAATAAAAAAGATGCCCCTCTTTTAATTGCCAAAGAAACTTTTGTCGTCACTGGAGAAAAACGCGGTAATCAAGTAGCTATTCTTCAAGGGTTAAAAGAAGGGGATCAGGTAGTAACTAGCGGACAACTCAAGTTAAAGAATGGAAGTGCGGTCATTATCAATAACAGCATTATACCTAAAAATAACTCCCCATCAAAACTCGTGGATGAATAATTCATGAAATTCACAGATCTCTTTATTAAACGTCCCGTGCTAGCAACTGTGATCAGTCTCCTGATTTTGGCATTAGGACTGAGGTCCATTGGTTCATTACCGGTTCTTCAATATCCTTTTACTGAAAATGCAGTTGTTACTGTTGCCACTACTTACACAGGCGCCAACCCTGAGCTCATTGCGGGATTCATCACAACCCCCCTAGAAAATTCTATTGCTCAAGCGAGCGGCATTGATTATATGACGTCGACAAGTACACAAGGTTCAAGCACTATCTCTGCTAACCTACTGCTTAATTATGATCCCAATAAAGCTATTGCTGACATCAATACAAAAGTAAACGCGGTATTGAATCAATTACCCAAAGAATCGCAACAACCCATTATCAGTGTAGCCATAGGTGAAACCATCGACTCTATGTACATTGGCTTTTATAGCAATCTATTGCCAAGCAACAAAATTACCGATTACCTTGTGCGTAATGTTCAGCCAAAATTACAAGCTATTAATGGGGTACAAACGGCAGAAATCTTAGGCCAAAGAACATTTGCGATGCGTGCATGGCTAGATCCCATTAAATTAGCCGGCCACCGAATGACAGCCACAGATGTTTCCAATAAATTAGCATCCAATGATTTTATTTCGGCGGTGGGTCGTACTAAAGGTGATATGTTTACCGTGGATTTAACAGCAGATACGGGGCTCCATACTGTAGATGAATTTAGAAATTTGGTACTTAAATCACAAAATGGCGCTATTGTACGATTAGGAGATGTCAGTAGAATTAGCCTAGGCTCACAAAATTATGACAGCGCCGTCCAATTTGATGGACAACCGTCGGTGTATGTCGGCATCAAAATCGCACCTTCTGCAAACTTATTAACTGTCATAGAAAATGTAAAAAAAATGTTTCCGGATATTCAGCAACAATTACCCGAAGGATTAAGTGCCAAAATCGTCTATGACGCCTCTGCTTTTGTAAACAGCTCTATACATGAGGTCGTTCATTCCCTAGTCGAAGCTTTACTTATCGTCACGGCTGTCATTTTTCTATTTCTAGGCTCTGTACGTTCCGTTATTATTCCCGTGATTGCCATGCCTCTTTCATTAATTGGGGCATTTTTTATAATGCTACTATTAGGTTATTCCATTAATTTATTAACATTACTTGCGTTAGTGTTAGCCATCGGATTAGTCGTCGACGACGCAATTATTATTGTTGAAAATATTCATCGCCACATAGAAGCAGGCATGAGGCCTATTCCTGCTGCTATGCAAGGCGCCCAAGAATTAGCAGGCCCTATTATTGCAATTTCCATTGTGTTAATCGCAGTCTATGTTCCCATCGGATTTATGGGAGGATTAACAGGTGCCTTATTTACTGAATTTGCCTTTACACTTGCCGGCGCCGTTGCGATATCTGCTATTATTGCACTCACACTTTCTCCGATGATGTGCTCACGTTTCTTAAAAATCCAGAATAATGGCCATAATAAGTTAATTAAATATGTTGACAGCTTATTTGATAAACTAAGCCAACTATACCACCGCACATTAAGCAATACCTTGAATTATGTTCCTGTGATTATAGTATTTGCAGCCATTATATTATTCAGTAATTATTTTTTATTCATTTCCTCTCAAGCAGAATTGGCGCCCCAAGAAGATCAAGGGATCTTGTTAGCTATGTTAGCAGCGGCACCTAATGCTACGCTCGATCAGACGCAATTATATTCTCGTGCTACTAATAAAATATTTTTTCAATTTCCGGAAACAGACCATACTTTTATGATCGACGGCTATAATGGATTAAATACGAGCATTGGAGGCATGGTTCTAAAACCTTGGGATGCACGCAAACGTACCACTAACCAAATACAGCCTGAAGTCCAAGATTTGTTAAATCAAGTTGCTGGCGCCAAAATTGCTGTCTTCCAAAACTCCTCACTACCTGGTGGAGGCAGCGGACTGCCTATTCAATTTGTCATCCAATCCACTCGAAGTTTTAATGAACTTAACACGTTGACGCAAGCTCTCATAACTAAAGCGTGGCAAACGGGCTTATTTTTGTATTTAGATTCGGATTTAAAAATAGATAAATCACAAACCGAGATCACATTCGATCGCGATAAAGCTTCTGAACTAGGACTCACTATGGAAGACATAGGCAATGCACTTGGATCAGCTTTAAGTGAAGGGTATATCAACTACTTCGATTTTGCAGGACGCTCTTATCAGGTAATTCCCCAAGTATCCCAAGTAAATCGCTTAACTGATAATCAATTATTAAGTTATTATATTACAGCCAAAAATGGTGCCTCAGTTCCATTATCGACTGTTGCAAAACTAAATCATAAAATTGTGCCTGAATCTTTAAATCATTTTCAACAACTCAATTCAACCACTATTTCAGCTGTAGCTTTTCCAAATATTACCATAGGGGAAGCACTCGATAAATTAAAGGCCATTGCAAAAGAAATTTTACCACCAGGTTATACTATTGATTATGCAGGACAATCACGCCAGTATGTCAACGAAAGTAGTGCCTTAATTGTTACTTTTTTCTTTGCGCTTATTATTA
This sequence comes from Gammaproteobacteria bacterium, assembly GCA_021156085.1. GTDB lineage: Bacteria > Pseudomonadota > Gammaproteobacteria > DSM-16500 > DSM-16500 > UBA4722. The sequence continues at coordinate 24,374 of JAJNBC010000011.1, read as the reverse complement.
TTTATCTTTCATTGGCAGCGCAATTTGAAAGTTTCAAAGATCCTTTCATTGTTTTAATTAGCGTTCCCATGTCAATCTGCGGGGCTATGATTTTCATAAGCTTAGGTATAGGCGGAGTCAGTCTTAATATTTATACTGAAGTAGGTTTAGTTACTTTAATTGGGCTTATTAGCAAGCATGGAATTTTAATCGTGCAATTCGCAAACGATCTGCAAAAAGAAGGGAAAAACAGACGAGAAGCTGTCGAAACAGCAGCAGCCATCCGTTTACGCCCCATATTAATGACCACTGCCGCGATGGTACTAGGTGTAATACCTTTAATCACTGCATCAGGTGCTGGCGCCGCTAGCCGATTTAATATTGGACTCATTATTGCCACAGGCATTTCGATTGGTACATTGTTTACTTTATTTGTTGTACCTGCAATGTATATGTTACTAGCAGAAAATAAACAAGAAGAACAGCCTGAAAAATGAGTATAAATTAGGAATAAAAATGATATCGATTCCCACCTACTTGCTTGGCAGCGTACATCGCCAAATCTGCTTTTTTCATCAACTCAACAGCATTCTCCCCATCAAATGGATAAAGCGCTATACCAATACTAACCGACACTTCCAGTGCCTGGCCTTTCACATAAACTAAGGCACTCACTCTCTCAACAATTTTCTTAGCTATGAGCTCTGCATCACGTGCTTCGTTGATTTCTGATAGGACAATAATAAATTCATCTCCACCTGATCTTGCAACTGTATCACTATCTCGTACTGATGCGCTTAAACGTACAGCAATCGCCTTAAGTAATTCATCGCCCACATCATGACCTAGATGATCATTAATATCCTTGAATTTATCTAGATCTAAAAACATCACGGCCAATAACAATCTTGAACGCTCTGTTTTTGCAAGGCTCTGCGTAATACGGTCCATGAGTAATTGTCGATTAGGCAACATAGTTAATCCATCGTGATAAGCTAAATCATGAATTCTTGCCTCATAACGCTGACGGTCAGTAATATCAAAAAGGGTACTTCTACTCATTATATAATTCCCCGCAGCATCATATGCAGCGGTTGCATTAAGTAAGACATTCATGATAGAACCATCTTTACGTTTTATTTCATATTCTAAATCATGAACAAAACCCTGTTCTTTAAATTTGGGAAATACACGTTGAAATAAATCATTACTTACTGGGGTCAATAAATCTGAAAATTTCATTTTTCCAATTACTTCTTCAGGGGAGTAGCCTATCCATTCCAATTCGGTGTTATTAATACGAACAAATATGCCATTTATATCTAAGGAGTGATACCCACACGGCGCATTATTATAGAGATCGGTAATTTCTTTGCTGGAGCGATTCAACGCATCCACAGATTTACGGTGGCTCACAAGAATAACAGACAAATAAGCGACCACAATAGCAAGCAATATCAAGCTAGCACCACAATAAATTAATATGTGGCTCAGAATCGTAACTTGCGATGTTTTATTAATTTGAAGTAATGATAACTGAATAGCCTCATCTATTTGAAAAATACCGTAAAATATTACGATTAAAATCAGCGCCAAGGGAAAATAAAGAATAAAAAAAAGCTTAAAAGCAGATTCCTTATCTAAGCTAACTCCTTTAAATACTAACCCCAAGTTTCTAATTTGTAATGGGGTAGACATTTAACATGCCTCCCTAATTTGAACCCATCCCGAAAGCTCACGTAAGGCAACAAAAAACATCGTATAATCTGTGCTGGTACTACCATGCAGTAATTGCAAAATCTGCTCCCAGCGCTCTATAGGACGCTTGTGGTTTTGCATCCAATGCTCGATCAGCTTATTAACATTGGCTTCTTTTTGATTGCTATGCATAACTCCCACAGTCAGCATCTTTTGCAATACATCTAACTCATCACGTAATGCCAACCGCGCCAATGTATTCCAATGTCCTTCCCGCGAATCCGCTGCTATTTGGTCGCGGAACCAGACCAAATTGAATTGAGCACCTACATGAAAATAAACTTTCGCTGTTTTTATTAAATCGAATTTATGTCGCGTCGCTATCTCAATAATATTTAATGTAGTATACAGTACACGATAAATAGCGATGCGATTTGCTACTTCTTCCTCTACTCCGTGATGAATAAATTGTTCAATCAAAGAAGATAAATATTTCTTTGTTTCACCACTCATCAAATCTGGAATAAGCCCTTCTAATTTCTTTATTCGTAATGAAAAATGTTCAATCGTACTTTTAATATTGTTATGCAAATAATGGCTACGCAGAAACCACCGACTGGAAAGATTAAGCAAGTTACGCACGTAGTGCAACAATTCATATTGTAAGGAGACTTCAATTTTTGTACCTAACGAATCAATTAATTTTCCCAAAGCCGCCGAACCAAAAATTTCGGACGAAATGGTATGAGCTCTTATAATTTCAGCTATTGTCGCTCCGGATTCAGTCTGCACGCGGTAGAAAAAGGTAATACCCATTTCATTAACAATTCTATTACTTAGCTGAGTAGCAATAATTTCACGTCTTAAACTATGTTTTTTCATATAAGCATGAAATGATTTACCCAATATTTTTGGGAAAGCGCTCTCCAGCATTTGTATATAATAAGGATCCTCTGGCAAATCTGACTTTAGGATTTCATTTTTTATATGAATTTTACTATATGCTAACAAAACTGCTAATTCAGGACGCGTTAATCCTTTGCCTGCTGCTTTACGGTCAAGAATAGTTTTATCGTCCGGTAAAAATTCAACTTCCCTATCCACAAGGCCTGTCATCTCTAATTCTTTCAGATAGTTTTGATACAACCCACTATATCGAACAGCACTAAGCGCCGAAAAACTCATTGTCAGTGCTTGATTATAATTATCTTTTAATACCAATGCAGCTACATCATGAGTCATAGACGACAATAAGCTATTCCTTTTCTTTTCAGTCAAATGACCTGCAACAATAGCTGCATTCAATAAAATTTTGATATTTACTTCGTTGTCTGAGCAATCTACACCAGCAGAATTATCTATAAAATCAGTATTAATTAAACCACCGTGCAAAGCATATTCAACTCGGCCCAGTTGTGTAAAGCCAAGGTTTCCCCCTTCGCCCACTACACGACAACGTAACTCACTCCCATTAATTCTACAGAATTCATTCGCTTTATCGCCTACATCAGCTTGGCTCTCTTTAGACGACTTAACATAAGTACCAATCCCTCCATTAAATAATAAATCAACTGGCGCTTTTAAGAGAGCACGAATTAACTCATTTGGCGAAAGGGAATTGTCTTGTATATCTAATAATTTTTTCATTTCCCCAGATAAAGGAATAGATTTGCTGGTACGTTTAAAAACGCCGCCGCCCGTTGAAATAATTTTTGGATTATAATCTTCCCAAGAAGAAAGGGGCAAATTAAAAAGTCTGAGCCGCTCCTTATATGATTTTTCAGAGTCTGGATTAGGATCAATAAAAATATGTCGATGATCAAAAGCGCCGACTAATTTAATACGTGATGAATAAATCATTCCATTACCGAAAACATCCCCACTCATATCGCCAATTCCAATCACATTGATATGCGCTCCAGGCTGGTCCAAATCTATATTTAACTCCCGAAAATGACGGCGCACTGACTCCCATGCACCACGAGCAGTAATTCCAATTTTTTTATGGTCATAACCTATTGAGCCCCCTGATGCAAAAGCATCACCCAACCAAAAATGATATTCTTTAGAAAGGCTATTTGCGATGTCTGAAAAAGTAGCAGTGCCTTTATCTGCTGCCACGACAAGGTAAGGATCTTCATCGTCATAGCAATAAACATCTTGAGGACGAATGATCTTATTATTTTTAAAATTATCTGTTATATCCAATAAAGCACGAATAAAAGCTTTATAGCAGTGCACAACCTCCGACTGTACTGCTGTACGATCTGCCTGAGAAGATAATGCTTTTAGAACAAAACCACCCTTGGCTCCAGATGGAACAATCACCGCATTTTTGACTTTTTGAGCTTTCATTAGACCTAATATTTCTGTGCGAAAATCTTCTGGACGATCTGACCAGCGAATACCTCCTCGCGCAACTTTAGCGCTTCGCAAATGTATACCCTCAAATCGCGGTGAGTAAACGAATATTTCATACAAAGGTATAGGCAAGGGCAATTCGGGTATTCCACTCGATTTTAACTTAAAGGATAAATATTCTTTTTGCCTTCCATCTTTTTTTTGAAAATAATTAGTTCGTAAAGTGGCCTGAATGAGCTGCAAAAAACGTCGCATAATTCTGTCATCATCAAGACTAGTAATCACATCTAAGGCTCTTAAAATTATTTTCTCCAGATCAGCGATGGCATTTTTTGCTTGAGATGGCCGCTTTGGATCATTTCTTAGTTTGAATAAGCTAATTAAATCTTTGGTAACTTCCACATATTCCACTAACGTTTTTTCAATATACGCCTGACTAAATCGAAATCCAACCTGATGCAAATATTTAGTATAAGCTCGTAAAACACTAATTTCACGCCAACTGAGATTTGCCGCCAAAACAAGCTTATTAAGCCCATCATTTTCACATAATCCGAAACAAATATGAGTAAATGCCTCTTGAAAAATAGGTTTTATTTTATTTATATTTACGATATCCTTTTTTTCCCAAGCAACGCTAAAATCACTAATATAGATCGCCGTCTTTTCTAATTCTATTTTATACGGACGCTCATCAAAAGTGCGTAGCCCCATATTCTCTAATATGGGCAAAATATCTGATAGCGGGATAGCTTTTTTGTATTGAAAAAGCCTCAAATGAAAAAGATTTTCTGCTTTTTCTGGCAATTGATAAAAATCGATTTGAAATAATTTTTTCTGCGAAAGTTGTTCAATCTGAGCAATATCCGCAAGAGCAATAACAATAGAACAATCATCTTGATAACTGGCAGAAAAAGCTGTTTTATATTGGGTATAAAGTAACTTGCCTTTTTTATCCCCAAAATGCTTAATTAAACCTACTTGCAACTGCTCTATCCATACAGGTGACATTTTAACTTCCTTATTTATCCAACTCTAACTTAATAGTGTAATATGTCATGCCCTTGCCTGACAATGTGATCTTAGATCTCAGCTTCCCCGGGCCCCTTTTATTTATCGCTGTAATTTAATTTCTCTTGTATAAACAAACTGTTATAAAAAATATCAATTCCTTACACCCCTCTATTTCTCTATTTATAACTATACTTATAACTATATTGAAAACAGACAAATAAATAGAGGCTTATATGAAAGAAGAAGTATTATTAAGCAGCAAATTAGCTGGTATACATAAAACTCATTTAGCATTTCATGAAATAGTTACACAAAAAATCGCACGCGCGAAAATACATAGCCAAATCGTTGGATTATTGCTTATTAATATTGATAATTTTCAGTCCATCAATATCCATTTAGGATATCATATTGGTGAAAAGCTTTTATTAAAAATGCAAGAACGTCTCACCTCTTGTTTGAATTCTGATGATTTTATAACCCGCATTGATAACGGTGAATTTGTTATTATTATGGGAGATATTAAAGAATCTGAAATAAAAAAAACAAAAAACACAATAAAAAATCTTATGGAGTGTTTTAATGAAATTTATAATTTAGATGGCATTGATACCAAAATCAGCGCAAGCATAGGGATTGCTTATTATCCCCACGCCGGTGCAGATACGCAAACCCTATTACAAAGCGCAAATATCTCCATGTCTCATGCTAAATCACTTGGTGGAAACAATTATCAATATCACACCGGAACACTTAACAAAAAATATAAAAAGAAATCTTCTTTAGAGCATGCGCTAAAGTTTGCAGTAGAGAAGCAAGAATTATTCTTAAATTATCAACCTATATTTAATCTAAAAACCAGAAAAATGCTTGGCATGGAAGCATTGCTACGCTGGAAAAATCCCCTATTTGGACTCATATCCCCCAATATTTTTATTCCGCTTGCTGAAGAGAATGGCTTAATTACATCTATTGGTGAATGGAGCTTGAAAAACATATGCAAACAAGCGAAAGAATGGTACACTGCTGGCTATGATGAATTTAAAATATATTTCAATATCTCATCATATCAACTATTTCAAAAATCCTTTCCTAAATTCATGATGCGCCTGTTTAAAAATGCGCATATCCCCCCCCACTTATTAGACTTAGAATTGACAGAAACTGCCTTTATAACGAAATCGAGTTATTTTGAAAATATTTTAAAAAAAATATCCGACGCAGGTATCAGTATAACAATTGATGATTTTGGAACAGGGCATTCCTCTTTAACGCGATTAAAGCACTTACCTATTACAGGATTAAAAATCGATAAATTATTTATCTCAGATATGAGGCCCGACTCCTTTGATGCTATTATTGTTAACTCTCTCATCGCCTTAGGGAAAAAATTAAGCATGAACGTTATAGCCGAAGGGATAGAAACCGAAGCACATTTACAATTTCTTATTGCCAATGGCTGCCCGCAAGGACAAGGTTACTATCTATGTAAACCATTAAACGCAGATCAAATGACGTCATTCTTAAAAAAAAATAATAAAAGATGCGTATGAAAATAAGGATATAAGACAAGAAAGCAAATAAAAATTCATTTTTTCTTTACTCGCCTCTATGTAATCCCATAGATTTTAAAAAAACCTGATTAGGAATAGTTTTGGTATTGCACGAAATATAAGATTCAGGTAATGTCAGCAGCATGGACTCAGATACGATTGATGGAAAATGAATAAACCACACAAAAATAATATTATTGGCTGGCGAGAGTGGGTTACTTTGCCAGAATTTGGTATTGACAAAATCAAAGCAAAAGTGGACACTGGCGCTCGTACCTCAGCTCTTCATGCTTTTTCTTTAACTCCTTACAAAGAAGGACATAATGACAAAATTCGCTTTGACATCCATCCTATCCAACATAATGCGAACAAAGTCATTACTTGCGTAGCCAATATTATTGACAAACGTTGGGTCTGTGATTCTGGCGGTCATCGAGAAGAACGCTATGTAGTAAGCACTCCTATTATTTTGGCGGGTCAAGCTTGGTCGATCGAAATTACCTTGACGGAGCGAGATTCAATGTTATTTCGCATGCTGCTAGGTAGAAGCGCTATACGCAAACGTTTTATAGTTAATCCTGCACGCTCATTTATAAAAGGATCCCCAAAAGGTTTTAGTCTATGAAAATTGCAATTTTATCTAGAAGACATGATTTATATTCTACACGTCGATTAGTTGAAGCCGCAAAAGAATGCGGCCACAAAGCAGACGTAATAGATACATTGCGATGCTACATGAATATTACCTCCGCTCAGCCTACGATTCACTATAAAGGCTCAATACTTGCAAATTACGATGCTGTTATTCCTCGTATAGGGGCCTCCATTACTTTTTATGGTGCAGCTGTGGTGCGACAATTAGAAATGATGGGCGTTCTATGTGTCAATGCTTCTATCGCCATCACACGAGCACGTGATAAATTGCGCTCATTGCAATCCCTATCAAAAAAAGGAATTGGCTTACCCATTACGGGGTTCGCGCATTCACTCGATGAAATTGAAGATTTAATTAAAATGGTAGGAGGGCCACCACTTATTATTAAGTTTTTAGAAGGCACGCAAGGAATAGGTGTTGTTTTAGTAGAAACGGCAAAAGCAGCGCGTAGCGTCATTGAAGCGTTTTTAGGCCTTAAGGTAAATATTCTAGTACAAGAATATATAAAAGAGGCCGCCGGAATCGATATTCGTTGTTTTGTCGTAGGAAACAATGTCGTTGCTGCCATGAAACGCCAAGCTAAATCACCCGAAGAATTTCGCTCAAATTTACATCGAGGTGGTCACGCAACCTCTATAGAAATCACCGAGGAAGAACGAACAATGGCTATTCGCGCGGCGCATATTATTGGATTAAATGTAGCGGGCGTAGACATTGTGCGCTCACATCGCGGGCCGCTTGTTATCGAAGTCAATGCTTCTCCTGGCATTGAGGGCATTGAAAGAGCTACCAATAAAGACGTGGCCGGGGCAATTATTAAATTCATAGAAAAAAAATATGGGCCTGAATAAGAAAATTTAAATCCTTAGCAGAAATCCAGATATTTATAGTAAAATAGCTTTAAAATCTGTGGCCAATTGTCCCAAGTCAAGTTTATTAAGAAATAATGAATAACACATCCATGCACTCAATGCAGCTAAATCTTTAAATTGCGGTGGAATATATTTAGGCGGAACAGCAATCTTTTCTTCTACTAAATCGGATAAAATATGAATGTCCTCCAATGTAGTTTTTCCCATAAAAAGAATAGGAATTTGATTTAGCAACCCACGTTGTACGGCAAGACGTACATAATTATAAATTAAAATAAATCCTTTGCTATAAGACAAGTCTTTAGTAAAAGGACCTCCATCCGGTTTGCTCCCGCGAAAAACCCTGCTCGATGCAAGGTAACTTTCAGCTTCATCTAACCCTTGATCACGATAAAAATTAAAAACGTCCAGAAAATTGGCGCCCTCTTCCGCCATGCTCACAGCGGTAATACGATTAGTCAGCCGTTTAAGGCGCCCCGGATAAGAAGCAAATGTAAAGACTTCCGTGATAATCGCCAATCCTTCCTGGGTGACTGTAGAAGAAGGTGGGCCTTTACTTAAAAAAGTACAATAAGGCTGCGAAAGACCATTCAACGTAGTGCCCAAATGTACCCAACCTTCATGCACTTCAAAAGTGCGAATTTCCCGCGCGCTAAAAGTTAAACCGGCGTGAATTTTGATACGCTCTGCTCCCGCTGAGGCATCGGCTAAAATACCATCACTTAGCTCAACTCTTAAATTATTTTTATCGGTAAAATACCCTGCAAGTCTCTGCTTTAATATTTCTACCGTTTCTTCACTACTATGTATTTCCTGATCTGCCTCCGTGGAAACTTGATCTTTAATATTTGCTAGAGTATGAGTGACTAACGAAGCTAAATCTTTTAGGGTAGGAGCACCAATATGAAAGGCATCCTCTGAGCTACCATATAACTCCTGAGAAATTTTAGTAAATTTCTCTGTTCCGCGGGCCATTAACATTTCCACGACGCGACTATATTCATGGCACATACGCTGCATGATACTACCCACCCCACTATACTGGCCTAATGTCCGGCGAATACTACGCTCTATTTCATAGAATTCTTCTATTTTTTTTATAGGATCAAACTGTAAGGGATTCTTTCTTTGATAATATTCATCGTCAATTTTCGGAAGTTCTGTAAAATGGTCTGCGAAAAACCGTGCCTGAATTTCATTATCCCACTTGGAAGCATCAAGAATACGTATAGGCTTTTGTGCAGAAACAATTCGCTCAGAAAGCTCATGAATAACCTGCTGATATTCCGTTAGCATACCCCCTCTCCTTTTATGCTCTTTATGCTTAAAACTCTCATAGCTAAATATAGCTACCCAGAAAAACTATAGCAGTCCATATTTTTTTAATTTTGAACGCAATGTGCCACGCGATATATTCAAAAGACGCGCTGCTTCTGATTGATTATTATCCGTGTACCTCATCACCGCCGTTAACAAAGGCTCCTCTACTTCTTCAAGAAAGAAGTCATAAATATGCTGGGTTTCTTCGCCTTTTAAATTAGAAAAATAATGCTTCATTATTTGTGTTATATTTTCACGCAAAGTAACTGGCATTAATGCAGGAGCAGAAAAATTAACTTGTTTATTTTCCATCACACCTCTCCTGTATATAATTAATGATTAGCAAATAATGCATTACGACGTTCTGTATCTTCAGCACATTCTATACAAAGCTCAAACCCTAGCTTGCGACGCACGGGAGGGATAGACTCCTTGCATTTTTTACAGCATCTCGCTCCTTCTTTAACTTCAGTATTTTGTTGTCTCTTACAAAGCTCAAGCTCAATTGCTCTAGCAATATAAGCGTTTGCAATATCCACTTCATCAGCCATCTTACAACATCCTCACAGTAAAAAGGGAGTTTATTATAGGCGATAGTTTTAAAATTTCCAGTTGTTTAAGTTCTGCCATTTAAGCATTCATATCCCCAAAACTACACTGCATCGCAGTGATTATAGCGAGAGCTGCTGTTTCAGTACGCAAAATGCGGGGACCTAAACTAATTGGTACAAATCCCTGCTGGCTAACCAAGTTAATTTCTCGCTCGCTTAACCCTCCCTCAGGACCCACCAACACAAGTACACGGTCATGCTTTTGCACCTGATTTTCTTTTAAATGGGACAAGGCGGTAGGTGATAAAGCAAAACACCAATCTGCTTGCATGGAGTGCAAGCCCTCTTCTAAGGTCATGGGTAAGAGTAATTCTGGAATGTAATTACGGCCCGATTGCTCACAAGCACTGATAATGATCGATTGCCAGTGTTGAAACCGTTTGACACGTCGATCTTCATTTAATTTTACGGTACAATGTTCTGTAAGCAAAGGAATAATCTTCTTTACCCCCAATTCTACAGCCTTTTGAATAGTGTAATCCATCTTTTCGCCGCGAGAAATTCCCTGCGCTAAATAAAGCTCCAATGACGACTCTGCTTCACGGGCAATATAATTTTTTATCTCTACACTCACTTGTTTTTTATTAATCTGAATAACAATAGCTGTATATTCCCCGCCCCGCCCATTAAAAATAGTCACTATATCATTGACCTTGGCTCGTAAGACCGTAATAAGATGATGGCTAGCCTGGGGATCTAAGAGGATCACTGAACCACAGACCAGCGCAGTTGATTGAAAAATACGCGAAATTGCCATGACTACCCGCTTATAACTAATACTATATATTTAACACCTATTTCTACGGGCCCGGCAAAATATAATCTTGTACAGGCTGCCCCGCAATTAAATGTTCCTGGATAATACGCTCCAACACTTCGGGATGACAGGAGTGATACCATACTCCTTCAGGATAAACCACTGCAATAGGCCCCTCACAACAGACGCGCAAGCAATTGGCTTTGGTCCGATATATACCACCTTGTCCCGTCAGGCCCAGTTCATCCAAGCGTTTTTTCAAATAATCCCAAGCAATAAGCCCCGCCTCTTTCGTACAGCACTTAGGTTTGGTTTGGTCACAGCATAAAAAAATATGCCGCTTGATAAAGGCCAATCTGAGTTTTTCTGTGCGTCTCTTTAATTCATTCTTCATAAGAGTATATTGTATAGCTGGCAAAAAACTTTGCAATCTAATATCATACGTCCTCTAATTTATAAAACGCGGAGTTTTCCATGGGCAAGGTCTATATCCAAACACACGGTTGCCAGATGAATGAGTACGATTCCTCAAAAATAGCAGATGTTTTGCTAGCTTCTCACGGTTTGGAAAAAACCGCCAACCCTGCGGAAGCAGATGTCTTACTTTTAAATACCTGCTCTGTTCGAGAAAAAGCCGAAGAAAAAGTCTTTTCCGCTCTCGGTCGCTTCCGCCTTCTCAAAGAACAAAAACCTCATGTTATTATTGGGGTAGGCGGTTGCGTAGCTAGCCAAGAAGGCACAGCAATTTTAAATCGCGCATCTTATGTAGATATGATTTTTGGTCCCCAAACTCTACACCGTATCGGGGATATGCTACAAGAAGTAAAAGACACGCAGAAACCAATTGTAGATATCAGCTTCCCTGAAATCGAGAAATTTGATCGCTTGCCTGAACCTCGTGCAGAAGGACCGACCGCTTATGTCTCTATTATGGAAGGTTGCAGTAAATACTGCAGCTTTTGTATCGTGCCCTACACTCGTGGCGAAGAAATAAGTCGCCCTCTGGATGATGTACTTGCGGAAATTGCAACATTGTCTGAGCAAGGTGTACGCGAAGTCACGTTACTAGGCCAAAATGTAAATGATTATCGCGGGTTAACACATGAAGGTAGTCATGCAGATCTAGCCATGCTAATTGACTACACAGCAGCCATTGAGGGAATTGCCCGTATTCGCTTTACTACATCCCATCCCCTCGCCTTTTCCAATAACTTAATTAACGCTTACGCAAGTGTACCTAAGCTAGCCAACCATCTGCATTTACCCGTACAAAGCGGCTCCGACCACATTTTAGCTGCCATGAAACGCGGCTATACTGCCTTAGAATATAAATCGAAGATTCGCCGCTTACGCAAGGTACGAGAAAATATCAGTATCTCTTCAGATTTTATTATTGGCTTCCCCGGCGAAACTGAAGCTGATTTCGAAGATACCATGCAATTAATTCATGACATAGGTTTTGATAATTCGTTTAGTTTTATCTACAGTCCACGCCCTGGCACACCCGCAGCACAATTACCAGATACGGTGTCCATGGAAGTGAAGAAACAACGTCTAGCTATTTTACAAAACCGTATTTTCTTAAATATGCAAAAAATCAGTGAATCCATGGTCGGCACCACCGAAAAAATACTTGTATTAGGTCCTTCAAATAAAAACCCAGAAAAACTTACTGGACGTACTGAAAATAATCGCTTCGTCAATTTCGCAGGAACATCTGAGATGATTGGCCAATTGATCGCCGTCAAAATTGTGAGCGCCCAGCCTTATTCACTGAATGGGGAGATTGCTGAATAAGAAACATACGGACTTATTGTATGTTATTTATTTCTCCTCCCACTCCATGAGCTCACGATTCTTAATAATAAAAAATAGCGTAATGACCGCAATTACCATAAAACAAATAAGAACAACCCCAATACTTTTAAACGATTTTTGATAAAAATAACCAGCTATCTGAAGAGCTAGGGCTGTCAAAATAAGACGAGCTCCTTGTATAACAGCTGATACCCTTGCCTTTACGTGGAGTAAAAAGTTTAGCGAAAGTGGATAGAGTATAACGCTCGGAATAATTTGACTAATAATGAACGGAAGAAAAGCAAGAGTAATTATTAATGCGTTTACGCTATCTAACAAAGTAACCCATACGATAATGATTAAACTAATTATTAAAATTTTTAAAGAAAAAACTAGCATTTTTTTCTGATTAAAATTAGCTTCTTTGATAGCTAACCCAAAAAACACACTGCCAATAGCAAAAACAAATGCTAGAATTCCTTGATAATATCCAAAATGCGCAAGACTTACGCTTAAATCCCTTATATAAAGTAGCGGTGACATGCCTACAAAAATCCAATAAGGAACGCTTATAAAAAGAATATTTATAATTAACAACATAAGTGGCTTAGATTTCACGATGGACATATACCCGCCTCCTGGGAGCATTGCATCATTCAATGGTAGGGCACGAAAAGGAATAAAGAATATCGTCATCATCAACGTTATCAGTCCTAGCAATAAAAGTGCTATAAAATTACCTTGCCAATGAAAATACAAAGTTAAATAACTGCCCAGTACGGGCGAGATAGCTACAGCAATATTTATTAAACCATTTAACATCGCCATCAGAAACTGCTGTTCTTTAAGCGAATAAGCATCCGCTATAATCAAGAAGCTAAGAATGGCAGGTGCAGCTATGCCGATTCCCTGCAAAAAACGGCCTAAAAGTAAAAGCTCATAGAAAAATGAGAAGACACACAGAAAACTACCTATAATAAAACTTATGAGACCAAGCAAAATAATTGGCTTGCGACCATGACGATCCGCCAGCCCTCCAACTAAGAACAAGCTCAGGCAATATCCCATAAAATTGACTGATAAGGATGCTTCAACCCAGAATGGTGACAAATTAAAATGATTTTGCAATTGAGGAAAGCTAGGCACAAAAAGATCAAACTCCATCCCTGTCAATAAATCCATAAAAATAACAGTTATTAGTACCATGCCTTTAGCAAAAAATTGCTTCATTTCTAAAATACCTTACAGAATCTCAACATTACAACTTTACAATAATTTTTATTAGTATCTTCTTCAAGAGAAATAGAATCTATGATTAATTTAGCAATTTTTCAAATATATGATCATGTTCAATATGCGATATATCCCAAAGTCCTTGCATATCAGCAGTGGGAAGTAGCAGAACTCTACCCCCGTGTATTCATTCAATTTGAATGAATGTTGGAATTTTTAAATAAATAACAAATTGTGATGATAACTATTTTCTATTTTCTTCTCGAATTGCCATAGCCAGATTGCCCTGAGAGAAAGTCTTCCTAAAAAAATATTCTCTATGGGCAAACGGCGAGTTTCTCCCCGGGTAGGGCAGAGGAAGTTGCAAGCAAACGCAAATTATAACAAATTTTTTCCCCACGCGTAGGAAAAAATGCTCCATAAGTATAAGAATTATAAATAGGTAAAATAAATAAAGTCCCGATAGAAGATAATAATGCATAAAATAAATGCAGCAAACAAGGGTCTCGATGCTGCTGTAGAATAAGTTGAATTTTCTGAAATTGTTGATCAGCAAAATTTTCAAAATGAGGATTAGCAGAAGATGATATTTTAATTTGAGCGCTAAAAATACTGCGGAAAGCGGCTTGCCGTTTTTCCAACGACACCTTTTTATCTTCGCTATAAATTCGCATATCTTCCATGGCCTTTATTTTATTTTTATCTTGGAAGCGATCGGAAAAGATTGTCCTAAAATCTCTAGAAGCGCTTTTTTTTCCTGAGATAATATAGCTATTAATTCTGTATATTTCCTCTCGTTTTCAGAATATTCATTGATACGCTTTAAAAAATAGTCATGTAAAAACTGTTCTTTTATCGACCCATCTTGAGAAAGAAGAACTTTTTCAACAAAGTCGAGCAGATTTTTTATAGCTTCCGTCCTTTTGTTAAAGGGGAGGCTTTCTTCTTTAAGAATAGCATTTTTGATAACTATTAATTTCTCATATATTTTGTTCTGATTGGCAATATTTCGTATGCTCGTATTATCCTTCCTCGCTGCCTCAAATTCCTCTAAAATTCGGTAACTCTCTCTCCCTCTCTTCCATAGAGGAATTTTCATTAAACGTAGATTGAAATTCTCTAAGGCAATCTTTTTTATAAATAAGAGCAACTTCTTGTTCATGTTGACATTCCTCATCTAGCTGGCTAAAAAAATGGTCCCACCTTTTTTTCATTCCAGAATATATTTTATAAATTTCTTTGCTAGTGCTATCTATTTCCTCAAGCGAGCGAGCTTGCCTGAACCTAGATTGAAATGCTTGAAGGTAGGAGGCTCTCCAAAGAGCAACTTCATCCATATTCTCCTCTTCTGGCTCTTCTTTCTGCTCTTCTTTCTGCTCTTCTTTCTGCTCTTCTTTCTGCTCTTCTTTCTGCTCTTCTTTCTGCTCTTCTTTGTGATTTTGCTGTGGCTGAAGAAAAGAATCATACCGCTCTGGTACTTGAGTACAAAATTCCAATATTTTTTGGCATGCGGTATAGGCGGAAGTATACTTATCTTCTTTTACTTCCAAGCTTTTAATTAATTTCTTTTGAATAAGGCTAGAGATGTTTTTATCTTCAGAATCTTTCAAAATTTTTATTCTTTTATCATTTCCAATAGCTAAAATACTTTCTAATCGCCTAATACACTCGACTTTTTCCGGGATACTTTTGCTTGAAAGTAATTCCTCTTGAATTCGATTTAATACTACCTCAGAAGCATGTGGATTTTCCTTAGCATTATATTGCCCCCTAATGTTCGTATTATACTGCTTAATAATCCTTATAAATTCCTTACAAATATTTACTGACTCTTTTAATCCAACTAAATTTTTGTAAGATACCAAAATATAATTTTTCAGGCTTTCTAAAAAAGGGCTGCCTGCCAAATCTGTGTTGCATTTTTTTCCAAGATGATGCAGTTCAATAAGTTCGTCTATATTGATTTGTTCTTGTAGCCAGTTACAGTCGTCTTCATAAGTTTGGGTTTCTTCTGTCTTTCCTTCTCGTATCGCGTAAGTTTTTGGCACCAAAGAGATAATAGTGTCAAGAGCCCCCCGAAAGGCGGCATTGTATTCATCTTTCTCTACATCTTCTTCATCTATTCTTTCAGAAAGCTTATTTATTTTTCTTAACAATGCTGTAAGCGGAGGAGAAATATAAGGCCTTTTATCTCCATTAAAAAAAGCAGCTATATGATAATTTAGATCCTCTACTGGGCCCCCAATGTTTATCACATGATCACGTAGCTCTTCTCTAATTTTTTCTTTAAATCGTCTACAAAACAAAATAGCATTTTCATCTTTTTCATCTTTTTCATCTTTTTCATCTTTTTCTTCCCATTTTGCAGTTCTTTCGTCGCAATCTTCGTCTTTATCCCATTCTACTAATATTCTTCGCTGGTCGGACATCGAAATGTTTGGGTCTTGGCTTAGCAATTTACCCGCTTTATCTTGCAAATAGCCAGGTATCTCGATTGATGCACCTGCTACGCCAGTGGGGATGTCTACATCCGGATACGTGCCATGTAATGCAAGGGCGAGTCCACGAAATATACCTGAAAAACAGGTTTCATCCAACTTATACTGCCCGCTCAACTCAGCTAATTTATCAACAAATCCCTCTGTTCGAAGCTTAACATAAGCTTCTATTCTTTCATTCTGAGAGGGATCTATCAGTACATCCTGACGCGCTTCCTTATCCCGTACCCCCGTCCACACTAATTTGAAAGCTTTTTCTAAGGTCAATCCTGTTTCCACATCCACATGTTTATATCTTTCATTTGCTGTTAATTTTATATGGCGAATTAGCTTCAACGCTTTTTCTTTTTTTTCGCCCTCCTCCTGCTGGTTAATTATTTCTTCTACCTCTTCCCACGATAAATCTTTCTCATAAGATGGGTAACGAGCTTTAAGTTTTAAATAAGCTTCGACAGTCTTATTTGCTACCTCATGATGGTGAATGTTTTGTAAACCGCCGCGTTTGGGTTTAATAAGTATTGTATTCTGATCACTAGCTTGAGCTAAGGTAGTGTCACTGCTTATTAAAATGGGGGGAGTCTCTTGATTAACAACTCCAGGAGCGGATCCGCTTATTGAAGAAGGGAGATTTCTTCTCTTAATATCTTCATTAATCTTGGCTCTTATTAATTCTTTATTTTTTTCAACTCCTTCTTTAATTAGAACCATTAAGTCATCTTGAACTCTACTTTTAAATACATGGCCCTCGAATTTTACTTCATAAAAACAAATTGGTTCTTTCTCTTCTGCCTGGTCCATGTAAAGATAATAATAAGTTTTTTCTGGGAGTAACTTGTCTTTTGAAGACGGTTTCCTTTCCTCCATCGTCCAGGATTCCTGAGAAAAATTGGCCAAAATATATTGAGTACGCTGGGCAGGAAATTGCTGCCATATTTCTTGCATTTTTAAACGTTCTTCCGCAACTAAAGTTTTATAACTTTTTGCCCTCCGAGGAAGAGGGAGGAGGCGTTAGGGTAAGAGAGGTTTTTGCAGAAACTGCTGTTGGCGTTACGGGTTGGGTATTAGGGAACATCAATTTCCCCGTTTATTCTCTGTTTTTAATATTCATATAAGGCTAAGGCATTGAATCTTTTATTTTTCTTCAATTTTTGAAATTTAAAATTATACCTCTAATTTGTGCAAAACTCAACCTGATTAAATAGTCTGTAAGTAACTTAGGATCTGCCCGGTTCTATAACCAGTGAATTGCCGGATTTCTGTTGGCCCAATTAGCGTCCCAGGGCGGATTCGAACCGCCGACCTGCCCCTTAGGAGTTTGATTATACTGTAGCTCTAAGGAAACACCAACAAACAACCATGCAAATAAAATTTAATATTATCATATAATTATAGTAAAAATATTATTTTTATTGTTTCCCGAAATAGCCTTTAGTATACTTATCTTGCACTCCATTAGCACTCCAAAATAAAGGTGAATGATATGAAGGCATTGATCGGAAACGCTCTTTTATTGAAGCTAAAACCCAGCGATAAGCAATATGATGTAAGAGATACTAAATTAATCGGGTTCCTTATCCGCGTAAACCCTTCTGGAAAAATGATGTATGTATGTGAATATCAGAGAGGTAGGCGAGTTAGCTTAGGTAAAGTCGGCGTACTGACTCCCGCACAAGCCAGAGACAAAGCCTTAGCGATTTTAGGTAATGCAGCTCAGGGGATTGATCCACAAGGAATAGACAAAAAGAAAACCATTATTTCATTACAAGAATTTATTATTAATGAATATGCGCCTTGGGTAAAACAGCATCGCAAGGCAGGTGTTCGAACATTAGCGCACATCAATCGCTGTTTTGTGAAATTTTTCGGGAATAAATCTTTAACGGAGATCACTCCCGTATTGATTGAGCAGTGGCGCACCCAGCGATTGAAGGATGGTCTTTCAACTGAAACGGTCAATCGTGATATTGGTGCATTTAAAGCCGCGTTATCAAAAGCAGTATTATGGGGATTTATTGAAACTCATCCGCTAGCAAAATTAAAACTGTTAAAAGTAGACAGGATTGGTAAGATACGATTTTTATCTGCCGATGAAGAAAAAAGATTGCGTCAGGCAATGAAATTCCGCGATGAAAAAATAAAAATAGAACGGCAAAATGGCAACCAATGGCGGAAAGAACGTGATTATACGTTGTACCCCGATCTAAGTAAGTACGAGTTTGCTGATTATTTATCTCCTATGGTGTTACTATCAATTAACACAGGGCTACGGCGAGGCGAACTATTTAGTTTACAATGGCAAAATATAAATTTTGAGCAAGCGATATTAACAATTGTAGGTGATATTGCAAAAAGCGGAAAAACTCGGCATGTTCCTTTAAATTTACAAGCGCTGCATGTTTTAAAAACATGGCGCGAACAAACAGCTAGCCAAGAACTTGTTTTTTCGAAGAAAGATGGAAAACCCTTTGACAATGTCAAAAAAAGTTGGACAACCTTGTTACGAAGTGCTGGTATTGAAAATTTTCGCTGGCATGATTTGCGTCATCATTTTGCATCTAGATTAGTGATGGTAGGTGTTGATTTAAATACAGTACGTGAACTGCTAGGACATTCTGATTTAGCAATGACATTGCGCTATGCACATTTAGCGCCAGAGCATAAAGCGAATGCAGTGGCAAAACTCATAGAAATTGAATAGCGTAAATACTGCACTGCAAGATTGATTATTTTATACCATCAAGAATAGGTATGAAAACCAGGTATTCTAATATATTAAATGTTGTTTTCTTTTTTATGATCGTTGCTAACAAGCAGCTTTACACTTTCATTTGATTCTTTTGCGCGTTGAATGGCGTCATGCAAGCGTTTTTCAAAAATCTCTTTTGGCGGTAATTCTGTTATAAATTGAGAAACCCGTATTCCACTTTTTTCAAGCTGAAGTAACTCAACACGTTCATCTGATTTTTCTGAACATAATATTATTCCAATGGGCGGATTCTCGCCTGCCTGCATCTCATGCTTTTCTAGCCATCGAAGATATAATTCAATTTGTCCTTTATCGGATGGCTTGAATTTACCTTTTTTGAGTTCAATCGCGACCATTGAACGTAACCGTCTATGAAACATTAATAAATCTATTTTGAAAAAATCACCATCAATTTCTATCACTTTTTGTCTTTCTTGGAAAGTGAATCCATTGCCCATACTTAATAGGAATTCTTCAATATCATCCAAAATTGCATCTTCAAGTGTTTTTTCATCATTAATTTGATGGCCATTAAGGTATTTAAAAATATAAGGGTCTTGTATTATAAGATCAGGCTTAATGATATTTGATTCGCGTAGTTTTATAATTTCTGTTTGTATCACTTCATCTGATTTTTTTGCAATTGCTGTTCTCTCAAAAAGCATATTTTCAATTTTCTGATTAAGCTCTCTAGTACTCCAGCGTTCTGTTCTACACATTTCAGCATAGAATTCGCGTTTTAATTTATTCTCTATACTTAATAGAGCAACAAAATGCGTCCATTTTAAATGAAAACAAAGCGATAATATAATTTTTTCGTCAGGGAATAACTTTTCAAATTGTATGCACCTGTGAATAACTCTTAAACCAAATCCATCACCATATTTTATTTGTAATTTATCGGCTATATTTTTAATAACTTGGGCGCCATATTCAGCTCGAGCATGTTTTAAAATAGCACTATTAATTTGGTGGCCGATATACCAGTAAAGCATAACACCCGTTCGACTTACCTCACGTAATGCTCGCTTTTGAGTGATCTCAATGAGATGACTAATATCGTCAAAAAGTTTATTTTCATCTATATAAGGAGCTGGTTTATTCATAATGTCTCTATAAAATTGTCTGCGCTGGTATTATCGACTAATTGTGTCTGCGCGCAGACACAATTGCGTTTTATAATAAATATACTTTTCGTAGCCGTCACTATAGAGCACAAAATAATACAATATAATATTAAAAATATCAAAATTATTTAAATAGTTATAAATAGTTCAATATCTATGATCTATCAGATATGTATCTGACCACCTATTAACATTATAAAATCAGCGAGAACGAGATTATTTTTTATCTATGTATTTTTAGTGGTACGGTTTATTGCTTCCTCTGCAACCTTCGAAATGATGTCTCCTATTCCAGCACAGCGTTTGGTGTTGTTTTGAAGTGGCATGGGATAATCGTTTTTGCCAGTCGTGTGCCAAATGATAGCGGTCTTGTTGATGCACAATCACTTTTTCCTGAATGAGTTGATGAAATCGCTTTGTCATCGCTGCTGAATATTCATGCGCAAAAGAGTGTACTGGGAAATGATGCTTGGGTTCAATATGATGTGTTTTCACGAATTCAATGACATCATGGTCTAGTCGTGAAGCAGGTATTTTTTGCATGTGATCTAAGGTACGGTGGCTCTGCACTTGAATGTATTCGATGGGTTCAGATTGTCGATTGACGAATTTTTTCTTTTCAAGTGTAATGACATGACCGTTCCCGAACTCAAAATTATCTCTTGCTTTAATCATGCTGTGGGTAGCTTGAATATAATGAACTTTGCCGTCAGTACCTTCTAATAATAAATAACGCTTGTCTTGTAATTCATTTTCTAATCCCATGCCAACGACTTTACCTGTAAGAGGTTGGTGTTCTTGTAGTTGAGTGGGGGCGGGTAAATCGTACGTTAGTGTTTGAACGTTATGCCTCGCGCGTGACTTGATAATATCATTCGAGAGTTGCATTTCGCGTAGGGTTGGCTCCAAGTTGTCGCTGAGTTGCCACATTTTCTTACCGATTTTTTCAGCAAGACCGAGCGTTTCTAGAAATTTTAATCGCTCTATTTCGAGCAGGCGCAATTCACGTATTGTGGAACCACCTAAAGCAGGTTGGCTAAAATTAACAATAGAATTGATCGCCTTATGGCGTAAGCTGCGATCCAGTTCCGTGAGATATTCATACTCTATTTGCTTTTTACGGGCTTGCACACGGTCATGGTTGAGCCTTAGGCCTAATTTCAGCGTAACAAGTTCTTGGCTGCGGTGGCGGATGCCATGCGATAGATAATCACGATCAATTGTCAGTGTGTGGCCGCGTTGGTCTTTTGCGCGAACTAAGATATGCAAGTGAGGATGGTCTGTATTGTAATGATCAATCGCAGCCCATTGCAGTTTCGTTTTTAAATCGTTTTCAAGCTGGTTCATGAGTGCTTTCGCGTGTTCTTTTAAATCCAGTTTATGACCATTCTCAGGAGAAATAATGAAACGGAACAGATACTCATCTTTGTTATTTTGCCACTCGAGAAGTGTTCTTTTTAAGTCAACAGAATCACTAGTTTGATTGAACCCGTAGCCTTTCTCATGTTTATTTTGCGCGTGTTCACGTTGAAGATAGGCTCCATGCGCTGCCCAAGACCGTCTTTTTGTATTTTTGGTATAAGAGATTTTAACAATACAGCGTTGGTTGTAACGGCTTCTCAAAGCAGCAAAGCTGCCTGTGGCAAGCGTTTGGATGGATTGCGCAATAGTTCTTTTACGCGCCGCTTTTGTAATCGACACACGCTGCTGTCGAACATGCTTAGGAGCTAGCTCTAGTACGTGGCGAGCGGGTGGTGCTGTATGAAACTGCATGAGAACCTCATTTGTTAAACAACACGATGACATCGGGTTTACAAAATGAGGCTTAACGGAAAGTTAGGCTAAATCGTCCTACTCGTTTTGATGGATTCCTAAAAAAATATATTCTCAATCAAACCGTTAGCGTCTGTCAAGTAGAATCGTTTATCTTGCCTATGGACTCATCCGTTTTGAGAAAGACAAATTCGCTGTTAGTAATCAGGTTTGCATTTGCCTATCCGGCATCCTAGTGAGCATAGTCTTGTTATGCTCGTGCCCTGATGAAACTCGCGCTCTTTCGCCTCATTGCCGTATCGGTTTTTAAAAACCGCCAAGATAAGCAGGTTCTGAAAGAGCCGGTCTGACCTAATTTACATCAAGCGTTTTTATCTCTCGCAAACTCGTTGGTCAAAAAAATACTAATCTAAAATTTGATTTTTGTTAAGCTGCTTTTTGGTAATTTTCTCCTTTGGCTAGCAATGCCCAAATAGTGCGAGCATTTTTATTCGCTAATGCCACACAGGTTTTGTTAATGCCACGGCGTGTTCTAAGCCGTTTAAGCCATTCACTTTTAGGATCATTTTTTTTATCGACAACATACATCACAGATCGCGCGCCATGAACCAGTAGCATTCTTAAATAACAATCTCCCCGCTTACTAATTCCTAACAGAAAAGGTTTTCCACCGCTAGAGTGCTGTCTTGGGGTCAGTCCTAAAAATGCAGCAAACTGTCGGCCATTCTTAAAATATTTAGTATCGCCTATCGTAGCAACGACAGCCGTTGCAATGATAGGGCCAACACCTTCAATCTGGGCGATACGTTGACAAGCTTCACTTTTGGAAAAAACACGCTTGATTTGCCTGTCACATTTTTTAATGCGCTGATCAAGGTATTTAAACTCTTCATAGAGCTCACTGACTAATTCACAGGTCAAAGCCGTTAACTCATGGCTTGTGTTATCTACGATAGCTAATAATCGGCTTCGGATATGGGAAATGCTTTGTGGAATCACTACGCCATACTCTGCCAACAATCCGCGAATCTGGTTGCTTAAAGCGGTGCGTTGAGCAACTAGTCGCTGTCGGATGCGGTGAATGCTTTGAATATCTTGTTGTTCAACTGTTTTAATAGAAACAAAACGCATGGAGGGCCGACTGGCCGCTTCTGCAATAGCTTGTGCATCGTTGCGATCGTTTTTTTGTCCCTGGGTAAATGGCTTAACATATTGCGGGCTGATTAATTTAACGGTATGACCCGAGGGACTCAAATTTTCTGCCCCAGTAGTTTGAAGTAGCACAGGCTTCCATGGCAATCAAGCAAGGAGGAAGATTTGCTATAAATGGGAGTAATTCAGAACGGCGCAATTGTTTTGTCAGCAGCGCTTTTCCTTGCTTATCTACTCCGTGTAATTGGAACACATTTTTTTTTTTGCAATATCAATACCAAGTATTGTAATCTTCATATTGGGCTCTCCATCTTGTTATTAAATGGTAAAAACACTTCACCATTTTGGCGCACTATGACGCCGATTTAAAAGGTGGATGAGTCCATTTCATTGCTGTAAGAGTGATTTCGTTGTGTTGGCTATATCATGATATAGCTACTCCTTTAAACGGTTGCTTTGAAGTCAGACGTAGGGCGAACATTGTACATGTGTTTTTTAAGAAGATAGGTAAAACTGTTGAAAGAGTGCTAGAACTTAACCCTTAAAAAATTATCCAATATCGTACAGACTCTTTTATGAGGCTGTGGTAAACTGCCCCCTTTTTTCGCTGTTAGTATACTGACAATTATCACAATGACTCACTTGGAGAACTCATGGTATGCAAGCTTCTTCTCGATCACCCGAACTGATGGTGCCTCACTCTCGCCTACAAAGATTAGAAGCAAGCCACGCTTTAGAAGCCTTTTTAGGGACTATCCAACGCATGCAAGTCGAAAAACGCGACGCGTATTTTGGCGCAGGGAAAAAATACGATCTTCCCGTGCCTACTTTGATCGCCAAGCCTCAAGTTTTTTTTAGCTATGCCTGGGGAAAAGAAAATGAACCTCGGTTTATCCAACTCCAAACGTTTCTCAAAGAGATGAGTCATTACTTGAAGAAAGCGGGTGTTCAGGTCTGGTTCGATTTAGACCGCATGGTAGGCGATGTGGAATCCCAAATGCGAGACGGTGTCAGTCGAAGCCATGTTGTCTTGTTATTTGGTACAGAGACGTATTCAAAAAAAACAGGGGTGGGAAGTCAAACGAACGTGAAAAAAGAATTGGATTTTACGCTTGAAAAAGCGGCCCACGATAAACATTGCTTAATGCCGCTCTTATTGGAAGGCACCTTTAAGACCACGTTCCCCAGCTTAGGCTATAAATACTTGATGGTCGATGCAACTTCTTGG
>JAJNBC010000010.1 GCA_021156085.1 Gammaproteobacteria bacterium | reverse complement strand
GTGAGACAAAAAATAAGGCCTGGCCGCCATTTTCCAAGATGCTCTAATAAAATTTACACTAAATGGAGAAGCAGCAATGCTTAACCGAATGCCATTGCCCGCAAAGAACCCCATAAGCATATGTAGCGATGGAAATTCTAGCGGTACTTACAAAAACCTGGAGAGAAAGACCATGAATCAGTGGGTAAAATTGGTTGTAATAAGCTTGGTTTTTATTGGAAGCCAAGGCAGCTTCGCTGCGGCCGATAACTGTGACCAGCAAGTCCTTATTCAAAATCCACAACGAGTCTTGGGCTGCTACATTGCAGAAAAAGAAAATATCCCTTCCCCAGCATGGGTTTTACAAAGCAGTAATAATGATCCAGAGAAAAAAATTTCAATTAACACTTATTTATTAACATCACAGATTTGGCCTAAAGAGGGCCATGGTACACCATGGCAACATACGTTAATTATTTATAAGCCAGATACAATCAGTTCTGACCAGGCTTTGTTATTAGTCAATGGCGGTACGCGCTACCCACAAGCAAAAGATAATCCCGCGCCTGCACAACTTGATTTTGCACGCATTGCCACAGAAACCCATACTATAGTGGTTGATTTACAAGATGTTCCTAATCAATATCTCACTTTTCCAGACTCCACAAATATACCCAGAAAAGAAGACGGTATTGTTGCTTATTCATGGAATCGTTTTATGGATGATCCAGACAATAATACAGCCTGGCCATTGCATCTTCCCATGACAAAAGCCGTTGTAAAAGCAATGGATGCAACTCAGGCAATTCTTGCTAAAGAAAATATTACCGTTAATCATTTTGTTATTGCAGGCGCATCTAAACGTGGATGGGCTACTTGGCTCACGGCGCTTGCCGATTCTCGTGTGAATGCTATTGTGCCAATTGTTATTGATATTTTAAATACTCAAAAAAATATTGATCATATTTATAAAAGCTATGGCAATAACTGGCCTATGCCTGCTTTTTATGATTACGTTCAGCAAAATATCCCTGCGCGTTTAGCTACCCCCGCTTTCGCAAAATTAATGCAAATTGAAGACCCGCTCGCTTATCTTAAAGGTAAAGAAAGTGATTCATATAAAAGTCGTTTGAGCATTCCAAAATATATTATAAGCGCAGGACAAGACGATTTCTTTGTGCCTGACTCACTTGCTCTTTACGTAGCTGATTTGCCAGGTGAAACTGAAATCAGGGTATTTCCCCAGGAAGGACATTATATCAACATGAAGCAAGCAGTTGAGCCCGCTTTATTATCTTATTACCGCACTATCGTACAACATGAAACACGTCCTTCTTTAACATGGGCAAGCAACACGCAAGGACAATTACAAAAATTGGTAACAAGCACACAGCCGGAAAAAATCCAATTATGGGAAATCATTAATCCTAATGCAAGGGACTTTAGAAAATTCACAGCAAAGCTCACACCAAAATCACAAACAATTGAAAATGGTCACTGTACAGATAATGGTTGTGAATATTCTGTCAAATTAGAGCCGCTTGATAAAGGATGGGAAACAGTTTTTGTTGAAGCTACTTTCAAAAAAACCAATGGAGAAGAGTTTATCTTAACAACACCAGCCTTTGTTCGCAGTGCAACAGATATATTACAAGCACGCTGACTGAAGAATGCATTCCATTAGTCACCCCATTTTAGAAAAATAGGGCGTATGCTAGCTAGCAAGAGCTACGCCCGCTAAAGCAGGATAAGTAAAAAACAGAAAATGCGTTAAATTCAATCCAAAATGGGTAAGTATGCTCCCTTCAATGCGCTTGGTTGTCATATATACCCACCCATACCCTGTGCCTGCAACTGTCGCCAATATCACATACTTTATCCCGCCAGCATAATGCGCCAGACCAAATAAAATTGCAGCGATTAAAAGTGCTAAATAATTGCCATATCTTATTTTTTTCATCATCAATGATAAGTTTTTTTGAATGAACCCACGAAAAAAAGCTTCTTCCGCCATACACACAAATAAAAGATTAGTGACCGCCCAAATAAAAATACTATCTGGAATTTTAGGATCAAATCTTACAAATCCTAAAATAAATGCCGCGACAATAACCACCAAAATTACTATCGGTGCTTTCAGTGCTATTTGCTTAAACAACTGTAACCATTCTTTCTTGCTAGCAATGAGTTGACAACCAAAGCCGAGAATAAAAATACCCACAACAGTTTTATCGAAATTAAGATACAACGTGAAGGGAATAGCGTTATTACTAATATAGACGTGATCAAGCACATTAAGATTATGAAATCCTGGCAACTGATGCGCCGCCAATCCAATACTCAAAATGATAACGAATATGCCTGCTATCACACGCCTAAGAATATGCGTTCGCTCTGCCTGACTATAATAAGCAGCGAGAGCTAATAAAATAATTGGAATGATGGCAATTATATCCAATTGATGGCTGGTTAATCCCAAAATAATAGATATTAATAGAACCAAACCCCACGCAGGATACTTTCGACAACCAGGCATCCAAAGTAATAACACTGATAAGTAAAGAAATCCATAAGAGAGTAACGCGCTATATATCATTTGGCACCTTTGCTTGGTAGGTTTGCTAAGCCTGCTAAGTTATTTATTAACTGATTCATTGTACATTTTGGAAGCTCTCTCAATTTTTTCTTTGTCGGATACTTCCGCAACCAGCAATTCAGCCACTCCAGCAAGCTGAGCCTTTAAAATACGATCGCCCTCTGATTTTTTAATATTAGCTTTCTCTAATAGCACCTTCAACAACGCTTCAGAATGTTCATCTATTTTTTTCACAACAAGGCAGGTTTGAAAAACAAAAAATGCTTCGATATTTTTTTTATCTTTTACAAAACCCATTCAATATATCAATGAATATTTTATTGAATCCAATGATTGCGTAAGTAACTGATAATGCAGAATGCTTGTTTGCGACATTTTCAACAAAATTTCTTCTTTGATTTTAATTTCGATAAAATCTTTGAAAATACCCTCTACATTATGCAATTGCTCTAATTGCTTCTCAAATTCCTTAGTTTTAATTAATTTATTCATCTCAGCAGCAACTAGAATAGATATTTGATGTGTCGTGCTAACATTTGCTACTTTAACATCATTCATCGAAGCACTTGCTTGCTGCATGAGGGCATTGACATAATTCTTAATTAGTCTATTAAAAGCGGCAAGATAACTTAACTTAATAAAATATATGTAAGCTAGCTTCTCTTCCTCTTTTGCATTTTTCCATGTCGTTAGTGTTTTTCTACTGTAATAATTAAACACAGAAGCAATGCCACCATCTAAAAAGGCAGAAATAATCATTTTATATAACTCTGGATTACCTACAGTCATAAACCCTTCCGTGAATTAAAGATATCCGCCTAATGCTAATCGACATGAACTAATAAAGAAACACCCTAAATTTATTTACAGATGATTCACTACAGCCAAATCAAATATACATACGGGATAGTAAGGAAAAAAGAAGGAAGATGTTTAATTTTTGATCCGCTATATTTGTAACATATTGATTAATATGGCGCTCCCTACGGGACTCGAACCCGTGTTTGCGCCGTGAGAGGGCGATGTCCTAGGCCACTAGACGAAGGGAGCGGTGCGTAATTTGTATAGATTTAAAACAAAGAAAAGTGGTATTATACGCAAATATTTGCATTTGGTAAGTCATAATATGAGAGGAATATAAAATTATAAGCTTGTTAAAAAATTTTGTAACAGCCATTACAAAAACAAAGACCCCCGTTAAAAATAAATTAGAACCCCTAATTATTCCACGTGCGGAACATACTATTTCACGTAGCGCTATCAGTCGCAATGCGTTAAAGGTGTTATATCGTCTTCACGAAGCAGGATTTAATGCCTACCTGGTTGGAGGTTGTGTGCGTGATTTACTACTAGGGCACACGCCTAAAGATTTTGATATCGGGACCAATGCGCGGCCCGAGGAAATACGTAATCTCTTCAAGAATTGTCGGTTAATCGGAAAACGCTTTCGATTAGCTCATATTTTATTTGGGCATGATGTCATTGAAGTCGCCACTTTTCGTACTCATCATGAAAATGCACAAGAAGGACAGGGAAAATCCCATCAGGGCATGATCGTAAGAGATAACGTGTATGGCACAATTGAAGACGATGCGATACGGCGTGATTTTAGAATTAATGCGCTTTATTACAATATTGCGGACTATTCTATTGTCGATTTCGTTGGCGGCATGCAAGATATCAAAGAAAAAGCATTACATATGATTGGCGATCCTACAAAGCGATTTTTAGAAGATCCCGTACGCTTATTACGTGCAGTGCGCTTTCTTGCCAAGCTCAACATTCATATCACACCTGAAACCGAAGAACCCTTGATGAAACTGAGCCATTTACTAGACCAGGTTTCTCCTGCCCGACTTTACCAAGAAATATTAAAAATATTTCAGAGTGGTGCAATGCTTTCCACCATGAATTTGTTGCAAAAATATCATCTCATATCCAAATTATTTATCTATTCAAATGCGAGTAAAACACTTTTGAATGCTGCACTGGTTAATGCTGATCAGCGTGTCAGAGAAGGTAAAACTGTTTCTCCTGCATTTCTCTTTGCTGTTATCTTATGGAAGCCCATATCAGAACAAGTCATACATTTAGAATCAGAAGGAATGTCTGCTTATATCGCTGTTGAAAAATCTATACAACATATTATTAAACAGCAAACGGAACGTTTAACTATCCCGCGTGTCATGCAATTTTCCATACGTGAGATTTGCTTATTGCAACATCGGTTTTATAGACGAGGACGAGAATCTCATCTACTTCTAGAGCATCCGCGTTTCCGGGCAGGGTATGATCTACTATTGTTGCGGGCACAAACCGAGGAACCAGTGCAAGAATTAGCAGAATGGTGGAAACAGTTTCATTCAGCAACATACGATCAACGTGAAAAAATGTTAAAAGAAATACATCGAACAGTAAATGCTAAGAAAAAAAGCAGACGTAGGAGAAAAAAAAGAAAAAATCATAGGATCCCAATAAATAGTAACAATTCACTTTTTAAGTGAAGCTTAGATGACTGGAGGTATTTTATGAAAAAAATGGCAATAATCATTATCTCTTTTAGTTTCTTTTTAATAAGCCAGTTAGGCTTTGCTTTTAACTCGCCTACGAATAGCATCCTTACATTAAGACTAGTTAATGATTCCACAGAAACACTCATTTACGAAGGCGTTACTGAAACCAATCTGGGCAATTCTTTTGTTATCACTCCTAAAGTAATTCTGCCAGGTGGAGCCGCTACTATCACCGGTATCACTACCCCCTATACTGATCTAGCAGGCAAAATGAGTTTCCGAGATAATAAAAATTATACTCATTTATTACATATTATTGATCCCCGGATGATTAACTTCAAGGAGCCCATTTTTTCTATTTATAATGAAAATTTAATCTCTTTTGTAAAACCTTCCTCGTTTAAAAAAAATGAAATTCAAAGCCCCGACTCTATTGCTTATTCCTCTGCTACCGTTGTCATTGAAGAGAGTATTAAACCTGATAAAGACCATGTTATAACTTGAGAAAATACATGGAAAAAAATTCCGACATTGAAAAAATCTGCGCCTTGCATCAATCAGGCGAGCTAGAGCAAGCAAAAATTGGCTATCTTACTATTTTGCGCGATCATCCGACCAGGGTAGAAGCACTACACGGATTAGGCATTTTGTGCATTCAGCAAGATCATTTTTCTGATGCAGTTGAATATTTAAAAAAGGCCATAAAATACGATGCTAGAAATCCTATCATTTCTCTCCATCTCAGCAATGCGCTCAAACTACAGGGCTTATTTAGCCAAGCTATTCAGGTATTACAAAATATAATCGCGCATTATCCAGACTACGCGCCCGCTTTTAATAATTTAGGAACGGTCTATTATGCTCAAGGTAAATTAGACGAAGCAATTCATTACTACCACAAAGCTATTACTAAACACGAAAATTACGTAGACGCTTATTACAATTTGGGATTAGCTCTTATAAAAAAAGATTTATTCTCTGAAGGCACCCTTATTTATAAAAAATTGTTGCAATACGAGCCGAAACATTTTGCCGCACGTTTTCATTTAGCTTGCATTTTTATGAAACAAAATAATATTGAAGAAGCTCTTGCTGAATTTATCACTATTGAAATAGCACAACCTTATCATTTTGAAACCCAATCTAATTTAGCTACTTGTTATCTGAAGCAAGGCGCTTTTAATCAAGCAAAATTGCATTATAAAAATGCCCTAGCATTGCAATCGAAAGATACTCAAATATTGTTTAACTTAGGTTATATTCATATGCAACAAGGATTCTTAGATACGGCAATTCAGTATTATCAACGTGCGCTCGCTGTGGACCCTGATTTATTTTCTGCTCACAATAATCTTGGGGTTGCTTTTCTTGCAAAGCAACATGCTAGCTTTGCTATGCATCATTTTCAAGAAGCTTTGCGATTACAACCCGATAATAAAGCAGTCGCTTATACTATTAGCGTTCTTTCAAAGAATCAGCATTTACTTGCAGCCCCACCGGACTACATTCAATCCTTATTCGATGCTTATGCTGACCATTACGAACCCCATTTACTCACTGCCTTAGACTATCAACTTCCCACCCTATTTGAGAAGGTGTTTTCGCGATATGCGCCTACAAATAAACCCTTGGATATCCTCGATCTTGGTTGTGGAACAGGGCTTTGTAGTGCTCCTTTTAAACGCTACGCGAAAACATTAACTGGTATTGATTTATCCGCAAATATGCTAAACATCGCTGCCCAGAAAAACCTATACGACCAATTAATCCACACTGATATCACCCATTTTTTAGAAGATAAGATAGCTCAATATGATTTGATACTCGCAGGCGATGCCTTAGTCTATATTGGAGAATTGGACAAGCTTTTTCAATTTATATATCAAGCTCTACGTCCCGCGGGATTATTTATGTTTAACGCCGAAATAAGTGAATCGCCTCTTTTTAAAATGAATCAATCAGGCCGATTTTCTCATCATAAAACCTATCTGGATAAGCTTGTAACAACTCAGCATTTCTCTATTCTTTCTTATGAGGAAAAAATAACTCGCTTGCAAAATAATGAGCCAGTTTACGGGCATATCTATATGTTGAAAAATGCCTAACTAAGGATCTCTCTAAGGGCTGAAGGAGAAAAGGAATGCCTAATACCTAGTCTTTATATCTTTAATCTCCTCTTCGTTTATGATAAATTTCATTGATTCACATCCCAAGGAATGTCATGCAGAAATTTAGTTTATTAAGCACTATTATCCTACTTTTTTTGATGCTCACAGCTTGCTCTAGTAACAGCAGTTATGATCAGACCCAGCTAAATCAAAATTTACTGAAAGAAACATGGGCACACCAAATTAATCTTAATTCTAATAATTGGGTCAAAAATGCGGACTCATGGTATTTTACGGGTAATCCCAATAACATTGAACAATACGACAATACAGCACCTCCTTCCAAAGCCATAACCACTTTAATGGTACGCGTTCCTGAGTTCACCAACATTAGCCTAGCTGGCGATTTTCAAGTGCAAATTTCAGGCAGGACAGAACGCAATAGTGTCTTCATCGTAGGACCCAATGCCGCGACACGTCAAATCATAGTAGAAATGATTAATAATACGTTATATGTCCATAAAGCAAAAGAAAGCAAAGATTGCCTTAGAAATGTGATTGTCCGGATTAATATACATAATCTACGCGTATTAAAAAACTTTGGCACTAGCCACATTTATGGCCGCGATATCCTGAGCGATCATCTCATGATTAGCTCATGCGATTGTGGTAATATTTTTCTCTCTGGCAATATGAACCTTACTCATATTAGCCAAACAGGCTCCGGTACCGTGGCTATCCTAGGTGCCAATACACCTTCTTTAAGCATCAAAGTCAATGGGAAAGGAAATGTTAAAGTAGATGGTCACGTTGGAATTCAAAATATCTCGCATGAGGGTAATGGGGAAGTCAACATTTTAGGAGCTGATAGCGATTCTTTGAGTATTAATGCAGGAGGAAATGGAACAACGACCGTAGTAGGTTATGTGAATTTGAAAAAAATATCCGCTAATGATAGCAGCCGCGTTTATGTTTATTGGATTAATAGCAATAGCCTCTATGTTAACGCCAGTGGCAAGGCCCGCATTGGATTGGCTGGCGCTACCACTAATATGAATGTGGACATCATCGATGCTTCCCGTTTCGAAGGACAATATTTGCATGGTGATACAATCTACGCCAGGACACGTAATTGGTCCCATGCGAACGTGTCATCCGATAAGAAAATTTTCACTGCTGCACTCGATAACAGCAGCCTTTATATTTTTGGCTCTCCGACTATGGTGTCACGTTACACTTCGCAGAAAGGGGCTATTATTCCTATTTGGGTGGATTCACCTCCGCCCCCGCCTTTGCCCCCCAGGATCGCCTCTCACCGTCATTCCTATAAGGAATAAGTTACTGCAATTTTACAGAACAAAATCTAGCTACTTGCGCCAAGATTTTTGTCGTTGCCCGATTTGCTGCAACTACGCCGCCATGCGGTGTATTCTCTAGCGCAGGTTCCACTGCTGTAAATTGCCGAGTGGCAATGATTTGATTATTTCCCATTTTGACGAGTTGTACACGAAGCGTGATAATAAATTGGCTAAGATCGCCAGAAAAGCGTTGTTCAAACTGCAATAATTGTGTATTGAGTACATAATCGTAATAGCCTGACATAGGGGGCATACCTACAGCATAAAAATAATGCATATCTTGTAATGTTTGCACTAATAATGAGTGCACCATTTGTGCCGGCGTATCTGCCCAACGGTTTTTAGCAAAATAAGAAATTTGATAGGATTGTAGGGTGTAAGCCATTTGCGTTGTATTATAAATTTGACTAGCTGACGGGGGAGCCACTATTAAAGTCATCCTATGTTTGGGTTTTTTAGTGATAGGCTTAGGTAAAGTATTTAATAGATAAGAAGTAGGTTGGTCTGTTTTAATCGGAGAAAAAACGGAGCAAGCCGATAACAGAAAAGAAGCTGCGATAATAAATATTGTATTCCTATTTAAAATCATTGGATTATTTTTCTCCTGGCCCTAGCATTTGAGATTGCATACCCCGAATCAGTATAGCGGGATTTTGTTTTATATCACCCGATACACTCGCCATATTGCGCGTGATAACGTCTAAATTGGCCAGCGCTTGATTAGCGGCAGGTAATGTTTGCATAGTAATAATTTGCATGGCCCTGTGACTTGTTTGCAAAAGCGCAGGCAAAGATTGAGTTGCAGTTTGCATGTTTTGCAAAATCTGTTTAATGGAATGTAAATTTTGTTGATCTAAGAGTAACTGAATAGAAACACTTACTTGATGTAAGTTTTCATTTAGCTTAGTCATCGCTGTATCAAATCGCACTAGCAGCGATGGCGCTGTATTAATAACAGGATAAAGCTGGCCTGATAATTTTTTTAACGGCCTGGTATCGGTTCCTTTATCAATTAAAGCAATATAACCAATGCCTGTAAAACCTTTCATATTTAGCATGGCATTCGTTCCTAAAGTAATAGGGGTATTTTTCTTTACACTTAACAATAAAATAACAACTTGAGGATCTTTTTGACTAATTTCAATGCTTTTAACTGTGCCCACATCCACACCATTAAATTCTACTTGCGCATCTATTGCTAGTCCGTTAACAGACTCCTTCATCCAGACTTGGTAGGTAGTGTATTCATCTGTGGAAAACCCGGAAGACAACCAAATCACACTGAGGGTGATCACAGCAACCAATAAAATGACAAATACTCCAATGACCGTATAATTAATATTGGTTTCCATATGCATCCTTAATCATAACGCCTCTGCACAACACGTCCTCGGGCCCCCCTAAAAAATGCCTGAATAAGCGGATGAGGGTTTTTCACCAACTCACTCATAGCATCTACACATAATACGTGGCCTTCACCTAGAAAAGCTACGCGGTTCGTGACATGCCACAAACTATCTAAATCATGCGTCACCATTACAATAGTCAATCCCATGGTCTTTTGTAAGTTTAATATGAGCTCATCAAAAGCATCTGCACTCTCCGGATCAAGCCCTGCAGTAGGCTCGTCTAAAAAAAGCAGGGCTGGATCTAAAACAATAGCACGAGCTATCCCTGCTCGTTTCTGCATTCCTCCACTTAATTCTGCGGGATATTTTATAGCTGCACTGCTGGGCAAGCCTGCTAATAAAATTTTAAGAATAGCCAACTCTTTAATTGTTTTGTCATCTAATTTTGTATGCTCACGCAAAGGAAAAGCAGCATTTTCTTCTACAGTCAAAGAACTAAATAAAGCATTTTCTTGAAATAAAACTCCCCAACGTTTCTGCACTTCCAACAAAGTTGCAGATGATGCTGTCATTAGCTCATGCTCAAATACGCGTATTGATCCAGAATTAGGACGCTGCAACATAAGCATTTCACGTAAAAGAGTAGTTTTGCCTGAACCGCTCCCCCCTACAATGGCTAATATTTCTCCGTGATTCACAGACAAATTCAAATTTTGATGCACCCATGCTCCACCCAGTTGCACACTCACATCTTTCACCTCAATAATAGGGGACTGAGTTATCACAATTTCAACCTACTAAAAATAATCGAAAAAATGGCATCTACAACAATAATGAAAAAAATAGCGAGTACCACACTGCGTGTTGTTTGCTTGCCCACACTATCCGCACCGCCTTGCACTCTCATGCCTTGAAAACAACCGATACTACCAATCAAGAGAGCAAACACAGGCGCTTTGCCCAAACCAATAAATAAAGCACGGAGAGGTATTTCATGGTGAAAGCGATGCAAGAAATCATAGGCGGTTAGATCCAGCATATTTTTCGTCATCACTATGCCGCCAAGTATACCAAATATGTCGGCCCACATTGTTAACAAGGGCAGGGCAATTAAAAGACCTAATAAGCGGGGCAGCAATAACAATTGCCCGGGTGTGACTCCCATCGTATTTAAGGCATCAATTTCTTGATTTAATTTCATTATTCCTAACTGAGCAGTGAAAGCGGAGCCTGTTCTTCCGGCAACCATAATAGCGGTAATCAAGGGGCCAAATTCACGCAACACTGATAATCCAAGCAAATTAACTATAAATACATTCGCCCCATAATTACGTAACTGATTCCCCATTTGATAAGCAATCACAACACCAATCATGAATGATAAAAGTGCAATAATAGGTAACGCTTGCACTCCGGTTTTACCAATCACGGCCGCAAGCTCATTCCAACGCCAACGTTGAGGATGGAAAATACCACCGACAAATTCGAATGCCAGCTCTCCAGTAAAATGCAGGAAATTTTTAAGTTCAACAAGCTGCTGTACGACGGTATATCCTAACTGTTCAATACCATTTCGACGTTTCAGCA
Source organism: Gammaproteobacteria bacterium (assembly GCA_021156085.1). Lineage (GTDB taxonomy): Bacteria > Pseudomonadota > Gammaproteobacteria > DSM-16500 > DSM-16500 > UBA4722. The sequence goes on along the minus strand of JAJNBC010000010.1, from coordinate 61,176 downwards.
CAGGAATGGGAATGTATGCCGGCTCTATTGCACGTTTTTCTACCAGCGCTAAAAGTATTTGAGCTTGCTCTGAAAAATGTTGTAATGACGTTTCTAAACCTTTAGAGGCTATTTCCTTAAGCGAGTGAGCGAGCAACCAAGCACCTGCACTATCCATCCTTGTCACTGCTTGGCCATCTACTGTTAACACTTGTGGATAAGGCCAAACAATTTTTTGAAAATCTGCTTTTATTTTAGAAAGATTTGTTAAACTCCATTCGCCACGGCAAATTAAGCGTGGCGCTTGCGTATCTAATACAACAAGCGCGTGGGCATTCATGGAGAGCCTTTTATTATTATGTTAGCTTTCTTTCTTAAATATTCCAAACCAACTGCGCACCCGCTAAATCCATACTGGTATTCACATGGCCAGCGGTGTTCGTCGCCGTGATAGGGTTTTGGATACTAATATGAGCAGTTTGCACAAACACATGCCCGTAAACCAGATCCAACATCAGCTTTTTGTTAATTTGATAACGCGCACCGATTTGAACACCCAGTTTATTGCCATCGGGAAAATTCACATCACGATATGCATTTTTAGTGGGAGTGGGTTCGTATTTCACATTGGCACGCAACATCCATTGATTATTTAATTGGTAATGCGTTCCCAACCCCCAATCCAATGTATTTTGCATATATTGGGGGGAAGATGCTGCTATCAACACCGGACTTCCAACAAGATTAATAGATTGATAATTTTGTGCATTATAAGCTTTTACAACGCCCCATTGATCATAAGCAACTGTCCCCATCATCGCCCACTCTGGCGTCATATCGTGATAAAAACTCAATGAAGTGGTGGGAGGCAAGGGGATATTCAATTTGAATTGATTTGTTTCAAAAAGGCCCACTCCATAAAGACCGAAATCACTGTAGCCTCTTAAATGCATCACGATTTTTGAACGATAATTTAAGCCAAATCGCGTAGCATCATTCACCCGAAATAATACCCCCGCATGCCAGCCTTCATTCCAATTGCCTGCAGAAAATTTAGATAAAGAATCACCTGCTGTACCAGCTACTTGGGTACGCACCGCATTTTTACTTTGCACTGAAAAATAATGAAAATCCGGCCCTAAACCTATGGACCATTGCTCATTAATTTTCATCGCTACGCTGGGTGAAACATCAATAGTTTTGGTATAGATTCGGTTGAGATTATACCGCAACAATGCATTGCCGTAGTCTTCCATTAATCCCCATGCAGGGACAACACTGAGGCCTACTGCCCACCGTTCTTTAAAAGGGTAGACATAATGCATAGCTGGAAGAAATGCATTCGGGTAAGAATTCGTCACTCCTGTTGTATTAAAAGCTCCAGGAGGGAGGGGTGTGGTGGGTAATGTATTAGGGGCGACTACTGACCCGGTAAATTTAGTTTGTTGATAAATTTCAATCCCCGACAAAGCCAATTGTTGCGGTAAATGTACTAAACCTGCAGAGTTGTACCAATTAGTGCCCGCATCTTCAACCACCGCTGCATCCCCTGAATCCGCCAAGGTTGCAGCACTCTGAAACTCTAATTTATACCCCGAAGCCTCTGCTTGAAGCGACCAAGCTGTCACCCCAAATATCAGCGCACAAGCTATGATTCTTTTATTCCTGCCCATTTCTCTTTTCATCTTGACTTCTCCCTTCCTAAAATCTCGCCTTATTTTTCGATAGGATGTGATACAGTATCACGTGATTTTAACAATAACTGAGTAAATGCCTTGACGTCAACTGGTTTGCTAAAGTAGTACCCTTGAATATAGTTACATCCTTTTTTACGCAAAAAAGTGAGTTGCTCCTCGGTCTCGACACCTTCCGCTAATATTTTTACTCTGAGTTCTTTTGCCATCGCTATAATGGCTGAAACAATAGTTATACTATCGCTGCTGGCGGGAATATCTCGAATGAAAGATTGATCAATTTTCAATTTATCTATAGCAAAACGCTTTAAATAACTCAATCCAGAATAGCCTGTCCCAAAATCATCAACAGATAAACTTAAGCCCCTTTTCTTAAACTCTTTCAACAACGCAGTAATAGCTTCGTCCAAGATAGCTGTTTCCGTTATTTCAAGCTCAAGAAAACGAGGATTTAAACCTGTCGTTTCTAAGATATGGTCTATTATCCATAAAAAATGATCTTGTCTTAATTGCTTTTCCGCTAAATTAACGGCGACTTTGAGAAAAGGAAAACCCATTTGATGCCAAATACGAGTTTGAGCGCATGCTTCCCTCAATATCCATTCGCCAATAGGAACAATTAACCCCGTTTCTTCTGCAAGCGGAATAAAATGAATCGGAGAAATAAAGCCCTGGCGAGGATGTTTCCAACGAATCAAGGCTTCCATCCCCGCAATCTGATTTTGATTTACATCAATTAAGGGTTGGTAATATACTTCGAATTCTTTATTTTTAAGTGCAGCATGTAAATCTATTTCCAGTTGTAATTGTTTAGGAAGCTGAGAATTAATTTCTTTTCTATAAAATTCTATGCGATTTCCACCTGCTTGTTTCGCCTTTAACATAGCTGAATCTGCATTCCCTAATAATGCTTGGACATTTTCTCCATCTTTTGGATAAAAACTCACTCCGATGCTGGCCGTTAATTTAACACCACGTTTTTCTAAATAAAAAGGCTCGTCCAACACGGAAAAAAATGATTTTATTTTATCTTCTTCCTTCTCTATGTTTAGTGGAAAAATCACAATGTTAAAAATATCTTTTCGCGACATAGTCACAATGTAGCGTGTTTTTTGATCTTTTGATTTTGTGAGCTGCGCTATAAATTCATTCAACCTACTTGCTACAGATTGAATAATCAAATCCCCTGCTTGAAGACCTAAACTATCATTTATTATTTCCATACGATTTAAGGAAAAACAAACAACGGCAAATGTACCACCAAAATTCTTCACTGAGCTTATTGCCGATTCTATATACTGCGGCAGTAAACGTTGATTTGGCAAATCTGTCAACAAATCATGATTTGCTTGGTAGCTTACCAAGGTATTTTCCAATTTTAATTTCAACGAATCGATAAACCATTGTGTGCTACGACGATTAATTCCACATAAAAAGATCAAATAGATAACTGAGAAGCAGCCAACTAAATTATAAAAAAAGGTGCCTTTCATAAAATTCCATACAATAAGCGGCACTATAATCAAAGAAAGAGTAAAAACACACAGCCTAAATTGCCCTATGGTACCGGTGGCATAACCAGGCGTAAGAAGAAACAAAGCAATAAAAGCGAAATATTGTCGCAGAAGATTCTGTTCGGGAATAAGAAAGACACAAACTCCCCACAGAGTAGCACAGATTGACATATTAATAGAGTAAGCAGACAACCATGAATCAAGGCTAATTTTATTTTTATAGCGGGTATAGGCAAAAAATAAAGTTGTTAACGCCAGTAACCCCAGGTTATAAACTACAAACCAGGCAATTAAAGGATAGGTGGGGGTATGTTTATAAAAATCAACAAAAATAGCAATGCCTACCGGTATCCCGCAAATAGTACCCGGCAAACAGCCTTGGTAAAGATGTTCAATTAGCTCCGCCTTCACTTGCTGGCTGACCTGAGCCCTTTCCTCTGTTGAGATTTGCTTCTCGTTAACAACTATTTCCATATTACATTCATGTCCCTTATGAAACCTGGGTTGTAACCGAATAACAGCTTGGTAATAAATCTATTTCCACGCCTGGCTTGATACCAATAATATAAGCTGCGGCCTTTCCATTCAAGCCTTTAAAAGGTTTTTGATTATCATAAGTAAATTCGTTGTAATTTATGCTGTTGCATTGCTGGTATATTTTGTAATGATGCGTGATTTTTTCGCTGATATCATTGGTAAATTCAGCATAGGCAAAATCATACCCTTTACGCATACATATGGTTGCACAGGCCATATCGATCGCAGTTGATAATCCTTTTCCGCGATAGTCTACATTGACTATGGCAATCCAAATATGGGCAACTCTACCTTTTATAAATTTTTTCCCTGATAAAAAAGGTTCAGAAAGCTGCTCCAGTAAAGCAAAAATAGGTTTTAATTTAGGATATTGCTTCAGATTAGGCTGAAATAAATCAGCCATATCCTCGGCAATAGCACACGCAATAACACGGCCATGGGAATCAACCGCAACGATACTCATGCCATCATGTACAGCTTTTTTTACAACTTCTTTAGCAAAAACCTCATAATCGTCATACTTAATTCCCAGATATTTAGTAATAGGCTCACTATCACAAAAAGATTTTGTAAAAAGATCCACTGCTGATTTTTGATGATCTACCGTTAACGTACAAATAGTATACTCTAACTTATTCATGGTCATCTCCCTGTCAAGTTGTAAATCATTAATGAACTGATCAATTAATTCCTTTGTTACATTTGATAACACACAGATGGTTGCGGTCTCCCCTCGCAACATAAGTTGGTATTTTTTGGATAAGGCTAGTGATGGCTTAGAAAAAATAACATTAAAATTATAAGGATATTCAACCTGGTCAGGCCCGAGTATTTTTACAAGTTGGGCATATAAATATTTGGCATTTTCGAAATTATCCGCCACCATTTTTGTTAATTTATTTTTATTTTTATCTAGCTCTATAGAGCAAAGCGCATTATAGAACATTAGTACGTTCAACCCTGAACGTGAACCTGTGACTGTTGAATCAATAATATTTCCTACGTATTCCACGCTGCGCTCTGCCTTTTCAAACGCTTTTTCAAAAAAATTTTTCCTTGACAAAATAATACCGCAAGGCTGGGATAATCCTAGATATTTATGAGCCGAAAAAGCCAAGGTATTGACTCCTAGTTCTTCAAAATAATTTTTAATTCCTCCAAATGGCCTTAATACAGGCAAAACGAAACCTGTTAGCGCTCCATCCATATGAATAGTAAAATGGGGTTTTTTCTCCATATTGTCTAAGATTTTCTTAATGCTAGGTATATCGTCAATCGTACCTGTAATAGTCGTGCCAATATTACAAACGACAATGATGGGGCTATAAGGATGGGCCGCAATATTCAAGATAAGATTTTTTTTAAAATTATTTATATCCATGGATCCATCTGGATTTCCTTGAATAGGTCTGATATTCAAATTTAGCATTTCAGCTACTTTTGGCACCGAATAATGAGTATGGTCTTTAGTGAAAAAAACTGTCGGCGTCAATAACTGATGCATAATATTTTTATTGGCTGCAATTGCATCTCTGGTATCAAGAATTTTTTGTAGCTGCGCTGAACGATTTAAATAATCATTGTTAGGTATTTTTGCCAACGCAACAAGCAAGTCTTTTTCTTCTTTGCTCTGTAACTTTATAGCATCATCTGTCTGCAATAATGTAGACATCGCATAATTAATCAAATAACGTTTGGACCACCATATTCCAGCAAAATTACCTTCTGTCCCACCTGTAGTCACATATCCTCTCGCATCATCTTTAGCGAGCCCATAAAATTTTGCTAGAATCTTGATTAACATTCTCTCATGTTTTTTGACTTCCATCAGCGATGTTTCAGAATCTTTAAAAGGATCTCCTACATTATTTAATAAAATATTCGCAAGTGAACCTTGTTTAATACCAAAAACCTGGTTGCTAATAATGCCCACATGAGATAATAACGAAACAGGATAACCCAATTTATGGCGAGCTAAACGTTTGATGCGATGCAAAAGTACTTTGAAAGAATGGAGGCGCCTGTTGATATTCTCAGATAAGCTATCCGGAATCTTATTTTTAGCCATAGATACCAGCCCGATTTAACAGACCCTATTACTATACTATGCCTATGTACGTTAATATAGGGTATTATACCATCAGAAGTGCTTACTGGTTTAGCGCCTACATTTGACAGGAGGTTAAATGAAATCACTCTATTTCATAGCCTTAATAGGTTTATTAGTTTTAAGTATTGGATGGTTCATGCGATCATTCATCAGGCAATATATTGAGAAATTAAATAAACAGCTTAATGAGGTTAGCGCAAAAAATATTAAATCTTCCTCTATTGATGTAAAAGAAGAGCAAATGTTCCCTCCTTCAGATAGTAAAATGCCTCTCTCATGGCTCACTTCTTACGATAAACGAAGGGGCACACCAAACTCTATTTTTTTTAATGAAACTTTAAATAAGGCAATTAACCGAGCCAAACGTCGGAATAAATTATTGGCTCTTTTATTGGTGGATATCCACCCAACCAACGCAACCCCCTCACCGTTGGCACAGCCTACTAATGAACTTCTTTTTAAAGAAATTGAAAAAAAACTTACTAATACATTACGTAATGAAGATGTATTAGTTCAATCAGAAGACAATGTGTTTAGTATTCTATTAGACGACATAGGAAAAGCGAAGTTTGCCAGCGCGGTGGCCAATAAACTGTTACATGTGTGCTCACAGCCACTCCAAATAGAAAATAATAGAATTTCTCTCATTACCCATATAGGTGTCTGCATTTATCCCACTGAAGGAGGTTCATTGGAGGATTTAAGAAAGAATGCTGATATTGCTTTAAGTAAAGCTAAAAACGCCGGGGCAAATGCTTTTCGGTTCTATACCCAAGGGATGGATGCAGAAGCCTCTGAATATATTCACATGGAAAAATCTCTGCGTAAAGCAATCACTAACAATGAATTCACCCTTTACTATCAACCCAAATTTCATCTTAAGACAGGCCAGATTGCTCGTCTTGAAGCCCTAACTCGCTGGATACATCCTGAAATTGGCATCATTCATCCTGAAAAATTTCTTCCTATTGCAGAAGAAACCGGCTTGATTCACCCTATGGGAGAATGGGCTCTTCGCGAAGCTTGTAGAACCACTAAACAATGGCAAGAGGCAGGCTATGCGCATATGCCTATTGCTGTTAACCTTTCTCCTCAGCAATTTTATCACCCTGAAATTGTTCAAATCATTGCAGCAGTACTGAACGATACTGGATTAAATCCAAATTATCTTGAGTTAGAAGTGACAGAAACAGCGATTATGGACAATGCAGATAAAGCGACGACCATACTGGCGGACATTAAAGCAACAGGGGTACAAATTTCCATTGATCATTTTGGTACCGGCTATTTTTCTATTAGCCAATTGAAACAATTTCCTTTAACTCTCTTGAAAATTGACCAAAGTTTTATTAAGGGTATTCCAAATAATCCTAATGATTCTGCTATTACAATGGCAATAATTGCATTAGCTCATCATCTTGGATTAGAAGTCGTGGCTGAAGGAGTAGAAACTGCAGAACAAGTACAATATTTATCTGCGCAAAATTGCGACATGGTACAAGGGTATTTTTTAAGCCCTCCCTTACCGGAGAAGCAGATTATGCAACAATTTGATAAACTCAGTGAGAGGGTTCTTCTCTAGTTAAAAAATGGTAAGATATGCCCAGTGAAAATACTCATTGAGATATAATAATGCCTTGGCTAATTAATTCCGCGCAACTCGATAAGTTTCGTAAAAACCAAAAGAACCTTATTATTCTCGACGCTAGCTTTCATCATGACGAACGCAATGCTGGGCAAGAATTTTTAATGGAACATATTATCGATGCTTATTTTTTTAATATAGATATGTTCAGCGATCCTCATCCCGATGCCTGTCACTCCCATTTTCTTATACAAGATAAAAATCGTATTAGTACGTTAATAAGCAATTTAGGCATTCGCAATGATTATAAAATCATTTTCTATGATAATAGTGAACTTCATTCTGCTTGCCGCGCATTATGGATGTTTAAGATGTTTGGTCATGATCCGAATTTGCTTTATATATTAGATGGCGGCTTTAAGGCCTGGAAAAGAGTAGGCGGCAAACTAGAATCAGGACAACCTTCTATCACTCCCAAAACCTATACCGCTAATCTTGAAACTCGATTTCTACGCACTCTATCACAACTTAAAATTAATTTAACCACTCCCCTAGAACAAATCGTTGATGCTCGCCATCCTGTGCGGTATAGCGGCGGTATAGAACCCCGTTCAGGCGTACGCAGAGGCCATATTCCAGGTAGCTTTTGTTTACCTTCTATTACGTTATTTGGTAAAGATGGCTGCTTTCTTCCTCTTGATAAAATCCGTAAGAAATTTATTGATCTTGGAGTAGATCTTAATGTACCCATTGTCACTTCTTGTGGCTCTGGTATCACAGCACCTATTCTAAATTTTGCACTCGATTTAATGAATCATCCCCACCATGCGCTTTATAATGGCTCGTGGAGCGAATGGGGCGCTGAAAAATTATTTCCGGGAGAGCTATCTCTTTTAGAACGTCCTATAGAAACTTGTATAGATTAGCTAGCTCAATATGGAGAATACCGAAGACTCTCTAATCAATTAAAAGAGTTAGCGCATGTTCTTAAAAAGCATATGAAATACCTAAGCCTATCATCTCAATATTTCCAATGGGAGAAATACCTTGAAGGTGTATTACTTCTAAAGAGGAAGAAAAATGCTGTGTAAAGTTATAACTTATTCCAACCCCTACCCATGGCAAGATTCGATTGGCCTTACTGTCAGCAATGGGTTCTAAATCAAGCCAAAAACTTTTGTTATAAACATCTTGGTGCACATAAGCGGCTCCTCCTTTAGCATAAATACTAAAGCCCGAATAAAAAATTTACCTGCTAAATCTATGGCATATAAACGATAATGATCTGGGCCAAGTGTTCCCCACCCAGTGCCATCTCCTCCAGCATAAGAATTATTCACTAAATCATCATACCCCATTTCTAGTGCTAAATAGTCTGTAAAATGGTAGCCCACAAAAGGTCTAACGTAGCCAGCTATCGGGATAAGACTACTATTTATAGCTGCGCCACTCACAGGTTGAAATGTGCTATAGATTAACCCCCCCTATATAGAAACCATTAACAGCATTGATACCAGCAGAAGCAAGTGGCATCATGAAAAAACCGCTTAAAAAGATTAAAAAAAGAAGGACCTTTAAATTAATACGGCTCATAGTTTACACCCATTCATTAATGATTTAGTTGGGCCTGAATGAACAAGTCGGCGCTCTATTACAACCAGCAATAAAAATATCTAAGAAATAATAGTCTCTAATTATAGGATAATCGATGGTACAAGTGGCTCCTTGATAAGAAACAGTATAAAATTCTTCATTATTGTTTGAACTAAAGATAAAGTTTACGACATCTATTGGCGTGTTGCGTCCTTGATCCTCTTTCACATTACCAGCAGCCTGAATAAGGTGATCCCCCGTATAAATACTGCCCCAATTATTATCCACATGAAATTGAATTGGAATATCGCAAAGATTAGTAACTGTCACGAATACGCTACGTGAAGGCATAGGATGCGCACCAACCAGTGATGCTATTAGTAGGCTCGTTAAAAAAAGTAGTATGCGTTGAATTAATTTTTTTGACATTTATCTAACCCCTCGGTTTATTATATTACTCATGCTATTTGGCAAAATGATTTAGAGTACGCTTATATTTGAATCAAATCATAGAAGTCTATTCCGATCGCAATGCTTCAATGGGATCTAATTGGGAGGCTTTATAAGCAGGGTAATAACCGAAGAAAACACCCACTGCAACGGAGACGGTAAAACCCAGCAAAGGGGGCATTAAAAATAAAGTGAATTCCCAATGCGAAAATAAAGCCATAACATATCCTATAAAAATACCTACGGTAATGCCGAGGGTGCCCCCGAGCAGTGACAACATCACAGCTTCCACTAAAAAGAGAGCCCAAATATCTGAACGCTTTGCGCCTACAGCCAAACGAATACCAATTTCTCGCCTTCTTTCAACGACAGAAACCAACATAATATTCATAACTCCGATGCCACCCACCAATAATGAAATACTACCTATTAAACCTAAAAAAATAGTCAATATCTGGCTTTGCTTTGACATACGAGCAATTAACTCTTTAGCACTACGAAAAAAAAGACGCTTATTTTGTACTTTTTGATTGATATAATTAGTTATATTCTTTTGAATTAACTCAATATCAGCCTTAGGATCCAGGCGTAAAATAATATTACTGATGGAAGCATATTGACTTAGCGAGATCGACGCTAAAATCGGAATCATTACGCTATAATTAATATCTGCATACACAAAGCTATTTTCAGGCCAGGGGTTGGCGACGCCTACAATGGTAAAAATATTCTTTCCTATTTGTATGTGTTGTCCTATTGCATCAGAAAGAGTAAGTTTCTTAATCTGCTCATTCACTTTATCGCCTATAACGCAAAAAAATTCATAGCCATCCATTATCGATATAAAACGCCCGCTGGCCAATCTTATATGAACAATATCTGCAAAATCTTCAGTCACACCAAGCACACTGCCATTTAAGGGATGTCCATTAAATTGAGTGGAGTAATAGAGCTGAGCATAAGGTGCCACATTGATAATCATTTTATTTATTTTTTTTAAATTTAGTGCATCCGGTAAAGTTAAATTATTTATCTTACTGACGATACTATCTTGCTCAGATGCATCATTCACTGAGAATGCTAATAAATCGGTACCTAATGTTTTAAATTGTTTTAATGCCTCATTGGTCGCCAACTTACCAGCTGACACCATAGCAACCACCGATGCTGTACCCACTAAAATACCAAGCAATGCTAATATAGATCGTAATTTTGAAGAAAGTAAATTAAACCATCCTTCTCGGATATGATTTATTAATCGCATACTATTAATCCATCTTTCAGGGTAATAACACGCTTACAAAGGTGACTGACTTCCTTGTCATGCGTCACAACAACAATCGTCCGCCCTTCATCATGATTAAGTTTTAAAAATAAATCCATAATCTCCCGCCCGGTTTTAGAGTCCAGCGATCCTGTTGGCTCATCAGCAAAAATAACCTCGGGATCACCTACTAAAGCCCGAGCAATGGCAACACGTTGTTGCTGTCCTCCGGATAATTGATTCGGTTTATGGTCTATAAATTTTTCCATTCCGACCTTTTTCAAAATTTCTAGCGCTTTTTGGTGGGATAATGTCAGCGATTCTTCTCTGTAAAAAAGAGGTAACATCACATTCTGAAGGACATTTAACCGCGGCAACAAAAAAAATGATTGAAATACAAAACCCATCTTCTTATTACGTGTGACAGCCAATTTTTTCTCGGCCAACCTCGATACATCTTCTCCTAAAAGAAAATAATTACCCGTGCTACAATAATCCAAAAGGCCCATGATATTCATCAGAGTCGATTTACCCGAGCCTGAAGAACCTATAATAGCAAGCATGTCACGGCGCTCTAACTGCAAATTAATGCCTTTCAAAGCACAAAATTCGCTGAAACCAGTTCGATAAGATTTCGTAATATTTTGTAAATCAATGATGGACAAAAATAGTATCCCCTGCTTTAAGTGGTGATTCTATCACTACTCTGTCTTCTGTGGTTTGGCCTGTTTGCACTGGCACTTCAACAACCTTATGACTATGTTGATCCTGCATTTTGACATAAGGTACATTATTTTTTGTATAGATTGCCGAAAGCGGTATAGACACAACAGGAGGGCTTTCAATGTCAATTTGCACTTTCGCGCTCATGCCTATATGAATCACAGATTGTTGCGCGGGTGTTAAGGTAGGAACCACAATTTCCACTGCAAAAACAGGAACATTTCCTTGCGTTAACTGCGCTTGGCGATCAATTCCTGAAATATAACCCTCTAAAGAAAATTGAGAAAATGCTGTGCCACTGACTTTTACTTTCTGACCGATTTTCAATTGATTAATATTAAATTCATTCACATTAATATGGATATTCAGGCCACTCACATCACCAATCATAGCAAGCATATCGCCTTGTTTGACTTGAGATCCTTTGCTAATTTTAACTGAAAGATCGCTCTCTTCTTTGGTGGCTAATAAAACTACCCCGGCAGCCGGAGCAACAATGTGAATCTTCTGCGAACCTTCTTGTTGATGGAGCTGAACGCTAATTTTATCGATATCTGCCACTGTAAGCTCTTCAAAGTTAAATCCTTTTATATCAAGTTGTTTCATCATAGTAGCTAGGGCATCTTTTGCTTGAATTAAGCTCAGTTTTGCCGTGAAATAATTAGTTTTTTTCCCCTTATAATCATCGTCAGAAATAAGTTGATTTTTATGGAGAAATTCACTTTCTTTAAACTGACTTTCGGTATTAATAAAATCTGTTTTTGCCTTAATGTATTGCATAAGGGCATTTTTATATTCTGTTTGAAATTTATCAGAGACAATCATAAACAACGGTTGTTGCGCCTTGACTACATCTCCGTAATGGAAGGTAATATCTTCCACCACCCCCTCAGCTGGCGTAGTTACCACCATAGCTTTTAAAGGTTGTACAATGCCGGCATAAAGCAAATGCGCTGTCAGGGGCTCCCGCGTCACCGTAATTATTTGATCTTTGCCAAACTTCGAATTTTTTTCTTTGTCAACGCAGCCACTTATATTGACTATCATCCACATTAAAAGAAAAATCCATAAACAATTAGAATTTCTCATCATGTTTTACCTCTATATTCCATGTTTGCAGCGTCCGACCAGTCAATTGATCTAAAGCAACTAATGCCATTAAATAAGCAATTTGTTGAGCCACAAATTGTTGCTGAGTCAGCATATACTGTTGTCGCGCTAACTGTAACTCGATACTATCAATTAAGCCATAATTGTATTTTTGCTCACTGATGTTGTACGCTTTTTGTTGCAGTTCTTCAGCATATTCTGATAATTTCAGTGAACGTTCTGCACTGAAGACATTCTTCCAAGTGTCGATGGCCCTTGTTTCATTATTCCATTTCGCTTCTTTTAATCCAATAGCAGCATCATGCAAGGCTATCTTTGCATTTTCCAAGGCGATTTTAGCCGATTGATCATCAATAGGGACTGTCAATTCTAAACGCACACTATCATTGCGATTGATGCCATTTACTAAACTATTCAATCCTGCATTTTCACCTACCCCACTGCCGCCCCCTGTGGCCGCTGCCGCCGTGAGATCTAATTTCCAGAGCATATTATTTTCTGCGGCAGCCACGCTGCGTTTTTTAGAACCCTCATAGATTATTTGCATTGTCTGATAAGAAACATCGTGAGTGACCACAAGCTTTTTAGCATCATCCAGCGAGGGGATATGATATCTTTTAATTAATTTTGCTACAGAAATATCTGTAAAGACGACATGCGAACTCGGATCTAGACCAATGGTCTGTAATAATTTAGCGTGTGCCTGGGCTAAGAAATTCTGATCGCTTTCAATTTTTGCTTGAGTATTAGCCACATCCGCTTCAGCTGTCACTAATTCTACACCTGGCTTGCGCCCTGCTTTAATAAATAATTTAGTTTGTTCTACTGATTTTTGGGAGCGCTTTAAAGCACGTTGATCGACTTCCAATGTTTTTTCTGCAGAGACTACACTTAAATAGTCATTAATTACACTAGTCACTGTGGTACTTAAAGTCTCTTCCATTTGCAAATGACTAATTGTTACATTTTCCCTGGCATCTTGCAGAGCAGCTTCCACGATAGGGCGCCCAAATCCTCTAATTAAAGGTTGTACCACTGTTAAAGACATACCAGGATGATAATTTTTCCCAAAATCGTTACTCGCAGCCAAAGTAATATTAGTGCCCAAGGGTGTATTCAACGTAACTTGGGGCGTAATGGCAGTGGTATTCTGAGTCACTTCTCCCGTATGAATGGCAGAATAATTTTGCAATGTCAACTTAGAGGCAGCGATTTGATAATGAGGTTTAAAATTCCATTGCGCCAATTCTAATGCATATTTGATTTGAATATTAGCAAGCTGTTTATGTTGCACATTAGGGCTCTCTCTCAGAGCTAATAAAATAGCATCCTTTAGGGAAAGAGTATGCAGAACATCTGCTTTTGCCTGACAAAGCGTGATACCAAACCAAAACAAACAAAAAAATACTACTTTTAGCATAAATCTTTAATTACTCATTAGATGTGATGATCTCCTTTTCTAGCAAAATTTCCTTCCGACGTCGGGGGACTACTCCCTAGTTCTTGTCCTAAACAGATAAGAATTCACGACTCAATTTCGCTTTTCTGGCATATCTTTCTAAAGCTAACATCACTAAATGGGTTAATAACTTAGGATAGTCCATTCCTGACGCCGCCATTAACTTGGGGTACATGCTAACGCTTGTAAATCCGGGGATAGAATTAATTTCATTAAAATATATTTCATTTGTCCCGCGTTCCAGAAAAAGATCTACCCTCGCCATGCCTTCACATTCCAGCGTCATAAAAATATTTCTAGCAAATAAGCTTACTTTTTCTTTTAGCTCCGCCGAGATAGGTGCCGGAATAATAAGCTCTACCCCTTTTTCGTCAAGATATTTTGAAGCATAAGAATAAAATTCATGCCCTGAGGTGGGTCTCACTTCTCCGGGCACGCTTATAATAGGCTCCTTCCCTGCTTCAAGTGACTCTAATACCGCTATTTCAATTTCTATGGCATCAATACCTTGCTCTACTACAATTTTGGTATCGTACTGAAAAGCTGCATCGATAGCAGCAGCTAAATGAGCTGGGTTCTTTACTTTTTCTATCCCCACACTAGAACCAGTATTAGCTGGTTTTACAAAAACAGGGTAACGCAATTTTTCTGTCACGCGTTCACAAAACTGTTGCGAATTTTCTTCCCACTGTCCATGCTTAAGGACTAAATAAGGTGGAACTCTCATCCCCTCATTTTTCACTAGCCGTTTAGAAACATCTTTATCCATGCCCACTGCAGATGATAATACTCCACAACCTACATAAGGAACATCGGCCAATTCAAGCAATCCTTGCACAGTGCCATCTTCGCATAAAGGCCCATGGATAACAGGAAATACGACATCAAAAATACGATCTGCATTTTGTATTAATTGGCTACTAGGTATGGGTTGCAACGCTTTACCAATCAGATCTGGATTAAATAACATGCGCTCTGAGTCCGTTTGTAATTTCAAGAGCGTCGGTGCATTTAATTCTTTCTTTAAAATATCATCGCCTAAAAACCAGCCGCCTTCTTTATCAATACCAATAGGAAGAACATCAAAGCGAGAACGATCTAAATTCTGAATGACATTTGTCGCAGACATTAATGAAACCTCATGCTCACCTGAACGGCCACCGTATAAAACCGCAATACGAATCTTATTTGCTGTGCTCATGAATGCCCCACGAATATTGAGTGAAAACACCCTCAAAAAAAGAATTTAAAATGCATGGAAGATAAAAAACCTTCTTCATATCACTTAATAACAGCTTATTTGCTAGTTACTTCGCCCTTATAATTATGATGATGCTTAGCTGAGACATTTGCCATTTTTGAGCTATTATCGCTGCTCATTGAGGTTGACTGATCAATGCCTTTGTTAGCACAGCTTGCCAATACCCAAGTGGAAGCAACGATGCTTAATACGAGTACCATTCTTTTCATTTACTAATCTCCAAAATAAAACGTATTATTACAATGATTACACGCAGAAATGCGTGCAATTCTTAAAAGCACAACTATACCTCTTTTTCGTTATAACTGCTACGTTTTTGGCTATTTCTGAGTTGACAAAATAAGATTAACTAGGTAATAATAACACAAATTTGGCTCCATTTTATACAAAACCAAGTGCAATTTAGAGTGTCATCCTACGTAGCCACCTACTTTAACTCGCAGGACCTTATGAAAATAAGATACATGCTAGGCATTTTTATTATTTCTTGCATAACTGGCTGGGGGCCTTTTTCTCTATTTCCACCCTCACCCCCTACCGCGTCCATTGGAACCTCAACCTGGATAAAAGAAGAAGTTAGAAAAATAGGCTTGCAAGCAGCGAATATTAACTCATCCGTTTTAGAAATGAGCTTAGAAGCATTTTTACGAGCCCGCGCACATGGTATGGACGCTAAGCAATTACTTACTATTATTGATTATACTAAACCCTCTACTGAACGCAGACTATGGGTAATAGATTTAAAACAAGCCAGGGTCTTATTCAATACCTGGGTAACACACGGCAAAAATAGCGGGACAATAAATGCCACTTCTTTTTCTAATGAACCAGGTAGCTTAAAATCAAGTCTGGGGGTATTTCTCACTACAGGTATGCCTTATGTCGGCGGCAATGGCTACTCACTGAGATTGCAAGGGCTAGAGCGCGGTATTAATGACAACGCTTATCAACGCGATATTGTCGTACATGGCGCTTGGTATGCAAATCATAATGTAGTTAAAAAATATGGCTTTTTAGGACGTAGCTGGGGTTGTCTTGCTGTCGATGAAGAAACAGTGCATCCACTTATTAATACAATTAAAGATAATACATTAGTTTTTGTTTATTATCCGGATCGAAATTGGTTGCATCACTCAAGTTTTTTAACAGGCTAGGATAGGAAATATACATTATGATAATGAAATACATGGCTTGCATTCTTCTCGTTACGGCAAATTTATTTATAATTATTATGCAACCTACCTCTGCCAGCAGTTTTATTATTCCAAGCGGAGAGAATGCATTAATTGGAAATATAAAATCTACTCAAGCTACTTCTAACGATACACCTACTACATTAGCACAACGTTATAATATTGGATTAAACGCGGTTGTTAATGCTAATCCGGGGGCTACAGAACAAACCCTTACAGGAGGTTATGTCAAAATTCCAACTGCCTTCATTTTACCGGCTTTACCCCATAAAGGTATTATTATTAATCTTGCTGAAATGCGAATGTATTATTATCCAGAAGGCACGGGTAATGTCATGACCTTCCCCGTGGGCATTGGAAAAATAGGGAAAACTATTCCTATTCAGAATACCGTCGTCACAAGAAAAGCAGTGAATCCCGTTTGGATCCCTCCCCCAGATATTCGTAAATATAATCGAGAGCAAGGCATTGAACTACCTTATAAAATGGAAGCAGGGCCTGATAATCCACTGGGACCTTATGCTATTTATTTGCGTATTCCAACTTATCTTATTCATAGCACTATTTTTCCCGAAAGTATTGGTAGGCGCGCCAGCTTTGGTTGTATTCGTATGAATGAAGGAGACATCAAAGAATTCTTCCCCCTAGTTAAGCCGGGCACCTTCGTCGCTATTATCAATATGCCTAATAAAGTAGGCTGGGATCAGGGCCGGCTTTATTTAGAAGCTCACCCCCCGCTAGAAGAACATGATCAAGGAGAGCAAACCAATCTCAATAATGTGCTCACAACGATCGCAAATGCTTTGCCTTCTCATGGCATAACGCTGGTAGATTGGCAATTGGCAGCTTATATTTTGCAGCAACCCGATGGCATACCGCACGAAATTGGGATAAAAATACCCCTAACTGCACGCTCTTAAATTGTTCTGAGGACAAAAACTATATATCAATATGTAAAAGACCTTCTCTAAAGATTATTTTTCTTAAGCTCCTTAACGTCAGTATTGTCTAAGCGAAGTCTAACCGGTTGAAATATTGAAATAACGGCTCCATCGTGCTGTGATAGCACGTCTTTTTCACCAAAAAACAGAGGAGCCGTTATATGGAAGACACTTTAATTGTTTTATATTGCATTGTCGATAATTTCTGTAAAGAGTTTTACCCTGACTGGGAAAAGCAATTACTGCTACAAGGACTCAAAAAAAAAGAAGGACTCGCTCGCGGCTATCGCCGAGTGAAATCATGACCCTCGTTATCTATTTTCATCTACTTCGTTTTCGTGATTTTAAAACTTACTATATGCGCTACGTCATCCTCCACCTTCGCGATAGCTTTCCTGATTTAGTCAGTTATTCTCACAGGGTCAACCTTCTCAAATCCATCGCTATCCCCCTGTGTGTTTTTATTCAAAGTCTGACAGGCGAAAAGACAGGCATTTATTTTATTGACTCGATGGTTTTGAAAGTTTGCCACATTAAAAGAGAAAAACGACACCGTGTATTCAAAGGGTTAGCAAAATCAACCGTTGGCTGGTTTAATGATAAAGGCGAGATCATGGCGTTTAAAATAACACCTGGCAATGTAGATGATCGCAAGCCTGTACCTGATTTAGTAAAGCACCTGGCAGGTAAATTATTTAGAGACAAGGGCTACATTTCTCAGACTTTATTTGAAACGCTTTTGCAACAAAGTCTGCAGCTTATAACGCGACTTAAGAACAACATGAAAAACAAATTGATGCCATGTATTGACAAAATATTGCTTCGCAAACGAGCCCTCATTGAAACGGTCAATGATCAATTAAAAAACAATGGAATTTCATGGTTAATATTCTCAGTACCCTGGCTGCGTATGTTCTACAACCTAAAAAACCTTCCCTTAATCTTTCAGCAGGCGAGAAAAAACTTATGCTTACTGTGGCTGCTTAGACAATACTGACGCTCCTTACTAACCTCTACCGCTGAATAATGGAGAACCCTTTCAATCTAAAAGAGATTTTCTGCTGCGAGATAAATCCAAAAGGTAGTATTTTCAGTCGCTCACCAAAAATCCTAAAAAACGGCTATACTTCATTTCAAAGGAGAGATTTTGAAATTTTCAGGCCAAAAGTTTTTCACCTAGAAGAGGAGGAATTTTCTATGCTGCCATCACCATATGGAGAAAAGGCTAATGATTTTCTAAAAGAGAAAGGGATCACTGTTTTTTACGCGGAAGGGAAAATTTTAATGAGCCTGAAATGCTCGTGTCCTCACTATCTCGATATCAAAACCGCCGCTTTTCCCCAACTAATAGCAGGAAAAGAAGAGCAAGAGAGCGATAACCAAATTGTGATGGAGATCGGACAATCATCTGCTGCGATGGCAGGCACGTTCTCCCAGCTTTTTCCTGGCTTCGTTGATTGCTTAACTACAGATTTGGCCAACACGTCTTTAAAAAAAAATTCAGAAGCAAAGGGGGGAAACGAAAATGCCTTACATTCCCAGGCTACCCTTTTCGCTATAAAAGCATCAGGAGAATTAAGGAAAGGAAAAAAAGGGTCGGCAGCGCTCCGTCTGCTAGGAGAATCAGTGATGAACGCTACACATGTTGTTACAGACTCTCCGGAAAAAGAGGTTGCTATTGAAGGATTAAAAAAGAATGCCAAAGCAGCAAGGAAACTAAATTTACTTGGAGAAGCGTTGATATCAGCTCTGAATATACTTGTTGTAAAAGTGACGGGATTATCTCTTCAAAGAGAGGGATTTAAAAAAACAAACTTCTTTAGTAAGAGCACACTTTATTCTAAAAGTTTAGACTCTTTAGTAAAAACAATTTCCCCTGAGCAGGAGAGAAAAAAAAGTCATAAACGGTAAACATTCACCTTCTTGTCTAAGAAGGCCATCATCTGAGGTCAAACTGTTATGGCCCTAAACCCATACTCATAAAATTAATTATCCCCTCCCTAAGCTAAAAGAATATTTAATTTTTATAGTAAATTTTTGTCTTATCTGTATTTAGAATAAAGATCATCAAAAAAACGGAGTGCCGTATTTTAACAAACCGATCCCTAAATGTTTCGCTAACGTCTGGCCAATGTCTGCAAAAGTATCTCGTTTGCCAATTGACCCCGCTTTTACCTGCGGACCAAAAGCAAGAATAGGGATATGCTCTCGAGTATGATCCGAGCCAACCCAGGTAGGATCACAACCATGATCTGCCGTGATGATAGCTAAATCCTGCGGTTGCATAAGTTTGATAAATTCAGGTAAGCGCATATCAAAATCTTCTAGTGCCTTAGCATAACCAATCACATCGCGTCGATGGCCATAAAGCATATCAAAATCCACTAAATTTAAAAAAATAAGACTGCCTTCAGGTGCTATTTTTGCTTCTTGTAAAAATGCATCAAACAAAGCCATATTACCCTCTGCTTTAATTGTTTTAGTGATGCCACGATGCGCATAAATATCAGAAACCTTACCAATTGAAATAACTTCCCGACCTGCTGAGACTAATTTATCTAATAAAGTTTGGTCCGGGGCCGGCACAGCATAATCAACACGATGGCCTGTGCGATAATAATTGCCAGGGACCCCCAAGAAAGGGCGAGCTATGACCCGGCCTACATGATATTCATCTACTAATTCTCGTGCAATTAAACAAAGATCATAAAGACGTTGCAAACCAAAACTTTCTTCATGCGCAGCAATTTGGAAAACACTATCTGCAGAAGTATAAACAATAGGCTTATGAGTTTTCTGATGTTCTTCTCCTAATTCTAAAATAATATTCGTACCTGAAGCATGTTTATTCCCTAATATTCCCGGCAACTTACCCCGCATAATTAATTCATCTAACAATTCTTCGGGGAAACTAGGATATTCTGGTGGAAAATATCCCCAATCAAATAAAGCGGGAACACCTGCGATTTCCCAATGTCCGCTGGGAGTATCTTTTCCAAAAGAAAGTTCTACAGCACAGCCATAAGCACCTTCAATTACATTATTTGTAGCAAGGCCAGGCACTGATTTTCCACTGCTAATTTCCGCAGCGCTATTTAAACCTAAACGTGTAAGATGAGGAAGATACAAAGGACCCTGACGCACATTTTCTTTATCCGCCTTGCCTGCAGCGCAGTATTCTGCAATATGACGCAATGTATCAGCCCCTGCATCACCATAGTGGACCGCATCTTCAGAAGCGCCAATGCCAAATGAATCCATCAGAATAATAAAAGCACGTCCCATAAATTCCTTGTACGTTCACATTCTTGTTTAAGAAGCCCCTCTACGACCCCTCTTTACAAAAGATTTCTTTAAAATGCCCCTGTACTCGCGGGCATGCTGCGATTTTTCGCAAAACCTTGCCTCACCGATGGGTTTATTGCAAAAGATCCTAACAGTTGCAATTTTTTCACTTAGATTGCAAGGCCGACTTCTTTCACAAAGGCAGGGATAAGTTTAACTAATTTCCGTGCAGCAATTTCGCCATAATGTAATGTTGCTTCATGCGTGACTCTCTCTGGGCTTAAACCCACTGCCAAATTGGTAACAGCACATACTCCAGTTACACGTAAACCGCAATGACGCGCAATAATCACATCAGGAACAACAGCCATACCCACCACATCTGCACCTAGCATACGATAAGCACGAATTTCCGCCGGAGTTTCAAATGAAGGGCCGAGCAATGAAATGTAAACGCCTTGGTGTACCGGAATATTTAATTGGGTGGCAACTCTTAAAAATATCCCTCTTAATTCTTCATCATACGCGTTTTCCAGGCTCAAAAAACGTGGCCCAATAGATTCATCGTTGATACCTACAAGCGGATTACCAGGCTGAAAATTAATATGATCGTTGAGCAATACCACCTCGCCATGGCCTACTTCGGGCTTCAATGATCCTACCGCGCCTGTAACAATCAATTCACTGGCACCTAATTGGCGCACGATCCTTATTAATGTGCACAAAGATTCATAACTTGCACCTTCATAGAGATGAAGCCGGCCTTTTAAACAAACAACGGGTATATCTTGTAAATACCCAAGCAATAATAAAGAAGCATGACCTACTACAGAACTGGCATGAATACCGGGAATAGCTTGATAAGGAATAGTAATAGGATGAGTTAATTCTTCAGCAACCATACTGAGGCCTGATCCTAAAATAATGCCTATTTTTGGGGTAAAATTAGGGGCAAATTTACGGATCACCGCCATGGTTTGTTGCATTGTAATGCTCATGATATTTCTCTTCCTTAATTTTTTGACAAAAACGCTAGGGACTGTTTATTGCATCCGGCATAGGAGAATTGTCAAAAGCACCTATTTCGCATTCATGAAAGCAACTGCCACATCCAACATACGATTAGAAAAACCCCATTCATTGTCATACCAAGCTAGCACTTTAACTAAATTATCTTCGATCACTTTGGTATAAGATAGATCAAATATAGAAGAAGCAGGGTTATGATTAAAATCGATCGAAACTAAAGGCTCTTTATTTACTTCAAGAATCCCTTTAAGCGGGCCTTCCGCTGCAACTTGTACGAGCTTGTTAATTTCTTCCACGGTCGTATTTCGCTTTGCGGTAAAGGTGAAATCTACAACTGAAACATTCATCGTAGGCACACGCACAGAAAACCCATCTAATTTACCATTTAATTCAGGCAACACTAAACCTACTGCCAAGGCTGCACCTGTTTTAGTAGGAATCATTGAATGGGCAGCCGCTCTTGAACGACGAATATCGCTATGATGTACATCAAGCAAAGCTTGATCGTTGGTATAAGAGTGAATAGTATTCATTAACCCTTTTTCAATACCTATTCCTTCATGTAATACTTTCACCAGAGGGGCCAAACAATTAGTCGTACAAGATGCATTCGATACAACCGTATGGCTAGCCTTTAAAATTTGATGATTAATACCATACACAATAGTGGCATCCACACTCGTCGCAGGCGCTGAAATCAATACTTTTTTTGCTCCTGCCTGAAGATGTGCAGAGGCTTTATCTTTGCTAGCAAAAAAACCGGTGCATTCTAATACCATATCTATATTCATTTCTTGCCAGGGTAGATTTTTGGGATCACGATCACCTACAACCCGAATCTTGTCTCCATTAACAATAATATGATCTCCCTCTACTCCCACTTCTCCTGAAAATTTGCCATGAGTTGAATCATAACGCGTCAAATGTGCATTAGTATGGATATCGCCCAAATCATTTATTGCAACAATTTGAATTTCCGGATGTTGTTTTTTTTCATAATGGGCACGCAAAATATTATGTCCAATTCTACCAAACCCGTTGATTGCAACTCGAATAGCCATCCTCATCTCCTCATAGTTTTAAAAGCATTTCTTTAGTCACTGCCACGATACGTTCCACAGTAAGCCCGCAGTCTTTATAAACATCTTTCGCAGGAGCAGATGCCCCAAAACGATCAATGCCAATAACTCTGCCCTCTCGACCCACAAATTGGTACCAAGGTACACTCACGCCTGCTTCAATAGCTAGACGCATTGTCACATCTTTTGGCAATACGTGCTCTTTATAAGCTTCATCTTGCGCTAAAAATATATCCACTGAGGGAATAGAGAGCACACGCACTCGCATGCCAACCTGCGATAATTGCTCTGCTGCTGCCACCGCCAACGCCACTTCTGAACCGGTAGCCATCATAATCACTTCGGGCACGTCATTGCAATCAATTAGCACATATCCTCCTCGCGCAATATTTGCCAATTGAGCAGGTTCACGCTGTAGGTAGGGTAGATTTTGTCTACTCAATAGTAAACAAGTAGGGCCCTGTGATTCTATCGCTTTTTGCCACGCCACAGCAGATTCGACTGTATCACAAGGGCGCCAAACTGAAAGCTGGGGAATCATACGTAAGCTCGCAGTATGTTCTATCGCTTGATGCGTGGGACCATCTTCACCTAATCCTATGGAATCATGGGTGTAAATAAAAATGACGCGTTGCCGCATTAAGGCGGCAAGACGCACAGCATTACGTGCATAATCAGAGAAAGTTAAAAATGTACCGCCGAAAGGGATTAACCCCCCATAAAGTGCTATGCCATTCATAATGGCTGACATCCCAAATTCGCGCACGCCATAATAAATATACTGACCTTCTGGCATTGTCTTCGAAAATGCTTGTGCACCCTCCCAATGGGTTAAATTAGAGCCTGTTAAATCTGCAGAGCCGCCGATTAATTCCGGCACTATTTTACTAAAATGATTTAAACAAATTTGAGAGGCTTTACGCGTCGCTATTGTTTCTTTTTTTTGGTACATTTTCTCAACTAAAGCTGCTGCAGCCTCTGTCCATTGCTCCGGCAATCGTTTTTCTATACGACGCAATAATTCTCGGGCAAGATCAGGATAGGTTTTCTGGTAACTATCAAATAATCTATTCCATTTTTGTTCACGTTCATGGCCTGCCACACGAGCGTCCCAAGCTTGATAAATTTCAGTAGGGATAACAAAAGGAGGATAGGGCCACCGCAGATTTTCTCTAGTCGCCGCCACTTCTATCTCGCCCAGCGCGGCACCATGCGTTTCTGCTGTACCAGCAAGCGTAGGTGCGCCATATCCAATAACAGTCTTGCAACAAATAATACTTGGCTTATCGGTCACCGCTTGCGCTGCAAGAATAGCTTGGCGCACTGCCTCACTATCGTGTCCGTCTACTTTTGGTAGGACATGCCAGCCATAACTTTCAAAACGCAATGGGGTATTATCAGTAAACCAGCCGTGTACATCGCCATCGATGGACACCTCATTATCATCGTAAAATACAATCAATTTCCCTAAACCCAGTGTACCTGCTAAGGAACACACTTCATGTGAAATTCCTTCCATTAAACAACCATCGCCTACAAAAACATATGTAAAATGATTAATGAGGGGAAAACCTTCGCGGTTAAATTGTTTTGCTAAATGTTTTTCTGCAATTGCCATACCCACTGCATTAGCTAAGCCTTGCCCCAAGGGCCCGGTAGTAGTTTCAACCCCCGGTGTCTCACCGAATTCAGGATGGCCTGGTGTTTTGGAATGCAATTGACGAAATTGTTTAATATCATCTAGAGTTAAGTCATAGCCTGTAAAATGCAATAGGGAATAAAGCAACATACACCCATGGCCATTTGACACAATAAAGCGATCGCGATTTATCCAATGTGGGTTAGCTGGATTATGCTGAAGAAAACCGTTCCACAAAACTTCAGCAATATCAGCCATGCCCATGGGCATGCCTGGATGACCTGAATTAGCTTTTTGCACAGCATCCATACTCAATATGCGGATAGCATTAGCAAGCTCGCGATGAGAAAACATTTTTTACTCCTCAATAACAGTGCCAACCCCTGTGTAGGCTATTCTTAGAGCCTGCTTATAATCTCTAGCTATGCCGGCCGGAAAACAGGCGCTTAGCGGGAATGGCTGTAAAAATTGCGTGAATCTTATCAGAAAAATGAGTATCATGCTCAGCTCAAATTTAGCCAAAGGGCTTGATCATGCAAAAAGATTTTTTATTTACCTCTGAGTCAGTTTCTGAAGGACATCCCGATAAAATCGCCGATCAGATTTCGGATGCTATTTTAGATGCGATGCTTAGTCAAGATCAGGGGGCACGCGTTGCATGTGAGGCCCTCGTTAAAACAGGAATGGTATTAGTTGGTGGAGAAGTCACTACTTCGGCGTGGGTTGATATCGAGCAAATCGTGCGCAATGTCGTACGTGATGTAGGCTATAATAGCTCCGAGATGGGATTTGATTGGGAATCTTGTGCTGTTATGTCTGCTATTGGAAAACAATCGCCTGATATCGCACAAGGTGTAGACCGCAAAGTCAGTGAAAACCAAGGTGCCGGCGACCAAGGGCTGATGTTTGGTTATGCCACCAATGAGACATCGGTACTCATGCCTGCCCCTATTTTCTATGCTCATGAACTGGTAAAACGCCAAGCCATGCTGCGTAAAGAAGATGTGTTATGTTGGCTACGTCCCGATGCAAAAAGCCAAATTACTTTCCGTTACGTCAATAATAAACCGGTAAGCATTCAAGCAGTCGTTCTTTCTACTCAACATCATCCTGATATTGAACAATCTCATTTAGTAGAAGCTGTTATTGAAGAAATTATTAAACCTACCTTGCCTGAAGAATGGATAAATCAAGAAACAAAATTTTATGTTAATCCCACTGGACGTTTTGTTATTGGAGGACCCTTAGGTGACTGTGGCTTAACAGGCAGAAAAATTATTGTAGACACATACGGCGGCATGGCCCGGCATGGGGGCGGGTGTTTCTCAGGAAAAGATCCTTCGAAAGTAGATCGTTCTGCCGCGTATGCCGCACGCTATGTAGCAAAAAATATTGTTGCTGCTACTATTGCCGACCGCTGTGAAATTCAAGTTTCTTACGCTATTGGTGTTGCAGAACCCATCTCTATCTATGTTGATACTTTTGGTACAGGAAAAATCCCAGACCATGAAATCATTAAGTTGATTCGTGAACATTTTGATCTCAGACCTTACGGTATTATTAAAATGCTTGATTTGCTCAAACCTCTTTATCGTCAAACCGCAAGTTATGGTCACTTTGGCAGAGAAGATATTAGCGTCACTTGGGAAAAGACGGATAAGGTAGGGGCTCTGCGTGCAGCAACCGGATTATAATGGAGAATGATATGAATGTAGAAGCAACTATACAAACTAACACAGATTATAAAGTCAGCGATATGAGCCTGGCTGATTGGGGCCGCAAAGAAATTCAAATCGCTGAAACTGAAATGCCTGGCCTGATGGCGTTACGTACGATGCATCAAGGCAAAAAACCCTTACAGGGAGCACGTATTGCCGGTTGTTTACACATGACAGTACAAACAGCTGTGCTAATCGAAACATTAATTGCGCTAGGTGCAGAAGTGCGCTGGTCTTCTTGTAACATTTTTTCAACTCAAGATCATGCAGCTGCGGCCATAGCAAAAGCGGGTATTCCCGTCTTTGCCTGGAAAGGTGAAACCGAAGAAGAATATTGGTGGTGTGTAGAGCAAAGCATTCTTGGGCCTCAAAACTGGCGTCCTAATATGTTATTGGATGACGGAGGCGATCTCACTTTATTACTTCATAAGAAATATCCTGCTCTCTTGCAACAAATCAAAGGCATATCTGAAGAAACAACTACAGGCGTACACCGTTTGTATGAAATGCACAAAGCTGGCACTTTAAAAATACCTGCTATCAATGTAAATGATTCAGTGACTAAATCTAAGTTTGATAATTTATATGGTTGTCGTGAATCCTTAGTAGACGGTATTAAACGCGCTACAGATGTCATGATTGCAGGAAAAATCGCGGTTGTTTGTGGCTACGGGGACGTAGGCAAAGGTTGTGCTCATTCATTGCGAGCTCTAGGCGCTACGGTACTCATTACCGAAATTGATCCTATTTGCGCACTGCAGGCTGCAATGGAAGGTTACCGGGTCGTTACGATGGAGGATGCTGCGGATAAAGCCAACATTTTTGTGACAGCAACAGGCAATTTTAACGTCATTACACACGAACACATGCTAAAAATGCCCGACCAAGCAGTTGTCTGCAACATAGGACATTTTGATTCAGAGATTGATGTTTTATCATTACGTCAATACAAATGGGAAAATATCAAGCCCCAAGTAGATCATGTTATCTTCCCTAATGGAAAACGCATTATTATTTTGGCTGAAGGACGCCTCGTTAATTTAGGCTGTGCCACAGGCCATGCTAGTTTTGTCATGTCTACTTCGTTTACAAATCAAGTGTTAGCGCAGCTGGAGTTATGGCAGCATACTGATCATTATCCGATTGGGGTTTATATTTTACCTAAAAAATTAGATGAAATGGTCGCACGCCTACATATTGATAAACTAGGGGTTAAACTTACCACACTTACCAAAGAACAGGCAGAGTACCTGAATGTCCCTGTCAGTGGTCCTTATAAACCTGATCAGTATCGGTATTAGGGGAGAACCTGAAAAATAAGGTTTTTAAACCGGACTCGCCCAGGAGAAAGTGTTTAATAAAAGCAATTGCAGTGACCTGAGCTATCAAGGAAGAAGTAAACGGTTATCTTTTATCATCTTCACATGCAATATACCGCCATCATCATAAGGCTCACCAAGCAAAGAAAATCCATATCGTGCATAAAAAGATTCTAAATGATATTGAGCATCTAGCTCTATTAAACTAATATTTTCTACCGTATTACTAAAATTTAATACTTGCTGCATTAGCTGTGCTCCAATTCCTTGTTTTCTAAAATCAGCATGAATAGCAACACGTCTAATATATAGTACGGAAGCATCTTGATTAACTCTTGCATATGCAATGAGTTTACCTTGATTGAATCCCATAAAATGTACGGCTTTTTGATCTATTTCATCTAAGTCTAGATAAAAGCTTCGCTGTTCCAAGATAAATATTTCCATTCGGAATTTAAGAATTTCGTAGAGTCTTTCTTTGCTGAGATCAGAGAAGCTATTTTTAATCCATTCAAGCATTTTATTGTTCTCGAATTGTCAAATTATAGGAAAGAAGAGCAGAGCTGCTACTAGTACATTATCATAAAAGTTTTTGTGTATTGCTCAAAGCGACTAAATTGCAGGAAGCAATTTGTAGCGCCAAGGATGGCGCGCTTGGAGCGATTGAGAAATATACCAAAAATTTTTTCCCAATGCCCTAGGTGCGAACATTTCCTAATAACATTCGTTGTTTTAGAGAAATAATACGCTTATTCGCTTCTTCGATCTGTGAAGCCTTTACCTTTCCATCTTTTACCAATTGCCCAATGGTATTAATCACCTGCTGCGTATAATCACCATCATGATTCGATATAATAAACATATCAACGCCGGCATTAATTGCTTTTTCAAGTAACAAAGGCAATGCATGTTCAAAATCCAATGGAGCATAATAACGAGTCATTGCACCCATTGTTAAATCATCAGAAATAATAATGCCTTTAAAACCTAAATCACCACGCAATTTCCCTGTTAATGTTTTATAAGAAAGCGTGCCAGGGCACCATGTACTAGCATCATCCGTGGCCCCCTTTTTACACTGAGTCTTATCTAGCTGCCCATTGATGAGATGTGCAGTCATAATGGGATCTTCATAGCCTTTTTGCAATAGAATACGATAGGGCTCGAGTTCTTTACTCATATCATAAGTATTCGTCACATCCACTATACCATCATGGCTATCGTCTGTACTGCTACCATGTCCAGGGAAATGCTTTAACACAGCCATAATCCCTTTAGCGTGCAGCGCCTGAACAAATTGCCATGCTTGATCCGCTACCACTTCTGGATTGGCGGAGAAACTCCGTCCTCTCGCCCCTATAATCGGATTTAAGGGATTAATATTCACATCCACAGCCGGGGCAAAATTAACATTAATATGATAGGCAGCTAATTCATCTGCCAGCTGCAATGCATAATGATAGGTAGCCTGCATAGCTTGGGACCGTTTCACAGGATCACTAAAACCAAGCTCTTCATTTGCACCTAATGCTTGGGGAAGTATCATAATTTGATGTTTGTGAAATCCCAATTCTGAAGGTAAACGATCCACTAATCCACCTTCTTGATCAACCGCAATAATAAGCGGTAGTTCATTCGGTCTTTGTACCTTAGATGCGTAAGCTTGCAAATTGCGATTTAATTGTTCCAATTGTGAGGGACTTTGAATATTTGTGCCGCGTTTAATTTGACCCGTTAGTGTATCTCTATTTTGTTTGCTATAAAGGATGACACCTCCCACGTGCCTCCTAATATCGCTACTTATATTTGATTTTTCATCAAATATCATATTATGACTATCATTCCATTTCATCTCCCCAGTCTGATCATCTTGCAAGTAACCACCAAAACCCACCACAAGCATTTGGGCTATTTCAGCGCACATAGGAGCAGGCAATTGTGTTTCACAATCGCGCGGCTTTCCATTCCCATGGCACCCAATGACTGCCACACTGACGCCAGCAATAAGTAAAAGAGGAATAATATTTGAAATAGTAAATCGCATAATGTCTGAAAAAAATATTATAAGTTGTCATAATAACACGTAGAAAAAGAAAAAGAATGGATTTTTACGCTGACTCTACACAAACAAGATAACGCTCGATGATATTTCTAGCTTGTTCTTTAGATAATGGCTTACTTAAAATTTCTTCCGCTCCTATATTTTTAAAACTTACCTCTGTATCCTCTACAGCATGGGCAGTTAACACAATAATAGGAACATGAAAAGAAGTATCAGATTCTATCTTCCTAATTTCTTCTGTCACCGTATACCCGGATGTATCAGGCAATCCAATGTCCATGAAGACCAGATCATATTTACCTATCTTAAATAATCCCAGCGCATCTTTACCTGTACCTGCCGTATCTACTTGGCAACCTAAATCCATAAATATCGACTGAGCAACTTTCTGAGCTAGAATATTGTCCTCAACTAATAAAATTTTTATATTGTAAAAAATTCTTAATTCTTTTTCCTTATTTTCTTTTTTTTCAGCCAAAGAAATAACAGAATTTTTATTTAAATTACCTCTCAATGGAGGAGATAGATTTTTTATTCTCTTATATTCTTCTGGCCGTAACAATGGAATTTCCAAAGGTAACACGAGTAAAAAATGACTACCTTTGCCTTCTTCACTGGTCACATAAATCTCGCCCTTCATAGCTTTTACAAATTGACTTGCTATGTACAAACCTGTCCCGGTGCCTGAGTAGATATTCTGATAAGAAGGAGATAAACGATTATATCGCTCAAAAATCAGATGCTGCTTATCCTGCGGAATTCCAATTCCCGTATCTTGTACTGTTAATTTCAACATCACTTGCTTAGAGGAAGAAGATTTTTCGCTATAATCTACATCAATGCACACTGAACCTTCTGAAGGAGTAAACTTAATAGCATTTCCAATCAAATTTAATAAAACGCGATAAATGCCCGTGCGACTTCCTAAAAAAAATTGGCCTATATTATCAGGATAGCGCACACTAAAAGACAATTGTTTGCTTATCACTGCTGGCTCAAACAATCTAGTTAGCTCATTAAGCAACTCTTTTAAACTAAAATGTTCCCTGATAAAAATAATTTCGCTATTCTCCGCCCGGGTCATATCTATGCAGTTTTCAAAAAAACTCATCAACTCTCTGCCAGCAGATAAAATACTTTTAACAAAACTCAGTTCTCTGCCGCCTTTAAGATAGGAAGATAAAACATCGGCAAGCCCAATCATGCCTGATAAAGGTGTTTTAATATCATGGCTCATATTAGCAATAAACCTTGATTTAGCTTGAGCTAATTTTACCTGCCTCTCTTCTTCAAACAGCGCTTCCTCTCTTTTTTTATCTTGCGTGACATCTATTGCCACACCGGTAATAGCAATCAGCTTTTTGGTGTCATCGCATACGGGAAAACCACGGTCAATAATCCATCGTATTTCTCCATCTGGCCTGATGATACGATAATTTGCTTGAAATCTCGCTTCCAACCCTTTGTGCACAATTTCTTCTCTCATTGCAAAAATAGGATGGCGTTTTTGATCCTCTGCATGCAAACAAGTAACCCATTTTCTAGGAGAATCATAAAGCGATTGCCTGGAACACCCCCAAATTTTCTCATAAGCTGGGCTGACATAGACAAGATGAGTGAACTCCGGGTCTGCCACCCAATATACATTGTCGCTATACTCTGCTAGCTGAGCCAGAAAAAATTTAATATGTTCCAATGCTAATGAAACCATTTATCTATCCATATTATTTTAAACTTAAAAAAGGGTGATGCATGAAATGCTAAGGAAGATGTCCGATGTCGACTCAAAGATACTTTCATAATAAAGATCTACTCTTTTATAATTACATGTTCACCTCCATCCTTGATATGTATAACAGAGTAGCATCCATAAACTCTTGGACAGTGTACTCAACCTATTCAAGCTGCACAGATACCTATTTTTCTTTTTTATCATTCTAAAGAAAAGAACTCCACTTATCTTAAATCAACCTCAATAAAAATTTACATTTTAAACAACATGTTATTTTTAGGGAGGGTTATTAAAAGCTAAAAAAAGCAGGACATGAATATGGTTAATTTACTACATATTACATGGCTGATTTCTTACAAAATCATATGACACTCATGACAAGATTTCATCGTTATAAAAACCCTGCAATTTATTCAGCAACTCTACTAAAGGCGCATGTAAAGCAAGTGGGGTATCCCAATTCATCGTCCATTGCCCTGTCTGTAAATTTACAAGTACTTTATATCCAGAAATAATAGAAGCTTTAATAAACATTTTTTGTGGGTAGGCTAAATTCGTCTTGTTTCTCATAGGAAAAGTTAGCTTTAAAACTCGTGACGGCGGATAACAAGCTAAATACCACTCTCCTTTCATGATAGCATGCTCTTTTTCATAATTCATCGCATGTTCAGCAGCAGGCTGAAAAAATACCTGGCCATCTTTAGGATCAATTTCATAGAGATGAATGACTTTTTTTAGGACATTTTCTACTGAAACATGCTCTGTTTCAATTTCGGGGATACTAAAGCTCGTTTCAAAATAAAAAACTCTCTGAGAAGTAAATTTATCCTTTTTATGTGTCATTAAATTCTTTAATGAAATACCCTCGCTTTTTTTGAAGGGAGGGTAATCGAGAATATCAAGCAAAGTAGGTGCTATATCTAATGTGGAAACACGATCAAAAATAATGGGGGACTTACTTCTATCTTTACCATAGCTCTTAATAGCCAATAAAATATGATTCTGTTTTAAACTTAATATATCGCCTCCATAACCCCACGAAGTATCTATGCCATAGTCCGATTTGTTTGTGCTATAAGAAGGGGCATTATAATATTTTGTCATTTTTATTTTTTTTAAGTTTCGCTTATCACCCTGGAATTGCGCCTCTTGGATTACACGATCATGAGGTAAGCCTAATGAAATGCCATGATCCGACAATAAAATAACAATAGCATTCTGAAGTAAATTATTTTTTCTCAAAATAGTAAATAATTCATTAAACTGCTTATCTGCCTCATTGATGCCATTTTTATAAAGATTTATCATAGAATCTTCTTTTTTCTTTTTACATCCGACCCAGTAAAATGGATAACCGCTAATATTAAAATGAACAGCCAAAAAAACGGGCTTATTTTGACGCCTATGTAATGCTTGACGAATAAGTTGCAAAAAATTATCCGGACTAAAGCTAATAGAAACATCATGATTTGCATAACTATAAGGAAATAAAATCTTTCCGAGCGGTGTGGGTATCAACAAATGGGAAAATGGAAAATCATTGATACTACCCAGTAAAAAATCATTGAAACCTGTAGGAGGGCCCACCACATGATCAAAGCCAAATTGCTCATTCAGATTATTATAGCGCCTATCATCCGTCGCATAAAATGTTTCATAACCTTGCTGTTTTAAACTTTTTTCCAAAGTTTCATCTAAATTAATGCGCGAAAGATCTGTATTATTTCCCCGCGCATGGTGATTTTTAGGATATCGGCTTGTGAGTATACTTGTCCATGAAGGAAGGGTCCGAGCCAAGGGCGTATAAGCATTCACAAATTGTGTGGCAGACCGCATAAAATCATTAATATGAGGCGTCTCTGTTTTAAATTTATTTTGGATCCCTATAAAATCGGGCCTCATGGCATCAAAACCAATCATAATAATATTAGGTTTATTTGGAGAGGGAGAAGAAAAAACGGTGGGCATTGCTAAGAAATGATCGGTGGCTAGGATAGAAAAAATACCTATTACAAATAAAAAAGCTAAACAGTCTCTGACCCTATATATTTTCTTATAAAAATTAAAACTACCCTGAATTAAAGTTAAAAAAATAACAAATCCTGCGATAGTTATTGTGCAACATAGAATGATTTTGCATGCTAGACTCATCCATCGCTCAGGAAATAGGTATTGACTCATTAACTTTGAAAAAAAAGCTTCTGGAAAATAGTATCCATTAGCAGCAAGAATACCTACCACTCCCACCATCCATAATAAAGCACCTAATAATCGCACTTGAACAAGCCGTAAAGAAAATAACTCACTTATGGAGATGGTAAAATACCAAATAATTGCCACATAAAATCCATAAATAAGTATTTGCGCTACAAAAAACTGAAAAATAGGAAAGAGTATAAAAGGAGAATGCAACAAGGTGCGACTCAATGAAGGCAAGATAAATTGGAAGGTATCAAGAGCGTTGCTTGTCAGTAGTGCGGCACTAAAAAATAAGATCTGGGTAAAAAGATAGAGGCCGGTTAGAGCAACTAACGTGCCTAACAAGCCATTGGAAGCGGGTAAATCACGCATTTTTAGCAGCGTGTCACTAAGTCCTTACTCATTAACAATAAGACTCAAAGTACCGTTCGCACAGTTGACATCAGTAAATTTATTATTTTGCGCCAATAGGGCTGACATTTGAGTACAAACACCCGCAGCTGTAGAAGCAGGCATGGAAATTGTATAAGTTGTAGCAGTGGCACCTGTTACTGTCACTGGTCCACCCCATGGAGACGTAGGCATCGTGCCACCCAGATAAGGAGCAAAATTAGCATTGGCTACCGCTGATAACCCCCCAGAAGGAGCAGTGGTGAGATAACTCTCTCCTGCGCTCACAATCGCTGTAATGACATTTAGCGCCGAATTTATTTTTTGATTATTTGAGGCAGATTGATAGTACCGAATCGACATGAGGATTACCATTGCTGCAATGGCTAATACCAACATGATTTCTAATAAGGTGACTCCTACCATCGATTTAAGAAATTTTTTCATGACTGTCTTTTCCTTGTGTTTAATTTCAGCAACATCCTGTTTCAAAGAATCGTTGTAACTAAATAAACTTTGCATATTCGTTATTAGAGATTACTATGTCTCACCTTGCTAAGCAATAGATGAGTAAAATATTCAGCATGATAACTTATACCCACGCTTCACATTCTTCTAATATTGAAATTATGCCAACTATTCCAGCTTTAGGTAGTGTTATTTGGCTGCATGGTTTAGGTGCAGATGGTCATGATTTTGTCTCTATGGTTTCGCAGCTGCAGCTACCCTCGCATTTGCCGCTGCGTTTTATTTTTCCTCATGCGCCTTTCATCCCGGTCACTGTGAATAATGGCTATGTCATGCGAGCTTGGTTTGATATTTATTCTATGCAAATTAATCAGCGTATTGATGAAGAAGGCATAGCAAATTCGGTAAAATTAATAAACTCATTCATTAAAAATGAGCAGGAAAAAGGGATTTCAACCGAAAAAATCATCCTGGGCGGTTTTTCTCAAGGGGCAGTAATTACACTTATGGCAGGACTAAGTTATCCCAAAAAGCTGGCGGGCGCCATTGCTCTATCTGGGTATCTGCCCCAGGCTGATACAATATTAAAAAACAGAAGCCCAGAAAACAGTGGTCTACCGGTTTTTCTTGCTCACGGCACAGAAGATACGGTGGTTCCTTTTATACTTGGGCAAGCCACCGCCACCGCTTTAGAAAAATATCAGGTTTCTGTGGCTTGGCATAGCTATGCGATGGCGCACTCGATATGTGCCGCCGAGATCAAAGACATTGCAGCATGGTTAGAACATGTCCTCGCTTAGAACCGCCCCCTATCGTATTGAAAAAAATAGATGGGCGCTAGCCGCAGAACAGAGAGATAACTCATTTTAATCAAACAGATAAGTTAATCCAAGGGAGAACAAATCTAAATTTCCCGTATTACTTGCGCCATCTACTCGATTCCATTGCAAATTAATGGCAGTATTAGGCATAAAAGCATAATCACCGCCCATGCCAAAATAGAGATTAGTGGAATACTTCTTCCCGGTATTCAGTGTTTCACCACTAGCAGCCAGGAGCTCTGCATTAGTCGCAGTAATTTGAGATTTCGCTCGCGCTACACCTAGCTTAGCAAAAAGCTCTGCTCCGGTATCTTGAACTGGCATAATAGCTTTGGCAGCTATATCATAAGATTGTGCTTGATCTTTACCAACTTGAGAGCCATTAAAATTAATCTTGCCATTGGCATAAGAAGTGTAGCCTATTTCTGCCGCAAAGTAGGGGATAAATTTGTAACCTCCATTCAAACTCCAAGCTAAGCCTGTCGTTGAAATAGAAGTATTAGGTGCATACGATACATCACTTATTTTCGATCCCCCTAGATTCCCTTCCAAGTACCAACCCATGGGGATAGGCGCTTCAGCTTTAGCAAGCGCTGTAAAGCTTAGCACCATTATGTTTGCCATGATGAATATTTTTTTTATGTTCTTCATGATTTTTCCTCTCCCCTGAATTCCCATAGGTAACTATTATCTATTCAAACTTATATACTAAACCTAGCTTGAATGCATCTGTACGCGGTGAGCCCGCTGTTGAAACTTTACCATATGCTGAGAACACATATTCAGCACGTAAATCGACATCTTGAGTCAAATTAGTCTGCATGCCCAAACCTAACTGAGCTCCGGTTTTATTTTGTGAAACCTGACTAAAGTGTGATTTGACAACACCAGCACGTACATATCCCAACGTATGATCACTGAACATAACGCCTGGCAAAATGCTTGCGCTATAGCTATAGGTTGTTTTAATACTGGCAGCATTTAAGCTACTGTTAGAAATGGTAGCTGTAAAAGGTGTCGCAAATACTTCAGCACCCAGGTAAGTATTAGTATTGATTGTGGCACCATAACCCGCAAAGAAATCGACCGGCCCGCCACGGAAACTATTAGCTGTTGTAGAGGTATTGGTAATGACCCCTAAGGCTGCGCCTACATACGGGGAAGCATTGGCAAAAGCGATGCTTGAACTCATTGCTAAAATTGTGCTTGCAATAACTATTTTCTTAAACATGAGATCACTCCTACGTAATTTTTATTTACACACTTTAATAAGAGTCGCATGGTATAGGATTATCCAACAAAATTCAAGCGAAGAGAGAGAAGCTGACGGACCATTGTAAAAACAATAGAAGCCTACTTGCGATGACATACTCTAGAAGCGGTTAACCCTAATAAATGTGGTACGCTTAGTTAATTCTTTCAATCGATGTGCACCGACATAGGTACATGTTGAGCGGAGACCCCCTAAAATATCGAGCACCGTTTTTTTAACTGCACCACGATAGGGAACATTAATTGAACGACCTTCACTGGTGCGATATTCCGCAACTGAACCATGGTATTTTTCCATCGCTTCTGTTGAACTCATGCCATAAAAACGCTTAAAACGCATTTCATTTTCTTCAATCACTTCTCCTAAACATTCGTCATGTCCAGAAAACATACCCCCTAGCATGACAAAATCCGCCCCTGCAGCAAATGCTTTTGCCACATCGCCAGGTGAAGTACATCCTCCATCTGCACAAACATGCCCTCCTAAACCATGCGCAGCATCTGCACACTCAATAATGGCAGATAACTGTGGATAACCTACGCCTGTTTTGTCGCGGGTGGTACAGACTGAACCTGGGCCAATGCCGATCTTGACGATATCAGCTCCTGACAAAATGAGCTCTTCAACCATTTCACCGGTAACTACATTGCCTGCCATAATTAGTTTTTCAGGATAGATTTCACGTAACCGCTTCAAACAATCAACAAAACGTTCAGTATATCCATTTGCTACATCCAGACAAATCATTGCTGCTTTAGCAATTTTAATGATTTCTTGTGTTTTAATAAATTCCTCATCGGAGATACCCATAGAAACAAATACAGAAGAAATGACGTGAGGATGCTTGGCCGTAAATACTTGCCAATCAGACAGAAGGGAAAATTTATCTATCGCTGTTAATAAGCTATGCATGGACAATGCACTCGCCATTTCAAATGTGCCCGTGTGATCCATATTGGCTGCAATAATCGGCACCCCTTTCCAAGTTGCACCAGAATTTTTAAAATGAAATTCCCTCTCAAGCGAGACTTCAGAACGCGACGTAAGCACACTGCGTTTAGGCCTGATTAATACATCTTTAAAATCCAGCTTGATATCATATTCAATACGCATATTAATTGTATCCTTTGCTTAAGCGAGCAAAATAAAATCCATCCATTTCATGCATACCAGGGAAAATCTGTCTGCCGATCGCACAGGCTTTACCCCAATTTTTCATTATTTTTTCCTCTATAGCATCCGCATGCGACATCATAAAATTCTGCAAAACACCCGTATTTTCTTCTGGAAAAATGGAGCAGGTGGTATACACAAGCAATCCGCCTGGCTTTAGTAAAGCCCAAGCTGCATTTAACAATCGTGTTTGCTCATGCCCTAGTTTGGCAATATCCGTAGAACGACGCAATATCTTAATGTCAGGATGACGACGAATCACACCGCTCGCTGAGCAAGGGGCATCCAATAAAATTCGATCATATAATTTAGCCTCTGACCATTCTTTGCTAGTCGCATCAGCACAAATACAAGTTGCAGATAACTGTAGGCGCGATAAATTGTCGCGCAGGTTCTGCAAACGTTTTTCATCGCGATCAACCGCGATCAATTCGATATCGGCCTGTTCTAACATATGGGCTGCTTTCCCGCCCGGCGCAGCACACATATCTAACACGCGCTGTCCAGGCTTCAACATAAGTAGTTCTGTAGCTAACTGAGCGGCACCATCTTGCACTGATATTTCGCCTATTGAAAATCCCGGCAACTCTTGGACATCCAAGGGCTGGGCTAAAATAATCCCTGCTTCTGTTTCGGGTATCTTACGGGCATCTATTTTATGAGCCGCTAATTTTTCAAGATAGCTAGCGCGAGAAATACGTTTCTGATTAATACGTAAAGCAAGAGGAGGGTGTTGATTATTGGCGGTTAAAATGGCTTGCCATTCAAGCAACCAATTTTTTTGCACTTGCTCAATAATCCACTGTGGATGGGCATATAACGTGACTAAATGTTGTAGCATTTTTTCATTTAATTCTACTGCTGAACGTTGATATCCCCGCAACACGGCATTCACCAATCCTTTCGCCCATGGCTTTTTAAATGCTTGTGCTGCTGCCACTGTTTCATCTAATACAGCATGTGCAGGAACGCGCATTTCAGTTAATTGATATAAACCCACTAAAATCAAGCAATGAATATTTTGGTCTTTAAGCTTAAGGGGTTTTTTGAGCAAAGAGTGTGCTAATGCATCAAGGCGATGATACCAACGACACACACCATAGCACAGAGCTTGTAAAAAACTCTGATCACGCATTTCATGCACGCGTTTCAGTGCTTCTGGTAAGCAATCATTTAAAGAACGGCCCTGAAGTACTTGATATATAGTATGGGCAGCTAACATACGTAAATTAATCATAATAGGGTGCCCACGGTAAAATTATCTTGCTGAGCATTCAGAATATCTACAATAGGCAGTACACGTCCGCCTGATAATTGAATCTTTAGTAGACGCAAACTATTCTGGCTCGTAGCGATATCAATGCCATTAGCATTCGCCTGCAAAATTTCACCTGGTTTATAATTGCTTACATCTTTTGTAATTATGTTTGCTTCCCATATTCGGATTACTTGTTCCCCTCTCTGCGTGAAAGCAACTGGCCAAGGATTAAATGCACGAATTTTACGTAGTAATTCTGCTGCGGAAGTATGCCAATCAAGTTTTGCTTCTTCTTTTGTAATTTTATGTGCATAAGTGGCCATAGATTCGTTTTGAATTTGAGGCTTAAGAGAAGGCAGTTGATGTAACGTAGCCAATAGTGCATCGGCACCTATTTGAGCTAAACGAGTATGTAGAGTAGCGCTGGTATCTGTGGGCTGAATAGGGCACTCTATTTTATAAAGCATAGGACCTGTATCTAACCCTTGTTCCATCTGCATAATGGTTACACCCGTTTTTTCATCGCCCGCTAAAATAGCGCGCTGAATAGGGGCAGCCCCACGCCAATGGGGCAAAAGTGAAGCGTGAATATTAATGCAACCCAAGCGAGGTATCTGTAAAATCTCTACCGGTAGCATCAAGCCATAGGCCGCAACAACGATAATATCCGGCTGCAATTCTCGTATCATTCTATGCTCATCAGCTTCATACAAACGAGTAGGTTGATAGACATTCAAAGCATGCTGTAAAGCTAATTCTTTCACGGGACTTGCTGTCAATTTGCGACCACGACCGGCAGGACGATCAGGCTGAGTATACACTGCAATAATTTGATGAGGCGAATCAATCAATGCTTGAAGCGCAATAGCTGCAAAAACAGGCGTACCCGCAAAAATAATTTTTAAAGGTGGAGGTATGTTCACAATAACGCTAATCCATTACGATAGGCCTTCAATGCAGCCATCGCCTCATTTAATTGTTCTAGAAGTTTGCCATATTCCAAATAAGTTTCCGCATTTTTTTCTAATTCTAAGCTGTTTTCGAAGTAACTCCGCGCTTTACCCCATAATTGGCAACGCATTGATAATCTTCCTAGAGTGAGAAAAATCAATGCTTGATTAGGATAACGTACTAACCACCGCTCGGCATGGGCTAATTGCTTCAAAGGATCATCTGTATTTAATAATCCATATAATCTAACTAGTTCTGCATTCCACGCTTTCTTCATTAACAATTCGATAAGGCCGGCAACTTCTACGTGTTGATGGGGGTCCCGCCCTAACTGTTTCACATAACAACTCAGCAAGTGAGGGTTTTTTTGTAAGCGGCGCGGCATACCTTGCCATACTTCCTGCAAAGAAACTGATTTATCCGAATAATTTTCAGCAGATTTCAATAATTCAGCATAGGATTTCTGTTCGAGCAGAAGCAACTGTTCGCTTGTTATACTTTTAGATTTATATAAATGAGGTAATAAGGCCAATACATTTTTCCAATCCCCTAAATGCACATATATTCTTTCCAATAATGTAAGCACCAATCCGTGATTCGGAGAAAGAGTACGCAACCGATTCAACGTTGCTAAAGCTTGTTCTATCTGCCCTTGACTTTTTTGAAGCTGCGCTTGAATCAATCCAATGCCCACTTCTGCGTGCGGAGCAACAGCATGCGCTTTTCTTAAATAATTATCTCGCCTATCATAGGCAAATTGCTCCTGGGCAGCTTTTGCAAGCGCGAGATAATTAATAAGAGGCACATCCGATTGGTTGATTCCAGCCATTAAATATTTTTCAGCTTTTCTCCAATGGCCTTCTATTAATTCAATCAAACCACGGTTAGTCTGGCTC
Organism: Gammaproteobacteria bacterium; assembly: GCA_021156085.1. Classification (GTDB taxonomy): domain Bacteria; phylum Pseudomonadota; class Gammaproteobacteria; order DSM-16500; family DSM-16500; genus UBA4722. Next base: position 20,471 of record JAJNBC010000010.1, on the reverse strand, counting down.
TCAGCTTTATTTTTACGATGCCAGCGTAACCAATCATTCCACCGATAAAAAATACTGTCTATACCATTCAACATACTCCAAATTAAACGAAACAAAAAAAAGACCGCAATTAAGCTAAGCGCAGCAAACCAAAGCGGCATTTCCACTGACCAGTGACGATAGGAAAAAAAAGCCAAGCCTGGATCTTTTGCAATTTGCAATCCGATCCAGACTGAAAAAAACAACGCAAGCAATAACCAAATAAAACGCCGCATACCTTAAACTCCGTTAAAGGCTTGTAATGTATTTTTTATATCGGGAATAGGGGGGTTAATATCTATTTTCTCTAATTGAGACAACTCACTGAGTAGAGCTTGAGTCAACGAGGCCTCAAGCACAAAATAACGGATGATCCAAGCATTCACTTGTTTTAGGCTAGACTGGTAAATAATGGGTTGCTGATGCAACAATGCCCACATCGCTTGAGCAAGCATGGCATGTAAATTCTGAAAAAGAAAAATTTGCTGTTCGGGAACCATCAGCGGCAGAGGCCCATTAGATTGGTAGCGTACAATAACAATATTCTCTAATGCACGCCAACTCGCATGCAGTCCGCGCTGCCACCAAGTCTGAGTGGGCTCCACTTCTACAGATTTTTGTTCGGGCAAGTTCGTTTGCTTAGCCAACAAAGGTAATTTATCGAGCTGGTTATTTAACACAGTTAATTTTATATATAGCTCTGCTACATCAAGCTGAGGAGTGCTTTGCAAAGCAGCTATATCCATGGCAATTACTTTACGTACTTCTAACCATTTCGGATCTGTCATGCCACTGATTCCTTGTTCTGCCTTTTTCAACAAGGTAACTGCCAATGAAATATTATGTGAAAATTGTAAAGTATCATTCGCTAGTTTTGCATAATAATGAGCTTCATTCACACGCCAAGATTGATTGTCCTGGTTTATTTGAGACAGAGCCTCCACCGTTGTCTTCAAATTTTTAATATTTTCTGACAATTGACCCATTTTTTCTTGTGCTGCATCAGTTTCTTTTCTGATTGTGCTAATATCAGATTGTAATTGGTGCAATTTCTCCTGTGATTGCATAGCAGATACAGCCAATTTTTTATTGAACCTTATCAAATAATCGCCACTGTAAATGCCCACCACTATTAGTACGATAACAGACACCGCCGTGCAAAAAATCCCCAGAGTACGCCATGGAAATCGCCGCGACGCTGCAGGATTAGCAGGCGTTTTTTCTATGATTTCATCTTTTCTTTCATTTGACATATATAATCCTTTAAGATAAGCATCATTGCCTCATGGCTTGCATTTTTAGCCAATAGTATTTTCTCAAACTCCAGCTGCTTAGCTAACATTTGCAGGCGCTCGCTTACAACGACAACGGGAATACTACGCAAATCGGCCCAAACTGCTTTCAATAATATTTTTAAGTTATGTAAAATTTCTCCCGATGTGCAAAGAATAATATCAATATTATGCGCCCGCACTAAACCAATAGGTTCACTCACTTCAGCTTGAGGCAAACAGCGCCGGTAAGCAACAATATTTGTTAAATGTGCCCCTCGTACGGTCAATGTTTCCGCTAAAAATTCTCGACCACTCTCGCCACAAATCAAGGCTACTTTCTTACCTGCTAATGCTTGAAAAGAAACATCGTCTAACAATCCTTCACTGCGCCAATCTTCTGCTGGATAAGCATCCACTGGCAAATGAGCTTGACGTAATGCTTCAGCTGTACCACCCCCGAGGGCAGCGACCCTCACATCCCGAGGAAATTGCGGCCAATATTCGCGAATAATGTGCATGCTTTGGTAAACTGCTTGAGGGCTGACGAAAATAACCCAATCATATTGATCTAAAGTAGCAATACCGTGTGTCAAAGCCATTAAATCTTGGGGCGGACGAATTTCGATAGTAGGAAAATAAATAGGCCGGCCACCTGCGGCGCGAATTTGCGCACAAAGTATCTCACCTTGCGGAGCAGGACGCGTTACCATTACACTAAGTCCATTCAGATTTTTCATATCATTTCCTCAAATGACTTAAAATTATTTCTGCGCCTTGCTGCACTAAATCTTTTGCAACTGCAATACCTAATGCAGCAGCGCCATCCCTTTCTCCTATTTGTTCAGCACGCAACAATAATGTTCCATCAGGATGCGCGACTAAACCCCGTAATAGTATCTTCTTTTCTATCATAGTAGCATAGGCTGCCACAGGCACGTGGCAACCACCCCCCAAATATCTACACATAGCTCGTTCTGCTACCACACAGAGAGAACTTTCAACATGATGAAGCGGCCCAAGCAATGAATGCAGCTCGGTGTCATCCATACGGCATTCGATGCCTAAAACACCTTGGCCGGCTGCCGGCAAAGATTGTTCTGGCGCTAGATAAGAAGAAATACGGTTTTGTAAATTTAAACGACGTAAGCCGGCAGCTGCTAAAATAATTGCTGCGAATTCACCGCGATCTAAGCATGCTAGCCGGGTATTCACATTACCATGCAACCCTTTCACATCAATATCAGGACGGACCGCATAAAGCTGACTTTGTCGTCTCAAGCTGGAGGTGCCCACTCGCGCTTGAGCGGGCAAGTTATCTAAAGAAGTATAGTGATTTGAGACTAAAGCATCCCGAGGATCCTCTCTTTCGCACATCACAGGCAAACAAAGCCCCCAAGGTAATTCCATGGGGACATCTTTCATTGAGTGCACAGCGATATCCGCACGACCTTCCAGCAAGGCTTCCTCTAATTCCTTAACAAACAAACTTTTACCACTCACCTCGGACAAAAGTACTCCAGCCCTCTGATCACCTGAGGTTGTTAAGCCTAATAAAGTAATTTTTAAATGCGGATGGAAATGTTCTAGCCGTGTTTTAACCCAATTAGCTTGCCAAAGAGCAAGTGGGCTTTCACGAGTAGCAATGATAAGCGACGATCGAGTCATAGCATGAGTCTGCATAAAAGATGTTATATTCTACTCTGTCTAGCTTTCCATAAAAAGCAGAAATAAATTTGAGTATACGACTATTTTCAGTCACAATAACTCCTTGGAAGATATCTCGAGGACTTAATTTCATGTCTGGCTCAGTTAACCAACCTAGTAATACCATTTTTTATGAGATGATGGCACACCCTGCCTTATTCACACATACTCATCCTCAGACAGTAGCTGTGTTTGGAAATGAAAACGAAAGCATTTTGAACGAAATTATTAAGCACACCACTCTTACTAAAATTAGTGTTTTTAATAAAAATGACTTACCAATAAACCATATTGACTCTAAAATCACGTACTACTCCAGTGATCCCACGGAGTGGAAGAAAAAAGTAATGCCTCATTCCATGGACATCATTATTCATGCAGCACCTCCCTCCACTGACTTATTAAAAAATATTTTTAACTTACTTCGAGATGATGGAATTTTAATGCAACAAAGCAGCTCACCTTTTGAAATAATAGCTATAAAATCCCTCTCTGAGCAATTACGTAGCGCGGGGTTTAAAAATCAACAAATTCTTAGTTTTCCTCAACCGGAATTTTCATCCGGCTGGCGATCAATTATTATGGCTACTAAACAGGCTGTTTTTAAACGCATACAAGAAAAAGCTATTTTTACTCGGCCATTCAAGACTTATTATTATAATTTAGACACACATAAAGCTTCTCTTGTCTTGCCTGAATTTATGCGCGCAGAAGGGGTTATCTGATTATTTTTACTAAAAATTGGAATAATATGAAAAATAAAGATTTCCTCAATGATCTTACCCAACGTTTATGCGAAACTTTACCCTCCCATTTTAAAGAAATAAAAAAAGATGTAGAAAAGAATTTTTGTGCTATTTTACAAAGCACATTTAACAAATTAGATTTAGTCACACGCGAAGAATTTGATGCACAAGCTAAAGTGCTTGCTCGCAGTCGAAAAAAAATTGAAGCTCTAGAAGCTGATATTAAGAAATTAGAAAAAATTTTAAATGAGAAATAAATATCATGCCCCCTACGGCCGAATTCAGCCATGAAGATTATGAAATAGACACAAGAGAAGTCTTGTTTCAAGGTAGTTTCTTGCGCCTTGCGCGGTACTCCATAAAACATCGTTTATTCAATGGCAATTGGAGCCCTATTTTCAAATGTGAAGTCTTAGAACGCAAGTCGGCCGTTGCCATTTTACCTTATGATCCTCTATTAGACAGAGTTATTCTCATTAAACAATTTCGTCCCGGGGCATTATCCGATCCTCAAAGCCCTTGGCTTTTAGAAATTCCTGCAGGCGTAATAGAAGAAAATGAAAATCTTGAGAAAGTAGCTTATCGTGAAATGATAGAAGAAATAGGCTACAAGCCTTCTCTCTTACATCCTATTTCCGAATTTTTTGTTAGCCCTGGTGCTGCAAACGAATATCTCCATCTGTATTGTGGCAAAGTAGACGCTCGCACTATTGAAGGAGTGCATGGTATTAAGAATGAAAATGAAGATATCTATGCCCTCAATCTTCCTGCAGAAGAAGCATTCGCTAAGCTTTATTCGGGTCAAATCAAAACAGTACCCGCGATAGTAGCTTTAATGTGGCTGCAAATACATAGGAAAGAATTACAAGCGAAATGGGAAAAATAGAGCGTTTAAAAGCATTTGATTATTGCATTTTGAAAAAATTTCATTTAGTTTAAGCAAATTATGAAAGAAAGGGAGATTATTTTTATTTAGAAAAAATGATATAGCTATGTATGTGTACAAGTTCATATTAATTCTAATTATTGAGGAGTGCGCCTTATGCTTGCAAATCGTTCTGTATCTACCCTCGACCTTATTGCTTCAAATTTGATTGAATGTATAAAATTAGCTTATGCTGACAGTTCTATTGTTTTATCCATAGGGCGCACACAAACAGTTCGTAATCTCTCTGAGAAAAATAAAAAACAGCCTCTTTCCTTCATGGAAACAGCCTTCTTACAAAAACAGAAAGCAAGGCTTCTTGCACATATTTTAGGGGAATTTATAAAAGCAGAATTCATGGATGATCCTGACTTAGTCACTCTATTGTATACTGGCCTCGTTACATATGATTACGGAATTGCAACATGCGAATCTTGCCGCGCACTCATCCTTCTTTTTTCTTATCAATTTTTAATAGAATTAAATCAAGAAAATGACTATTTTTTATACTCTTCTTCCACGTGCGTGGGAAAGACGAGAAAAGCGCATATGTATGTCATTTTGAGCGATAAAAAATTTGAGGAAGGATATGCTTATCCCTTGGAAGAAATGGGAGACTGTATTTTATTAGATATGTTTCACGGAGTGTATGGAAAAGTAAAAGATAATGAAAATTTTTTTGAAGAAAAAGAAAGGATAGAATATGACGTACCCCAGACCCCATGGCTTATCCAACCTAAATTCTTAGACCCTACTCTATTAGCTTCTAGGCCAGATGCTATTTCTTTGTATCTTACTAAAATCCCTTTTCCGCAGGCAAGAATTGAAGGACAACGCCAGCTAGAAAAATGCTGGAATATAATGCTTAATCTTTATGAGAAAGATAGGGGACAATTTATTAAATCGCTTAAAGCTAATCCTAACCGTCCAACTAAATATACGGACTTGGTTCCTCCTCTTCCGAAGACTCTTATAAATCAGCTCAGATCTTCTCGAAAAAAAGACCCTTCTATACCTTCTACCGGCACGGGCAAAGCAATAGTTGCTTTGCTTTATGAAATATTATTAAATAATTCTCCCGCTCTTTCTGTTCGCAAGAAAAGCGAAGAATCAAAAGAAGTTAACAGCTATGAAAAAGCTGAATCTGGAGTCAATCCTTCCCCTCTAAAATTAGAGGGACAAAAAGAAAGTACTCAACTTTCTATTAAAGGTGCCCACGTGGCCCCAAAAAAAGAGAATCTTACTATGCCTTCGACAGGGACCGGGAAAACTCTTGTTTCTTTTCTCTCCGATAAATTATTTAATAATCTTCCTGCTGAAGAAGAAAATTTAAAAACTCCTAAAAAGAAGACGGAAAAGTCAAAAGAAGCTAACGCACGGAAAGAAGCTGGGTCGGAAGCTTCTCTTCCACGCGCGAAATTAGCCAAAAAAAAGGCGGTTGCCGGATTCTCTGCTAAAAAGAGTGTTTCTGTGGCACCACAAACAGGAAATTTCTCGCCAGGATCACTCAGCCAACTTCAGACATTAAGAAAATAAATAATGAGCTGCCATTTCTTTAATTAAAGAAATGGCAGCCTATGCAGTAAAATAATCTTTTTAAATAAGAGCTTTACAACTTCTTAATAAAAATATATTTTTCTCTGTATTCTCGAAAAATGAGTAGTGTTATTCCCATGAAACCCGGTCAATCGTATGACGCTGAATCTATTGAAGTTCTAAGCGGCCTTGAACCTGTGCGGCGTCGGCCGGGCATGTATACAGATACTGTTAACCCAAACCATTTGGCCCGTGAAGTCATTGATAATAGTGTAGATGAAGCAGTAGAAGGTCATGCTACAGCCTTCCAGGTAACTTTATACAAAGATGGCTCACTGGAAGTATCTGATAATGGACGTGGCATGCCTGTAGATATACATCCTGAAGAGGGTGTGACTGGCGTTGAACTCATTCTAACCAAACTTCACAGCGGAGCAAAATTCTCTAATAAACAATATCGTTTTTCGGGTGGATTGCATGGAGTAGGTATTTCTGTCGTAAACGCATTGTCTAAAAAACTTATTGTAACTATCAAACGCAATGGCAATAGCTATCAAATGCAATTTAAAGATGGTGAAAAAATTTCAGAGCTTAAAGTAATCGGTACAGTAAATAAACGGGATACGGGCACGAGCATTCATTTTTGGCCTAATGAAAAATATTTTGATACTATCAAATTTGCCCTTACTAAACTTAAATATACTTTACGTGCTAAAGCCGTACTCTGCCCCGGGCTACATGTCTCTTTTCATGACGAAAATACAAATGAAACTGAAGAATGGCATTATGAAGCAGGTTTAAGCAATTATCTGGTAGAATCCATTGGCAAAGCAGAGCGCATACCTGATGACCCTTTCATTGGCTCCTTCGTAGGCAACCAAGAAACAGTCGATTGGGCAGCCATCTGGCTTCCAGACACAAGTGAAATCCTCAGTGAAAGTTATGTAAATTTAATTCCTACTCCCCAAGGTGGTACGCATGTAAATGGTTTTCGCTTAGGGTTGCTTGAAGCATTACGGGATTTTTGTGAATTTCGTAATTTATTACCCCGTGGGATAAAACTCGCACCGGAAGATATTTGGGATCAATGTGCCCATATTCTTTCGGTCAAACTACAGGAGCCCCAATTTTCCGGACAAACTAAAGAACGATTATCTTCACGTGAATGTGCAAGCTTTGTTTCGGGGGTTGTCAAAGATGCCTTCAGCCTTTGGTTAAACCAGCATGTCAATTTAGGCGAAACATTAGCCCTGCTTGCCATTCAAAATGCACAACGACGTATTAAAGCCGCGCAAACAGTGATTAGAAAAAAAATAACCAGTGGTCCTGCTTTACCTGGAAAATTAGCGGATTGCTCAGAGCAAGATATTAATCGTACGGAATTATTTTTAGTAGAAGGAGATTCTGCAGGCGGCTCTGCCAAACAAGCTCGAAACAGAGAGTTTCAAGCGATCATGCCTTTACGCGGCAAAATACTCAATACCTGGGAAGTAGAATCCAACCAAGTTCTTGCTTCACAAGAAGTCCACGATATTAGTGTTGCACTTGGCATAGAGCCTGGAGCTAACGATCTCACCGGATTGCGTTATGGCAAAATTTGCATATTAGCAGACGCTGATTCTGATGGTTCACATATTGCGACTTTACTATGTGCCTTATTTTTAAAACATTTTCGTCCATTAGTGACAGCAGGCCACGTTTATATTGCAATGCCTCCGCTTTACCGCATTGATCATGGCAAAGATATTTATTACGCCCTCGATGATGCAGAAAAACAAGGCATATTGGACCGCATTGCTGCTGAACACAAAAAAGGAAAAATAAACACTATACGTTTTAAAGGGTTAGGAGAAATGAATCCATTACAATTACGTGAAACTACTATGGATCCTAACACTCGTCGTTTAGTGCAACTAACCATTGCCTCTCATGACAAAACAGACCATATGCTAGACATGTTACTTGCAAAAAAACGGGTGCCTGACCGTAAGAATTGGCTAGAAAGTAAAGGTCATATAGCAGGGGTTATTTAAAATGAGTGCAAACAACATCGAACACATTCCATTAAGCGAATTTGCTGAAAAAGCCTATTTGGATTATTCCATGTATGTCATTTTAGACCGCGCTTTGCCACATATTAGTGATGGCTTGAAACCGGTGCAGCGGCGTATCGTCTATGCCATGTCAGAACTGGGATTAAAAGCAACAGCAAAATTTAAGAAATCCGCACGAACGGTAGGTGATGTATTAGGTAAATTTCATCCACATGGCGAAGTCGCATGCTATGAAGCCATGGTACTAATGGCACAGCCTTTTTCTTACCGTTATCCATTAATAGAAGGGCAGGGCAATTGGGGTTCGCCCGACGACCCAAAATCATTTGCTGCCATGCGGTATACTGAATCGCGCTTATCGCCTTACGCAGAAGCACTATTAGCTGAAATTGGCGATGGCACGGTTGAGTGGTTGCCTAATTTTGATGGCACTCTACAAGAGCCCGCGCTCTTACCGGCGCGTTTACCGAATTTATTGTTGAATGGGACTACAGGTATTGCGGTGGGAATGGCCACTGATATTCCACCTCACAATTTAAGAGAAGTCACGCAAGCTTTAATCCATTTGCTTGACCACCCGGAGGCTAATTTAAAAGAAATCATGGAGCATATTCATGCGCCTGATTTCCCCACCGAAGCTGAAATCATTACTCCCCAAAAAGAAATTGCAGAAATATATCGCACAGGAAATGGTTCGCTGCGTATGCGCTCTGTTTATACCGTAGAAAATGATGAAATTATTATTACAGCGCTGCCACATCAAGTCTCCGGCGCAAAAATATTAACGCAAATTGCGGAGCAAATGCATAATAAAAAATTACCTTTAGTGGCTGATCTTCGCGACGAATCGGATCATGAAAATCCCACGCGTTTAGTCATTATTCCTCGCTCAAATCGCGTAGATGTGGATATGCTAATGGCGCACTTATTTGCCACTACGGAATTAGAACGCAGCTACCGCATTAATTTAAATATGATTGGCTTAAATGGTCGGCCGCAAGTGAAAAGCTTGTTGGTCATTCTAACAGAGTGGCTTGAATATCGCCTCACCACAGTAAAACAACGTTTAGAATATCGATTAAATATTGTAAAGGACCGTCTACATATTTTAGAAGGTTTGCTCATTGCCTACCTTAATTTAGATGAAATCATCAAAATTATCCGGCATGAAGATGAGCCAAAAGCTGTGCTTACAAAACGCTTCAGGTTAACCCCTATCCAGGCAGAAGCTATTTTAGAAATTAAATTACGGCATTTAGCACGTTTAGAAGAAATGCAAATTAAAAATGAACAAAAGAAACTGGCGGCAGAACAAGAAGAAATAGAACAATTGCTTGCTTCTACTCCGCGCTTAAAGAAACTAATACGCAAAGAATTGCAAGCAGATGGCGAGAAATTTGGCGATAAACGCCGTTCACCGCTGGTGATACGCAAAGAAGCACAAGCAATAAGTGAAACAGAAATTCTGCCTACTGAACCCATCACCGTAATTCTTTCTACTATGGGCTGGGTGCGTGCCGCAAAAGGACATGAAATTGATCCTACTAGTTTAAGTTACAAAGCCGGCGACGCTTTTTTAACAATGGCAAAAGGGCGCAGCAATCAATTATCCGTATTTCTCGATTCAACTGGCCGCGTCTATTCTTTACCTTCGCATACCTTACCCTCCGCACGTGGTCAAGGAGAACCCCTCACAGGCCGTTTAAACCCCACAACAGATGCACAATTCATTGACGTGATAGTAGGAGAGGATGAACAGCAATATGTTTTAGCCTCTGACGCAGGATATGGATTTACAACAAAATTGGCGAATCTTTATGGAAAAAACCGCGCTGGTAAATCTGCCTTGAGCTTGCCTAGTGGCTCTAAAGCACTCCAACCTCAACTCATTACTAATAAAAACACTGATTTTATTGCTGCTGTTTCTAATACGGGTTCTTTACTTATTTTCCCGGTGAAAGAGCTGCCCGATTTGGTCAAAGGCAAAGGCAATAAAATAATGAATATTCCCAGCAAACGTGTTTTAACACGAGAAGAATTTTTAGCCGATCTGCTCGTGCTCTCGCAGAACCAAACATTGGTCATTACATCGGGTAAAAAGCAGTTAAAATTAAAGCCTAACGACTGGCAGCCCTATGTAGGTGAGCGTGGCAAGCGCGGTAATAAATTACCTCGCGCGTTGCAGAAAATAGATAAATTAAGTACAGAAAAATAGCTATAACTATAGCCAAATAATAAATATAGTAAACAATTAAAACCTTAGCCAGCCATACCCAGCATCTAGGGATGAGTCAAGATTATCATCAAAGTAGTTATTTTTTTGTTGTTGGGGAGGCTGAGTATTGTCAGCATAGTCTACAATCATCTGCACTACGGGGGAGGGAACATTGGGTAAGCTAGCTAACACAAAAGATAATCTAATAACCCAAGCTCAGTTTCATCGGAAAAATCCTTTGAAAAACGCCCGTGCAGCATGCGCATGCTATATTTAACCAAACATCAAATTTTACGTATAGAATTGATTGTATGCCAATCTTCATATATTTCTTTAAAAGGATTATAAAACATACCCTTTCTCACAATTTGTAAATAATAATTTCTGAATAATCAGAAAAATAGAGGGCCTTTCTAGAGTTTTGCCAAAAAAAATGATTATTTATTTGTGTATTTCGCCTTCATTTTCTGCACGGCGCGTATTTGTGCAATAGCTTCTGCTAATTCTGCACTTGCTTTGGCGAAATCAATTTCGGTAGACTTGGTTGCTAAGGCTTGTTCAGCGCGGGCTTTAGCTTCTAAAGCAGCAGCTTCGTCAATATCGTGTGCGCGTACAACAGTATCTGCCAAGACGGTGACAACAAAAGGCTGTACTTCTAGCATACCGCCTTTGACATAAAACACTTCTTCTTTTTTAGTTTCAGGTGAAATAACACGAATATTGCCTGATTTAAGCGCAGTCACTAAAGGGGCATGGCCCGGCGCAATGCCTAACTCACCCATTGCACCGGTTACAAATACCATTTCTGCCTCACCAGAAAAAATAGCTTCTTCAGCGCTTACTATATCTAGACGTAATGTCACTCTTGTAGCTGTCATATAAAATCATGCCTTGCTTATTTTACAGTCTTCGCTTTTTCTACTGCTTCATCAATGGTGCCTACCATATAGAAAGCCTGCTCTGGCAAATGGTCATAGTTGCCTTCTACAATTCCTTTAAAGGCACGAATCGTTTCTTTAATGGGCACATAGCGACCTGGTACCCCGGTAAATACTTCTGCCACAAAAAAAGGCTGCGACAAAAAGCGTTGTACCTTACGAGCACGCATAACGGTTAAACGATCCTCTTCAGATAACTCATCCATGCCCAAAATAGCAATAATATCTTTTAATTCTTTATAACGTTGTAATGTTTTTTGTACTGCCAATGCTACATCATAATGCTCTTGACCCACAACCAGTGGATCTAATTGACGACTCGTAGAATCTAAGGGATCAATAGCGGGATAAATACCGATTTCTGCAATTTGCCTGGATAATACAACGGTCGCATCCAAATGCGCAAAAGTCGTTGCCGGAGAAGGATCAGTTAAATCATCTGCAGGAACATACACCGCTTGCACCGAAGTAATAGAACCTGTTTTAGTTGAAGTAATACGCTCTTGTAGCATACCCATTTCTTCTGCCAAGGTCGGTTGATATCCTACCGCAGAAGGAATACGACCTAGCAAAGCTGACACTTCTACCCCTGCCAGTGTATAACGAAAAATATTATCAATGAAGAGCAGCACATCTCGCCCTTCGTCGCGGAAACTCTCAGCCACTGTCAAGCCAGTTAATGCTACACGTAAACGATTACCAGGCGGTTCATTCATTTGCCCATAAACTAATGAGACTTTATCTAATACCTTGGATTCTTTCATTTCTAAATAGAAATCATTGCCTTCACGGGTTCTTTCACCTACACCTGCAAAGACAGAGAAGCCGCTGTGTTCAATAGCAATATTACGAATCAATTCCAACATATTAACGGTCTTGCCCACACCGGCACCACCAAATAACCCCACTTTACCGCCTTTAGCAAAAGGACAAACAAGGTCGATAACTTTGATGCCGGTCTCAAGTAATTCTTCAGAAGCCGCTTGTTCAGCAAACGAAGGCGCCGCGCGATGAATAGGTAAACGTTGTTGGGTAGCAATAGGGCCTACTTCATCAATGGGATTGCCTAGGACATCCATAATTCTTCCGAGCGTTTCTTGTCCCACAGGAACAGTAATAGGCTCACCCGTATTAACCACATCCAGACCGCGACGCAAACCATCTGTTGTACCCATTGCAATAGCACGAACTACACCATCACCTAATTGTTGTTGAACCTCAAGAACTAGATTTTTTTCTTCTACTTTCAGAGCATGATAAACTTTAGGAACAGCATCGCGTGGAAATTCCACATCGACAACAGCACCGATGATTTCTGTCACCTTACCTTTATTACTTGCACATGTATTCATAATCACCTCTATTCTATAAGTTTTCTATGCGACTATACGACTGCCGCACCTGCAACAATTTCATTGAGCTCACGCGTAATTGCTGCCTGCCGTGCTTTGTGATAAATCAATTGTAAGTCATTAATTAACTCAGTCGCATTATCCGTTGCATTTTTCATAGCAACCATGCGCGCCGCCTGTTCACATGCGATATTCTCAATAACTCCGCGATACACTTGGGATTCAATATAACGGCTTAATAGTTGATCTAACAATTCTCTAGCATTATCCGGTTCATAAATATAATCCCAATAATGCTCTAATTTTTCATTGGTTGAAGGAACAATAGGCAGCATCTGCTGCACAACAGGTTCTTGTTTCATGGTATTTACAAACTCATTAGAACATAAAAACAAGGCGTCTATTTGCTTATCCATATAAGCCGTCAGCATCACTTTCACAACGCCGATTAAGTCCGCTAATTTTGGCGCATCACCCAAATGAGTTGCATGGGCTAATATCCTTCCGCCTATACGCTTGAAAAAACTTTCTGCTTTAGTGCCCACTAAACAAAGATTAATTTCCGCACCTTGGTCTTTCCATTTCTTAATCTGCTGCAGAGAATATTTTAATAAATTTGAGTTTAAGCCGCCGCATAAGCCGCGATCCGTGGTCACCACAATAAAACCTACTCGCTTAATTTCACGTTCTTGTAAATAAGGGTGACGATACTCAGGATGACCTTTCGCGAGATGACCAATCACTTGTAAGATTTTATGCGCATAAGGCTTGGCACGCTGCATGCGATCTTGCACTTTACGCATTTTACTCGCCGCCACCATTTCCATGGCGCGCGTAATTTTCTGCGTATTCTTGATACTGTGAATTTTAGCCCGAATCTCTTTTGCTACCGCCATAACGCATTACCTTTATACGTAATTTGCTTTGAATGAAGAGATAATCGTCTTAAATGTTTCAACGATTTCAGGACTATAGTCACCCGTTTTATTAATTTTATCCATAAAATCAATATAATTACCACGTGCAAAACCTAAAATACTATGTTCAAAATCAGCAATTCTATTAAGCGGCAAATCATCGAGATACCCTTCGCTGGCCGCATACAAAATAAGTGCCATTTCAGCAACCGAGAGAGGCTGATATTGTTTTTGTTTCATGACTTCTGTAATGCGCTGCCCACGCTCCAATTGCTTACGTGTAGCTTCATCCAGATCAGATAAAAATTGTGAAAATGCGGCAAGCTCGCGATATTGCGCGAGCGCAATACGAATGCCTCCCACTAATTTCTTAATAATTTTAGTTTGCGCAGCACCCCCCACACGCGATACTGACAGCCCTGCATTAATAGCAGGGCGAACGCCTGAATTAAATAAATCTGTTTCCAAAAATATTTGTCCATCGGTGATGGAAATAACGTTTGTTGAAACGAAAGCAGAGACGTCACCCGCTTGCGTTTCAATGATAGGCAGCGCGGTTAATGACCCTGTCTTACCTTTGACCTTGCCCTGAGTCATTTTCTCTACATAATCAGGATTAACACGCGAAGCACGTTCTAATAAACGCGAATGTAAATAAAAAATGTCCCCAGGATAGGCTTCGCGACCTGGCGGACGACGTAATAATAATGAGATTTGACGATAAGCCCATGCTTGTTTCGTTAAATCATCATAGATAATAAGCGCGTCTTCACCTTTATCACGAAAATATTCACCCATTGTACACCCGGCATAAGGTGCAATATATTGCAAGGCAGCTGCTTCAGCCGCTGGGGCTGCAACAATAATGGTATGAGCCATCGCACCGTGTTCTTCCAACTTACGTACCACCGTTGCAATAGAGGAAGCCTTCTGGCCAATTGCCACGTAAATGCACTTCACTCCAGTACCACATTGATTAATGATAGTATCAATAGCCACCGCTGTTTTACCTGTTTGTCTATCACCAATAATCAGTTCGCGCTGACCACGGCCGATAGGTACCATGGAATCAATGGCTTTCACTCCTGTTTGTAGAGGCTGCGCAACAGGTTGACGAAAAATAACGCCGGGCGCCACTTTTTCCACAGGCGCTGTGGTGGTTGCTTGAATATCACCTTTACCATCAATAGGATGACCTAATGCATCCACCACACGACCTAATAATCCTTCACCTACGGGCACTTCTAAAATACGCCCTGTGCACTTTGCAATTTGGCCTTCTGCTAAATGATCGGCTCTACCTAATACCACCGCCCCTACATAATCACGTTCCAGATTCAATGCCAAACCATAGGTATTTCCAGAAAATTCAATCATTTCTCCTTGCATGACATCCGTCAAACCATGGATGCGCACGATCCCATCTTTAAGACTGACAATGGTTCCTTCTGTGCGGATTTCTGCCTTAACATCAAATTGCGCAATGCGCTGTTTGATAAGCTCACTAATTTCTATTGGATTTAATTGCGTTTGTTGCATAGTTCTTTACCTTAAAGAGATTCGTATAACCGATTTAATTTACCGCGCACAGAACCATCAATGACCCTACCGCCTGCTCGCACCACAATCCCGCCCAACAAAGTGGGATCAAGAGTACACTGCAAAGAAATTTTTCGTTTCAACCATGTTGTTAAACTAGCTGCAAGTTTATGTTGATATTGTTCATCTAACGTAATAGCTGAAATAACTTGCACAGTCATATTTTTTTCCTGCTCTGCACGATAATTTGCAAATAAATTTGCAATCTCTGGCAAAATAGGAAGCCTGCCATTTTCCGCCAATAAACGGATAAAATTCCGTTTCTCAGCATCCAATACTGAAGATAAAACATCACAAAATAAATCTGCTATCTTTGTCTTTGCGATTTCGGGACTAGATAACAACCCAGCAAGAGACCTTTGCTCTATCAATGACGCTGCGCTACAAAGCATTTCCTCCCACATAGGCACGGCATTTTTTTGCAATGCATATTCAAATGCCGCTTTTGCATAAGGTCTTGCTATGGTTGTCAAATTGCTCATTATTCTATTTCAGCCACAAATTCGTCTAACAAGTCCGCTTGCTTAGCAGGATCCAAATTATGTTGAATAATTTTTTCTGCAGCTTGCACTACAAGCGATGACAATTGCTTACGTAAGGCTTCTTTAGCTTGATTAACTTCACGCCCAATTTCAGCTTTTGCACGCTCCATCAACCGCTCTCCTTCTTCCCGGGCAGCACCTTTAGCTTCTTCAAGAATTTGAGCAGAGCGTTTATGCGCTTGCTCAATGACTTGAGTAGCATCCCGTTTAGCATCATGAACGATAGATAATGCTTTATGCTGAGCTTGTTCAAGTTCACGCTTGCTGCGCTCAGCTGCTTCTAAGCCAGCTGCGATTGTCTTTTCGCGCTCTTGCATAGCCTTGGTAATAGGTGGCCACACATATTTCATGGTAAACCATACCAAGATTGCAAAAGTGATCAACTGACCGATTAAAGTTGCATTAATCTCCATTCTTTTTCCTCACACTTAACTAACTTGCTTAGCTGTTTCTAATACATAAGAAACAAAAGGACCATTCGTAAAAAATAACAACAATCCCATCACGATCGAAATAACTGCAAAAGCATCTACTAATGCTGACATAATTAATACGCGTATCATAAGCAAATTAGATAATTCAGGTTGCCGAGCCACACCCTCTACAAATTTTCCGCCTAAAATACCAAACCCAATTGCTGTACCTAAAGAAGCAAGACCGATTAATAATCCTGCTGCAATAGCCTTAAAACTTTGCACTTGTGCTACTAAACCTGCGATTTCCATTGAACCTCCCAAATATTAAAATTAATGTACATCATGCGCCATGCTAAGATAAACGATTGTCAGCATCATGAAAATAAATGCTTGAACCGTGATTATCAAAATATGAAAAATTGCCCAGATTCCCCCTGGCAGCCACTGTGACCACCAAGGCAGCATCGCTATTAATACAAAAATAAGTTCCCCTGCGAACATATTGCCAAAAAGTCGTAATGCCAATGAAAAAGGCTTCACAATCTCTTCTAACAATCTGAAAAATATATTGACGGGAAACAAATAAGGCCCAAAAGGAGAGGTCAGCACTTCTTTACCTAACCGCCACCCTTTGACCGTGAAATTGTAGAAAATAATTAAGAAAAATACTGAAATGGACATACCAAATGTCATATTAGGATCAGCTGTTGGCACTACTTTAAAGTGCTCTATGCCTGTTATTTGCAATAGAGAAGGCACGAAATCGACCGGTAATAAGTCCAGCGTATTCATCAAAAATATCCATAGAAAAAGTGTTAGAGCAAGCGGCGCAATCAATTGACTTTTGCCATGATAAGTTTCATGGACGGTACGGCCTACAAATTCAATCATAGCCTCAACAAAATTTTGCAAGCGACCAGGCACACCCGTCTGCATATGCAAAGCCACATAACGAAATATGCCTCCAATCAATAAAGCGGTGATGAGCCCCACAATAAACGTATCTAAATTCAACGTCCAAAAGCCACCGCTCCCCACAGTAAACGTATGCAAGTTAAGCTGCAGATGCGCTAGATGATGCTCAATGTAATTGCCCTGAACGCCACTCATATCTTCACCTCTGATCGATAAAGACAGACAATAGACGCCGCCCAAAACGCTGCGATCGCAACGACCAACCCTATAACAGAATATACAATCTGTATAGGCAAATAGCTCACTGCGCAAATAAATAACACGCCGCTAAGCACTAATTTGAAAACTTCTCCTCCAAAAAAAACCACCATAAAACGTGTCACCGCACGAGCACCCGCACAGGCAGCTAAGCTACGCGCGAAAATGAAGGTAGGCAGCCAATAAGCCAACCCACCTACTAAAGCGGATAACCCGCTTCGTATGCCTTTTAATAAAAACAGTATCAACATGACCCCTACTATTATCATGAGTTGATAAAAAATAATGCTGTAAACCGCACGGATAACCGATTTTGTTAATCCAGTTGCCACTCACTTTACTCCCAAAAACTACGAAAGCTCGATCATCCGCGAAAACTCGGCCGAGTATAATGATTTTATAGAGGTACTGCAATGCGAAATTTTATTGCAAATATTCTAGCAACATGTCCAAGTCAGCCAAATTTTGATAACGAATCACTATTTTTCCGCTTCCTTTCTTGCTGTGCTGAACAAGAACGGGTAATTTTAACTGATTGGATAATAATTCTTGTAATCGCATAACATCAGGATCAAGAGGCTTAGATATGCCATGAAGGGAAGGAGTTTGTAAGCGACGCACCAACTCCTCCGTCTCGCGCACAGATAATTTTTTATTAACAATCGCACGCGCAGCATCAATTTGTAAATCAGGAGGTAATGTCAATAAAGCACGTGCATGGCCCATTTCTATATCTCCCTGCTCAAGCAAAGTTCTCACCTCGTCTGTTAATGTCAGCAATCGAAGCAAATTAGTTACGCCCGCTCTTGATTTTCCTACCGCTTCAGCCACTTGATGATGAGTCATAGAAAATTCTTCTAATAATCTTTGTAAAGCCATCGCTTCTTCAATCGGGTTTAAATTCTCTCGTTGAATATTTTCTATCAAAGCAATTGCAACAGCTGCTTCGTCTGGAATATTTCGCACGATAGCAGGAATTTCTGCCAAACCCGCTAGCTGTGCAGCTCGCCAGCGTCTCTCACCCGCCACTATTTCATATCGGCCACTCGGCAAATGTCGCACAAGAATCGGCTGAATCACGCCTTGCGCTCGGATAGAACCAGCCAATTCTTCTAATCCTTCAGGATTCATATCTCGCCGTGGCTGATATTTCCCGCTTTGAACTAACTCAACAGCTAATTGACATAATGTCTCTTTTTGATTCAAGCCAGAGCTTGGCTCCTCCGCCCAAGATGAAGAGCCTATTAACAATGCATCCAATGACTTTCCCAAACCGCGCTTTTTCACCATGAGCTCACCCAATTGCCTATTCAAGTCTCATCTTAATCAATAGTCGCTGGAAGCGCTAGAGTAGAGAGCGGATAATTCATTTCCATAAAGACCTCCAGAACTGCTGTAGCTTCCTTAATAATTCTGATACGATATTGCTCAAACTTTTAGCCATTCAATCCCTGAAAATTGGATTCGCCATGCATACTGAAAATATCTACCATGCCATCAAAGATCCGGTTCACGGTACAATGCAATTTACTATGTCAGAAAATAATTGGCTCAAGCCTTTTATTGATAGCCCTGATTTTCAACGTTTGCGTCATATCAAACAATTAGGCATGGGTGATTTTATTTTTCCGGGCGCTGTACATACCCGCTTTAATCATTGTTTAGGATGCGCTTATATTGCTGGTCAAATCTCGCATAAAATTGGATTAGCTGAAGAAGAACGGCAGTTGGTCATGATTGCTTGCCTATTACATGATATAGGTCACGGCCCTTTTTCTCATACTTTTGAAGATTTATTTCATAAAAAACTCATTCGTCATGAAGCATGGACTCCATTTTTTCTCGCCGAATACCGTACTAAAAATTTTTTTTCCGCCTACAATCACCGCAATCCCCGTCATTGTTTAACGGAAGAAAAATTTAGTTTAATTGAAGCTATGATCATGCACAAAGCACCCGTCAAACAATTATTAGCTGATATTGTTTCTTCGCAGCTAGATGCGGATCGTCTAGATTATCTCTTGCGCGATAGCCATTTTTGCGGAGTAGCTTATGGTGAATTTGATTTACGCTGGATGTTAAATTCCATGGTCATTGTGGATTCCAACCAAGATGAGCGGCTCGGCCTCACTCACAAAGGAATAGGCGTTGTGGAACATTATTTAATGGCCCGGCGTTTAATGACCCGAAATATTTATCTTCATCAAAAAAAATTAGCACTAGAATCCTTTCTCATTAAATTATTAATAAGCCTCGCAGAAAATATAGATAATTATCGCCCTTACGCTGAAATAAAAAAAACACGCTTAGGTATTTTCTTATCAAACGCTAATCAATTTAATCAAACAATCAATGCGGCCACGGATCTTGAGCAACATAAACAAAATTTTCTCCGGGAAAATTACGCTAATTATAAAGAGTTATGTGATTACGATGTTTTTGCAATCGTAAAATTATTAGCACAAATGGATATTCAACATCCTGCAGCACAAATAGCTCAACGCTTACATCATCGACAAATGCCTAAAATTATTCGCCTCGATGTTGCCGACATACCTCACGTAAAAAAGCAGCTAGCGGAATTTAAAATAACTCATCACCCCGAGATACAAGATTGGCAACTCACACTCATTCAAACGCCTCATCAATCTTATACTGTTGAAGATGATCCTATTTTAATTACCAATGAACAAGGCATTGTGCGCCCCCTCAATGAAATGTCCATGATGATTGATGCGATAGGCGACAAACTTGAGCACACTGCATTTCTATGTGTGGATAAAATCAGTTATGCTAACTTAGCGCTGCAGAATTTCATAAAAGATGTAATAAAGTAAATTGGCATTCCCGCTAAGAATAGCCTAGATAGGTTTTAGGATAACCCAGGCGGTTGACAGGCAAGTCAATGAGCATCAGAACACAGAAAATCAAAGGGGTTGCGTCCGGCATAGTAGAACGGAGGGCAATTCGCTAGGCCGAGGTGGAACGCTTTGATTTTTGAGCACCGAAGCGCAGTTGACATGCGAGTCAATGAGCATCGGAGCACAGAAAATCAGAGCGTT
>JAJNBC010000023.1 GCA_021156085.1 Gammaproteobacteria bacterium | reverse complement strand
ACGCTCGGCGCGCATACCACTCTCAACAGCACCGCCGGCGCTATTCATTTTGCCAGCACTTTAAACAGCGTCACCACGGCACGCGATTTAACTGTGAATGCGGCGGGCAATGCTATTACTTTAACGGGCACAGTCGGTAATACGCTTGCTCTCGGTAATATTACTCTCAATGCTACAAACTTATAATGATGCGGTTACACTCGGTGCCCATACCACTCTCAACAGCACCGCAGGCGCTATTCATTTTGCCAGCACTTTAAACAGCGTCACCACGGCACGTGATTTAACTATGAATGCAGCCGGCAGTGCTATTACTTTCACAGGCGCAGTCGGTAATACGCTTGCTCTCGGTAATATCAATCTCAATGCTACCAACACCACATTCAACAACACCCTAAACGCAACTAGCCTCACCACTGATGCAGCAGGTACCACCGCTCTCAATGGCGGCAGCATCACCACTTCCGGCGCTCAAACTTATAACGATGCTATCACGCTCGGTGCCCATACCACTCTCAACAGCACCGCCGGCGCTATTCATTTTGCCAGCACTTTAAACAGTGTTACCAGTGCACGTAACTTAACTGTGAATGCGGCGGGCAATGCTATTACTTTAACGGGCACAGTCGGTAATACGCTTGCTCTCGGTAATATTACTCTCAATGCTTCAACTACCACACTCAGTAACACTCTTAATGCCACCAGCCTCACCACCGATGCTGCAGGTATCACGGCTCTCAATGGCGGTAGCATCACCACTTCCGGCGCTCAAACTTATAACGATGCTATCACGCTCGGGGCCAACGCTACACTCACTTCAAATAGTGCTAGTAATATTAATTTGGCGAGCACAATTGATGGGGGATTTGGTTTATCTGTCAATACTGCTGGTTTTATAACATTCGGCGGCATTATCGGTGGTACGGCTCCTCTCGCCAGTTTAATAACTAGTGTCTCTGGCGGCTCAATAATAAATACCACTGGAATTACAACTTCTGGCGCTCAAACCTATCGCAATGCCATCACACTAGGGGCTAATACAACACTTACATCTAATAGCAATGGCAATATTAATATAATCGCTACCAATGGTACCTTCCACTTAGCGATTAATACAGGCGGTGTCACTATATTGGGTGGTAATATCGGCGGTATAACCCCCCTGAGCAGCCTAACTACTAATGCAGCTGGAACTACTTTTATCTCTTTTGGCGGCAATATTACTACTAGCGGTTCGCAAACCTATAACGACGCTGTCACACTCGGCCCCGCCACTGTACTCACATCAAATAGCAGCGGTAATATTAATTTAGCAAGCACGGTTAACGGCTCAGCTAACTTAACAATTAATACCGCAGGCACGACTACTTTTGGGGGCATTATCGGCGGCACTAACGCCTTAACTAGTTTAACCACCGATGCAGCAGGTACCACCGCTCTCAATGGCGGCAGCATCACCACCTCCGGCGCTCAAACTTATAATGATGGTGTCATACTCGGCGCAAACACCGCTCTCACTTCAAACAGCAGCGGGGCTATCAATTTCGCCAGCACTTTAAACAGCGTCACCAGTGCACGCGATTTAACTTTGAATGCTGCTGGCAATGCTATTACTTTCACAGGCGCAGTCGGTAATACTCTCGCTCTCGGTAATCTCAATGCTACCACCACCACATTCAACAACACCTTAAATGCAACTAGCCTCACCACCGATGCTGCAGGTACCACGGCTCTCAATGGCGGTAGCATCACCACCTCCGGCGCCCAAACTTATAATGATGCGGTTACACTTAGTGCCAACACAACGTTAGTAGGAACAGGTATTTCTCTTAATACAGTCACCGGCAATACAAATAGCTTAACTTTAAATGATACCAGCACTTCAACACTTGCAGGCGCACTCAGTGGCCTTACTACACTCACGACGAATGCAGTGAATTTCACTAACGGCAATGTCACTACCTCAGGCGCTCAAACTTATAACGGTACTGTTAGCTTAAATGCACCTGCTTTCTTAACTTCCCATACCAGCGATATTACTCTCAATAATACGCTTATAGGGGGCACACAATCATTGACGCTTGCGGGAGGTGCAAGCGGCAACCATGTCTTTACATTAAATAACATTACATCACTCGGAACTTTAACCATTAATGGCAACTCTTCCGTCACCAATACATTGAGATTATTATCCAGTAACGGCACCACAACATGGACAGTCACAAATAACGGAGGAACGGGAGGTAGCAATGGCACACTGGCTGCCACGAACATGACAAGTGGAGCATTTAATAATATTCAGAATCTAACGGGGGGCACTGCAACTAATAACTTCATATTTAATAACAGCGCAGCAATCAGTGGTAATATTATGGGTGGGGGTAGTGGTTCAAATAATACATTAAATCTCAGCGCTTATACCACGCCTGTCCTAGTTAATTTAACCCCTGGAATAGCAACAGGAATAGGCGGCACCTTTAGCAACATTAATAATCTAGTTGGCACCGACACCACAACTACAAACAGTACCTTGAGTGGACTTAATAACACAACAGTCTCTGGCACTAACACCGGGAGCAGTGGCATCCACAATTTCTCAGGATTTGGTAATTTGATAGGAACAGGTAACGATATCTTTACTTTTAATGCTAACGCTAGTATCACAGGCAATCTAACTGATACTTCGGGTATCAATACTTATATTTTCGCAGAGAATTCAAGCATTGGAGGAAATCTAACAGGGAGCGGCAATGATACACTCAGTGTCGCTGGATTTACAACCCCCGTCATTGTTGACTTAAATGGATCCTCTCCCCTAATTAATGGAGTGATTACGGGAGTAGATCATTTAGCAGGGGCCGGCAATAATAGTACTCTAATTGGTCCTACAGGATCTAATAATTGGATCTTTACCGCCAATACTGTAAACACAGGCACGGTCGGCTCTATCTCTTTCAGTAACTTTGGAAACATCACCGATAGTTCAAACAATAACACCTTCATTTTCCAAGATAACGCTAGCTTAACAGGTAACTTAATAGGGGGAGGAACAGACACGTTAGATTTCAGTGCTTATACTACCCCGGTCTCCATTGATATAACTGGCACAGCAACAGGAATTACAGGCTTTTTCAGTGGTATTACAACATTTATAGGTGGCTCGGCTACCAATACTGCAACTACTACAGCAAGTAATATTACTTGGACTATCTCTGATAATGACACCATACATATGAGTGGTTATCATTTTAATCACTTTGGCTCAATTGTGGGTGGCAACGCAAATACATTCTCCTTTAATAGTGGTAGCTCTATCAGCGGAAATTTAACGGGTGGCGCGAATGCAACTTTAGATGTAAGTGCATTTACTTCCCCCACGGTTGATTTAACTGCTCACACTTCCACCGGTATTGGCGGCACTTTCAGTGGCATCACTAACTTTATTGGGAATGGTACAAATAGCACCCTGATGGGATTAGGAGATACACTTATTTCAGGCATAAATATAGGTTCTAGCGGCAGCAATAATTTTACGAACTTCGGCAATTTAGGAGGAACAGGTAATAACACATTTACATTTAGCACGAGTGCACATATTACAGGGAATCTAACAAATACTTCTGGCACCAATACTTACTTATTTTCCAACCATACTAATATTGGCGGCAATTTAATTGGCAGTGGCAATGATACTATTAATGTTAGTGCTATACATGGATCAGAAGTTAATCTAACTACATTTAAATCTACAGGCATTACTGGAACATTCAGTGGTATTACCTCTTTCATTGGATCTGGAACAGCAAGCAGCTTGATAGGACCTTCCACCAATAACTCTTGGATCATCAGCAGCCTAAATAGCGGTAATATTGGAAGCACACTTTTTTCCGGCTTTGGTCATTTAACCGGAAGCGCAGGAGATGATACATTTGTACTTACAGGCACAGGCCATGTTAGCGGCCTCATTGATGGCGGTAATGCAACAACGCTTAACACTATTGACTACAGCAATTACTCTCAACCCGTCTTTTTAGAGCTCGGCATACCTACTAGTGGAGATGAATTTCATTCGGGCGTAATACAAGATAGCTTTTTTGGGACA
Organism: Gammaproteobacteria bacterium; assembly: GCA_021156085.1. Lineage (GTDB taxonomy): Bacteria > Pseudomonadota > Gammaproteobacteria > DSM-16500 > DSM-16500 > UBA4722. Next base: position 17,803 of record JAJNBC010000023.1, on the reverse strand, counting down.
ATTGGCGCATTCACGCAAATACAACAAGGTATTGGCGCGATTGGCCATGGAAATATCCTAACATTACCCAGTAATAAAGCTAACATTAGTATCACTTATACTCATCCTAACCAAACTTCAGGCTTTATTGGAGACCCCTTCTTCTTTATTAACTTTAGTTTAAGAAACGTATCACAATCCCCTTCAACACCCATAGCAACGCCGCCCTCCAATATAGTACAAGTACTCGCTCCTTTTTCCGAGCCTACTCCTATCATGCCACCCGTAACTATATTGCTGCCCAGCAATCCTACTAATCAAAGTATCATGCAAATTACACAAGACCAGCTTGCATTAGATAACCAAATTAATGGGTCGTTAACAATTGGATGTTTTTAAAAGTACGTTATGCAGAAAATGAGGAACCGCATCCACATCGAGTTTTTTCATTGGGGTTACGGATAACAAATTGCGCACCTTCTAACTCTTCTTGATAATCAATTTCTGAACCCATTAAATATTGTAGACTAATAGGATCAACCAATAATTTAACTGTACGGCCATCCCCACTCTCCCCTTCCTCATCCGTCTTTTCTACGGGTTCTTTCTCAACGACAACATCTCCTGCTTTTATGACTTCATCGAAAGTAAATCCATATTGAAACCCAGAGCAACCGCCGCCCTTAACATAAACACGCAATTTCAAATTAAAATTATTTTCCTCTCGTATTAATTCCCACACTTTATTTACAGCATTTACTGTAAAAATTAATGGCTCACTCATCATTTCCACCCTCTGGATAAAAATGGTATTATACACCTTTTCTCGTATTGAGAGTGGATTCCTCTATGCTGTGGGTTAAGGCATTTCATCTTATTTTCATGGTCACTTGGTTTAGTGGTTTATTTTACCTGCCTCGCCTCTATGTTTATCATGCACAAGCCACAGATGAAATTAGTGATACTCGCTTTAAGGTGATGGAAAAAAAACTTTTTTATGGCATTACCACTCCTGGCGGCATTTTAACACTTGTTTTTGGCCTCTGGTTACTAAGCTTTAACTGGAGTACGTATTTACAAATGCGCTGGCTGCAAATTAAATTAGGGCTAATTTTCTTGTTAATTATCTATCACATCTATCTTGGAAAATTACTTTATGATTTTAAACAAGATCGCAATAAATATGGGGCCACTTTTTATCGCTGGCTAAATGAAGTACCCGTTTTATTTTTAATTGGGATAATCCTATTAGCAATTATACGGCCTTAGGATCCGTTAACAATTCTACCATGCCGGCTGTAACACTTTGATTTTCTGCGCTCCGATGCTCATTGACTTGCATGTCAACTGCGCTTCGGGGCTTAAAAATCAAAGCGTTTCATCTCGGCTTAGCGAATTGTCAGCACATCCTACTCATCTGCATAAAGACTTTTTCTGCTGCATCCCATGTCTGATTCACTTCTTCTTTCCCATGCGCAGAAGAAACAAATCCTGCTTCATATGCCGAAGGCGCAAAATAAACGCCTTCTTTTAGCATGCCATGAAAGAATTTCTTAAACCGAGTTATATCGCACTTTATTACATCGAGGTATGTCTCTACTGTTTTTGCTTCTGTAAAAAAGAGACCGAACATCCCACCCACAACCGTAGTAAATAACGATATACCCGCTGCTTGCGCCCGTTCTTGTAAACCCGCCATCAATAGTCGCGTAGTCTTTTCTAATTGTTCATAAAAACCCGGTGCTGTAACAAGCTCTAAATTTGCTAATCCCGCTGCCATGGCAAGAGGATTTCCAGACAAGGTCCCTGCCTGATAAACTGAGCCAATAGGGGCGATACAGCGCATAATATCTGCACGTCCTCCAAATGCACCCACCGGCATCCCACCTCCAATAACTTTACCGAGAGTGGTAATATCAGGTTTAATATCATAACGTGCTTGCGCACCGCCCAATCCCACCCGAAACCCAGTCATGACTTCATCCATAATCAACAAACTGTCATATTTATCACATAATGCCCGTAATCCTGGTAAAAACTCCGGTAACGGCGGGATACAATTCATATTACCTGCCACAGGTTCTACAATAAGTGCTGCAATATCTTCCCCGTATTTTTCAAATAAAGTTTCTACGGTATTTAACCTATTAAATTCAGCAACTAATGTATGCTGCGCAATACTATCGGGCACGCCTGCTGAACTGGGCACACCTAAAGTTAATGCGCCGGATCCTGCTTGCACTAACAATGAATCAGAATGTCCATGATAACAACCTGCAAATTTGATAATTTTATTGCGTTGCGTATAACCCCGGGCAAGCCGAATGGCACTCATGGTAGCTTCAGTACCCGAATTCACCATACGAATTTGTTCGATATTCGGCATAAATTCGCAAATTTTCTCTGCCAATTGCACTTCAATTAAAGTAGGAGCACCAAAGCTTAACCCAGCTTGCAAACGATCCATTACGGCTGCAGTAATATGTGGATGCGCATGACCTGCAATCATCGGCCCCCATGAACCCACATAATCAATATAAGAACGATCTTCTCTATCCACAACATAGGGGCCGTAAGCTGATTTAAAAAATAGAGGCTCTCCACCCACCCCATGAAAAGCACGTACGGGAGAGTTTACTCCGCCTGGCATAAAACGCTGTGCTTTAGCAAACAAGCTTTCTATCACTAGAGAATATCTCTGCTGGAAAATGACGTGATACTACGCAGTCCCTTATTAAAAATCAATTAATCGTTTCCAAAGAAACTACGGAAAATCAATCTATACCCTTACCCTCTTTAGCCCTTTGAGGTACGATAAGCTATTTTTCATAATACGAGGAGCATAAAGTTCATGCCATACAAGCGCTATATGTGTTTACTTTGCGGCTATATTTACGATGAAGCCAAGGGCTGGCCAGACGACGGCATTCCTCCGGGTACTCGTTGGGAAGACGTTTCCCTTACTTGGCAATGCCCTGAATGCGGGGCATCTAAAGACGATTTTGAAATGATTGAAGTTTAATGAGGAAGAATCTTCAAGAGAGAGAATCGCAATTCTCTCTCTTCAATGTAAAGGTAGTCTTTTATTTAATGATAAGGAATGGAACCACAAGCCAATTTGGCTCCGCCACCCCCCAATTTTTCAGGTATATCTGAATAATTATCTTCCCCCACATGAATCATCAGCGCATGTCCTTCGATTTGCGATAACTTCAATCGGGGCGCCAATATTGGTAATGTGGCTTCCCCTTTTCTATCCACAATCAACACCGGTAAATCACCCAAATGGCCATTGCCCCTATATGGCCCACTATGCTGATTCGTTTTCTCCGGATCCAAATGCCCGCCTGCACCTTGGGCATGATGCTGACAAAACGGAAATTCATGCACATGAAATCCATGCACACCGGGCAATAAGTGATGTAAGCGAGGTGTCAACAATACACCATAGATAGTATCGTCCGCTCGTATCACCCCAATTTTTTGCCCAGATTGATTACCCTTCACTAAATACATCGGTATTTGAATGCTAGCACAAGCCAAACTCATTCCTAACCCCAACCATAAGACTAGAACATAACGCATATTAATCATATGTAGTCCCCTTATTTCACGTAAATTGTAATTCTGGTAGGATATTTCATCCTATTCCTTAGCAGAGCCCTACTGTGCAAGACATAAAAAAAATAGCCTTGCTTAATCCAATTTATTGGCCTGCCTGGTGCGGCTTTGGATTACTCTGGCTCATCACACGTTTACCTTATCCGTGGCAAATCACAATTGGTAAAAATTTTGGAAAATTTTTATATCTTTTCCCTACCAAATTAAAGCATATAACAGATACCAATTTACAGCTATGTTTTCCCCAGCTCACTCTTCCACAACGCCGACTACTTGCAAAGAAAAATTTCATATCTCTTGGCATCGGTTTAATTGAGGCAGCCATGGCATGGTGGCTACCCGATCATAAAATAAATGGGCTATATAAAATATATGGCTTAGAATATGCAGAAAAAGCTTTTAAAAAAGGAAAAGGAATCATCTTAATTGGTCCCCATTTTACTTGCTTAGAAATGGTAGGCCGCTTAATCAGAAAGCATTACACTTTCGCCGTCATGTATCGCCCACATAAAAAAGCCTTCATCTCTTATATTCATGAGCGGTTTCGTAAAAAACATTATGTGAATTATATTCCGCGTCATCGTGTACGCGAATTATTAAAAGCACTCAAAAATAACATGGCCATCTGGTACGCCTACGATATTGATGCGGGCATCAAACACAGTGTCTTTGCTCCTTTTTTTGGTATACCCACTGCGTCGCTCACTTCCGCCTCTCGTATCGCTCGCCTCAGTAATGCAGCGCTTATCCCTATCCATTTTTACAGGCGAGATAGCGATTTAGGATATGATGTCATACTATCACCTCCACTCGAAAACTTTCCTTCTGATAACCCTGTGGTAGATGCAACACGTTTAAATGCGATTGTAGAAAAAGCGATTCGCGCTAAACCCGAACAGTATGTTTGGCAATATAAACGTTTTAAAACCCGTCCTGCGGGCGAAAAAAGGCTTTATTAACACACAATTCACATGGTCGAAAAAACCGGGTAGCTCAAAGAAAGCTAGGTCATCGTCCATTAATTATGCTAGAATCACGAAGTTTTTAATTAAGTATCTAACTCCTTATGCGAACTCAACTGCCTGATTTTACAAAAGCTTCTGTCCTCGTTGTAGGAGACATAATGCTAGATCGCTATTGGTTTGGCGACACCGGTCGAATTTCTCCTGAAGCACCCGTACCCGTAGTGAAAATCAGCCAAATGGATGAACGACCCGGTGGGGCAGGAAACGTAGCATTAAATATTGCGGCGCTAGGAGCTAAAGTCAGGTTACTGGGTATTGCAGGAAACGATGAGGCTGCACAGCAACTAGAAACTCAACTCACTGCGGCCCAAGTGATGCATCATATTTTGCATTTTGACAATACTCGTACTATAGCCAAACTGCGTGTCATTAGTCGGCACCAACAATTAATTCGCTTAGATTTTGAAGAAAAATTTCCCGCCTTTAATACCGAGGCTTTTATTGAAATTTACGCTCACTATTTACCCACTGCGAACTTAGTCATTCTATCTGACTATGACAAAGGTACACTGGCTTGTACGCAAGAATTGATTGCCTTGGCTAGAAAAGCCAATATCCCCGTTTTCGTCGATCCCAAAGGATTAGATTTCAAAATTTATCAAGGTGCGAACACTATCACCCCTAACTATAAAGAGTTTGAAGCTATTGTCGGACCATGCCAAACTGAACATGATATTGCAGATAAAGCACGACAATTCTTAGCTCAACATGATATTGATTCCTTATTATTAACACGCGGCGAACGCGGCATGACTCTCATTCAAAATAATAATCATCAGGAAACACATTTACCTGCACACGCTCGTGAAGTATTCGACGTCACAGGCGCAGGTGATACTGTCATTGCCGTACTTGGGGCGGCTGCCGCTGCTGGTGCAACACTGCCCGAAGCAATGGCTCTCGCCAACCTTTCTGCCAGCTTAGTCGTTGCTAAATTAGGTGCGGCTTCCATTAGCGTACCCGAATTACAAGTTGCACTTAGCGGCACATGCCCCATCGCGACCGGCATTGTCAACGAAGAACAATTATTATTGGCTGTTGCGAATGCGCGCGTGAATGGCCAGCGCATTGTCTTTACGAATGGTTGTTTTGACATTTTGCATGCGGGCCATGTCACTTATTTGCAACAAGCCAAACAATTAGGCGATTTCTTGATAGTGGCTATCAATACAGATGCCTCCGTCATGCGTTTAAAAGGTATGGGCCGCCCTATCAATAATGTTGAACAACGGATGACGGTATTAACAAGCCTAGGTGTAGTGGACTGGGTCACTTCCTTTAATGATGATACCCCAGAACGTTTATTAAAAGTCTTGCAACCCGATATTCTAGTCAAAGGCGGCGATTATCAACCGAGCGCAGTGGTAGGAGCAGAGATTGTGTATGCTTATGGTGGTGAAGTGCGGGTTTTAGGCTTAGTAAAAGACTTATCAACTACCTCGATTATTGATCGCATGGTTAAAAATCATCATGTCCTGTCCTCCGGAGAAAATAATGTCTAAGCAAGGTACCCTATACGCTGTTGCTGCGCCGTCCGGGACGGGTAAAACAACGTTAGTAAAAGCACTCATAGAATCTTTGCCTAACATTACTGTTTCAATTTCACACACAACCCGCCCGCAACGCCCAGCAGAAACTCATGGCATCAATTATTATTTTATTGATGAAAATACCTTTCAAACCATGGTGAAACATCATGATTTTTTAGAATACGCCCTTGTTTTTAACCATCACTATGGCACATCACGCAGCTGGGTGGAAAAAACATTAGCTCAAGGTGTCGATGTTATCTTAGAAATTGACTGGCAAGGTTGTCTGCAAATTCAACGCTTGTTTCCTGACTGCATCAGTATCTTTATTTTACCACCCTCACTTACCGATTTAGCAAAACGCTTGAAAAATAGGGCTCAAGATAGCGCAGAAGTCATTCAACAACGTTTATTCGATGCCCGAGAAGCTGTATCACATATTCATCATTTTAATTATGTCGTAATGAACGTGGATTTTGATACGGCGTTAAATGACTTAAAAATTATTGTGCAAGCGAATAGGCTCTTACAAAAAAAACAACCTATTGCTCTCAACAAGTTATTAGCAGAATTCACCGTCTCGTCTTGATGGCGCCTATAGAGATAAATATGGCATTTGCTCTGGAAAACCTGTAGGATGGGGCGGCTTTAAAAGATCCACATAGAGGTATCAATAAATGGCTCGTATTACCGTTGAAGATTGCTTAAAAAATGTCAATAACCGCTTTGAATTAGTTATGGCAGCTGCTAAAAGAGCGCGTCAGCTAATGAGAGGCAGCGTAGATCCTACTGTTCCATGGGAAGATGATAAGCCGACAGTGGTGGCTTTAAGAGAAATCGCAGCCGGGCATACTGATTTCAGTGATGCACATGAAATTGACATGATGCCATTAACGCCTACTCCTCCTATTGCGACTACTCTTATCTCGAGCACCACATCAGAAACAGAAGATCGTTCAGCAGACTCAGAATAAAGAGTCCTAGAAGAAAACAGCCGAGGGTGACAAGCTTCAAAGGAAAATAGATAATGAGAAGAAGGCCACCCTGAGGATCATCCGTTTGGTTGAATTCGACTCGCTTCATAATAAGATAATACATTATCTAAATGATCAACAGATCGAAATCATTTATGATGCCTACCAACTTGCTTTAAAAGCACATGAAGGCCAAAAGCGCCACACTGGCGAACCTTATATTACTCATCCTCTTGCTGTGGCCACTATTCTTGCTGAAATACAGATGGACGCCCCTACCCTTGTTGGTGCAATTTTGCATGACGTGATTGAAGATACCTACATAAAAAAACAAGATATTGCTGCTCAATTCGGCAAAGAAATTGCGGATCTGGTTGATGGGGTCACTAAATTAACCCAAATTGAATTTGAAACACGTGCTCAAGCACAAGCAGAAAATTTCCGAAAAATGGTCATGGCAATGGCTCGCGATATCCGAGTTATTCTCATTAAATTAGCTGATCGTTTACATAACATGCGCACAATAGAAAGTTTACCTCGTAAAAAACGCTGCCGCATAGCAAAAGAAACTCTGGAAATTTTCGCCCCAATCGCCAATCGACTTGGTATGCATGCTTTTCGGGTGGAGTTTGAAGACCTAGGTTTCGCCACACTATATCCTATGCGCTATCGAATTTTAAAAGAAGCAGTAGCCAAAGCCCATGGGAGTCGCCAGGAAATGATGGAATTTATTAATGAGCAAATTGGAAAAAGCTTTCAAAATGTCAACCTGCGTGCACGCGCACTAACAAGTCGTGAAAAACATCTCTACAGTATTTATAAAAAAATGCACGACAAACATTTATCTTTTTCGGAAGTCATGGATGTGTATGGATTCCGTGTTATTGTCGATAAAATAGATACCTGCTACCGCGTGCTTGGTATTTTACATAATCTTTATAAACCTATTACCCAACGTTTTAAAGATTATATTGCCATTCCCAAAGCCAATAGCTATCAATCCTTGCATACTACTTTATTTGGGCCTTATGGCGTTCCTATTGAAGTCCAGATTCGAACAGAGGAAATGCATAAAATGGCTGAGTATGGCATTTCTGCTCACTGGCTTTATAAAACTGAAAAGTCTGTAGTAGATGATGCGCAACAGCGAGCCCAAGAATGGTTAAAAAACGTGCTAGAAATGGACAAAAGCTCAAAAAACTCGTTAGAATTTATTGAAAATGTGAAGACTGATTTATTTCCCGATGAAGTTTATGTTTTTACTCCTAAAGGCAGTATTTTAGAACTGCCTGCAGGCTCAACTGCCGTTGATTTTGCTTATGCAATTCACTCGGATATAGGTAATACCTGCATTGCTGCAAAACTAGATCGTCGCCTTGCCCCTCTAAGTACCCCTTTAACGAATGGTCAACAAGTTGAAATTATCACTTCTGTGGGGGCACGTCCTAATCCAGCTTGGCTTAGCTTTGTTATCACTGGGAAAGCGCGAAGTACAATCAAACATTTTCTAAAAAAACAGCAGCACGCCGAGTCCATGGAACTAGGCAAACGTTTAATAGAAAAATCCTTACATACTTTTGGTCTTTCGCTGTCAGAAATCCTACCTGCTCATCTAGAACACTTAATAAAAACAGCAAAACTGGATTCCATAAATCATTTTTTTGAAGAAGTTGGGATTGGTAATCGCTCAGCCTTGCTCGCTGCTAAACAATTAGCGAAGCTAAACGATTTAAATGATAAGACATTAGAAATTGAACCAGAAACACCGTATGTATTTGCTATTAAAGGCACAGAAGGTATCGTAGTTATATTTGCAAAATGCTGCAGGCCCATTCCTGGAGATCCTATTGGTGGCTATATTAAACCAGGTCGGGGGCTTATCGTACATGTAGAACATTGTCCGGAATTAATAGAATATCAAAAAAATCCTGATAAATATATTTCCCTCCATTGGGAAAAAAACGTGCAAGGAGACTTTCCTATTGATTTAAGTGTGAGCCTTCTAAATCAACGCGGCAGCTTAGCAAGCTTAGCACTCACCATTTCCGAAGCAGGATCGAACATTGCCCATATTAATGCGGAAGAATTTGATGGACGTTATTTTTCGATAAATTTAACCGTAACAGTACATAACCGCATTCATTTAGCGCGTATCCTGCGAAAAATTCGAAATAACAAACATGTAGGAAGAGTATTGCGTCAAAAAACAAAAAACAAGAAAATAAAAAATAACAAATTCCATTCCTAAGCAAAACATCTCACAAGCGATTGAACGTATCTCTTGGAAATTTTCCTACTCCTGGGCCTCTAGTTAAAACAACAATCTTGCCTTTATTTTCTCTACTTATTTTCGGTGGAAATGAGCCCATGCGTTTCTCGCACGAAAAACGTTAAAATAATGGCGAATAAGATACCCACTGGAATCACGCTTAATGCAGCCTGATAAGCGAGCGCCGAATAAACTCGCGTACCATCCATTAAAGCCCCAGACCAACCCATATCTAATAATTTACCAATCACCGGTTGAAAGAAATTACCACCGATCATTACAAACATATTAGTCAATGCGATTGCCGTACCTGCAATCCTAAAATGCGTAACTTCACGACAAATAGCAAACACTAAAACTTGAACGCTGGACAAAAGCCCAAAGAAAAATAATAAGAAAGACATAGAAAAAAAAGAAAGATTTGGTACATACAATATAACGCAAGCAACCAGTAAGGTTGCAATAGAAGCCATAAAAAGAGGCGCACATCGACGTTCTATAAAATCAGAAAACCAGCCCCAACAAGGGGAACCTATTGCCCAACCTAAAAAAATCATCGCATTCGCATTGGCTGCCTGCATTTTGGATAAACCTCGCGCTTGCTCAAGATAAGGAATACCCCATAACTCTCCAAAAGCTGACAGGGAAAGATATAATAAAAAGCCTAACATGCCATTAAACCAAATCTGTGGATTTCTCAATGCACCCCATAAGCCAAGCAATAAATCATGAAAACTCAAACGTCGCACGTGATAATTGGGGTGGGTTGGCGATGGATTCACATCACGTACCACGGCCCAAAGAATGAGAGCCAAAACAACTCCTACGCCTGCTGACACATATGTCGTCAACTTCCAACCCATCGCATCTACCAAGCTACGCAACATAATATCGCCTGCCATCGCCCCTATCATACCTAAACTGGTAATGATTCCGGAAATTAACGCAAAACGATTAGGAGGCAGCCAAATAGTCGCTAATTTCAACGCACCCACAAAAGCAAAGGCCGAACCAAATCCTATAAAAAATCGCCCCAATTCAGCAATAATAATACTCTGAGTACCCGCAAATAAATAAGTTCCCACCGCACAACACATGCAAGCCATGACAAGCAAACGTCGAGGGCCATAACGATCCATCATCAACCCTACAATAATTTGCATAGGCACATAAGCGTGATAATAAAAAGCAGAAAGACTTCCCGCTTGCGCCCCCGTCAAATTATAGGCCTTCATCAATTCCTGAATCATCACGCTTGGAGAAATACGTAGAAAATATTCATAACAGTAATAAAGGGCGCCTAAAGCACAAATGATCCAAGGAGTTAAATTATATATTTGACGTTTTTTTATCATGATAAGACAATCCTAATTTCAGTTGTTCAGTGGAAAACAAGGAGGAACAGCCGGTGATGATTAAACATGGCTAGTAGTCGATAGTGTTATTTGTGCAGTACCGGAAATAATAGCTGCCTTAGCTACTGCTTCTGCCACATGAGACTTTAAACGTTTATCAAGTAACAGTGGCAAAATATAGTTAGCACCAAATTCAAGCTGCGTATAGTTATATGCGACTAGCATTTCTTGGGGCACAGGTTCGCGCGCCAAATCTTTCAGAGCATAGACTGCCGCTAATTTCATGGTTTCATTAATGCAAGAGGCATGCACGTCCAACGCTCCCCTAAAAATATAAGGGAAACAAAGTGCATTATTGACTTGATTAGGATAGTCACTGCGGCCTGTAGCAATGATTAAATCTTTGCGTATTTCATGGGCAAAATCAGGCATTATTTCAGGTACAGGATTGGATAGAGCAAAAACGACGGGTTTTTTTGCCATACTTTTTAACATATCCGATGTCATTATATCTGGCCCCGACAAACCAATAAAAACATCCGCGTCGACAAGGGCATCAGCTAACGAACGTTTTGTTGTTTTCACAGCAAAAGCCTGCTTATATTCGTTTAAATCTCTTCGTTCATGATGAATAATACCGGTACGATCTACCATATAAATATTTTCAGATTGCGCCCCTAATTCGATTAATAATTTTGCCGTCGCTACACCTGCTGCCCCTGCACCAGCAAATACAATACGAGCTTCACGCAAGTCTTTTCCTTGCAAATCTAAAGCGTTTAATAAACCTGCAGCAGCTACAATAGCGGTACCGTGTTGATCATCATGAAATACAGGAATTTTTAATTGCTTACGCAATGCTTCTTCAATAACAAAACATTCAGGAGCTTTAATATCTTCTAAGTTAATTCCTCCAAAGGTAGGAGAGATATGTATCACTGTATCAATAAAACTTTGAGCATCTTTACAATCTACTTCAATATCAAAGACATCAATATCAGCAAGAATCTTAAATAGAACTCCTTTCCCTTCCATAACTGGCTTACTCGCCAACGCACCTAAATTACCCAAACCGAGTATCGCTGTGCCATTGCTAATGACCGCAATTAAGTTACCTTTGCTGGTGTAGTGATAAGCAGTAGTAGGATCGTTCGCAATCTTTTTCACTGGCTCGGCCACACCCGGGGTGTAGCACAAAGCTAAGTCTTCCTGAGTTAAGGTTGCCTTAGTTGGCATAACACTCACTTTACCCGGAACAGGGAAGCGATGATAATCTAACGCGGCCTTTATTGGATCTTTTATCATGCCCAACACCTTACTTGTTCTTGAGGGTCTTAACAATTTCTTGTTTATTGACTTCAATAGATGCTAACTTTATTTCGCTTTATCTTGATCTTGTTGCGCGACAGATTCGTTTTTAGCACCTCTTCGGGCGTATTTCTGTTGGAAGCGGTCTACACGGCCAGCTGTATCCACTATTTTCTGCTTACCTGTGTAAAAAGGATGGCATTGAGAGCATACTTCAATCGACAATTTTTCTTTGCTAGTGCTAGAACGTGTGTTGAAGGTATTACCACAGCTGCAAGTAACCTTAATTTCATTATATTCTGGATGGATACCTTGTTTCATAATCTTTATAACCTCTTTAGCTTTGATCTATGCATTTGTCACACTGATTTGCAGATATGGGTTTCAAATTAGGTTAGCAATCATAGCCGAGAGAACGGGATGAATCAAGCCGAAAACTCTGCTACGACAGGAGCATGATCTGAGGGCCGCTCCGAAGAGCGAGGCAACTTATCAATATAGCACCGCTGACAATAGGCACTCAATACCGGAGTAGACAAAATATGATCAATTCTAAGGCCCCGATTACGCTTAAAAGAATTCATTCGATAATCCCACCAACTAAAACTCTTATCGGGCTGAGGATGCAACCTAAAACAATCTCTCAAACCCAATTGACAAATTTCCTCAAAGGCTTTGCGCTCTTTATCACTACAAAGTATCTGCCCTGCGCACGCGAGGGGGTCATATACATCTTGATCGTGAGGAGCAATATTAAAATCTCCCAAAACAATTAATTTTGAGTGAGTCTTTAATTCTTGAGCTAATAACTGTTGCAATTGGTGCAGCCAAGCTAATTTGTAAAGATATTTTTGTGAAGTAACGTTTTCACCATTGGGAACATAGAGATTAAAAATGCGTAAATCCCCTAATGTGACTCCCAATATCCGCCGTTGAGGATCTGCCCAGTTAGGAAAATCAGCCACCACATCCGAACAAGTGTTTAGGCTAAGTATAGCCATCCCATTATAAGTACGTTGGCCACTATAGACCACTTGATAGCCTGCTTGATGAATTGCCTGGAGGGGAAAATCGACATCGGGCGTTTTAGTCTCTTGCAAGGCTAAGACATTCGGCTTTTCTCTCTCTAACCACTGCAATACTTGAGGTAAACGTACTTTGAGAGAGTTGACATTCCACGTTGCAATTTTAACCGACATGATCTTTTTGTCCTACAGACTGTAATACAAGCCCAACTCTGCCGGATGGGTAATCGCATTTACGTACGCCACTTCTTCTCGCTTAAGCTTAATATAAGCATTCAATATCTCCTCATTAAAAACATCGCCCGTAAATAAAAAGACATGATCTTCCTCTAAACTATCTAAGGCTTGCTCGAGCGAAGAACATAAATGAGGAAAGGCCTTCACTTTCTTAAGAGGTACATCATATAAATTTTCATCTACTGCTTCCCCGGGATGAATTTTATTTCTAATACCATCAAGACCCGCCATTAATAAAGCTGAAAAAGCAAGATAAGGATTAGCTAAGCAGTCAGGAAAACGCACTTCAATACGTTTAGCTTTTTCTGTGGCAGCATAAGGAATACGAATGGCTGCCGAGCGATTAGCTGCAGAATATACCATCGTAACCGGTGCTTCAAAGCCGGGCACTAATCGTTTATAGCTGTTAGTAGCTGGATTAGTTAACGCATTTAAGGCTCGCGCGTGCTTAATAATGCCGCCAATGTAATAGAGCGCTAATTGTGATAAGCCAGCATATTCTTTTCCTGCAAAAAGATTTTTACCATTTTTAGCTAAAGATTGATGGCAATGCATACCGCTACCATTATCTCCGACTAAAGGCTTAGGCATAAACGTAACGCTTTTACCAAAGGAGTGCGCAACATTCTGGACACCATACTTAAAAATTTGCATTTCATCCGCTTTAAGTCGCAATGGACTCGCACACACTACAATTTCACTTTGATTACTGGTTGCCACTTCATGATGATGCACTTCTGGTTGCAAGCCCATATCGCGCAAAGTTTGACAGATAAAACTACGCAAATCATGTGCTGAATCTATTGGAGGAATAGAAAAATAGCCGCCCTTAGCACCCGGACGATGGCCTCTATTACCTTCTTTCATCTTACGTTTGCCATTCCAAACACCTTCGTCAGAATCAACTTTATAAAAACAGCCATTCATAGATAAATCCCAGCGCACGTTATCAAAAATAAAAAACTCCACTTCTTGGCCAAAATAACTTGTATCTGCAATGCCTGTGTCTTTTAGATAAAGTTCGGCTCGATGTGCAACAGCACGAGGATCACACAAATAAGGTTTTTGAGTTGTAGGATCCAGCACATCACACCACACCATTAAAGTAGGAACTTCTGTAAAAGGGTCTAATCTTGCTGTATTTAAGTCCGGCATTAAAACTAGATCTGATTTATTAATCTTGCGCCAGCCTGGGATAGAGGAACCATCAAACGTTTTACCGATGCGCAAAAGCTCCGTATCTATTTTATTCTTCGCTAAAGTAACATGATGGGCAGCACCATTTAACCCTGTAAATCTTAAATCGATAAATTCCACTTTTTTTTCTTCGATCATTTTATTGATTTTAGCTAGCACGGCACTCTCCTTAGTTTCAACTTCTGGGATGACTAGAATCTGCTCATAATTTACTATACTGCGAAGGCGGCGCTGCTCAACTAATATAGCCATAGAGACTAAATATTCTAGCTCATTTGCTAACATTACTCCTATTTTTTATTTGGTAATTGGCTAAAACATCTCATTTAGGGTATGATGGAACGCTTTTTTAACAATACATAACAATTAAGGGTAGGTTCATCGTGTCAGAAGAATTACGAAATATTGCAATCATTGCCCATGTCGATCATGGAAAAACGACGCTAGTAGATGAGTTATTGAGACAAACAGCTAGTCTCTCAAAAAAGACAAATACGACAGAACGGGTGATGGACAGTAATGATCTCGAGCGAGAAAGGGGTATCACCATTCTGGCGAAAAATACTGCGTTAGTTTGGCAAAATTATCGTATCAACATTGTGGATACCCCGGGACACGCTGATTTTGGGGGTGAAGTAGAACGTATCTTATCGATGGTTGACTCCGTCTTATTATTGGTTGATGCGGTTGATGGACCTATGCCCCAAACTCGATTCGTCACGCAAAAAGCGTTTGCCCAAGGATTAAATCCTATTGTGGTGATTAATAAAATTGATCGCCCGGGCGCTCGACCTGACTGGGTGGTGGATCAAGTATTCGATTTATTTGATAATCTGGGCGCAACAGACACTCAATTGGATTTTCCCATTGTTTATACCTCAGCTCTCCTGGGATACGCGGTCAAGGATCCCGCAGACAAAGCCGATAATATGGAAATATTGTTTGAAACGATTGTTAAGAAGGTGCCGCCACCGCCGGTCGATCCAGAAGGGCCTTTTCAAATGCAGATCAGTACATTAGATTATTCCAGCTATGTGGGAATGATTGGTGTAGGTCGCATTCGGCGGGGGCAAGTCAAAATGAATATGCCTGTCACGATTATTGACCGGGAACATAAGACTCGCCAAGGTCGGATTTTACAAGTGCTGGAATATCTAGGGCTTGAGCGTACAGAAGTGCCGGTAGCGTATGCTGGAAATATAGTCGCAATCTCGGGCATTGAAGAATTAAAAATTTCAGATACCTTATGTGATCCATCCTGTGTAGAAGCGTTGCCTGCGCTTTCTGTAGATGAGCCTACAGTGAGTATGACCTTTCAAGTAAATACCTCACCCTTTGCAGGTCGTGAAGGAAAATTTGTGACAAGCCGCAAAATCCGTGAGCGTTTGGAAAAAGAATTATTACATAATGTAGCATTACGTGTGGAAGATACAGCGGATCCGGATAAATTTAAAGTCTCCGGCCGCGGTGAACTCCATCTTTCTATTCTCATTGAAAACATGCGACGCGAAGGCTATGAGCTTGCGGTCTCGCGCCCCGAAGTCATTACTAAAATGGTCGATGGTGAAATACAAGAACCCTTTGAATCCCTTACCATTGATGTAGAAACAACCCATCAAGGTGCCACCATGGAACAATTAGGTTCGCGTAAAGGTGAGCTAAAACACATGATGCAAGATGATAAAGGACGTGTACGCTTAGATTATATTGTTCCTTCACGTGCATTAATTGGCTTTCATACTGATTTCTTAACCATGACTTCCGGCACAGGGATTATGCACCACGTGTTTAGTCATTATGGACCCCTGGTCAAGGGAGAAATTCCTCATAGACAAAATGGGGTACTCATTTCTAATCAAGCTGGGGTAGCTTTAGCTTATGCATTATGGAATTTGCAAGAAAGGGGCCGTATGTTAATTAGCCCCCAAACAGAAGTTTATGAAGGAATGATTATTGGTATTCATACACGCGACAATGATCTCGTTGTGAATGCGACCAAAGCCAAACAATTAACAAATATACGCGCCGCCGGTTCTGATGAAAATATTCTTCTCGTTCCACCTATTTTAATGTCATTGGAACAAGCCCTGGAATTTATTGAAGATGATGAATTAGTAGAAATTACCCCTCAATCCATTCGAATACGGAAGAAATTTTTGAAGGAGCATGAGCGGAAAAGATCAGCGAAATAACATTTTAGTCTCCGAGAACATAGCCAAAAACTGCCATTTTGGGCTTTATTGGCTATAACTTTTTGTTCTATAGTCTTGCTTTACCTCCCCTCGGCTACCTCATAGTTATCTCTCCGTAATAAATTTATTTATTCCCTTAAATTGGTCAAATTATTTAAGTGAATCATAAGAGACTGTTTTTATTATAAAAAAATAATTTTATGCAGTAGCACTATACTCTATATATAACCTCTAAATAAAGAAGAGGATCATTTTATGGCTTTAGAAGAAAAAAATAAGGAAGCGATAGATAGGATCTGCCAAGTTATTCCTATGAGAGAGAGGGCCGCTTTACCCGAACTTACCCTGCTCCAGGTGATAAAAATCTTGGGCTTAAACGAAGAGCAGTTAACTGCCCAAAGTGCTAAGAAAGCATATAAAGCGTGTGCCCTGCTAGTTCATCCCGATAAAAATAAAAAGAATGATCGTACTGAGGAAGAGCAAATACAAATAGACCATGCTTTTAAAGTATTAGGGAAAGCTAAGGAATATTTGAATAACCATCCGGAATATTTTAATAATCATCCTGACCCACAAGCAAATGAAATACAACGAGACACAATAAATGAAACACTAAAATCTCTTCATCGGGAGTTTAATAAGGTATCAGGGAAAAATGAATTAAACACTTTAAGAAAATCTGTGCTCTTTCCCTTTCAGAGATACACCCAGGCGCAAAAACAAGAATTGAAAAAAATAAAGTCTGCTTTTGTTTTGCAAGTACATGCTCTGGCAGCTTTATATCCCGATATAGATAAAAAAATTGAAATTTATAAGTACTATCAGAAATCGCCTGTTATCGTAGGCCATAGAAATGCAGGACTTTGGGCACTTGGAAAAACAGAGACTCAAATTGACATCGGAAAAGAAATTATAAGACTAGAGGGACTAAAAAAATCCGGGATGCATCATGATAAGAAAAAAGAAAAAACTCTTAGAATTAAGTAAAAAACAATTAAAAAGCCCCAATTATAGTTTATAATTGGGGTGGAATAAAAAGCCTGGCGATGACCTACTTTCACATGGATTGTTCCACACTATCATCGGCGCTGA
>JAJNBC010000022.1 GCA_021156085.1 Gammaproteobacteria bacterium | reverse complement strand
TAAATGAGGAAAATGTGCTTGTTCAATCGCATCTGTTATTTCATCGTAACCATCCAAAATAAAAAGAATTTTATTGTTCTGTGATTTAATATAAAAGTCCAGTTCTTCAAGGGAAGGCTTATTCAGTCCTCTCAAACAAAACTGATTGACCACTTTAGCGACGGTATTATGATGAGGAGATCCAGCAGCGACCTCTCTTAATCGCACCCAACATACTGCATCAAATTTTTGACGCAAATAATTTCCCAGTTCTCCTTTCTGTTCTTCGTCTTTACATTCAGAAGAGCTAAATGCCCATTGCACAGCCAGGTATTGACATAATATAGTTTTTCCAATACCTGCACGGCCTAGGATCAAAATTTTATTGGGCGTTTTAGTATCGTCCTTAGGCTCAAATAATTGATTCAATGCTAAAGGCTCTCTTATAGCATAAAGTGCTTCGTGGCTGGCCATTCGCTCATCAATAAATTCTTTTTTATCTTTTTCTTCCAGATTTGCACCATGGCCTAAACCTTTCTCTTTTTCTTTATGCTCAGTCTCTTTAATCAAAGCCAAATTAATAAAACTGTCTACGATCGGTGTTTTTCTTTCATCAAATAACCGTTCTAATTGATCATGGTGCGCGTATTGTGCACGTAAACTAGTTTGTAAACGCAGCTTCATAATCAGCTCAAGTAAGTTCGTGATGTTCACTTCACCATTTACTCTGTGATAATAAGAAATCGCTTCATCGTAGATATAGGCCAGTAATACTGGATTAATACGATTTTCAAAATCAGGTGATGGATCATTTCCAAAACGTAAGTATTTTTTCAAAAGATCTGGTATTTGATTAAGAATAAAATCTCTTACGGATTCTCCCGGAACTTGAACCAGTTGATGCTGTTGAAGACCGCTGAATTGACTTAACTGCTCTGCGACCCTTTGGCACCGTTGAAAGTGTTCTTCTGATAAAGACTGGCCAGGTACTTCGCAGTCACTTCTCTTTAATGAACGGCAATCGGCTGGCGAAAGGCCCATAAAAAGAGGAATGATCTTTCTTTTTTTTTGATTATGTGAGTTATTATCTCTAGCTCTAAAGAAAGCATCCACCTCTTTCACTGTCCATTTGCTTTGAAAAAAGTCTTTAGTAATCACTATTAAACAATGAACGGATTGTGAAAGCGTTTCAGATATAACTATATGGTTCTCGTCTCCTGGCTCAAACGTGACTCGATCAAATGCAGCAAATTCCAGGCCGCAAAAATAGCTAAAAATTGCCATCATCGGAAAAGCAATGTTTTGTTTTCGTGTGCCTCGGTGGGAAATAAAAACGCGATGCTTATAGTGGCCAGACAAATTATCTGCATAAAGAAGAGTTTCTTCTTTTTTTTGAGTCGGTGCAGGAGGTGCCTCTATAGTATCCGCAGAGGGTTCTTTTTCTTCATCTTCAGCAAGAGGAACTGCACGTGTATTTGCCATTGTTATAAAGCCTCTAAGATCCTGTATGATTAGAGAATATCTTTACTTGTATTCAAATGTTGCTTAAAATTTAAATTATCTTCAAAAGCACTCCTCACCTCTTTTTTTTATTCTGTACCTGACGTACTAAAATTCTGAATTCTTACACAAATAATTATGTTTGTCTTTAGAAAATTAAAAACGATCACAGACTATTTAAAAAATTTGATAGTGCAAGTTCAGAAAAATAAAATCTGATCAAAGATTCACTCAATCTCTAAAATGATCTCATTGATATTACTGCCTTTCAGTTTTTTTATTTCTTATTATTCATTAGACAGCACGTAATGATCTTGAGTATAAGCATTGAATACAGTGTAGTACCCTGGCACAGGCAGTTCATCTTTTCCTGCTAAATGCGGATACACATACATTTTTAATTCAGGGTTGGACACTTTATGAAATGACGTACCTATTACATTTGCATTGACTTGATAAGAATTTATTTTTTCTGTCTTATCTGTTATCTCCATACTGTCATACACTTGCTCCATGGTGGGGCCTTTTTCTGGTACGACATTACCTGACATACTACTGCAAGCAGATAAACTAATCGAGCCCATGACTAACATGAGCATTATGATCATGCGCATAATTCAGTTTCCTCCCTTTAGGGTCGTAATCAATGTGGATTTCTTTAGCAAAGTTAACCGCTATTTCAACAAACCTATTTTCTTCATCCATAGGTGCTACATAAATCGCATCAAAGGACTGTTCTTCGCGGTCATGCCACCATTGTTGTAGCTCATTAGCAGCACTGGACATGGCTTGTCCAGCGACATATTTACCTGGAGAACCCGTCACTGATGTTGCGTTTTTGCCTAGAAAATCAGAATGCGTCGTTTGAGATTGCGCATAAGCATTAGCAGCGCCTACACCGGCATTGATCGCTACGCCGCCTGCCAAATAAGCAGGAGCATTGGTAATCAATTTGCCACGAATAAAGGGATTACCATATTTATCAGAGAGATAGCCTAGGCTATTTGATTTAGTGTAATTACCGATATCATTATCATTGGAAGTCGTAGATGAAATGGTGCCATCATCAAAAACAAACGTCAGTGAGGTAATCCATCCTCTGACACTCATTAAATTTAAGTCACCTTCACAATAACCGCTTACAACCATTTGCAGCAAATGCGGGATACGTAATCCATTGGCTGCAAGATTATCATCAGAAATAACAATCTTGAAAGGATAAGGATCAGTCACAATACCTTTTACTGGAATGCGACCCACCAGCGCAGTCATTAATTTATCCTGTACTGAAGTGCCATTGGCAGGAATAGTGTAGTAGGGGATCAATTCAGACTTATTTTTTTCTATACTACCTAATTCCGTCCGTTCATTGGTGTGATTATTTAATAAATTCATGATCGGGTGATTTTTAGGAGCCTGAGTTAAGTCGTCCACCACAGTGATAGGTTGGGAAGAAACCGCAGTAGACATATTTTCTTCTGTTTTCTGAGGTAGATTTTTTATCTGATTTTTAAGTTTTTCTATTTCCTCCCTTAATCGACCACTTTCCTCAGTGTGCGTCGCATTGATCTGATTGAGTAATTGAGTATTCTGTTTTTTGACTGCTTCATTATTTTTCGCAACCTCCAGAATTTTTTGTTTCGTCGTTGATAAGTCAGCAGTTAATGTATCCAAGGATTCGGCAGCGCTGTCATTGGATGCCAAATTTTTAATTATCTTTTCTTTTTCCACTTTTGTAGAGGTAGGGGCAGGTCGATGAATCCAAGATGCTACGATGCAAACAATAATAATCACACATACGGGTATTGCCACGTATTTTAATAAGCTATTTGTATTATGCATTGCCATGACAAGCTCCCATTGCATCGCCGAAAGGTCGATTAGAGATTAAAAATAACATCACTGAATCTCCGCGTTTGTTGCCATAAGATTTTAAATCAGCAGTAGGGTACAATGTGCCTGCTTGCCATTCGCCACACAGGTCTTTACGAAGATCAATGTGAGTTCTGTGTGGATATTTATTTCTTAATAAAATAGCAGTGACATAATGACTGCCTGACGTCCAAGAACTTTCTGGATGGGCAATGACTTTGTCGCCATAGACTAAATCAGACACAAATTTTTCTGTGTGCATAGGAGCACGCGAGAAAGTTAATGCAGGTGGGATGAGTCGTTCAGGTGCGTAAATTTCTTGCCATGCAAAACGAATACCATCAGCAAAATCCATATCATCATTAGAAGTAGTGGGCTCAGTAATTTGAGAAACTGTTTCGCTGGTGGTTGATGCAAACGATTCATTCTGTTCAGGAGAGTTATGATTTTTCTTGATATCAATTTGTTGTGTTGTATCCGATGCATTTTCATTAGTCACTAAATCAATAAAAACAACTTCGCCTGTTTCTTTAAGCGTGACATAGATGCGAGTTGTTTGAAATGATTTCAGTGCTGTTAAATAAATAGATTTATCGTTATTCAATATATGCAATTGATCAGAAGTCAAAGCGCCTTTAACATCAACGCTCACAGATGAAGAAAAGATAATGCGTTTTTCTTTATTCACAGGTAAAGTAATAGATAGGGGATCCCCTTTCCATGTTAAATGGCTAGTCTCTTCTTCCGGAAAATATTTTTTAAGTTTTTGCATTTCAGCATCAGTTAATACCAGGTTATTAAGTGAATCTGCATATGCGGCCACACTCAAGCAAAGAAATAGTGCAACACTGAGCATATATCTCATGTCTATGTTCTCCTGCTTAATTCTAAATATAGGTTTTTTGACGTTGGGGTTCTGATACAAACCCAGCCAGCGCTAACCCATAAGGGTTGTTTTGAGGTGATACATTCATACGCGTCACTTTTAAGGGATACATAATTTCAACATCTTTTATCGCTTGATTATTCTTAAACTCCGTCAGTCGCATTTTAAGATCCACTTCCCATGTATCATTTCCCAATTTTTTCACATTGATTGGATCATAAGCAGCCCCGCTTAACCCTTGTAGATAACGAATACGTTGTACTTGACTCGCTGTTTTTAAATTCGCCTCATCTTCAAGTAGTTCAGCTTTGAATGTGGGCGTTAAATAAGACCAATAGGCGCGAATATTTTTTAGATAATCTTCTCCTGTTTCTCCAGGCCAATAATTCAATTCTTGCCAGACTTCATAAGCAAAGCTATAAATCAATGGCTCGGGAATATAACCCACCTTCAATGTAGCACCATTCTGAATATCAGGCGGCAAATATAAAGTTAAACGAGAGGGTGAGGTAATCCAGCCAATAAAAAATGCAGTGCTCACTACACATAGAAAACTCGTCAATCGTTTTTGCCATTGAATAATCTGTTTATCAGCATCTTCTTTTTTCCAGGCAGAGGTCATCCATCCGCTCACTATTTTTTTATTCATGATAACAATCTCCGTACGGACCACCGTCCGAATCGAGTTAAATACCGGCTGCGAATAAGTCCTTTTTCCGATAGTTTTTTTATTAACAAATGCCGATAGTATCCATAAGGTTTGCCATACTTCAATTTTTGAAGCTTTGATAACATTAATTTTGTCACGAAAAAAAACAGAGCACTGGCTATAAGATAGCCAGGCCAAACATAGCCGAACAATAGTTTTGTACAAATCGAAAAAATGAATGTCAATATAATAAGAGAAGTGGTGGAGACTATTATTATTTCACCCAATGTACAATCTTTATAGATTAACATAGGATGATTAATATGATTTAACATCATCCATTCTCCTATGGCTTGGGCGCATCAGTAATTAATGTGTTGCCTGCATACAGTAAGCCTAAGCAAACTGCTAATGTAAACACACCTACTAATGCCCAGATAAAGAAATGGCTTAATTTCTCTATTTTTTTGGCTTCTTGATAAGCAGAAATCATTTCATAGCCTACAAATAAAAAAGCCAGTCCTGCTAATAAATAACAGCCATAGCCCATAATGGTGAGACCATATGAGATGAGACCTTCTGCGTAATTACCATCTCTCATATTCAATTGCTCAGGGGGTCTTGGAAGATCAGCCCGGGCAGTTATAGATAAAAAATAAATGAAGCTTACGAGGAATATATTTTTGGCTTTGCAAAATAATGGATACATAGTTGGCTCCTTAGGGTATAAAAACTAACGCAATAATGACAGAGATAAGAAAAAATAATTGAATGTATTTGCTCAATAAGTTAACGATATGGGCATCATGATGGCTTTTGTGGTATTTCATTAGCTCCAGTGCGCACCAAGAGGCCCACATCAAAAAACTACTGAGTAAACAAGTTCGAATAGATAAGCTGAGACCACTTGCTGAGATGCCAGCCGCATCTGAGAATGCTTGTAGGGTGCTATCATTTAGCATCATTTATCTCCCTGGTGTTTTTCGGCCAATTCGATTTGATATTTTTTAGATCGAGGTAATCTCCTTTAATTTCTTGAAAATGGCGCGGTTCATTTATCATAGGATTCAGCTTTTTTTGAATACCTCTCTCAATTTCATTAATATCTTCCAGTAATCCATTATGAAATAGCCCGTTTGAATCATGATAAGAGGTATAGTGGAATTTTATTCTTGCCTCTTTTTCTTGCTCTTGATTTGCTGAAATGGCCAATGATTTTATTGCCTCCAGTTGATTAATGATTTGGATAAGATAAATCTTTTCACGTGCTTCATTTGCTATAGCGGGTAGAGAAAGTAACATTAATATTGTGGTGATAAGAATCATTTTCATGGTAACCTCATAAATATTTTTTGAAATTTCTAATAGAGAACATCGTAAATAGACTGAATAGTATCGCCATCGGTAGGAGAAAGAAGAGAGGTAAGATGTGGTATGGGTTAATCATATAAATAAAAAACAATAAGAAAAATGATAATCTTGCTAATGATTTTAATTGATGAAATAAGAATGTGCTTTCCCTGGCACCTTGAAATTTACGCTTATCTCGCAGTATTAACCCATCAATGATAAAAATGAATAATATCACCATCATGCAGGGTATAAATTCAATAAATAAGCAAGCACGAGTCAATGTTATTTCTAAGACATTAAGGAAAACTTCAATATTATTTCTGTTAATATAGTTCATTAAAAAAGAACAAATAATATTTTTCATCTTATGGAATATATTGAATACCATATTAACATACTGAAAATGATGCTGATGAATAAGCATCCAATTACTACGCAGGATTTGCTGAATATCTTGGCTACTGCGTATGTCATTCAATAAAATAATCTGCACGCCGAACCACATCTCTAGCAACATTAAACAAAGCACACTCAATAGAATAAGATTAAATAATATAAAAAATAGGGTGCCCACTATAGTGGAATAGTTTTTTCTATATTTTGGATAGCTTGTTGGCTTATTCTCCGTACTAAAATTAATTCTTAGGAATGGGTGTGAAAGGTGTGTAATCAAAAGATTCAATCATCGGCTCTGTAGAATAGAGCCTTTTCGCCGCTTCGTGAAATGCCGCATTAAACCGAAGCTCACGTTCTAGCTTGTCGTGTTCCAGGGTTGCTGCTATTTCAGCAAAATGTCGTCGCTCATCCATACTTTCTGCATGAATTCCTAATACTTCAGGCGGAGATAAATTTTTATAATAATGCCCGCTAAGTCCTTGCATAAGATTGATATATTGACTCCATTCTTTATCGGTTAATGCCCAATCTTTAGCTGTACCAACGTGACTTACGTTCACCGTTGTATTTTGGCTAATAGTATTTTTTATCCGAGTATTGATCACATCGTTTGATGCAAAAGCACCCCTTGATGCTATCAGGAAAATTAAGAATGATAATCTACAATTCATATGTCATGCTCCTTGCAAACTCACTTTGATATACTGGTTTTGCTCATTTTCAAATTCAGCCATGCCTAGCTCATAATCAGCGCTGATGACTCGCCATCCAGTCAGTGAATCTCCAATCGCCAGTGGCAAAATATGGTTATTATATTCAACAGAAATATAGGGTTGGCTAGCGATCACATCCACTGAGATGACGTGAAAAGGTAAAACACTGGCATTCAAAAACTGTTTGCTGCTCCTATCTTCTGAAATAATTTTTTTCATATCATTCATTTGAGAGTCAATATCATCTTTAACAGATGCAATTTGGCCAGAAATTTTTTGAATATCAGAAGTTTTGGCCGCATCCACCAGAGATTTTTGAGCAAAGACAATATCTTTTTCCAATGATTGGAAAGCCATTTGTTGCTGTTTACTGTTAAGTGGATTATTTCTCACATCATGCAGTAGTGAATTGATATCGTTCAATTCATGTAGAATAATCTTATTACGTTTATTTTGTAGTGAAACTAAATCAGCCATTTTCATGCTTTTATAACTCATAATGGGTAAAAAAATAAATAAAAAAAGAAAGCTTATAGAAATAATCAGAAATATTTTTTTATTTTTCAACGTGATCTTTAATTGATTATAAAATTTATTTATCCATTCGTGTTTATTTTTATAAAAGAAAAATAATAGTTTCATTATCACCTCCTATTGATGTTAATAAATTTTTGATATTCAGGTTTCAGCTTAAAATTCACGACTCTATTGACAGGGTCTTCTGATAAATAAAAGGCTGGCCCTAATAAAACAGCGAATCCCTCTCTTAATCTCATCGGCCCCAATTCACGATCAACAATCGGCAAGGAGCGACTAAGCATTATTTTTAGAGCGGGACTTTGTTGCGGCTCTGCTATCAGCGTATAACCACTGAAACGCAACAGATAGTTTATTGCATCGCCTACAGTCTGGATGTTCGGCGGAAAATGCACCTGAATAGATTGTGATAGTAAATGCGCTTGCGAAAACTTGGGTTTATTAGCGACAGTAAGATAACGACTTATTTGCGTAACATCATTATCTGCTAAGCAAATTTTATCTAATAAAATACCGAGCAAGAGGATGGCTATGAGTTTGTGTTTCATCACTAAAATACTCCAAATTTATTTGAAATCGATTGATTAGCTGATCAAACGGAAAAGTTTCGGATATAAAGCTAGCCTGCTTTACAAATCTCGCTTTCATAAAATGAAGACATAAAAAAACCCGTCCGAGGACAGGTTTTTTTAAAAGGATTACATCATACTGAATTTATACCAAAATGAAACGATCAATGTCAATAGTTTGGCGTATCACGAATTTTATTAATTATTCCGGTACCCGCTTAATCTACCAGCCAACCACTGTTTTGCCATGTTAACGTAATGATTAAATTGAGTCGCAGACAGTTGAATAGCATAAGCGCGATCGCGGGATTTTCTTCTATCAAAATAATAAATACGTAGTGCTGCAGCTATTTTGCTATTATAGCTAGCCATTTCTGTGACTAACGCTTCTATTTCTTCTGCATCTTCGTCAAAAGGTAATGGCTTAACACCCGTACTCTTTATCATGATACCCACCGTCATCAAGACATATTCAATTGTCTCGGAACGAAAACCCAAGCCGGGATGGTTCCCCCCTTTAAACCATTTAGCCCAATGCTCAAGACGCTTTTCTACATAAATCATGAAATCTTCTTTTTTCTGTATTTTATTCATATCGTCCTTTTTATTTGCCATAGTTGATGAGAGTTTCAAGTTCTATTTCGAGAAATTTCATTTGAGTAGTAATATTCTGGAGGGTCCATTGCAGAAGTTTTTCACTTCTAGGAATGCAGCTGTATTTAATAATACGCGGAGCATGAGGAGCATGATTTATCTCTTTATGATATTTTGAAGAGGCTTTAAGTCGGTTAATGCTTTGAAGATAATGTTTTATATCTGCCTGGACCGCGTCGATACGATCTTGTGTTTTTTTGGATTTATTACTCATGTCTATCATTGAAAAACCTCCCTATTTGTTTCATGAAGACTACTTTTCAAAAATTACTAAAAGAATTAAAAATAAAAGAAAATTGAGCCATTGTCAATTACTATTAGAATAATTAAATTTCTTTAAGAATATTTATTGGTATTATTTAGGACATAAATAGGTAGAATGACTTTAAGTTGCTTATGTAAAAATTCAGAGCGCTACCTATTGGCTAGCAGCTCTGAGTATCCTATGGAGTTTTCCTACTCTCGAATATTAAATCCTAGGGGAATGTTGATGAGATATGTCTACTGATTTTGCTTTAAAAGGTAAGGTGTTCTCATTATGGGGCAAATCAACATTTTCATTGGGAAGAATAGTAGTAGCTGCTTTTTTCAGCATCTAATTTTACATTTTTTGGATTAGATAAATCACCTATATACTATCGACGTTTTATAGTGCATTTATTTTTCTTTTTTTAGATAATTCGCCTTCTTTAGGAGAAGCAGGTTCTGTAATATTAGAGAGATAACGCGACATTTTTTTACGAGAAGGTTTAAAGAAACTGTTCGCGCAAGGATAGTGAGGAAGGTAGCTACAGACAGTTTCAGCGATCTCGCCGGGAAAAGATGTAGCGTCTCTCAAAATCTGATACTGCTTTTGTATACTAAGACATCTTTGTTCAATTTCTTTTTTCATTACTTGACGCAATGGGTCATTCATACAGTAATCCAGCACATTTTGGCCTTGAGAATTCACTATCGCAGCCCCATAATCAAGCAGTAATTTAGCTGCATTTACACTAGAGCTTGCCAACGCATACATGAGGGCAGTTCTATGTTTAAAAGGTAAATGAGCCGGATAAGCATGCGGATTAATCAAATTTTCTTGATGGACATTTGCGCCTGCAGCAATAAGATCTCTGATAATTTTCTCAGAATCTCCCAGGTGCACAGCTTTAATAAGAGCAAACTCACCTTCAAGGTCACATTTTGCAACATCTGCTTTCTTTTCAATGAGAAAAGAAGCTGTAATATTATTCTTTTGGGATAAAGCAATACAGAGAGGCGTTTGCCCTCTAAATTCATCCGATTCTTGAGATACCGAAAAATTAATATCTACACCCTCCTGTAGCAAAATGGCTATCATTTCCTTTTGCCCACAGGAGGCTGCGTCTTGTATTAAGAAATAACCCTTCTGAGGATGAGGCTGATCAATTTGCCTGTCAAGATCATATCCTCTCCTTTTTAAAAAAGAGAAATGAGAAGGCTCTTTAAAAATATCTCTTAAAGTAGATGGCATCTTATTTTCGGCCTAAAAAATAACCTGAAATCACCAAAATGACTATGATATGCTTTATTAATCGTAATTGCAATAGAAAATGAGACACTTTTCCTAAATGTAAAATACATTAAGAGCGTCAGCTTGTCCTACTAATAAAGACATTCATCTATTTTTCATCCTCCCACTTATAATCTGTCTCTATAAGACGGTCTGTCTTGTAGCTACCATACTAAATAAGCACTTTACCTTATATCTGGTGTTTGGGGATCCCCCGTGGTGGCTCTGCTGATTGGGAGCTATCTCTAGGATCGGGTGGTTGTCCTGCGGACTGTGAGCTACCTCTTCTCGGATCCGGGGGTTGCCCGGCGGACTGTGAGCTATCTCTCGGATCCAGGGGTTGCCCTGCAGATTGTGAGCTACTTCTCGGAGCCGGGGGCTGCCCTGCGGACTGTGAGCTACCTCTCGGATCTGGTGGTTGCCCTGCCGAATGTAAGCGTGCTCTTGTTGCTGGGGTGTTAGCCTCCTGTGGTGAGGAGGGGAGGAAGATTGATTTAGTTCTTAATGGACTCCCTTCTCTCGGGTGTGTGGTGGTATATTGGTGATCTTCACTTTCTCGTGGTTGACATTCTCCGCAGGAAACCTGGGGCATTAGTAGACCATATACCTGAGGAGCGGCAGCAAAATGAATTTCTCCTATAAGCGTGATGTCCTTTGTCGTTTTAATTTTATTATATTCTGCTGCAAGCTTAGGTTCTGAGCATAAATACTGATCACCTTCGTAGCGAATGTTATATTGTCGATCTGTTTTTAGTCCATATAAGGTAGCTGTTCCCGTCGATTCATTTACCTGTAGTTTGCAGATTCCTGTAGAATGATCTAAGTATGTTTGGTCATGTCCTGTGATATTTACCTCCATTACTAGTTTGATGATATCAACATGATTTGTTATATCATTTAAGAACTGATATTCATCATTCAATCTATCAAATAACAGATCTATAAATTTTCCATCATAATCCTCGGGAAAATTATCCAATTCCTCTTGGGTCTTAGCCCCTTTTTCAAAAGTACCGGATATACCGATAAGCAATGTTTTTTTATTATCTTCAATAAAATAAATCATGCCAATATCATAAGGGTGTGAACAGGGAAGAATTTTAAAATCGCGTATATCAGTTGCTAATTGGCGAAATGCTTCAATCGGGCCGTCCCCCTTCAGAGGAGTGCCTGTTACTACTGCGCTTAGATCATAGTCAACTCTAGCTTTTTTAGTAGGAGGTTGTTCATTTAGTATATGAGATTTCTCTATAGAGAAATAACTATCCAATTGCCTTCTAAAAGAGGAGAAAACTTTTTTATATTTAGAACTTTTAATAGTA
Source organism: Gammaproteobacteria bacterium (assembly GCA_021156085.1). Classification (GTDB taxonomy): domain Bacteria; phylum Pseudomonadota; class Gammaproteobacteria; order DSM-16500; family DSM-16500; genus UBA4722. The sequence goes on along the minus strand of JAJNBC010000022.1, from coordinate 8,338 downwards.
ATAACATAAGGATCATATTCCTCCGTAATACTATCAACTCCATAGTGGCTCTTAGCAGGCTCACTATTCAACGGTGTTATTGCATTTCCTATAACTTCCCAATTTCTATCGTGTAGTGTGGTTTCGGGTTCGCCAGGGGAAGCTTTCATTTTATATACAATGAATTCTTCTAATGGGCTCGTAATACTCTCTATCTCTTCTTCATCTATTTCTTTAATAGTTATAGTCGAAGATGATAATGAAAATAAATAATATTTAACGGCTGATCCCTCTGGGGGAGGGGTTATATTTTGTGCGACCTCAGCATGTTTCCTTTTTCTTGAACTTGCCTTCTCTTGCTCTGCTTGTTCTGATGGAGTAGAGGGATCATTACTATTTTCTGCTGAGTTCCTACTATTAGAAACATCTTGCAAAGAGCTTTGACTATTTGTAGAAGAGGAATGAGAAGTTGGCGGGGCAGGTTCATTATCATCTGCGTCGGTAAGCAGCTCCCTTGCGGCAGGGGGGGTTGATGAAATAGCTGGAGCAGCGGGACTGGAGGTCGTTGGGGGCGGCGCTACATATCTACCACCTAGGCGAGAAAAAAAGTTCCCAATAGTTTTAAACTGATTTCCTATTTCCATGTTTTGTACCATACCTGAGCTTAGGATTTGTCCTAGTCGGATTTCTAGTTCCTCTGCTTTCTCATCGGATATTTCATATATACGATAAGAATGGGGGTTTAGAGAAGGTTGAGTGAGAGAGGCTGCGCTCTCTTGTGGGGTAAGGTTGTCTGTACATTTCCAAAAAAGTTTCTGCGGATTCTCCTCAGTAGGGAGGGGGTTTGGATAGAAAAAGTACTGCTTCATTTTAGGCGTTTCCTCTATAATTTGTTCTATTTTTGATTATATCATATGATTTATTTATTTCCACTATTTTAATTATTGTTCTTAATATGACATAAATAGTATAAATAAATTCCATATTCTGGAATTTTGATAAAAAAAGAAAAAATAAGACTTTGACTTTATTGCGAAATAAATTTTATCTTTGTTACTATAAAAATATTCGTTTTTATTTTTCTTGAAGCAGATTAGATAAATAAAATGGCTAGCCAGAATAAGGGATTGATTTTTCTAGATAGTTTAAAAAACTCTTACTTGCCTAAAATCTTAAAAGAATACATAATAAGTCGAATAGTAATTAATAAACCTGAGACTATCCCATGGCAAATACCGCTACTCAACTAGAAGAAATAGAAGCTTTAACAGCGAACTTGCATCGCCTTATGCGAGCTAAAGGAATCAGTGAGGCTGAATTGGCGCGGCAATCTAATATCCCACAGCCTACCTTACATAAAATTCTCTCTGGAAAAACAGATGATCCGCGTGCTTCAACGCTTAAAGCGCTAGCAAATACATTTGGGATTTCAATTGATGAATTATTATCTGGCATGGATACACCTCAACAAATAAACATCGCGAATAAAACTCAATCGATCGCCATTATCTCCTGGAGTGAGTGCATTCATGCAGTGAAATTTATAACGAATTTAACTCCTACGAATTGGAATAAGTGGATTGTGAGTGACTACTTATCTCAGAATGCATATGGCCTGATGAGCAAAACCTCGATGGAGCCTTACTTTCCTAGGAAAACAATTTTAATTGTTGATCCTGATATGATGGCTGAAGATGGCGATGTGGTGGTAGTCTTTTACCCGAATACGCAGGAAGCCACTCTTCGAAAACTATCCATTGACGGCCCTACAAAATTGTTATTACCGATTAATGCAAATGCTAATCCGGATAATTTTGGGAAAGATATAAAAATAGTAGGAGTGGTAGTGAAGTCTGTCTTTTCATTTCATACATAAAAATTAATCTGTCTTTAAAATATGCGGAATAATTTTTTTGATAGAGTTAATCAGCTTTTTATTAGGGACACCGCAGTTTTTAACAAGGACTACTCCTGAGACTATAAATGAATATTTATGAACAGATTGTAAATCAAAATCTGCGGAAGAAAGTAAGCCTTATCGGTGCCATGCTTTGCATGACGATTATGCTCGGTAAGCCTATGTTTAGTTGTTGATTAATCAGCCTCCCGGGTTACGCTAGACAAGGAGGATTGGGGTTTACTTTGCCAGACATTATTGCAGAAATCTACCGTTATAAGATAGCAAAACAGGCAATGAATGATAGCGAGGCTTGCTTGTCAAATGTTATTTACCATTATCACTTTTATATTAGTACATTTATCTCATCCTGCTTTTGGGCGTGATAGTTATGCTTATGACATTGTTTTGGGTAACAGATGGGGAGTGACTATGGCGGTGCTGATCGCATTTATTGTTTCAGGATTTATTAATATTAAGCTAATCATTCGATGGAAATTTCCTACACAAGAAAAATATTTTTGGTAGGATAGTAGCTTGAGCGGCAGCTATATCCCGTAGTACCAGGGTCACAGACTATTCCCTAGTATAAAAAAGACTATGGAATCGTAGGGGTTGTTGCATTCACACTCATGGATAACAAAAAATAAATTTCATAATTTAGCCATCCTAGGCTCCATGACATATTCATTATTTAAATCATTTTTTTTCGGATTCACAGAAAAAAAAGATGATTGATTTGCATTATTACTTTCTAGCTCACCTTGAGCATTTTTTATATTCAATACCACAAAAAAAATTTTCAGCGCCCTTAAAGTTGATTCATATATCCCTGGGCTCTGCGATTCTCTTGGGCCAGCAATGTTAAGTGTTTTTATTTTATTTTTTTTCACCCATTCGGCGACAATATCAGGATTAAATGATTCAGATAAATCCACCATTAAATAAGGTTTATTTTTAGCTCTCACTTCTTTAATCGTTAAATTAGTACCATCAGTAATAGATAAAGGTAATGGAATCTTGGGTACAAAAATTAATGTTCCATCCGAATCTCTAATATTTAACTTTGTTCTTTCATTATATATATTTTCTTCTTTCTCTTCGCTATCACCATCCACGGGACATTGCAAATTATAACGCACATGAATGTCTCCATCTTCCGCTTGTCTACCTCTAGGGCACCATCCACCATGATCAATTCCCCATCCAATGGCAGCATCCAATCCTGCACGATCAACACCTGTTTGGCCACCTGATACAATTTTTTTAATCATAGTTCAATTCCTGTTTTAAATTAAGGCATTCAGAAGGTGTGAATTTTTTGGGTAAGTCATAAACATCTATTCCAGTTACTTTTTTAATATACGTTACAAAAAAATTCGCAGGTAACGCAAAAACAAGCGAGTATATCACTTTAATAAGGTAACTGATTATAATTAATTTCATAACTTTGTGCAAAGGAATTGCGTTAAATTCCATCATTAAAATAGCGATGCACGAATAAACTGCTTCCGTAAACGTTGATGTACAAAAACTTCTTAACCAAAAATAACGCCCTTTCAATAATATTTTCCACCTTGAAATAATATAAGAGTTCAATAAATTCGCTACAATATAAGCAGTAAACCCACTAATGCTGATACGTAATAATGAGAATCCTAAAATATAAGAATAAGCCGCTCTTTCTGTAAAAAAAGAGGGATATGGAGCTGCAACCACCGCTTGGCAAATCAATGTAAAAATAATTTGCGAAAGGAATCCCGAAAAAATAACACATTGTGCTATTTTATAGCCATATATTTCAGCAATGATTCCATCCATTAAAAATATGAATGGCGAAGTAAATGTTCCACCCAACACAAATAATGTATCTACTCCAACATACCTATTCGTTAAAATGGCATTACAAAGCATAATGCTCATATATAACATGCTAACAGTAACAAGAAATTTATATCCTGATGGGTTATCGATAACGGACTTTGAATAAATAGGTTGTTGGGAGAATCTTACATTTTTATACATAAGCTGCACCCAATTTTTATTCTACCAGTCTTAAATAAGGCTTATTATTTTTAGATAAATTAATTTTTCTCATAGGCGCATCATTTAATTTTAATCCTGTAAAAACACCAATATAAAATGCTTGCGCCGCATCAAATTCTTGGATAAGTTCCTCTGACAAAGCAATATCTTGCGGATCCATCAAAAATACCTCATTTGTCTTTCTATCAGAAAAACAAACATTCCCTGTACGATCTTGATAACAAATTTTATAAGTGCCATATCTACAATATTCATATTTATCTGACCTTATTTTTTTATTGTGGCATGCTGCTCCAAGTGAAAAATTCGATTTCTTACAAGAAGAAGCATACTCGATTCCTATAAAACAAGCCTGGACCGGATGCAGCCCATGTAATATGGATTTGTCAGAAACAATTTCTAGGATAGATGAATTAAAAAATGCCCTTGTTTTAACACATTGCAAAATCAATTTTTCTTTTTCATGGCTTGAATCTACAATTTTATAAAAAATATAACGTGATTTTTTATCAGTCACTCGATTATTCTTGATAAAATCAACTATCCTTGACAGCAGTCCCATTCCATATTTCCTATCCATTATTTACCGATTCGTAAGCAGTTACAATATACTCTTTAGGAGCAATAATCAATTGGTAGGTTTTTAATAAGTTATAAATTTTTCGTCATGTTAATGCATTATCTATTACTCTAAACTCTAACTCATTTCAGCTTCCAAACATCTTTGAGCAACTTTGATTAAAATAAGTGCCCATGGATATTGCTCTCTTTTATAAGAAGGTTCGGATATTTTTTTATACCGCTCTCTGTTTTACAATCATCTGGAATATAGTTCTTCAAAATGAAGCTGAAGATCTATTTTTGTGGCTTACAGGAAGATAGGATTATTTCCTACATCAAGTGGGATTGTTTTAATATAAGCTGTCGCCACTTGTTGTGTTCATGAAAGTCTGAAAATAAAAGCTAATGCGTTTTCTTGGATCGTTCATTCAGCTGTTTTTTATCATAACTCCTCTTGACACAGGAACGTACCATGATAAACAGAGTACTTAGCATGATCGGTATTCATGAAAGGAGTATTGCACTTAGATGGGCAGTGCGCAGATACAGAGGATGAGATAAAAAATATTCTAATAAAAAAATGTCAAAAACACCTACTTATAATTGTTTTAGAATTGAAATTTTTTAGGAGTTCTACAATGGCAAATACCCGTATGGATTCGCCTGTTCTTTTATCTGAATCGACCTTAGAAGCTCTGTTGCGCGCGTTTTACCAGCGCCAATCTCAACTTGAAAATGTGCTAACGGATGTGCCTCTTTCGCTCGATGAGGATCATTATGTGCAACTGGCTCTTGTGAAGGATGAAGAACACAAAGAAGAAGAAGAAAGCGCATTATCGAAAAGCGCATATCGGAAGGAGCGAATAGATTCTTATGAAAGGATCCATGGGATTAAGACCCTCATGAAATTAGAAGAACTCTTTCAACGCACATCAGAAGACAAAAAAGACCCTAAAAAGCTCTTGATATTAGGCCGTCCTGGGATTGGCAAAACGGTTCTTTGTCAGTACATTGCCTATCGATGGTCAAAAGGGACTTTATGGAATAATCAGTTTGACGCTGTCTTTTGGGTGCCGTTACGGAAACTTCCTAGCTATACTGAAGAAGATACCAAGCGCGAAACTATTTTACTGTGGTTGATGCAACAATGCTGGCACGCAGATCAAGAATTAGAATTAGATAAACAGAGTATTTCAGCTTATCTTAAAGAGCATAAAGGTAGGCTATTATTTTTGCTTGATGGTTATGATGAAGTGGCTCATCTCAAGGGGGAAAAAACAAAGGCTGGGAAAGTCCTCGATTTTTTTCTTCATCAAGAATACACGATACTTACGTCGCGTCCAAATTATATTGACACGCTTCTTCGGGGTACAGAAAAAAAAATTGATCGATGTGTAGAGAACATTGGTTTTACTAATACACATATAGAGCAGTATGTTCGACATTTCTGTGTGTCCCATGGAGCAACAGCGAAGCAGGAAAAAGCTCTACTGGCCTATCTTAAACAAAATCCTAGTATTTTTGGAGTAGCGCATATCCCCATCCATCTTTCTCTTATTTGTAGCGTATGGTACAAGAGCAGCCAAAAAGGACAAGTTAATATCGTTGCCTTAAAAACCATGACGGGGCTTTATGACAGAATGATCGATGCTTTACTGGATCGTTATCTTGAAAAAATGTTCTCAAGAGAAGAGCTGTCCAGGCTGTCAAATGCAACAAAAAAAGAGAAGAAAGAAAACGTCGTCCGTTTTTTAAGCCGTCTTGGATTTGTGATGATGCAGACAAGCACTCGAAAGATTATTATTAGCGCAGAAATTTTTAATGCTGTGTTTGATGAAATTTTTGAAAAAGGATCGATAGATCTGCCACGTGATGATTTCTTCGCAGCGATTCATAGAGCTGGCTTTCTAACACCCGTTAGTAATCATCAGCATCATCAACAAAACAACAAAGATTGTTATTTCTTACATTTAACTTTTCAAGAATACTTTACAGCAAAATATCTTACTGAAGTATTTGCTCGAGGTCTTGAAGGTGCAGCAGAAGAAGCCATCACTTGTCTTAAGCAACACAAATTTGATCCGACTTATGAAGTCGTGTGGTGGTTCACCGCTGGATTGATACAGAAAAAGCCTGATTCTTCAGCACGGGAATTATTTTGGCAGAAAATGTCAGAGCCACCTCGTGATTTAACAATCATTCGAGAGCTGGCTTTTTTTTCTCGTTTATTGGCTGAATCGGAAGAAGGAAATCAAGAAGAAGCAAATTTGACTGTATTTTCACTAGGTAGTCAAGCTCTACGTTCAGCACAAGCAGGTGAGTTATCAAAAAAAGATGTTTGGTTTGAAATAGTTAGTCAATATCTCATGCAAACAATGGCACAAAGTGAGACTTTTCTTTCAAAAATCGAAAAAGATATAATTCATAGCGCACCAAAGAGTGTCATTAATCAACTATTTTCAAGTTGTTTTGAAAAAATTGAAGATGGAGATATAGAAGAAGCAAGCAAAGCGGTATCCGTGTTAAAAAATATTTTGTTTCGTGCTTCAGAAGAACAAATCGATCGAGTTATTTCGATGTGTAAGGAAGTAGCATCTGGGAATAGAGCAACCGCATTAAAAGAGAAAATAATTCATATGCTCCCAGAACTGTTGCAGTGTAAATCGCAGGATAACCTAGATGAAATTCTGTGGGTAGGAATAACTACATTGAATGATATAAGAATTCATCAAAATTTGCAAGGAACTATGATTAATATTTTTCTTAGATTGGATCGAAAAAAAATAACAGAAAAAATAGCGGATCAACTGGGTTTATGGTGTATAGCTAAATTAAGTCAGTTAGAAGAATTAAACAACAGACCCTATATTTTCGACGATGAGAGTAGGAAGGTTAACAGGCTTTTCAAAAAATATTTTTTTTGTATGAGCAGAAAACAGCAACATCACATCATCGAGAATTTCCGGATACAATTGTATGATCTGAATGTAGATGAGAAAGCAAAGGAAAATATAAGTGATTTTTTACAGCAGATTTTCCCGATGTTGGACGAGACACAGCAGCAAGAGATGATCGCTGTTCCATTGGCCTTAGCAAGAGAGGCGGGCATAGACCATCTGGCAAAAAGTCGTGCGCTTGGTCTTTTAAGAATCTTTTTCAAACATTTGAATGAAGCGCAGCGACAAGAAGTCCTCATTACGGCATTGGCTTTTGTGAGAGGAGCTGGCATAGAGAGTGAGGTAAAGCGCGGTGCGCTTGATCTTTTAAGCGGTTTTTCCGAACACTTGAATGAAGCGCAGCGACAAGAAGCCATCACAGCGGCATGGGCGTTAGTGAGAGAAGCTGGCATAGATCGTTGGGGAAAGACCAGGGCACTTCATCTTTTAAAAGCTTTTTCCCAACACTTGAATGAAGTGCAGCGACAAGAAATCATCACTTTTGTATTTGCTTTAATGAGAGGAGCTGGCATAGAGAGTGAGGTAAAGCGCGGTGCGCTTGATCTTGTAAGAGCTTTTTCCCCACACTTGAATGAAGCACAGCGACAAAAAGTCATCACTGTTGTATTCGCTTTAGTGGGAGAAGCTGGCATAGAGGATTGGGTAAAGAGCCGTGCGCTTGATCTTTTAAGCGGTTTTTCCGAACACTTGAATGAAGCGCAGCGACAAGAAATCATCACTTTTGTATTCGCTTTAATGAGAGGAGCTGGCATAGATCGTTGGAGAAAGACCAGTGCGTTTCATCTTTTGAGTGGTTTTTCCGAACACTTGAATGAAGCGCAGCGACAAGAAGTTCTCACTACGGCATTAGCTTTTGTGAGAGGAGCTGGCATAGATCGTTGGGGAAAGACCAGGGCAC
>JAJNBC010000021.1 GCA_021156085.1 Gammaproteobacteria bacterium | reverse complement strand
TTTTTCTCCTTGGTATTGGTATTGGTATAGTTAAAAAATGGCTATCTTTCTGCTATCTCATGCTACCTTATTAAATGCCGTCTGTCATAATGACGTATCTTACTCATTAATAAGGACATCACTAAAAAATGTTTTCTCTATCCTCGCCTTTAAAAGACCCTTGGCTTCATCCTATTTCTTTGCAATGCGAGTAGGAACCCCCCCTGCCCTACTCTGCTGGCTGCTTACCTACCCTTATCCAAAAGGCGGTACTCTCTTATCAAGCTTAGGGGAAGCCACCTTTATCGTTAATTGTTTGTAGCGCCTTAGCAAACGTTTCTCTAACTTGCCAAGCATTCGCTAATGTGGCAAGAGATAAAATATTAATCAGTTCTGTTTCTCTTTATTTATTTCCATCAGCCCAAGCGACTCTAGAAAATCCTCGATTGATCGCGCCCTTGGGTATCCTATTCGGACAGGGGAGAAAAAATCAGAGAAACGCTTGAACCTTCCGTACGGAGGGCGCGCGCATTGTATCCAGCCTGGCTTGGCGAAAAAGAAGCTTGACTGGCCAAAATCTGGCGTGCCGTGAGGGTAGGGGAAAGTTCCGCTAATCTCAAAGAAGAACTGATTTTTCTCATCGAAAATGAACCCGCTATCCCTCTCGTCCCTTCGCTTTTTTTGAAGATACCACACGATTTGTTGCGATGCTAAATCGCTTGGGGGATGACAAAGATTTTGTCTCACACTGCAAATCATCGCCTAGTTTTCGTCTGGCGAATCGCCGCTTAACAGTCAGCCGGATGCTACAGCCTTTATTACTGGAACAACTGACTGCAAAAAATCAGGGTATTGTTCGTCAAATCGGTTTTCTAGCGCGCAGCCTCTTGGCCTGTCTTGAGAATGCGATGGGTACCCGATTTTATGAAAAGCCTTCGGAATCCTGGATTGGCCTGCAATTATTTCATGAACATCTCGTGGCTTGTTTAGATACGTCCTTATTTCTCGATCATAAAGGCTAGGCCAGTTAATGCAAAAACCACAGCTGCATTTGAGCAATTTTATGCGTTGGCAGCCTAATTGCATCTAGGGTCAAAACCGCTTATAAATTTTTCGAATAATAAAAAACTTGCGATAAAACCCTTCCAGATACTTCCAGATACTTCCAGATACTTCCAGATATCTCAACCCTATCTATCCTCACTATTTATAAAAAACCATGCTATGTTCCTTGCCTTACCTCGATAACTAACAAGTCCTAATTTTTTCAGATACATTAATTCGCTACGAATCGTGCGATCTGTAGGGGGATTGAACAACCTCGTAGCCAGTTGCTTTACACTCAGCTCTGTTACTGACATAAGTATATTAAGAATTTCCCTTTGTCTCTTAGTGAGGATTTTTAACTTAGAATCCACCCATGCTATTTCCGCTTGTTCTTGCTTAGCAGTGCTTAGCGAAACAACGCTCCTTAACTCAGCAGGGAATTTTAATTTAACTAAAAAAGAAATATCATCATTGATAATAAATTCCGGTTCGGGGTCACCTACTCGCAAACAACTACTAATAATTTCAGGGACCCCCCTCCCCCACATTTCAATATAGCCAGCCATATAAAAAATTTTAGCGATAAATGGATTTCGTAATTCTGAATACCCTGATTTAATCATTTCCAATGAAATACCATGCTGCAACCCGCCAGTATTAGAAATCTCGAGCCGATCGTCATAAATTCCTATTCCTATAGACCCGCCATGCCGGCTGTAATCTCTATGAGAAATAGAATTGATCAGTGCTTCTCGTATCGCCTCATATGGAATCAATGGGGTTTCTACCCTCTTCAATTTTCCTGGTATGATTTTAGCAGCAACAGGTAAATGATTTTCAATAAATAACATTCCCTTTTCAAGTAACGTAAACGCATTCCCAAAAATAAGATCACTATCTATAAATTCATGACGATCTTTACCCTTAAATCGCGCTAATTTTAATTGACACTGGGGGTAATCAAAAGAAAAATCCTTGCCAAATAAGACAATGGCAGCGTTAAGTAATGTTGTGCCTTTTAGTAGTCCCAGTTTTTTTAGCAACAGAGGTATAGAATCTTGCAATGATAAAGATGTTAAGCGTTTAGCTTTGACGGCAGATTCTACAAAAGAAATTAAGCATTCACGATCAATATAATCTAAGCTGAGCGTCGATGAAAACCTTTCCCAAGAATAATTTAGCTGAGCTCTTTTTGAAACTAATTGATCATATCGCTGTTGCGACATCATTCTTGTGGTAGACAAATCTCGTTGATACGGCCGCCCATCGTAGACATAAGGGGCATGTGGCCCTCTTTGGGCCTGCAAAACAATGACTTGTTTATTATTATCGAGTATCAGATAACTTATTGCTATTGGTGCTGGAGGTTCTAATTTACTAATCTCCGCTGCAACAACCTGCTGAGTGCTGTCAGAAACGTCTTGTCCTACAATCTCTCCCTGGTCAGTTATACCAATTAAAACTATACCCCCATCTCCGTTTAAAAATGCACAAAGGGTCTTAAATGCTGGGTGCAATTTGGCAGTAGATTTTTTAAATTCCAGTGTGTGCGACTCACCTTGGCTAATAAGTATTTTAAGGTCATTTAAGTTTATTTTTGTCATTCTATAATCCTATTTCATCGCAAATACTAACATTCTGTAGTGAATTGATTAACTAACCATTCTATTTCTTCAGGCGAAGATATACTAATGACAATTTTTCCTTCCCCTTTATCATTCAGTGAAATTTTTACCTTCGAAGAAATCTTTTCTGATAAATATTTTTCCCAGTGAATAATTTGCTCGTCATGTTTTCTTTTAGTAACGACAGCTGTTTGTATGGGTAATTTTTCTTTTTGGACTAATTTTTCTGTCTCTCTAACTGACAGATTTTTACTAACAATATCATCTGCTAATTGATGTTGACGTCCTTCGTCCAGAGATAATAAGGCCCGAGCATGACCCATTTCTATCTTCCCAACGCGCAATAATTCTCTAATATTATCTGGTAGCGAAATCAATCGCATTAAATTTGTAACGGAAGAACGAGACCGCCCTACCCTTTCAGCAATTTCTTCGTGCGTCATAGCAAATTCTTCTCTCAACCGAATAAATGCCATTGCTTCATCTATTGGATTAAGGCCTTCTCTCTGTATGTTTTCAATTAAACCAAAAGCCACGGCTGTTTCGTCTGATATCTCTCGAATAATGGCTGGCACTATCTGTAACCCAGCAATTTTTGCCGCTTGCCAACGTCTTTCGCCAGCAATAATTTCAAATTTTTCTAACTCTGTTCGTCTTACAATGAGCGGCATAAGAATACCCTGCGATTTAATAGATAACGCGAGCTCATTAATAGCAACATTATTAAAATCGGTTCTTGGCTGATATTTGCCAGACACTAGCTTATCAATAGGCAATTCAAAAATATTCTCTTTAATGAACTCTTCCGATTTCGTATCAGCGAGCAGCGTATCTAAACTTTGTAATCCTTTGAATCCTTTTAGCTCTAAAGCAGACATATATACTCCAAGTGCTTTTACACTCTAACAATATTATCTATCAGATAGCACGCAAACGTCTTAATAACACGCTAGCGTCTGAGTAACTCGTAACCGATAGCACGTAAGCGACTGACATCTCCCTGTAAACGCCTGACTTACTCACGTAAATGTCTTATTTCAGCACGCTAGTGTCTGGGATATATCATTTAATTAATTGTTTCTTAGCAAATTATTCCTGTGTAAACAACATTAAACAATTAAATATATTAAACACGTAATGTGTTTTATTTTGTAAATAAAAATTCAATATAGAGTTGCATTTTCAAAAAAACAAAGATAGATTTATAGTTTAGTGAAAACTTACTAACATTAGAATACAGCTCACAGGACATAATATGTTAGAACAAGCTATAGCGCCATATGGTAGTGACGAACCAGAAAAATTGATGGATAAATTTTACAATGCTGGAAATGAAATGCTCTTAACACTTAGAAATTATATTACTACTCCCGATAATAGGAAAAGATCTAGAACATGGGGTGCAATTGAAGCAGCTCAAATGATTGGTGTATCTAACCCAACATTTCGTAAACTTTTGGAAAAATACCCTACCATTCCAGGGGTCGTAATAGATAAAACAGAAGGTGATAGGAAAATAAAGAGATTTACCCTTCAGGCAATTAATATGCTTAGAAATTACACGAATACGGGTTACCAAAGGCCAAAAAGATCTAAGCCATTGATTATAGCTATCTCAAATCTTAAAGGAGGTGTTGGAAAAACAGAAACAGCCGTTGATTTGGGGAAAAAAATTGCTATTGAAGGATTACGTGCACTTTTATTAGATTTTGATGCCCAAGGTACAGCTACATTGATTAGTTCCGGTTTAATTCCTGATTTAGAATTAAAGTACGAGGATACTATTACCAATGTTTTAGTATCTAATCCTGATAACCTAAAAGACATAATATTAAAAACTCATTTTGATGGATTTGAGATCGTTCCTGCAAACCTTGCTATTCAAGATTGTGATCTATTGCTCCCAAATGAGCGTGAAAATAATCAGGCTACATTAGGTAGCCCTTATCTACGTCTCACAAAGGCACTAAATGGCGTCAAAGAGAACTATGACGTAATTTTGATTGATTGTGGGCCAAACCTGGGGATATTAACCTTAAATGCTATTATTGCTTGCGATGGGATGGTTATTCCCATTCCACCAAGCATGAGCGATTATTCAAGTTTTATTATGTATACAGCAACGTTGAGAAATTTGTTTAAAAATTTATCTAATAAGAAATTGGAATATTTAAGAATTTTAATATCAAAGCACAATGGGAATAATGAAGCGCTGCAAATGGAAAATATGATGAGGGAACAGTTTGGGCGTTATATTTTATCAAATCATATGTGTGAAACGGTTGAAGTTTCAAAGGCAGCTAATGAAATCGGGACAATTTATGACGTCTCCAGGCCGCGGGGAAGCCGGGAGGCTTATCGTCGAGCAATTCAACACTTGGATGATGTCAATATAGAAATTATTAATCATTTTAAGGAAATATGGTCGCGCCAGGCGGACAAGGCAAAACAACTAGAAGTGGAGGGCACTGTAAATGGATAATAGTAAAAGAAATATACATAATTCAGGCCCATTGGGTATTTTAGTGAAAACTGGCCAAATAAAAAAAGTTGATTTATCTGAAGAACCAAATTATGGAAGCCTACAGCATATTGGGTTGGAGGGTTTAAAGTCTGCTGGATCTTATTTTAAAACCCAGTCGGGTATCCAATTTAAAGAAAATGAACTCATTTTTATTGATCCCACGGAGTGCGAGCCTTGGGAATATGCCAATCGATCTGCCGATGAAATGGGCGAAATGGATGAACTTATTAAGTCTATTCAGGAAAGTAGCCAATTACAGCCAGCGTTAATTCGCCTTCACCCTCGCCCGCATAACCATATTAAATACCAAATTATTTTTGGAAGGAGAAGACATACTGCTTGCTTGCAATTAGGTATTCCTTTTCTTGTTATAAAAAAGGATATTTTGACTTTGCAGGAAGCTATTTCTTATCAAGACGCAGAAAATAAATTTAGAAAGGATGTCAGTAACTATTCTAATGCATTGCTTTATAGAAAATTACTGGATAATAAAGAATTTAAAAGTGAAAAAGAGCTTGCTGAAAAACTTAGAATATCAAGTTCAACGTTAAATGATTTAATGGCTTATACAAAACTTCCTAAAGAAATAATTCACAGGATTTCCAATATCCACGCCTTACCTGTTTATATGGCCATTAAAATTGTCAGAATCATTGCAGAAAATAAGAAAATGCTAGGAAGGCTAATTGAACTTGCTCCCGAAATTGGAAAATCAATTACTACCCCAGCAAAACTCGAGTCATTTTTGCAGAATAAAATTGAGAAAGAAAAAAATGTTCTACATGGAACAAAAACGATACAAGATAAAAATGGAGAGAAATTATTTACCTTTAAAATTGACCATAAAGGGGTCGCTTCTATCGTATTTCAGAAAAAGTTAGTAGGTTTGATTAATTTTGATGCTTTATGTGATCACTTACGTAGTAAATTATTAGACGCTAAAGCTGAATCCGGACGTCCGGATTGGATAAATTAAATCATGAATCCGGACGTCCGGATTTATTTTTAGTATACGCAGACAAGGAGTCTGTTATGGCTTTGTCAAATAATAAACAAATCCAATCAAGTTTGATTAGAAAACATGTTAACGCGATCCACTGTTCTAATAACTTAACTTTAGTACAGCGAAAATTATTTAACGCTATCTTACTAAATGCATACCATGACTTACCAACAAAATCGCAGTATCAGATCTCGATTAAAAATTTATGTGAGTTAATCGGATATGACAGTAGAGACTATAAAAAATTAAGAAAATCGTTTTTAGACTTAATAACTACAGCCATAGAATGGAGTATTATTGATCATGAAAATGAAGCAAAGCACGAAAAATGGCGAGCAAGCTCTATTATCTCTGCCGCAAAAATAGAAAATGGGATTTGTACCTACGAGTTCAGCTCTATCATGCGAGAACTCCTTTATCGACCAGAAATGTATGGAAAAATAGATGTAAAGATAATGGTCCAATTCCAGTCAGGATATGGACTTGCTTTATATGAAAATTGTATTAGATTTAAAGGTATTTCGCAAACTCCGTGGTTTCCTACTTCTATATTCAGAAAATTGATGGGTGTTCCACAAGACTATTATCAAAATTTTTGTGATTTTAAAAAAAGAGTTCTTGACGTTGCTGTAAAAGAAGTCAATAAATATTCTCCTATCAATGTAGTGCCGGAGATTACTCGCCTAAATAAAAAAGTAACCAGTATTCGCTTTAAGTTATCAGATAACGGCGTAAATAATAAAGAGACTAACAATGTTACTATAAACAATAATAATGCTGAATTAGCTAATATGTTAAGAGTAGAGTTTTGCCTATCTTCGGAAACAATAGCCGATATTTTATTGCGTTATGGCGTTGAATATATTAAACAAAAAATCGATCTGATAAAAAACTCTGATAGCTTTAAATTAGGGAAAATACGAGGGCTAGCTGCTTATTTAATGGATGCTTTAAAACGAGATTATAGGCAAAATAAATCAAGTGGAGTCTTTGCTGCAGAAGTCAGAAATACCCAAGAGATCCGTGAAATAATAAATAAGGAGCAGGAAGAAGGACATCGATTCCATAAAAATGAGAAAGCCAAAAGACAAGTGAAAGATTATTTAGCAAAACTTAGCCAAGAAGAATTAAATCAGCTGATAATCCAGTTTGAGGAATATTTACAGGTTAAAGATAGCTTCTATTCATTTAAGAAATATAAAAAGTCAGGGATAGAAGAGCCAATTGTACGCGCTATATTTAATACATTTGTTATGAGTGTAATGGCGACCACGGTAGTTAGTATGCCTATCTAAGACGTTTGCGTGCTAGGTGAATAAAATAGAAGAGCTACTGCAGTATATTACTAGTCCCTGTTTATTTTATATAGTATAAGATCCGATGAACAACGTGTGAAAACGGTCAAGTTTCATTATAATGTCAAATTATAACTCAATAATAGAAGGATAAATTGCAGAAAGATGAGTTATACGAAAAGGAAGCTAAAGATATCGCTTGTTATTTTAAATTTTCCCTAATCTTTTTGGTTGTAGGTAAGTCTGGTGCTACAATTGCCATTTAAGTGTGCTATTTACAGAGAATAAAATTAGGAAATGAAATTATGACAAATGGAATGATTACTTCATCTCTTAAATTACCTGTTACTGGGATACAATTTAAGTTTTTTTCATTTTTACTAACGCTTTTTTCTGCTACGTGGTTAATTTCTAATATTGCAGCGGTGAAAATGGTATCTGTCTGGGGGGTTATCTTTACCGGCGGATTTATTGTGTTTCCCATGACAAGCATGTTAAATAGCATCATTGCTGAAGCGTATGGCTATAAAAATGCAAGGCAAGCGATATGGGCGGGATTTATTTTGAACGTTTCATATGTATTTTTTATTAACCTTGTTAATGTTATTCCAGCGGCGCCTCATTGGGGAATGAGCCAACAGTTTAAAAGTATACTTGTGCCAGAAACTCGCATTATCATTGCTTCTTTAATCAGTTTTATTCTATCTGATTTTATTAATAGTTATCTGATTGCGAGAATGAAATTAAAAAGCAAAGGATTATTCCTTTATAAAAGAATTATTATTGCTAGCGTTATTGCCTTATCAGTTGATATCGTCTGTTTTATTTTTATAGCATTTTATAAAATTTTACCAGGCAATGATTTAGTTAATTTTTTGATGACGGTTTACGCAAAAAAGATGGTATGCCAAATTGTATTATTGCCATTCGTTTTTTATTTAATAAAACTAGTAAAGAAAAGAGAAGGGGTGGACATATACGATTATGATACAAAATTTAATCCATTTTTGTTTGACAATGTTTACGATCTAAACGCTAATAAATTAGCGAGTGAAGAAAATTTTCATACTCATGAGGAGGCTAATGTTAGGGATAATCAAAAACAAATATAACAGCCTTAGTAATTGTATTAGAAATTTAATACAGAGTAGTAAACCCTTATGTCGACTAGAAGACATTGACATTATTAAGAGGAAAGTGGTTATTCATTGCCGTGGTATTTCCACTGTCATTAAAATTAATCTTGAAGAAATAATGTATGATGAAGTATTAATTTCTAATTTGTCACCTGTTCAAGCAGCATGGATAGGTTATTACTACGGCATTCATTATGAAGAATTTAAATTACACAATAACAGTGAAATTTATAACAACGGGCCGCCATTTACTGATAGAGGGGGGAAGTGTAGTATGGTTATGTTGGATCGTAGAGGCAATTTAGTGTATTTTGATCAAACTAAAAATAGAAACCTTGTTGCGATCCCATTGATAATATTAAAAACGCAAAGTTTATTACAGAAATTTTCTCCTCTTCAAGCTTGCTACATTGGATTTTTATCAGGATTAAGTGTGTCTAAAGATCAAAATAATATTACTACTGTGAGCCAAAATAAGCTAAGATTAGTAACAGCTAACCAATGAGTATTGATAATGTATTTTGAACTAGTTTTCTTGTTAATATTTCATTTATAGGAGTAGAGTAGAATTGTTAGAAGCAAGGCAATGAATGAAAAGAAGATATAATATTGCATTAGTTCCATTATTTAATGGTAATCAAGTTACCGCGTTATCCGGGCAATTTAATCCCATTGCTGATCAGTATTCACTTGGAAGTCATTCTCTTCCCCATGTCACAATCTGTCAATTTCTTGCAAGTGCGGACGAATTACCCGAAATATGGAGTCAAGTATGTGATTCACTCAATCAAAAAACGATTGATTTAGTATTTAAGGAATTTAGTTGCATCACGTTTAATAACATTACGTTTTGGGTTTCATTATTACCCAACAATTGCGATAAATTAATGGAAATGAATTGTATCGTTGCAGACATTATCAAGAATCCTGTGAGTAAATCTTATGCTGAATATGATCCACATATGACTTTGATTAGTACTAAGAATAAAGAATATAGGCAAATTGCAAGGGATGTAGAAAAATCATATAAACCCCTCTCAGATACATTTGTTTTATCTTTGGGTGAATCGGATGAGATAGGCCAATACACAAAAATGATTTACCAGTATGAAGCACGGCCTTTGATCGCATGTAAGCTCTAGGGATTTCCTCTTCTCGAATTAAACAGAGTTAAGATGACAACGCCCACAATGACGTGTTCAGTTTCCTCATAAAATAAAAGCGCTGATCCAGGAACAATGGGTTGGAGCTGCCACTTTGGCGAGTCAATCACTAATTCCCTTAAAGAAAGACTGCTATTTTTACTTATTTTTACGAGCACGATATCTCGATCATGCGGGGCTTCATTGGGTTCGATAATGAATAGTGAACCATGAGGAAATCGAGGTTGCATAGAAGGTCTGCTTGGCAAGGCGAAAGCGTTTTTGCTAAGTGGTTGGTCTACTGTTGCAATCGGATGCCATTTCTCCCACGTCTTCAAATTAATCTCTTTAATAGATGCCGTAGTCGCAGCTGTTTCCCAATCTAACACAGGCACAAATTGAGGCATGCTTTTATTCATGAGGTTAATCGGATTTGATTCATTATTGTTTGTTAGGGAATCCAAGCTAATATTTAAATAATCAGCGATCGTTTTTAACGTAGAAATACGCGGATCGGCGGTTTCCCCGGAGACTAATCTTCTTATTGTCATGATAGGGAGGTTGAGAGCGTGCGCCAAGTCACTTTCTGATAGATGACGAGCATCAAGGATTAAACGAAGGTTTGTGGCCAATGCCTTGGCTTGCGATTTGCTTATATTTAAGGCTGAAATAGTATTCACGTTTATATTTAGATCGCTTTAGGAGGTATTATCAATTTTTCATATTTTATTCAAATAATTGGCTTATATCAATATAAATAATTTAATTGTTATAAATTATATAAAATTAAAAATAAAATTAAAATATATCTTGATTTAATAACATTAATGTTATTAAACTATAACAAATTTATTTTTTAAGCATCAAAAAAAGCTAACCAAGCGCCAACTTGGCTAGCGTTGAAGGGAGCAGATCACTGGGTATGAGCCATTCCCCGTCCACTCTAACGGATTGTGCGTGAACTGCCACTGCTCCTTATTGTGAAGAGGAAATTTATTTGCGAAGGGGTTTAATGACAGTTAGCTGTAATTAGATAGGAAGATTGCTACATGAGCATGCTCCCTAAAAAGTTTGAGAATTATTTATCTTTTTCACAGAGAAATTTCCAAAAGCCAAATCAATTGGCATTTTTGGCGCGGGCGATGGTCATTGCTACTTTCCCTCATAGCGAGCCCAGGGAAACCCTCTTTAAACGCAAAAACGGTTACTACTCGTTAGTGATGACGGCTAATCCAGAATTTGGATTACCGTATGGTAGCACGCCGAGAGTTTTACTTGCTTGGTTAACGACTGAAGCCATCCGCAAGCGCTCCCCGGAAATTGATCTAGGTAAATCATTAACGCAGTTTTTAAAAAAATTAAAACTCCAGAGTGGAGGAGGGGAGCGCGGTAATACCACGCGAGTGCGCGATCAATTATTGCGATTATTGACTTGTCATATTTCGTGTATTTACCACAATAAAAACCAGGGTAGGTGTGCCAATGATCAGTTTCATATCAGCCGTTCATTTGCGTTATGGTGGAACCCCTTAGAACCCGGAGCTAAGGGGTTTTTGCCTCAGTCTAAAATTATCCTTGCTCAAGATTTTTTTGATGAGATGATTAAAAATCCTATTCCCGTGGATTTCCAAGCGCTCCATTTTTTTCGCAAGTCCCCCTTGCAGATGGATTTATATGTTTGGTTGACTTACCGATTTTCATTTTTAAAAGATCAAGTTTTTATACCTTGGGAATTAATCAAAGCGCAATTTGGATCTGATTATGCGGATGATGCCCAAGGTGTTCGCAATTTTAAAAAGAAGTTTTTACAGGCATTAAAGAAAGTGTGGCTGATTTATCCCGCTGCAAATGTATGTCCCACACCAAAAGGACTCACCCTTTTTGTCAGCGAAACGCATGTTCAAAAGAAGAATCAGCGGTTTTCTAACTCTGTGGATAACCTAAGTTATTCACGATGCAACGGCACCGCTTAAGGAGGGATGGTGTGATGCAATGGAACCGGTTTTATGATGCAACGGTACCGCACTATAAAGAAGCCTTTATCTTTACCTATATAAAAAAAACCTGTAATTAGCAGAACGATACAGTGGATAAGTGAAAACAGTTTACTAAATTTAATGGAGACAATATGAAATTTTATTTTAACAAAAAGCATTATTTGGCAAGTTTAATTATTTTAACCAGCACAGGGCCATTCTCCGCCATGGCTGAGAATGATCCTTTTACGAGTGCTGGCAACGGCATTGAACGGATCCTGTTTGGGACATTAGGCACGAGTCTTTGCGGGATTATTATTGGTGCGACTTTTTTAATGGCAAAGGTCGGCAAAATTAGCTGGGAACGGTTTATTAGTGTGGGGATTTGTACGGCAGGTTTTTTAGGTGCGCCTAGCATTGTATACATGATTAAAAACTGGGTAGGAGTTTAAACATGGAATTTTATCAACTCGAAAGCGATCGTTTATCACGGGCTCTTACTAAGCCTCTCACGCAGTTTGGTGTACCGCTTATGGCGTTTTATTTAAATGGTGTTCTCTATTTTTTAGCGTGGACAATGTTACAAATTTTCTTTCAACAACCCTTGATGTTAACGATCGTGTTGGGAGCGCTTTTTTGCGTGACACATCTTGCGATGGCTTGGATGACGTTTCGTGATCCCTTTGGCTTAAGTATCTTCTGGATGAACATCACACACTTTAAACAACATACCACTTTTTCTTGGTGGAATAATACGGATTCTTACGCGCCATGAACTGGATAATACCGGCTAAAAAAGAAAAAATGGATTTTGAAAGAGAAGTCTCGCTTTCTGAAAAGATTCCTTATGCCTATATGCTCGATGCGGAAACCATTGAAACCAAGAGCGGGCATTTGTTACAAGTGATCAAGCTCGATGGACTTTTAGCTGAAACACTGGATGACCGCGACATTGACCAGCAAAAAGAAATCCGTAATTTGCTTTTTAAAAGTATCACGGATTCCTCCACAGCGCTTTATTTTCATACGATACGTAAAAAAGAGGAGCGGAAGCTTGAAGGAAATTATACACATGATTTTGCCAAAGAATTGAACGAGGTGTGGCAAGAGAAGATGCAAGAAAAATCCTTTTTTGTGAATGAGCATTACATCACCCTCGTTAAAAAGCCCCCCGTAGGTAAAATACGACGTTTCTCCGATGCGTTGGCAGTGTTGTCAGGCAAACTTAACCGTGAAGCACGGGAAACCTATCGTCGCAAGATGCACAAAGAATTGAATAAAACCGCTACGCGCTTAATCGGACATCTGGCACGCTATGGTGCACGGAAATTGGGTGTGGATGAACGTAAGAAAGAAGGGAGTGATGCACGCTATTCTGAAGTCTTATCTTTTTTATTTGAATTGATTAATTTGGAAAAAAGGAAAGTCAGATTTTCTCCGGCTGATTTAGCAAGGTATTTACCTTTTAAACGGGTTTTTTTTGATAAGAGAGGAGGCGTCATTGCGTTTAGAAATAACCATCATGTATCTGAGTATGCGGCTATCCTCTCTCTCAAAGAATACGATAAAGTGACTCATGCCGGGATGTTGGATGTGTTATTGGATATACCAGCAGAGCTTATTATTGCCCAATCGTTTTCATTTTTAGATAAATTAGTTGCCAGAAAAAAAATTAAAGAACAAGAACGTAATTATGTCCAATCAGATGAGGAGAGTTTATTTGAAACGATGCTCATGCAAGAGACGCTTGATACTTTAGGAAGCAATATTGTTTCTATGGGCGAACACCATTTATCTATTCTTTGTAAAGCTAACACTCTGCCTGCTTTAGAAAAGACGGTCGCATTATTAGATGCTGTTTTTAATGAGCTTGGGCTCATTGCTGTCCGTGAAGAGGCAGGGCTAAAGCCCGCTTATTTTTCCATGTTGCCTGCAAATCAAGCCTATATCACACGACGAGCTCTCATTACTTCGCAAAATTTAGCGAGCTTTGCGAGCTTACACAATTATGCCACAGGGCAATTTGCAGGGAATCATTGGGGGGAGGCTGTTACTCTACTTGAGACCCTGAGCGGTACGCCTTTTTATTTTAATTTTCATGTTCTCGATGTCGCTAATACCTTTCTCATTGGCCCGATGGGTTCAGGTAAAACACTTTTAGAAGCTTTTTTACTTGCACAATCCATGAAGTTAGGAGGTCGTTTAATCGTGCTAGATAAAGATAGGGGATTAGAGATTTTTATTCGTGCGATGGGTGGGTCTTATTCCGTGATGAATGCAGGCGAGCGTACAGGCTTTGCCCCTTTTCAGATGACAGACACACCGCAAAATCGGTATTTCCTCATCTCTCTTTTACAAAAAATAGCCGCTACTACTGGTCAAAAATTAAATGATGACGATATCGAGCGCATTCATGCGGCGGTTGAAGGCGCTTTTCATTTACCCCAAGAAGAGCGGCTTTTGCGGCATATTGTGGCTTTTTTAGGAATGCGGAAAGGGGGGTCTCTCCGTGCGCGTTTTGATGCGTGGGTGGAGGGTGGCGATTATGCATGGGTCTTCGATAATGAAAAAGATCATCTTTCTTTGCAATCCGATGTGTTAGGCTTTGATCTTTCCAGTATCTTAACAGATACCACCGTCTGTGAAGTGGTTTATTTCTATCTTTTCCACCATATTGAAGAACTCATGGATGGTACTCGCACGCGCATTGTAGTGGCAGAAGGATGGCTCGCATTACAAGATGAGACATTCCGTAAACAAATCCAAGACTGGAGTTCAACACCACGCAAAAAAGACTCTTTTTTAATTTTGGATACACAATCACCTTCTGATATTGCTTCCTCTCCTATCGGCTGCAAAATTATTCAAGAAACGGTGACACAAATTTATTTTGCTAATCCCAATGCACGCCATGAAGAGTATGTCGTGCGCTTTGGCTTAAGTGAAAAAGAATTTCAAATTGTAAAACACCTTAATAAAAGCAGTCGGTTTTTTTTATTAAAGCAAGGAAAGAGGAGTGTGGTTGTACGTGCAGATTTATCGGGTTTAGAAAACCACATTGTGGTGCTATCCGGTCGAACAAAAAATATTAAATTACTGGATGCCATTCGAAAAGAAGTGGGTGATGCTCCTTCGGATTGGCTACCGCTTTTTAGAGCCGCGATACAAAAAGAGCAAAAACAACGAGAGGGAGGGGCCATCGCATGAAAAGCTGTTTTTCGAGAGCAAGAACTCTTGTTTTATTGATGCTATGGATGCTGTTTATCATCCCTAACGCTCATGCCAGTGATCTTTTCGAGATCATCACTATCTTATCCAAGATAGCCGGTAGCACTATGTCTATTCAAAACACCAATCTCAATGAATTAGTAGCATTGCAAGCGCTGAACAAAGGACTCATGGGCATGCATTCGTACGGTAGCTTGTATGGTAGTAACGCCGCTTTTGGTTGGGGTGAAAGCGCAGACACTTGGCAAGGCCTGTTGTCACTTTATCGGCAAGGCGGAGGCGGGGTGGGCAATAGTTCACTTTTTTCTATTATGCGGACGGTCGCAAACCAATTTCCCATGAACGATCACCTGAATAGCCCAAATGAGATAGAAAATACCTATTATCGTCTGCAGGCACAAACGACCGCTGTATCGCGCTCTTCATCAGAGCTTGTGTTTGATCAAGTGACAAGAGAGGCCAACACACTCGCTGCGCTTCAATCCGAAATTGATCGCACGAGCGACGCAAAATCCGCTATGGATTTACACACTCGTTTTTCAGCAGAACAAGCTAATTTAACAGTACAACAAACAAAATTGTTAGCACTTCTGGTGCAGCAAGTGGCAACTGACGCCCAAGAAAAATCAAATCGTGCTAATGAAGATGCGCATTTTTTTAATTACTCTTAAGGAGAGACGATGTTTATTACAACTCATCAAATTATCACCTACATCTTGGTTTTTTTCGCCTGCTCGTTTGTGTGGGGTCTATTAAGCGGCTGCAGTGCCTATTCTGAAGTCAAAGCGCCCTGCAATTATGAAGGTGCAGGGTGTGGGACAAAGATAGCGATTAATTCTTTATACGATGGGAGAAAAAACCATGTTTAACAGTCAGCAGAAGAAAAGGGTAGGGGTTGTATTATCAGTCATCGGCGTGATTGCAACAGTATATTTATTTCAACAGGAGAGAGAAGAACGTGCTGCACGCGAATTTTTTAATATAGGAAAAATAGAGAAGCCTGTCAAGCAATCGGATTTTTTCAATGACGGTAAAGATGAAAATAAAGGAAAAATTCACCATGCCGTATAATAACTCTATCATAGGCAATTTATTTCAAGGGGTAGATCAATATGGTTCTGCATGGGTGGCAAGCACCTATCATCATTTAGCAACAAGCTACGGTAGCCTACTTTATCTTTTTTCGGCTATTTATTTAGGATTTGTTTTTCTTGAAATTCAGCGTGGTGCGCGAGAGGGTCGTGACTTTATTTTTGTGATTGTGCGCATGGTTGCCATCCTTACTGTTGCACTCAATTACGATTATTTTTATCTCTTTGTCTACAATGTTTTTACCAATGGGCCTTTGTATCTTTGCAAAGCGATTACATTAAGCGGTAGTAATCATATTGAGCCTTTAAAAATCAGTGATGCTTTAGATCAATTTTTAAAAGAGGGATTATTGGAATCCAATACACTTTTTAGCATGGGTAGTTGGACAAATCTCAACTATGCTCTTTTTGGTAGCTTTCTTTTTTTAGCCACCCTGATATCCGTTGCGATTGCAACAGCCTTGATTTTTTTAGCTAAAATCGCAAGTGCTGTGATTCTGGCCTTATCACCCTTATTTATCTTTTTTGCTTTGTTTGAATCCACAGAGGGGTGGTTTAACTCGTATTTGCAGCATTTATTTACCTATGCTTTGATTCCGATCGTCACCTCAGCAGTACTTATGATTGTACTCAGTGTATCAACGAGCACAATTGAATACATGCACAGCGATACCCCCGCATTTAAACTCTTGGTGCCCTTTTTTATCGCGTGTTTAGTGCAAATCTGGTTATTCCTGCAAGTACCCCAAAAATGCGCTTCACTTGCCTCGGGGTTTAATTTAAAAGGCGTTTTTTCTTCTTTCAGTGAAACAAAAGCCAATTTCCAAACATTCAAAGATACCTTAAAAGGGGGCGTAGCAATGACTCGCACGCTTACCTCTTTTGGTAGCCAAGTAGCGCAGTTGATGGGGAAGGGTGGGGCCTCTGCTAAGGAGTATTTAAAAAATAGAATGAATCGGTTTACTAAAGTGGATTAATAAAAAGGAACTTCTAGGTTAATGAAAAAAACCAAGGCGATACCACAAACCATAAAAATAATGAAGCAACGTGTCAAGGCAGCATGGCAAAAGCGATTGACTTTACAACCTTGTCCAGGTGGCACGGAATATTATAGCGCGGCTAAAAATTGGTATGAAGAGGCGTATGAATCACTCGTTTGCTCACGTGACCGTTATCGCTTATTAGCGTGCTTCTTAGGAGGCCTCTTGACGCTCAGCCTTCTCACCGTGATTCTATTATTTCCCTTGAAACACGATGTGTATCGAATTCTCACCATCAATCAAACCACGGGAGAAGTAGCCCAACTTAAAGAACTCGATACGACGCATTGGTCAGAAAGCTGGGTCATGACGCGTTATTTTATTAATCAATATATTCAAAATAAAGAAACATATCATTATGAAGATATTAAGCGATCGTTTAATGTGGCACTGGCAATGAGTGCCCCCTCTATTGCAAAAGCCGTGCAAGCACAAATTATCGATACTAACCCTTTAAGTCCTATCAATGTACTGGGTAAAGAAGGCTCGCAAGAAGTCAACGTCTTAAGCATTAATCAACTGAATGCGCATACGGCTTTAGCACGTTTTCATGTGGTAACCCATCCTAAAGAAGATACAGCTGCTGTTAAACAAGCCGATTTTCAAGTGGTCTTAAAGTGGGATTATCAAAATACCAAGGCGACACTTCAAGAACGTGATTTAAATCCATTGGGATTTAGGGTCACGTATTATCAAGCATCGCCTGTGTTTGCTGAGAATGGGGGATAGGCTATGTTTAAAAAATCGTTATCTTTGGTAAGTGTTCTTTATGTTTTGCTAATGGGGTTACCACCCATTTGGTTTCAGGCTGCTTTAGCAGAAGGGTTGGTACAATCGTTCAAAACAGACCCCCGAGCCAAAGTAGTGGCCTTTGAGCCTAATCAAATTTATGCAGTGAAAACGCATTATCTCGTCTCAACCGATATTATTTTGGGTGAAGATGAAATCGTTCAACCTCAAGACGTGCATTTAGGAGATGCATCGGCATGGGATATCGCAGTCTCTCGCAATCATCTCTATCTTAAAGCAAAAAAATTAGATGCCAAAGGCAACTTAAGCGTGCTTTCTAATCGCTATGCTTATCATTTTATATTGAGTGCGACTGATGAAGATCAAGATCGTTCTGAGTCTATTTTCTTTTTAAAATTTGTTTATCCCAATCGTGGCCATGATGAAAAGCGATTAGCGTTGGAAATGGTTTCTCTACCACCTGATCTTTGTCAAAACGCTGCTCACTACAATTTACAGTACAGCTTTACTGGCAACCCCGAACAAGCGCCTCTGTGCGCCTGCGATGATGGCCTTTTCACTTACTTTAAATTCAAAAAACAGAGCGATCTACCGGCTATTTTTAGTGTGTTACCTGATCGACGAGAGGAAGTAGTCAATTATCGCATGGAAGGCGACTACATGGTGGTAGAGCGTACGGCTAAAGTCTTTACGCTTCGCAATGGTGCTCTGGTCACGAGTATTTACAATGATAAATATATCGGTGATTGGGATAGGGTGAAAAAATAAGAGACATGAAAAAAGAAAAAGATTTAACGGGTATAAAAAGGAGCGTGTATGAAAAAAGAAATAAACGAGGGAGAAGAGGTTAAAGAGAAAGAAGAAACAGCCGAGGAGGGGCAACAGCCTCTCATTAATGCTGTAGAAAATGACATCTCAGAAAAAGCCTCTCCTTTGCCATTACAAGGTGAAAAACCTCTTTTTAGCCGCCGTCAAACTTGGGGTACTGTAGCGATTATGGCTTGTGTTTTTTTACAAGGATGGCTTTTTTATTCTAAACCGTCTCCTTCTACATCAGATAAAACAGGAAAAGAAGCGAAGGAAAGAGAAGAAACTTATAGGGTAAGCCCTTTTACACGCGAATCAAAAGACCCCCCTGTAAAAGCGGTCTTGACGAGTTCATTATCTCAGCAACAATTGTTAGAACAACAAATTGCAGCAGCCAAAGCCAAGGATTTTATGGATAGACTGCAAGTGTCGCAGAACGTCAGTAGCGAAGAGGGGGGCAACGGAGCACAAGCGATTGGGATGAATCCAAGCTCTGCCCAAGAGCCATCGGGTGCATTTACGCGCACACCGTCTAATCCAAATACCGCTTTTTTAAATGAGGTAAGTGATGCCACTACTCAGCGTGAATATGCGACATTGTCTAAGCCACTACCTTATCTAGTAGGACAGGGCAAATTTATTTTTGGCACCCTTGCTGTTGCCATTCAGTCTGATTTGCCTGGGCAAATTGAAGCGGTCGTTAATCACGATGTGTATGGTGAACAGGGGAAACAGATTTTAATTCCGCGCGGATCTCATCTCATTGGGGAATACCGCTCTACTTTACGGCATGCTCAAACTCGGCTTTTTACGGTGTGGACACGGATTAAAGAACCTAATGGAGTCGATATCCGTTTAGGTTCGGAAGGCACGGACAGCTTAGGCAGAGCAGGCATGACAGGACAGGTAGATGCCCATTTCTTTGAGCGCTTTGGCAGTGCTATGTTAATTAGCATGATTAGCGCAGGAGCGGCCACGAGTGGCGTGAGTACGCAAGACCCCTCTAATTCCGCTTCTGCTTATCGGCAAAGTGTCTCGCACGCCTTAGCAGAGGAAGCAAAAAATACCTTAGGTGAAAACCTCCCTATTCCACCCACTCTCTACGTGCCGCAAGGCGAGCGCATTGTGGTTTTTGTCAATAGAGATTTGGATTTTAGCAAAGTTTATTCAAGGGAATAAGTATGAGCTATGCAACGGCGCTTAAGAGTTACCTTAAACTGTTTGCACCCTATTTTGCCATGGAGGGTGTGAATGAAATTTGTATTAATCGCCCTCAAGAAGTCTGGGTAGAAATAGAAGGCGCGTTTAAGCGATTTGAAGCGCCCCCGCTTTCTCTGCCTTTTTTATTGCAATTTGCATCACTGGTAGGCGAATACAACCAACGAGAAATTTCACCGGAATGTCCGACGTTATCATCCACCCTGCCTGATGGTTCAAGAATCCAGTTTGTGATAGAACCCGCCTGTGCGAAAGAGACGTTTGTCTGTGCTATTCGCCGCCATGCCGTTCAAGAGGTGCCTTTAGATCACTATTTTAAAAAAGATAAAGAAGCGGGCACAGTGACTCAAGGAGGGCCTAAACAAAATACATTACGGCAGGATCACGCTTTATTAACTCTTTACAAAAAAGGAAATTATGCCTTCTTCTTAAAGCAAGCCATTCTAGCACGAAAAAATATTCTCATTTCTGGCGGTACATCAACAGGCAAGACCACGTTTTTAAATACTCTCTTAAAAGAGATTCCCCAAAGCGAGCGTATCATTACGATTGAAACCGATCGTGAAGTGACATCAACGCATCCGAATAGCGTTCACTTATTAGCCGCAGAAGAAGGTAAAAGTGTCGCCCCTCTCACGATGTTAGATTTGCTCAAAGTGAGCTTACGGTT
>JAJNBC010000020.1 GCA_021156085.1 Gammaproteobacteria bacterium | reverse complement strand
ATACAAGTGGAACACGGCAAAGTAGGACACATTGTCAAAAACAAAAATGGTTCGTTTGATATAGGCCCCGCACAAATTAATTCAGCCTGGCTGCCAATACTCAAAACACATGGCATTACACAAACACAACTCCAATTTGATCCCTGTATCAATATCAAAGTGGGTGCCTGGATTGCAGCAAAAGCCATTGCGAATGAAAAGAACTTGTTATCAGGTATCGGGGATTACCATTCCCATACCCCCCACTACAACCACGCTTATTCTCAAAAAATCAGAATGCATCTGACAAGATTGCATATTTTATTCAATGAATCAGTTTAGTCGCTATTCTGCACGACTCAAAACCGCAGAATTAAATCAAGAGGGCGTTATGAAAACTTGATCGCCATTGCAAAGTGGTTTACGCCCATCGTTACTCTTCTCTATTTTCAAAATAGAGTTTTTAATACTCTCTCGGGGAACATTCTTTTTCCTCACGGGATTAGGATTTTCTCCGATTTTTTATTTTCGGAGGAAATCTATGTTTGAAGATGCATTTCTAAGCGTCAGTGGTCATGCTTATCTACATGCGATACAGCGTTATCAGAGTGATGAATGGTATGCCACATTCAATTTGATTTATGAATTGAATGATTCACGTTCGGATAATGTGTGGTTAGAGTGTCGATTTAATAAGGATCAGTTTCCTCTCTTCGCTCAATTAGATCATCATTTAATTGAGAAGAGATCGATCATTGTTAAATTTGATGCAAAATATTGTGGGTTCCAGCAATGTTATGCAGGAATAACAGAAAATGACCCGCGTTTTATCGTGCAGATCCATGGCGAACTGCTAAAGGTTCATGAATATTATGTAGAAGGTGTCAAAGCCTTTTATCATCATTTACAGGACAGGCAGAATCATCCACTATTGCAAGAGGGAATGTAAGCGGTACTATCATTCTCTCTGTTTTGGTAGAACTGCGCTTTTTAATCAAATAAGTTTTTATTCTTTAACTACCCACTGGGGAAACAACCCCCATGGGATTAGTTTCCTCAGTATTCAATGAGGAAATGACTATGTCGAGTTCTTACTCTCAACTATCGTGTTCGCTGAGATCACGAGACGCAAAACTGGTGGTTCGTGCCTTACGTTGTTTAGAACAACGGTTCCGCTATCCTTCGGAAATCTTAAATAATACGCAAACCGTACGTGCTTATTTGCAACTACAGTTAGCAGAGGAACGAAATGAAGTGTTTGCCGTTTTATTTCTGGATAACCAGAACCGTCTATTAGCATTTGAAAAACTCTTTTCAGGAACCATTAATGAAGCTGTGGTTTATCCGCGGGTGGTTGTGCAAAGAGCGTTAGAACATAACGCTGCAAAAGTTATTTTTGCGCATAATCATCCATCTGAAAACTGTGAGCCAAGTCAGGGAGACAAGGAAATAACACGTGATTTACAGCGTGTTCTTTCTATTATCAACATCACGGCCATAGATCATATTATTGTTTCCCGTAAAAGCACCTATTCATTTGCTAATCACGGACTGATGTAAAGTGTTTTATCCCTTGGGGACTCGTCCCCACGGACTTGTCTCCAGATTATTTTTTTTTATCAACCCTGTGGGGAAATCCTCACAGGGGGTTTCTCGATAGTTCAATTCACTTAGGAGAAATCGCGATGAATAAAAAATTCAGTTTGGATGCATTAAATCACTTTACAGGTTCAGATGAAATTTTTCAGCACTGGATCAGTCAGATGTGTTATACAGAAGGAGTGAGATATTTAGCTAACGAAACAGACAGTTATTGGCTAATTGATGAGATAGCATTTGTCATTTTGCCGCGTCTGCTTAAAGAAAATAAAGGTTGGTTTTATTCCATCGAACTATCAGTTAACTCAAATCAGTCAGCGGTTATTACTATTAGCGATGGCAATGACAGTATTTACTTGAAACATCGAATAAATTGGACGGACTTTCCTATACTCGAGGAACCCGTCAAATTTTATTTGTGTGATTTAGGTAGCTATTATTGTCTGATGTTGCCGAGCGAATATTAATATTTCAAGCATGCCCCATGAAAATGGGGCTTTTTTTTGGCTTTTGATTCTGCCGAGCCAGATAACGTGGTAAAAATAAATGTTTTTTAAAAAAAATTCACCACCCCTCCTACAGATTAGTATAAATTCTACCCTAATGAGTTTCAAAAAAATTCTTGCGTAATCATTTTTTAATTAAACCTTTATTCAATACTATTGCTGCCAAAATATTAATAAGAATTAGGTACAGAACCCATAAAAAAAACTGCCGTGCCACTGCGAAGCAGCACGGTTTAGAGCAGGCTTACAAGATAAAGACTACGTCTTTTAGCCGGAGTTTGATGAACGTGAACGTGCTCGATGTGGATTTTGCACTGTGTTACTTTTTTCTGTTTCGAGTAAAGCCTCTTTTTCTTCAGGCTGATGCACAACAGCAGCAGCTTGTCTGGGATTAAATAGCGTACCCGGTGTATTATTCGGTAAGCTGCAAACACTCGGTCTTCTTCCTAAACGATTATCTCCTGTTGCTTGCACAACAACAAGATTTGCTTCAACCGCTATTGCTTCCTCTACCTGGGCAATAGCACGGGTTGACTGAGAATGGTCTAGGACAGATGTTGCTTCTGCTTGTACAGTAGAAACAGCGGATAATGCCTGTCCAGTTTTTAGTTTTAGTGCAGTTTCTAAATCGTTGCGGTTTTTAATGACTTTAGAATGATTCGGCCCATACGTGCGTAAGTTGCTTTCGAATGCCGCTTTGAAGTATTCGATTGCACCTGTCAAATCACCTTGCTCTTGGCATACTAGGCCCAAATTATGACGGTCTTTTGCCACACTAAAATGATCCTGTCCATAGGTACGCAAATTAATTTGAAGCGCCGCTTCTAAATGCGCACGAGCACCCTTCAAATCGCCTTGAGCTCGTAGTGCTGACCCCAAATTGCCACGGTCTCTTGCCACACTAAAATGGTTCGGCCCATAAGCACCGAGATCACTTTCAAGCGCTGCTTGAAAGAGCTCACTGGCTCCTTTCACATCGCCTTGCGCTTGTAATACAAGTCCGAGATTATTGCGATCTCTGTTTACATTTGGATGATGAGCAGCTCCATACCTACGTAAATCACTTTGGAGTGCAATCTGTAAGTGTTCGATCGCTTCTTTGAAGTCACCTTGTTCGTATAACGCAAGCCCCAGGTTATTGCGACGATTGGCTACTCTCAGATGATCAGCGCCATAGGTACTTAAACCGATTTCGAAGGCAGCTTGCAAATGTTCGATTGCTTCTTTCAAATTTCCTTGCTCTCGCAACGCGCTCCCCAGGGTAGCGCGACTTGCTGCGACTTCTGGATGATCAGGTCCATATGTCTGTACATTGCTTTCCAGCACAGCCGTGAACTGTTCAATCGCGCCTCTCAGCCTCCCCTGGTCTTGAAGCGCTAACCCTAAATTATTGCGATCTGTCGCCACACTCGAATGATGGGGCCCATATGTTCGTAAATCAATTTCAAGCGCGGCCTTGAAGTGCTCGATCGCGCTCTTTAAATCTCCTTGGTCTTGAAGCGCTAACCCTAAATTATTGCGATCTGTCGCCACACTCGAATGATCGGGCCCATATGTTCGTAAATCAATTTCAAGCGCGGCCTTATAATACTCAATCGCGCCACTTAAATCCCCTTGGGCTTTGAGCGCTGATCCTAAATTATTGCGATCTCTCGCCACGTTCGGATGATCGGGCCCATACGTCCGTAAGTCGCTTTCGAGCGCCGCCTTAAACTGCTCAATCGCACCCTCTACCTCCCCTTGGGTATATAGCGCTGCTCCTAAATTATTGCGGTCTGTCGCCACACTCGGATGGTCAGGCCCATACGTCCGTAAATCGCTTCCAAGCGCGGCCTTGAAGTGTTCGATCGCCCCTTCCAAAGTCCCTTGTTCCTGTAGCGCTGATCCTAAATTATTGCGGTCTGTCGCCACACTCGGATGGTCAGGCCCATATGTCCGTAAATCGCTTTCAAGCGCCGCCGTGAAGTGTTCGATCGCACCTTCCAAATCCCCTTGTCCTTGTAGCGCTGATCCTAAATTATTGCGGCCTGTCGCCACACTGGGATGCTCAGGCCCATACGTCCGTAAATCGCTTTCAAGCGCCGCCGTGAAGTGCTCGATCGCGCTCTCTACATCCCCTCGCTCTTGAAGCGCTGCTCCTAAATTATTGCGATCTCTCGCCACATCGGGATGGTCGGCCCCATACGTCCGTAAGTTGCTTTCGAGCGCCGCCTTGAAGTGCTCGATCGCACCTATCAAATCGCCGTGGTCTTGTAGCGCTGATCCTAAATTATTGCGGTCTGTTGCCACACTCGGATGGTCAGGCCCATATGTCCGTAAATCGCTTTCAAGCGCGGCCGTGAAGTGTTCAATCGCACCTTCCAAATCCCCTTGTTCCTGTAGCGCTGATCCTAAATTATTGCGGTCTGTCGCCACACTCGGATGGTCAGGCCCATATGTCCGTAAATCGCTTTCAAGCGCGGCCGTGAAGTGTTCGATCGCACCTTCCAAATCCCCTTGATCTTGAAGCGCTACCCCTAAATTATTGCGATCTTTCGCTACCCTCGGATGGTCGGGCCCATACGTTCGTAAGTCGCTTTCGAGCGCCGCCTGCACATGTTCGATCGCGGCCTCTACCTCCCCTTGGTCTTTGAGTGCCATTCCTAAATTATTGCGATCTCTTGTCACACTCGGATGGTCGGGCCCATACGTCCGTAAGTCGCTTTCAAGCGCCGCCTTGAAATGCTCGATCGCGCCCTTTAAATCCCCTTGGGCTGTGAGCGCTAATCCTAAGTTACTGCGGCCTCCCGCCACACTTGGATGGTCGGGCTCATACGTCCGTAGATTGCTTTCGAGTGCCGCCTTCAAGTGTTCAATCGCTCCATTTAAATCCCCTTGGTCTTTAAGCGCTAATCCTAAGTTACTGCGGCCTGCCGCCACACTTAGATGGTCGGGCTCATACGTCCGTAGATTGCTTTCGAGTGCCGCCTTCAAGTGTTCAATCGCGCCATTTAAATCTCCTTGGTTATGTAGCGCCATTCCTAAATCATTGCGACGTATCGCTACCCTCGGATGGTCTGGCCCATACGTCCGTAAGTGGCTTTCAAGTGCTACTTTAAAATAAACAATTGCTTTGGATAAATTGCCTTGTTCTCGATACGCCCTACCCAACACAGTCCACAATTCCACGCATTGTTTCTCCGTTTTCGTTTTATCCGCCAAACCCGCTGCATGAGCTATCCAATGCTCTAACAACTGCTCCAAATGGGGTATGAGCTGCTGCTGCAATGCCACATCGGCTGCGTCATTAATTTGTTGTGGGAAGAGTTTCAGCAAAGTCTCTGTGATCGCTAAGAGGCGCTTTTCTTTGTCAGGATCCCGATCGCGCAACGCTTGTTGAATCAATCGATGGATGTTAAGGTGCGCGGGTTTGAGTGACCCCACCAGAGAATAACGGCTGACACTGCCCATGAAACGATGATGGATTTGGTGTAAGGACACACGGAACAAAGTACTAAATAATGTAAGCGCAAAGGGAATCGCATCAGGTTGCAGATAAGCACAATAATAGAGAAATTCAATGGCTTGAAAGTTGTGGGATTCTAATGCCTCCAGCGATAAGTTTAAGGTGGCACTTATGCTGTCTTTCGTCAGATCATACTGCGAAAGATATTCCTCAATCGTGATACTCTGTTGAAGGATGTAAGCCGTTGCTTGATCCAGTAACAAAGGCAAGGCTTCTAACGTTTTCGCCAGACGTGCGCAGTGTTCTTCTGTCGCCGTCGGCAGGCGTGTTTTAAGATACGCGATGGCTTCACTCAGGGAAAAAGCGGTTAACCGAAGACAAGGATGCAACCATTGTTGCGAACGAGAGGTGATCAAGACATGATGGTGTGTGTCTTCCGGGAGATAGGGCAAGATAGCCTCTTCATCGACTACATTATCAAAAATAAGCAGCCCGGGCGGCATCTTCGCTAAACGGTGATGCACTTTTTGAATGATCTCCTCCGGCTTTAAACCTGCGACATCAATACCTATGGCACTTGCGAACTCTTTAAAAGAACTCTCTAAACGCGTTGCATCCGCACTCACCCAATAGGCAAAGTGATAGCCTGTGGCACGATGGGCATACATCATGGCAAGCTGGCTTTTACCTATACCGCCCATGGAGGCGATCGTTTGACGTTTCACCTGCGTGAATGTTTTTTCTAGGGTAGCTAGCGCTTCGCTTCGTCCAAAAAATTGCGCGGGATAAGGCGGCAATTGAGTTAACGTACTTAAACGCCACCGGTCTAAGGCTTGAAGAAGGGTCGGATCAGTTTGTTTCAAGCCATGAATTGATAATAATAGACCGATAGGATTAGAGAGACCGATGAGCAAGGATTGATACTCGGCTTCTTTCGTATAACGGCGAACTAAGTGATCTTGTAAAGGGGCGAGTTTATTTTTAACGACCTCACGGATACTGCCGAGTGCAATGGGACTGAAGGTGGTCGCAGCCCCACTACCCTCTACATTTTCATTGTATAGCCCTGCACGACGAAGCGATTCAGCAACTTGACTCTGTTCATCATGGGCTTCTTTGAGCAATTGGGGCGTTAAGAGTGGAATCAGGACAGGTGCAGGCTGATCGGTCACCGTGATTCCTGCACGGGTTAAATCTTGAGTTAAACGGTTTAAAAAGGCGGCTCGTTCGATGCGATCGGTCTCCGTACAAAGGATGTGTACGCTAGGCCTTTTCTCTTCACTGATAGCATGAATATCATCTAAGAGTTGGTTCCACGCGCGAACGACCTGGTCTTCCTGGTAAGCTAATTTAAACGCCTCCGCCTGTGCCATCTGTCGTTGTGGCGCAGACTTTTCTTCTCGCATCTCTACTCGCTGGTCACCATAGACCGTGCAATAGGTCGGTATATCCAGCCCTAAGGTAGAAGTGATTAAATAGCAAGCTTGGGTCAATAAACCAGGCGAATAATGCAACTGCTCTGCCAGCATCTGATGTTCCGCAGGGTCAATATGCGGTAAACGCTGCGCGAGATACTGTAATGCCGCATTTTGACTGAGTGGAGAAAGTGTCAACGAAGAGGCATCGTCTTCGGGTAAGGCTGCTTCTGCATCAACTGATGTACGTTGCGTCAAGATGCGTGCATGCGGCCCCCACGGTAGTGCAGGTAAGGGTAACACTTCATCCGAAAAATCGAAGAGAAAAATACCCGGCTCCAATTGAGCCAGTGTATCGCCGAGTGAAGCTTCAGGCACATCGAGTTGCGCGGCCATTGTGGCAGCGGCGGTTTCCAAGTCTTTGGCATGGAGGTGATGGACAAAACGATAATGACTGCTTTGTTGTAACTGCTGCACCACTTCAGTTTTACCGATGCCTGCAGGACCTCGTAGAGTAAAAGGTACATTGGGATGTTGTTCCAAATGCTGCGTTAAACGCTGCAGGGTGGTATGTCGCCCTACAAAATGCGGATTCGGAGATGACAGGGTGTGTAAACACGCTGCCTGCCAGGCGCGAAGTGTAGGTTGATCTTCAGGAGAGAGGGGCTGCAAGAGCGTCAGCAAACGTAACAGGCTGTGACGAAAACTGAGATGAGCACTGCGATGGGGTTGCAGTGTAAAATCAATTAAAGGCGCTCTAAAAAAACTTAACACATCAGCAGAGAGTACTTCTCGAGGCGCAAACCCCAATGGGATAACGGCATGATTATTTTTACTATTGATGATTTTGCTAATAGTATGCGCAAATTCAAATTGCAGGTTATTGGGAGGTACCGATTTACCATGTTCATCGACCACTTCGGCGACCCGTCCACCAAAGCGATGCGTCAAAATAGGCAATACGGTGTGCGCTTCTTTAATACCCTCTTCCATCGCATGCGTAATACCTTTGTCCATGTCTTGAATGTCTAAAAAAATGGCATGACCTGCTTCACTTAAATCCGTTTTGATTTGCGCAAGCGTTTTTTGCAATTGTTCGTTAGCGGCGCCGGATTCCCACGCATAGCTCATAAATAAACGGTGCCCTTTTCCATGACTGGCGATCTGTTGCAATAATAAATGCCACGCCGTTTCTTCATCGAGGTGATGATGAGCAGCATGAGAAACACGAAAGACTCCTTCTTTTTGTTCTTCTACGACAGGCATGGTTTATTCCTCCAAGAAATTTATTTTGATATTGAATTTTTTATTTTTACTCCTGCTGCATTGCATTAATTATCGCTATCATGCCAAGCACCCAACAATCAAATAAACCCATCATGAGAGCATGATGGAAAATACAAGCAAACGTTAGGATGATCGCCGTCACACAAAACACGATAACCGCTAGGCAGCATGTCAATCGAATATTTTTTCATTCGCTGGATTTTTTCTTAAATATAAATAAAAGATTGATAGTTTAGACAAATGATTTCATTTATGTCTGTAGGAAATTCGCCTCATATCGTGTAAGGCGTAAAGTGCCTACACCATGCCTCATGCGGGTATGTAACGAACAGTGCTAAGCCAATAGGCATCTTTTAACTTTTCAATATTTAAGAGAATTTTTTTGAGCTCTTGCTTTTGCCGCGTCACTAGGGCACATCGTAGATGTCCGTAGTGACGCGGCGCTCTTTGACGCGTAATATCATGAAAATAAATAGCATTTTTTGAAAGTCGTCACCTTGGGAATAGGCCAGCACAACTTTTCCTTTGACGAGTTTCAAAAAAATTCCGATTTCCGCGGCGTTAAAAATCCTGAGAATAGTCGCCATTCTGCCCGACTCAAAACAGCAGAATAAAATCAGCGGATGTGATGAAATATCTGATTGCCATTGCCCAATGGTTCACATCTTATTTGTAGAAGTAAAAATGCAATATCTGCAATGAGTAAATCGAAAAAAACCATCCTTAATGCAATAAAGCAATCTCAACCGAAGCAATAAAATTTTATTTAATCCACAAAAGGAGCAATGGTAATGCAAGATAGTCAAGAAAAAACGGAGTCAAGTAGCCATGAAGGTAATGAAGCTGTTGATAAAAAGCAATATTTAATTAGCGATGAAAAATTTTCATTAATAAGGAAATGTCAGCAAATCATTCTTGAATCAACCGAGTCATCACCCTCAATACGTAAAATTATCAATGAATTAATAACGGAGGAAAATTTACAGAAAATCACATCGAAGTTTATTGAAGTATGGAAATGTTAAAAATATTTGTCTATTTTTGTACCCCACCAATTCATCTCTTTGCAATGTAAATTGCGGTCTTTAGTCGCACGGCGCTAAAGATTGAGATGCTTAGCACTAAGCACTAATTAGCCGTTATGGGAGTACAGGAATACAATCCATCTTTATTTTTTATTGACCATCCTGTTATCTCAATTAAAAATTTAGCTATCTGGCTAGTCTACTAAATTAGTTTTTTTGCAACAAAACTTCCAAAATGATATTATCTTCCTGTTTTTAATCATAAAGAAAATATGACACATGAAATTCCACACTGAATATCTAACATTTCATACAAAAAAGCCCCGCGAATATGTTCACATCACGCTGCATATATAGAGAAAATTCTTCGTGTTAGCAAAATTCGTGAAGGCATGGCACTGGTTTCGGCCATGCACATTACTGCCGGTATTTATGTGAATGACGACGAAGGCGGGCTAATTGAAGACATTGACCAATGGCTAGAAAAACTCGCGCCTTACCGCAAAGATTACAAACATCATGAGACCGGAGAAGATAATGCTGATTCCCACTTGAAGGCACTCCTGATACATCATCAGACTATTATTCCCATCACAGCGGGGAAACTTGATTTGGGCACCTGGCAGCGCGTCTTTTATGCTGAATTTGATGGACAGCGAGATAAGCGGGTATTAGTCAAAATCATGGGTGAGTAAGGCTTATGAGAAAAATTGGATGCAGATTTTAGAATAGACAGAAAAATAAATTTCTGCTTTTTACACTACAGGAATTTTTACAATCAATTAGGGTAATATCTCACCTATAAAATAATAATCCGCGCTTCAATTTACAGATTCAGGTTCGAGATGTACTAATGCCGTAATCCGTGCTGAAACATTGACTTATTTTTATTAAAACCTAATTTACTAAACAAAATTTTTTTGAAATGGAGCAAAAATTTTTCTTGCAGCCGCCGCAGGTACCTGTTGTGGCTTATGAGCTACAGAGAATTAATTAGGCTCTGCTTTTAATGGAGTCAGAAAATATTAAATCTCATTAAAATCAACATATTACACCGATCTAGCTGAATCAAAACTCATCTAAATAGCTTATAATAGGTAGGCATTCTGTTATGAGATGCTACAATTTTGCTACAGACTCAATTCACCCCTTAACTAAAGGTAGCAAGGAGTCGTAGTTCATAGCAGATTTTGCTTTTGATACATTAAGTCTGCTACCTCTTATCTCTTTTCTTGCCTTATCGTCTAGCAATGCTATTTCTTCTAGTAACTGATGGTAAAGCTCTTCAAATAAATTCATTTCTTCTGATTGAATAACAGATTCCAACTTGGAACAAACTGTTTCCAACTGCATAGCACCGCAATAGCCGGCATTGCCTTTCAACTTGTGAGTCAATCTCTTGATAGCAAGCCAATCTTTTTTTGTATAAGCTAATTTTAATTCCACGAGTTCTTGTGATAATTCGTTAAAAAATAAATTGGCTATTTGAATGGCTTCTTCTTTACCAAATTGTTTTTTAAGAAATTCGAAATTAAAAATATCAAGCTCTACGTTATCCCCATTATTTGCGCTGACTATTTTTGAGCTTACGTTATTTTTTCGAAAAGGAACAAAGGAATTTAAGATATCTTCTGCTTTTTCTTTCATTAATGGCTTGGACAGCACAGCATTTATGCCACTATTAATACAGGATTGTTTATTTTTTTCATTGACATGTGCCGTTAATGCGATAATAGGAACATGGTTTTTATTTAATTCATTTAAACGAATCCGTTTTGTTATTTCATAACCATCGATATCAGGTAATCCTATGTCCATAAAAATAAGGTCATAGGAATTATCTTTTGCCATTTCCACAGCCAA
Organism: Gammaproteobacteria bacterium; assembly: GCA_021156085.1. Lineage (GTDB taxonomy): Bacteria > Pseudomonadota > Gammaproteobacteria > DSM-16500 > DSM-16500 > UBA4722. Next base: position 9,447 of record JAJNBC010000020.1, on the reverse strand, counting down.
CCTGCCTTCTTGAACCCAATCTACAATACAATTCAGTGCAGAAAGCATATGGATAACCACTTGCGCCGCCATGGAGCTGTCTTCCACAAGAAGAACGTGACTTTTATTAGCAGAAACAGGGGCTTTTTCACTTATTGTTGTTTTTTGAAAAAGGTTAGTTTCTATCGTTTGAGCCAGCTTATTAGTTTCAAAGGGTATGGATTCTTCACTGCCTAGCGATTCATCTAATAAGGGTTTTTTTAATGAAATGATAAAAGTAAACTTGGTACCTTTTTTTACTTCACTTTCGATGTACATTTCACCGTCTATGTCTTCAATAAATTGTTTTGCAATCGCTAGACCTAAACCTAATCCTTTGTAAATGCCTTTGTAGGATGGCGTTAAACGCTTAAATTGAACATAAATTTCTTGCTGCTGCTCTTTTGGAATACCTATTCCTGTATCTTCTACGATTATTTTTATCACCAGATTCTTGTCACTCTCTTTAGCTAATTGAACAGACAATTTAACGAAGCCTTTGTCTGTAAAATTAAGCGCATTAGTAACAAGTTCTAAAATGATTCGATGTATACGCAGAGGATCGCCTATAAGATAGGTTGGGATCGCTGTATCATACTCAAATTGTAAATCCAGACTTTTCTGATGGGCTTTTGCTTGATTCAGTAAGATAATTTCATTTAATTTCTTTTTTAAATCAAATTTCTTTTTAAGAAGGGGGATTTCACCGGAACTCACTTTGATGGAATCCAGGACTTCGTTTAATAAATCAAGCAGTGTATAGCTTGAAGTAATCAGATTATCGACATGTTCTTTGATGGTGGGGTCAGAGACTTCTTGTTTAATAATATCAGCAAATCCCGTGATTCCTACCAAAGGCGTACGAATATCATGGCGCATGTTTTCCAAGAATTCAGTTTTGGCTTTGCTAGCGGCTTCGGCTCTTTCTTTTTCTTTTTTTAATTGTTTTATATGTTTTTCGTGCTCAGTAATATCAATAAAAATTCCTAATACACCAATAACTTTTTCTTCATCATCATACAAGGGAACCTTACTCACCGACAAATATTTCTCTTGTAAATCCACTCCATATTTTAGGGGCACTTTTTTATGGAAAATGGGACGTCCTGTTTCAATAATGCTGTGATCTTCTTCTAAATAAAGATGGTCTGTATAGCTTGCCCAAGGTAAATCGCTATCTCTTTTATTTCTAATTTCAGCAGGAGAGGAGACACCTGCCAATTTAGCAAAATTCTCATTACACCCTTGATAAATGGAATTTGTGTCTTTCCAAAAAATATACTCTGGAACTTTCTTCAGAATTTGAAGTAAAAGTTGGTTATTTATATTCATAGCTGAGTCCATGTTATGATCAATAAGTTTTTAAGGATATTTAGGGTAGTCTACCGCGGTTACGCGAAAATTCTTTAGCAACCATAGAGGCAGTAGTCGCTGCTGCTACAGGCAAAGATTTACGTAATAGAGAGCCTCCTGATCGTTTAAAAAAAGCTCCATACGATGGTGGCAACATAATAGAAGGCTTACGGAAGGAAGTTGAGACTTGTTTATTTTCCCTCGCGAAAAGTTTCTCTTGTTTTGGCTCGCGTGGCTTTAAGCAATTTCTAACGAATGTTAAAGCCACTCGCCCCGATTGCAAAGCGACTCTGGACATATCTGTTGTTGCTAAGCAAGCTCCCCATGTAATTTCACCCACTCCAAAAATTCTAGGATGAGATTGACCTAGGCGTGGGGAAAATACTTGCAGTGTTTTAGGATCAACATTGATACCGCCTGCTTCATGTTTTTCTAGCAACTTATTTTCTATCATTCGTTTATAGAATAAGTCACTCGTAGGATCATAACCTGGACCTGTAGCATTAATTAAAATTTGACTTGAAAGTGACGTTTTATCTTCAAAATGAATAACAAAACCTTTTTCCTTATCCGCAACAATGTCTATCAAGCCGCCTAAGCACTTTAGCTGGCCAGAAGCAAAATGCTCTCGCAGTTTATAGGCATTTTCTAATGGAAAAGCAGCTAAGTAAGTTAAAAAAGAACTTTTATACTGTTGGATAAATATTTTTTTGTCTTCCATATTGAGCATGGCCCATATGTTGGGAACCATAGGATAAGCTGCAAAAAGCACTTGTTGCCAAGGTTTAGGGCCTGCTTCAGCTAACTCAATTTGTTGCTCCAGCCAAGCTTCAGGAGATAATTCTTTATAAGAACGTATAACATGATCAGGCAATAAGGCTTTACCTTCAGCTTCGTTAATTTCGGCAAAACACAATTTTGCTAAATCTAACAAAGAAAGAGAACGCAAACCGCTTTGAGTGAGTTGATCGAAATTAATAAGTGTTAAATGTTTGAGTGTATAAGGAGGAATCTCTTTAGATAAAACAGTCGGTAAAATGCCGCTACGCGAAACCATTGTAATTTTGCCGCGATGGCCAGAAGCAAATAATTTACGAACTGTATCAATTGCTGTTAACCGACTGCCAATAATAATAATGTCGCTGTCTACGTCAAATTTTTCATATAACTTGTCTTCCCAAGGATTATGAAAATAACCTTTTTTTCCAATAAAATGTTTATAGGCTGATGATGGCATGTGCCCTGTACAAAAAACCAAATAATCTCCAATCTCATCCCCTTGGCTAGTAAAAACTTTAATCGAATTCTTTTGGTTTTCCACGTTCCATACTTCGCAATTTGTGCGGTATTGAATTGAAATACCACTACTTACTGCTGTTGTCTTAATTTTTTCAGCGAGAAAATGTAAATATTTCCCAAAAAAATGCCTCGGGGGAAATGCCGTATCTTGTGGTGCATCTGGCCTTGTTTTTAGCCACGCGGTAAAGGAACCTGTCATACCATAGACAGGTTCCATTATATCTTTTGGTAAGTTAAGAATATAGCAATCGTCTGGTTTTGAATACGGTAATCCAGGGCCGACAAGGGGGCCTTTTTCAAAAATAATGATTTCCAGTGGTTGAGTTAATTTATGCTCCTGATACTCTTTCACCACTTGAAGACAAATTGAAACAGCAGCAGGCCCACCACCAATCACAAATAATTTAATTGTATTCATCACTATCCTCATTTTGTATTTATAGCTATTGTTAATTAATATTAATAATTTTTTATCTTTAAACTGTTTCCATTATGATGTTTCGTGGAAAAGATACAGGAGTTAAAGGCAAATTTTTTAATTTCTCAATGGCCATCCTGTCCACTTTGCCGTTATTATTATATTTAATTTGGTTAATCACATAAAATCTTCTTGGAACAGCATAAGCAGGTAATTTATTTTTTAAAAAAATTGCAATATCTTCATAGGCCAATAGCGGATGACTTAACTTAATGAAAGCATTTAATACAGTTTTTTTACCCTGCGTATCTGCAGATACCATAGCAAAGCTAATTCCTGGATGTTCCAAAAGGGCAGTTTCTACAGAAGCAAGTTCTACACGTTTACCATTTATTTTTGTTAATAATGTCTCTCTACCAATGAAATCAAAATTGCCATCTTGCCTTATCCGAACAAGATCACCTGTTTTATAAAATCGGCCTTGAGAAAATTCTTTAAATCGTTCGTTTGTTAAAAGGGGCTGTCCAATATAGCCTGTCCCGACCCCTGGTCCTCCAATATATAGCTCGCCTCGTTCCTCTAGTTTTGCTTCTTGTTCATTTTCATTCAATACTAAAAAATAAGCGTGAGGAAAAGGTTTTCCAATGGGTGCGATAGTGTGATTTGGTAAATAATCATTATTTGATTCTTCGTAATAACTACTATCAATAGTCGTTTCTGTTGATCCATAAGAATTGATAACACGTGTTTCTGTGCCTGCTAATGACTTTGCTGAACGGTATTCTTCCATGGTCCAAGAATCAGAACCGCAAATAAGTAAACGAAATTGCGCAAGAGTACGTCCTTCTCTTTTGCAATAAGTCAATAAGTGCCGTAAAACAGGTGGAGTAAATTCCGCCACGGTAACTTCTTCTTTTTGAATAAGTTCACATAACCGTTTTGGATTTAACAAAATTGAGGATGGGCACAATACCAGCCGTGCACCTGATGATAAGGCACGTATCCAATCACCAGTAAAAACATCAAAAGAAAAGTTCGCCATTTGCAAGTGAATGTCAGTACGCTGTAATTCGTATATTTTTTCCCAAGAAGAATAGACCGCCACTAAATTTTTATGTGTGATTTCTACGCCCTTAGGTTGGCCTGTGGTCCCAGACGTATAGATAGCATACGCTGTTTCTGAATCAAGCGTTGCCAGATTGCCCTGATCATATTCAGATATTTTCTCAGATAGATTTTCCAGTATTATTTGCGTGGATGGAAAATCTTTTAACTTAAACGACAAAGAACTATCTAAACACACGAAAGAGATTTTTAATGTGTTAAGAATGTTAACAATAGTTTCATTAGGAAAATCAAGGTTCATGGGAACATAAGCCGCTCCTGCTTTTAACACACCTAACAATGCCACGAGTGTTTCAGTTGATTTTTTTGCAAGGATAGGCACAAATTGGCCGCTAACAATGCCTTTGTCCAGTAGATAGCGTGCAAACTGATTGGATAATTGATTAAGTTGTTGATACGTAAGATGCTGAGTGTCATTAACAATAGCTATCGCATTTGGATACTTTTCTGCTTCTTGTTCAAAATAATGATATATTTTTTTAAACATAGTTTTTTCTATTTTATTTACAACATGCGTAATAGCTTCTCTTACTAGAGTATAAAAATTTCAAATCTAGATTTTACGAAATTATATGCTTTCTATAAGATAAAAAAAAGAAAATTGTTAGTTTAGTGACAGTCTATCTCTTTTTCTCGTGTAAGAGTAGTGTTATTTAATCAAGTATCTTACCGTGAATTGCTACAATTTTCCTTCTTCCGATTTTGAAACAACTTAAAAGTTTTTAAAAAAGATTGTTATATTACAAAAAGTTAAAATAAGGGTCATAATGTTAAATTAATTTCTCCGGTTCTTTTAAAGCAAGCAGTTTTTCGATAACTAGATTCTTACACTATTATTTAATTGTATAGCATGCACTTTCGCATCCTCAAAAAGTAATTGGTATATAACTAACCATAGGATAATTTTACCAACAGCATGTTTCCATTTGAATGGATATAACTCATTCTTTTGCTGGTATTTATGTGAATGACGACGAAGACGGGTTAATAGAAGACATTGACCAATGATTAGAAAAGCTCGCACCTTATCGCAAAGATTACAAACATCATGAGACAGAGGAAGATAATGCCGATTCACACTTAAAGGCGCTGCTGATACATCATCAAACTATTCTTCCCATCACGGCGGGGAAACTTGATTTGGGCACCTGGCAGCGCGTCTTCTATGCGGAATTTGACGGACAACGAGATAAGCGTGTATTAGTTAAAATCATGGGTGAGTAAGGCTTATGAGAAAAACTGAGATTTTATATTAACCAAAAAAATATTGCTCAAAACAACACAGGAATTTTTACAATCAATTATGATTGCGCCTTAAAGCAGTATGTAACAAGCCCACATAAAAACAATATCTTTGAAAGTAATAATAAGGAGTACTTCACCCTCCAGATTCAGGTAGGAGATGCACTAACGCTGCAATTCGTTCACTTATCGCTAAAAACATACTCCATCCTTGAGCTTGAATAGCAAATAATTTTTCATATTGTTTTTTCGACAAATCTTGAAGTAAATTTAATCCCATTTTCTCATGTTCTTGATCCGCCTCCGCATGAATTTTAAAATACTCCGTTCCCATATAATCATGGATCACGGGAGCAGCCGCTTGAAAAAACACATTCCCACTAGCTTCTAATACTAAATGAATTAAAACGGTTTGTTCTTCTTCGCTGATCGTAAACATTTTCCATACGAACCAACTACAAGTCGCCTCAAGGATAGGATCCCAAGTTGCTAACTGATGATTTCTTTCCTTCATTAATTGCTCGTTATGACAAAACTCTTCTTTTAAATGCATGGATGCTGCAGCCTTAAAAGCAGGTGTTTCAGATAGCACGCTTCTCAGTAGTACCACTTTTTGAAAATAATCAGATAAGACCTGGATAGCACCTAGCAATCGCTGACGAAATGGCTCTTTTTCCATTCCGCTATTTTTAATTAATTGCATCATGGGGCTATTCTTGTATGATTCAACAAATTCATCATTCCTTTTTAACAAAACCTCAAATTCTGCTATAGGTGAGCACATCATTATTTTTAGCCTCTATTATTAGAATGATCTGGGTAGGTTACAACACGTTCCACGTTTTCCGAAAACGTTGTACTTCGTGTTTCCATACTTTTCTCGGATTTTATTTTGTAATGATCTGCCTCGTTTTTATTCTCGTTTTCTTTTATAAACGCGCTTGCTTGTTCTGGATCAACTAACCATGATAAATCGGATGGTACATCAAATAATGCCGCTAATTTATTAGCTAGCAGCGGATTTTTTGATGCAGCCTGAAAAACTTCAATAGCAGACGCAGGAGGAGGCATAAGAAGCAGTTCGCTTAAATCTGTCGATCCTTTTCCGTGTTGAGTCCACGCTATTTCTGCCGTCTCTTTCATCCACGTTTCATCAAAAGGCTTATCTTCTTGATTAATAATTCTCTTTCCGTAAATGTATGCGGATTTGCACGCATGATTTGCTCCTTGGCCTGCAATTGGATCATTTAAAACAATTGCATCACCTAATCCAAGCACCGATTTTCCGCAGGGCAAAGTAAAAGTGGGATACTTAATTATAGGCGTATAAGCACCTTTCAATGTAGCGTTTTCATCTGTTAACACTATGTCATGACAACATTCTGCCTCCCACGGTAAAAATTTCGTAAGCAGTAATTTTGCTTGCTGTAATTGTTCAGCAGGAGAGGAAATTTTGTCCCAGCAATCGAATTCGCGAGTGGGTAAGCCCTCAAATAACATCATCTGGCAATGCCCGTTATGCGTGAGTCCTGGCATCGTAAAATATTCTCCTACTCCGGGGATAATATTGCCGCGTACTCCGAATGAATCCCTCATGGGCTTCATGTTCTTAACATACAAACAAGTTAATATGCGTTGTGGGGTAGTAAATCGTGAACGCGTATCATCTCGCGAAAAAGCTTCACCGATTTGTCCTTTTCCGGTGGCTACAATAGTTAATTCATGATGTTGTGCAATAGCATTTAATTTTGAGAGATCCACTTCTTCTACCACAAGATGGCCGCCTCTATTTTCAAAAATCTCCATCCAGCGCGAAAATTTCATGCGCTGATCAATCGATTGATAAGGCTGCACCTGCCCTTGCCAATAAATAGCGATATTATTAGAATCCGGCGCCACCAAAGAAAACGTAACAGTGGTATTTACAGGACACTGGTCATCCCATAAATTCAGAGAGAGAAGACGTTCTACCTGCAATGCAGTATTAAACATGCCTTGGCTAGATAAAATTCTGCCTGAGCGCACCTGGTCTGCGGTACGATCTGTATAAAGAGAAACGTGATATTTTTCCTGAGACAATAGATGAATAGCTAATTGTAATCCCGCTTGTCCTGCACCGACAATGGCAATATTCCTAGGTTTCATAGATTAGGTCGTACCTCTGTAAAATATAAAAAGCTTTAGAGTCGACTGTCCCTAGCGTTTGTTAATGTCTCCTGACGATAAAAAGTTTAAAATCTTCCTCTTAATTATTTAAATAAGAAGCTGCTGCATGCTCTGCTTGCTCATAAATTTCTTTTATTCTCACAAGCATGCCTGTTATAGTTTCTAATTTTAGCTCTGTATCATTAGCTAGCATTTTAATAAGTATCTCTTTTCTCGCAAGTGCCATAGCATCTGTATTTTGTATTCCTGCAGGAGTGACTTGGTAGCCTACTGATTTACTGAAAATTTTAACCCTTTCTATTAGCTGCATTTTCATCAGCTTCTTTATACTATATTGTATATTAAAATTATCATCGCGATTAAGCAATCGAGCTATATCAACAATAGATTTAGGTCTGTCCTTCATGCGAACTATATGGAGCACCGCTAAATCTTGTCCTGTTAATTGGGTACCATTCACATTTTTTTCGCATTCTTGCTGCCACCGTAAGAAACTATAAAATACACGCCATAACTGTAATTCAAAATCAGTGACTTTAATTTCATCTTCTGTTTTTGCTAAATGCCATGTCATATTAAATAAAGCCATTTTTAAATCTTATGGTGCGTATCTTTTCGAAAGATAAAAATACATTGTTTTTATAATGACATCAACTCCAATTTCTCTGTTAAAATCTTTAATTTGTATTTATTTTATACTTAATCTTTCAATATGATCATTTAAGTATCGTATTTTAGAAATAAAATCGCTAGAGAACCATTTTATTTCAAGTAAATTTGTAGTACCTTGCTAAGCAATTTACTTAGTAATTTACTGATGACATCAACACAATGACAACGCATTCACACTCATATGTTTTGACAGTACACTTAGCATCATAGCTGTGCTTTAAAAGAAAACAAGGAATAACTTTAAGATAACCATTGGCATAAGCCAATAAACAGAGGATTCAATGATGAATAATATAAGCAGCACACTAGACTTAATCAGTGAAGTAAATTATCTTGCTATTGAATTTCTGGAAATCGTAGGTAATGAAGCACCTACACAGGAACAAATTGACCTTGTGGAAGACTTATTATCTAGCGCTCTGATTAAAAAACAAACTTTCATGCACCAAATCAAGAAATTATCTATCAAGAGCAAGTAATATGCTTAAAATATAGCATGGAAAGTAGAAGCAGTTTTTATTAAAGCTATTATATACATTCGTATGCTCCCGCTTTAGTTAATGCTTTTTTCAGGTATTTTTCATATTAATGAGGTGGAAGCTAATTCCCTCAAAAAATGATTTACCATTAAGAGTGGTAAAAAGAACCTTTCTGCTAGACATTTTTTACTAACAAAAAGTCTTTCGCCATGGCACTAAAAATTGAGTGCCATGGTGATGTCAAATTAATTCATGCCTCAGTAAGTTACAATTTTTCTGGTTAACGAACACTACTTACCTTAAGCCATTGTTTTGTTGGATAACAACAGGTGTTGCACCTGCGCCGTTTCCAGCAGGAGCTTGCTGTTGAGGCACTGATTTATTTTTATTAAAACCCAATTTAGCAAATAAACCTTTTTCTTTTTGAGGTGGCTCAGAAGCTTTGCTTGCAGCCGCAGCAGGTACCTGTTGTGGCTTATGGGCTACCGAGGAGGGCTGCTTAGGGTCTGCTTTTAATGGAGAGAGTGGCTGAACAGCAGAAGCAGGTGGCAATAAGGCATTCACTTTTGCATTAGAGGGAGTGACTTTTTAAGTGTGTAAATACCTCTAACAAGATACTCTAAGTGCTATTAAATTTAGGTATCACACACATAAAAAGGAAATAGACATGACAGC
>JAJNBC010000028.1 GCA_021156085.1 Gammaproteobacteria bacterium | reverse complement strand
CGGATTAGGCTGCCGGATTCCGCCACGCTCAATAAAACGTGCTACGCGTTTGAGGCCTATCCAAGACGTAGGAGGATCAAGGCAGAATTCAATATAATCCTGAATGTCTTGTCGCTTAAGATCAAGAACAGGTTTTTTTAGCAATTAACCAGGCCCATTGCAACAGGCGTTCCACTTCGCGGCGGTAGGCCTCAAAGGTGGCTGGGTTACCATCGTATTGTTTTAAAAAATCAAGTGCTGTTGCAAGCTCATACTTAGCAAACTCAAAAGAGAATATTTTTATAATAGATTCTTCTACTGAATCAAGCGTGTCAAGAATAGGTGGAGGTATAGGGTAAAGTTGCATATCTTACGTTATCCCAAAAGGATCAGTATCCCAGCGAAAAGAAAAACCAGTTTTTTCTAAGGGAAGATCAGAATATTCTTCCATTTTGATGCTTTTGGAGAAAACCTGAGAGAAATGGGAAAACAACCAAGTGATGTAAAGAGTTTGCGTCGTATTTGTGGCGAGGAAATTGCTAGAAATTCACAGGAATTTAAAGAAAATATTAGTCGAATGGAAGAACTCTCTCTTTCCGCAGAGAATTATCATGAAGCTATTAAACTCACTCAATTGCAAGCATGGGATTATACTGTTAAAAGCGGAGGGAAAGAACAAGGAATAGCCTTATGGGGGAATCCTGAGTTAGAAGGGCGTATACTTTGCAAGCATTTTGACATTAATTTACATCTAATAAATGTTACAGATGATGGGGAAATAACACATTTTTTAATGACAAAAGGCTTAGAAAACCTACTACAAGTAGCAGAGGACAATGAAGAAATTACTCATGCTAATGTTGTTCATGTGGTTAATTTTAAAAATAGACATTTCATATTAACCTCGCTACATTAGCATTCCTAGATTCATTGTTCATCTATTATGTTTTAAATCTGAGCTAATCAATAAAGCCACTACGAACACTAAAAGAATTTAAAAAGTTAATTCAGTTTTGTCGAAAGTAAATGGGAAAGGTTAAAGAAAGAGAAAAAATAAAAAATTAAATTATTCTTAATAAATTTCTAAGTAATTTTTAGAATCGCTAATAATAAAAAAATGAAATTAATCTTTCATAAAATAGGTTTTTATATTATAATTCCATTGCTATTAATTAATAACCAATAACTATCTTAATTATTATAGGAGATTTAATCATGAAGAATATTATTGCTATTAGTTTAGGCGTTGCAGTGGGTGTACTTTCTATTGGAAGTTATGCGGATACATATGACCTAGGTAGGGTTGAAGTAAAAGCAGGCAGTTACAACAATATAAAATTAACTCCTCTTCGAGATAAATTTATCTACAATATCACTTGTAATGTTCTCAATCATGGAGATAACCAGGCTGCTATCAAAGTAAGTCAAAAATATAATAACTTTGGTGCTGTTACATTAAATGGTGAATATTTAAATAAGAATAGTGGTCGTGAGACTGTGCAAGGCCTGATAAAATCAGATAGTGTGATAGTAATTTATGGCGTTAATGATAATTCGGGTACATTTCGTAAGGATTATTTAATCTTTGATCGCTCTCTATCAAACTCTAAAATTACTCTTGACATTTCTTGCCGTGCCGAAGCTTCTCATAACCCTACTCCTACTTCTCGCACATAAAGCCTTCAAAAGAAATTTATCGCCTAGAGAAATAAATTTTCTCTAGGTATTTTTTTATAAGTAGATTGTGTAGATGATGGCCTAAGAAACGCCTCAAGAGACGTTTGTTTAGGAGTATCAAGAAATAGACTCATGCCAAGTGGGGAAATTTCTGTTAATGGTTAAATACTAAATTATTTTAACTAAAAAATTAAAAGGCCATAAAACGGGCACAGGTGCTTTTGAACTAGAGACTCCTCCTGACCGCAAAGGCAGTTTTGAGCCTGTAAAAAAACACCAAGCTCTTGATAATAAATTCCTATCTTTATATGCCATAGTTCTGAGTTTAAATCAAAGTGAATACTGATATTTTTTATATTGAATGGATAGCTTGTTTAATCTCTTCTTGCCATTTTCTATATCGCGCTTCAGCAGTGGCTTTTGCATGATGTTCTAGTTCAGTAGGAACACATGGTAATTGGTTGCCTTATCAAATTGAAAGGCGCCTTAAGATGGAAAATCAAGGTCAATGTGTGAGTTCTCATGAAACAATTTATCGCTATATTTATAGCAATTATGAGCGCCGGAATTTATTTTATCACCATTTACGGCGTAAACGTCCCTTACGGATAAAACGCGGATCAAGGAAGCCTCGCGTACCTAAAGATTTGCTTATTGCCTCGCGGCCCCATACGATTAATCAGCGTCAGGAATTTGGGCATTGGGAAGCAGACCTGATGTTATTTAAAAAGGGGACGCAGACCAATTTGATTACATTAAGAGAAAGAAAATCACGTTATATGATTATTATTAAAAACCAGAATAAAGAAGCAATGGGAACCGCTTTGGCGCTCATTACTACTTTAAAAGCGATAAAAGACCACATTCGATCGATTACGTTTGACCGCGTACTAACTTTGGAGTCAAGTATTTTTAATGATAAAATTCTTCCCTTGTACCTAAAATACAATTTTTTAAAGCTTCGTCAACCTCTTCTTAACCAGTAGGTTCTGCTTTTTGGTCAATATTATTTTTATTACAGTCAACATAAGATCAACGTTATCGTTGTCTTCAACGTACTTAAAATAAAATTAAAATCCCAGCAGAACTTTCCAACACGATCTACGAAGTCAACAGAGTTGTTTCAAAGGCTGCAAAGAATGAACTCTTCTACTGGGTTACCGCTGACTCTCATGAGTGCAGAGATAATCGGTTTGATGGTGGATCATGCTATAAACCACCTTTGCCATTTTAGCTGCAATGGCTACGTAAGCTTTACGTTTTAAATCAGGATTCTTAGGATCCTCCTTTATATAATCTTCATATTTTTTTCTAAATGTGTTTTCTCTCATCCGAATAGCAATCGTCGCTGCTAACCAAAACATTTTCCTTAATTTGGCATTCCCTCGTTTTGATAAAGTTGTTTTGCCAGTAAACGTTCCTGATTTTTTAGTAGCTAAATCCAATCCACCATATTTGAGAAATTGTTTGACATGGTTAAATCGTCTTAAGTTACCTGCTTCTGCTAAGATAGTCAGGGCAATGATTGGGCCAATGCCCGGTACGGTTTTTAATCTTACATGATCTATGTTCTGAGATAAGTAGATGTCAGCCACCTCTTCAATCTCAGCACGCTGACGACACATGCTTCCAAATTCGGTTAAAATCAATCTAAACATATCCATCGATTTAGATTTTTTATCGACAGGCAATCCAACGCTATTTTTAGCAGTAAAATAGACGTCTTTTAACCAGTTATGCTTATCTACCTTACGGCCAACCACCTTCCAGGCTTTTTCAATAAACTCTTCTTGCGTATAAGAAGTGATGGCTTTAGGACAAGGAAAATCATGAAAGAAGTCTGCAAACCATCTCGCCCGTGTGGAACAAAAATATTTCTCCGCTTCTGGAAAATATAAGGGCAAATAGTGATTTAAGATACTCTGTTGTAATTGGGTTTTTCTAAACGTTATTCGCTCATGCGTATTAGATAATTCTTGAATGTCATTCGTATCATGTACGATAGAATCATAGTAATATTGCGTCACGTCCTGTTTTAATAAATATAAAATGACATGGCTATCTCTTGTATCGTTTTTATCTCTTGAATTGTAATGAGCACTTCTCGTACGAGCGGTTGCGATTGAGGATATCAGTTGCACGTTAAAACCCTGTTTAATTAAAAAATAGGCCAACCCACGATGATAATAACCTGTAGCCTCAAACCCTATGTAGACAGGTAGCGTTGCCTCTTTTAGTTTTTTAGCTAAGCGATTAAAGTCCTGCAGTGTATTCATAATAATTAATCTTTTCTCTGTTCCATTGGGGTAGGCAATTAATACATCATGTTTATATTTTGCTATATCAATTGCTACCCATAACTTTTGATTTATGCTATTTCTATCGAATGTCGTAGCCATGTTAAGGTTCTCCTATTGTTAATGATAGTTAACAAGAAGAATTTTACTTGACTATGACAACATCAGTCTTCCAAAGGTACGGAGGAAGCTATTACTGGCTAACACCCGAAGTGGGTGGAAAAGTTGACAAACAACGACTCACCCCGTTTGGACGAGCCATGCATCATTTAGGGATTGAGATGATTCCCGCGTATTCGCCAGAGGCAAGGGGCCGCAGTGAGCGAATGTTCCGCACTCATCAAGATCGACTTCCTAAAGAATTAGCGATGCACGGAATGACCACGATGGATGCAGCGACTACCTATCTTAAAAAAACATACCTGCCAGCATTTAATGATGAATTTAAGGTTTCAGCAGCGATTGAAGGTTCTGCATTTGTCCCATGGCTCACTGGGAATATTGATGATGTATTAGGTGAACAATACGACAGAATGGTTGGGAAAAATAATTGTGTGAGCTTCGAGGGCCTAACGTTACAAATCCCCAAGGATCAATATCGTTGTCATTACGTTAAAGCAAAAGTCCGAATACACCGCTCTGTGGATGGACAATTAGCCCTATTTCCCGGCCCACGAAAACTCTCTGATTATAATGCTAAAGGAGAAATAATAGTTCCATTAAAACAAGCGCAGGCAGCCTAGTCCGCTTTGCTACTACCAGGTCAAGGGGTAGGTAAAATTACCTTTTGACCTCTTAACTGAAAAGCGGACAATTTACGTGTTACAAAACCGGACATTTCTATTTGTTCCTAACAGAGGGAATAAGAAAATATAGAGAGGAGGGTGTACTCCCTCAAAAACGCAGGATCACTTTTGATAACTTCCTTTTTTATCGCCGTGAGTCTTACAGAATCTTAGGCACATTTCCTACAGACAGATAAAATGATTTCTGTAAACTAACGGCTCATTAAACTCAAATAGAAAATTTAAAATCCAGAAAAATATTAATCATGCTGGGTCGTTATTAAATAAAGGGTTTCATTCACTTTAAGGGGATGCCGTGATCAAGCAATTTTGGCAAGACTACACAGTCAGTATTGTTTTTGCATTCATCTGTCTTGGTCTAGTGTTCCTACTGCTCTGGATTTTTTATCCTACTTTTTTTAACTCTCTGCTGAGTTTCTTTATGCTGGGTATGCTTGTTGTCATGAATGCGTTCTCTTGTACTATAAAAAAGAACAAGGACAAAAACGATTGAGATGAAAGAGTATTTTGAATTTAAAGAGGAACGGCGAGTTTTTTTAGGCTGGATCATAATTTCCCAGGATCATTGCGCCCCTAGCGGGGAGATAAAATAACTAGGATCTGGGGTAATTTTCTCAACAAAATTAATCTTTTATGCAAAAAATGTTAGCCAATGAAATCATGATTTCTATAGAAAATAAAAACAGCAGATAACATGAGGAGCCCAAGTGTATGCTAGCGAGATCTGAAGAAGAAAGAGAGAAA
>JAJNBC010000009.1 GCA_021156085.1 Gammaproteobacteria bacterium | reverse complement strand
CGACTTCCTTGTTCATTAAGAAAAATACATTATGCTAAACCACCTAGGCTTACAAAATAACTAAACATGTACTCTAATAACTTCTTTAGCCAAAATCAATATGGTTTATAGCATCACCCTAATATGAGTAGCAAAACTACTATGGACTTTTCTAACAGAAGGATGTAAATTCTACCACTTTTAAAATTACTTAATAAAAAAGGAATAACAACATGGCATACAAAAAACTTCCCAGAAAGACTGCAAAGACTAGCGCTAAAGCAAAACGCTCAAGCAAAAGTGCCGCTCCATTAAGTGTCAGTGTAGAAAAAACCTTAAAAAAGCTCTCTACACAATTTAAGAAAGAGTTAACTGTTGTGAAAAAAGAAGTGGCCAAACTCACTCTTAAACTAAAGAAAATACAAAAACAGAAAAAAATGGCGAGCCCTATTTCAGCTAAGAAACCTAAAAGTAAGAAAGCCAGTCTGGTTAAAAAAACGCTGAAGCAAGCTGATCAAAAGCCACGTGTTTTACCCCCAGCTGACGTGGAGCTTAATTCTTAATTTAATAAGTATGGATAAAAAAATATTTCCTTTTTAATCATTTAAGGAGCATGTATGAATAAGTCCCAACTGATATCTCATATTGCAAAGCAATCTGAACTATCTCTTACAAAAGCCGAAAAAGTGCTTGCAGCTATGTTAAATGGCATTGAAACTACCCTCACCCAAGGTGGCTCAGTGTCTTTGGTGGGTTTTGGTAATTTTGGAACGAAAGAACGTGCCGCGCGTGAAGTACGTAACCCCCGAACCGGAGAAAAAATGAAAATTAAGTCTACGGTTGTGCCCTACTTTAAGGCAGGAAAATTTCTTAAAGAACAAGTCGACCTCAAGAAATAGGGTATCTCCGTTCTATTGCTACCTTAAAGTCTATTGAGAATTCGCTAGGCAATGTTACACCCCGGATAGTTAGAATTGTCAGCAGATTGCAGGTAGCAGTAGAATTTCATTAAATCATTTGATAAGATGCAGGCCCATATGCAAATAATTATTAGACAGAACGATGGCATCAATAGGGAACAACATTAAATGGAGCTTATTATGAATGAAAATACAGAGACTCAACTAGACACCGCAAACAGCATTACCCTGCGACAAGCAGTAAAAGATACCTTACGGAATTATTTTACTAATATTGGCACCGAGCAGCCGGTTGATTTTTATTCCATCTTATTGGAAGAAATCGAACGCCCTTTGCTGGAAGTGCTTATCAATTACACGCACTATAACCAAGTGAAAATGGCCCAGATATTAGGCATCTCGCGTGGCACTTTACGCAAGAAGCTGAAACAGTATGGGTTGTTGGAATAATACTCCTTATTTCATTCCGTGATTGTGGCCGCGAGCACGCGGTAAAGGCTGAATTGTTTAGGGCGCGTTCTCTCTCGCGCCTCATGACAATAAGGTCAAAAAGGATAACCTAAGCTAGGAAGTCAGGGGACTCGGACTCCGACTTCCTTCTCCACCGCGACTCTCCGGGCTCGATACTACGGATGCATTATGCGGCGGCCGCGGCACAGGTGTAACAGGTGTAAAAGCAGGTGGGTGATAGTCACCGACAGTTGTCTTCACCTTTGGCAAGGACTTCGTTCTCTTGGCATTCTCCACCTCGGCTGTGTTTATCATTCTCTTTAAAAGCTCGTACTCTTCCCGAGCTGATTCCAATGTTTGTCGCTGTACCACTTTCGCTTCACTTTCTCTCACCAGTGTTCTAAACACGGCCCAAACGGCTCCTACACCAAAAATAATCAACAAAGTGGCAGTATTAGATAATACTGCGGCCGCTGCTATCATATGAAAAGCAGTAGGCAAGAAGGGCGAGGTTAAGGGCAATGTAAATAATCTTCCAAGAAAGGCAGCTGCCATCACATATTCCCAAGCTTTATGATCGGAGCGATTAAGAAAAGTGCCTACGCGCTTAGCAGCAGCAGAGGCCGCCCGAGCAACAATACCCCTTTCTTCTCTGCTTGCCTCGTCTTCTTCTAATTGATTTCTAAGATTTGCAATGTCTAATTGTAGATTTGCATATTCTTCCTCTTCTCGCGGCGTCAAGGGCTGCAAATCTTTCTCAGAAGGAGAATTCACTATTTCAGTGTACTTTGCATTCGCTGCCTTCATACCCACTACAGCCGCTACAAAAAACACAGCAATGCCAATAGGATTAGCCAAGCTTACTAGAACAGGGGCTACGGTAGAAATATACCATAGCATATAATGTGTGAGACAAAATGCATCCACCGTACCTATGAAGAACGCTGTTGCTATTCTCAAGGCGGCAGAAATAGTAATAGGCTTTGGAGAAAAAGGCGCTTTTTCTAAACCATTTTCTACCTCAAGCGCATAGTTCATCAAGTCCTGCGCCGCAGCGATTTCTTCTGCAGTCGGTTCAGTGCGCTTCTCATGTCTGTGCTGCACCCAATGATAGACTTTCATTCCTGCATACACTAGGCCTACTACCGCGGGCACAACCAAACCAATACCTGAGCCGGCAAAGCCCCAGCCCAAAATACCGGTATAAGTGCCTGCCATGATCCAACCTATCCAATAAGTAAATGCAATGGCGCAAAACATTATCCAGATAGAGTTTAAAACATTAGGCACACTTAAATTAACCGCAGGCTGATCAAATACTAATTCCGCTTCATCGCCCCTATCTGCTTTTCTACGAACAGTCACATTTTTAAAGCGGGCAAACTGATGCTTACGTGATCCTTTCAAGACAACATCTAATTTGCCTTGCAATTCTTTTATTTCCTCGTCAGAAATATAACGAATTGCTGCTGCTTCGCTCATGACTGATAATTGGCAAGCTACTTCTGCTTCATCCCCTTCTTCTTTTCCTTGCCTAGGCTGTAATTTTTTTATTATAGAAGTCGTGGTGGCATTTGCTTTTACAGCAGCTAATCTAGCTTTATAAGCTTCTTCAGCAAAATAATAAAGACAAGCTGCTCCCATTAAGCCCAGCATAATTAACGTGCCTAACCCAGCCAGGAAGTGATGCTGAGCCGCATAATCGATAATCACCCCTTGGGTATGAGGATGTGCCACACCATTTTTTTGCAACAAATCATTTTGAAGACGGGTAAATCGACCAATCGTATAGACACTGTCTGCAGGTTTCCCTGCAAAAAACACGGCACCGCTCACGTGCGAAGAATGCCATTCCTGGTCAGGTTGGTAATCGGGATTCGCTTTAAAAGAGAGAGTAATTGGCATGTGACAAAGTGTACCTCTTGATTATATTTTAGTCAAATATTATTTTGCTGCCTCACAATCCATCGTTTTTCCCACTTCTCCGCGTAAAAACTTAACTTGCTGATAAAAATAGAGAATTTTATATACTCTAGTCTTCTGAGCGATATTACCCTAAAAAAGGTGATATTGAACATAAAAACAGTAAGCTAGCCACAGTCTAACCGGATGTTTTGTATGGAACAAGATGGGAAGATAACTTTTTTAACTGGGGCCTATCGAAGAGATCATCTTTTTCTCAACCGTCGGCTTACGAAAATTTAAAAGGGAGAAAGGAGGATAAGGCAGTACTTAGCGTCTGCGAGGATTTATAATGGTTCTCTCCACTGCTTCCACTAAGGTATCTATTCCTGCTATTTTTTTAGGCGCCATTCTATAGCCAAGCATACCACTTCCCAGGGTAATGCCTATTCCTATGCTGCACTTTATAGATAATGCCAACGTTAGATAAGGTAACAAAAAACAAGAAGTCATCATTCCTGCTGCTAAACCTAAAAAAGCACCTAAGAGTATTTTATCTTTATTTACGATAAGACGAGTCGAACCTCTCAATTCATTTTTGATTTTTGTTTTGTTATCTCGCGCATGCTCACTCTGAGCCTCTCTTATAAACTTATCTATGGAATTTGCAACGGTATGACAAGCATTTAGTGTCAAGTTACGGTTTTTATATTGCCGATTCATTTGAGCAAATATGGCGTTAATAATAGAGATTACTTCCTCATTATTTACCACTCTTTGTGTTGCTGTCATTATCTTAGCTTGCACAGAAGGCTGAGGAATCCACTGCCCATCCAAACCTATCGGGGGCGTGGCATTTCTCCGGAGGTCACTCGCTATAGCAAGGTGGGCGACTCCTGTAAGGGAATTGCGGCCCGCTAAGGCAGCGCCCGTGAGCGTGTCCGCAGCGCCCTCGCTATCTGTCTCACTTTCTGCAAATGCAAAGCAACAAAGAAAGCAAGAAAATAATCGGCAGAATGAATCCAAACAGTTAAGGGATAGGCCATGTGACATAGACATTCTCATTTTCTCCTCATTTATTTAATATATCGAGATGGAACGCTTTGATTTTCGAGCACCGAAGCGCAGTTGACATGCGAGTCAATGAGCATTAGAACACAGAAAATCAAATTGTTACAGCCGGCATAGTAGATCTGAGAACAATTCGCTAGGCCGAGATGGAACGCTCTGATTTTTGAGCACCGAAGCGCAGTTAACATGCGAGTCAATGAGCATCAGAACATAGAAAAGCAAATTGTTACAGCCGGCATAGTAGATCTGAGAACAATTCGCTAGGCCGAGATGGAACGCTTTGATTTTTGAGCACCGAAGCGCAGTTGACATGCGAGTCAATGAGCATTAGAACACAGAAAATCAAATTGTTATAGCCGGCATAGTAGATCGTGAGAACAATTCGCTAGGCCGAGATGGAACGCTTTGATTGTTGAGCACCGAAGCGCAGTTGACATGCGAGTCAATGAGCATCGGAGCGCAGAAAATCAGAGCGTTACAGCCGGCATAGTAGAATTGTCAGCAGATCCTAAGATTCATGGACCATCTTACTTGGATCCACCAGTCGACGCTTAGAGCGATGCTCTATTAAAGTGCCGATGATTTCTCCGTCTGTTTCATTATGAATGACTATCTTCCCCCAATCTTCATTAATCGCAATTAATTCAAATTGGTGTGCGCCATTCATGTAGAGCAAGCGATACTTTCTAAAAACGATACCGTCATGATCTTTTATTTTTGCCACTACAAATTCACCCGGAGAAGGTCGAATACTAGGATCTACTATCACAATATCGCCGCTCGCAAATAAAGGTGACATGCTATTGTCTTTGATAAGAAGCGCAAAAGACAACGAACTGGCAACTTGTGCTAATTGTTCGTCTAAACCCACTTGAGGAAGTACATCTCTGTTTTTTTCCATCGCATTCATCGCTTGAGTATAACTGAGCAGTGGTACAAAACGAGCATTGTCATCAAAGTGCAGCTGTTGCATTTCTAGTTGAGGCCGCATTCTTCCAGTGCCGAATTGTAGCCAATCTGGCTCTATATTAAGTACTTTTGCAGCTTTTAATAAATTAGCTGCTTCTATACCCTTCGTTTTGCTCGATTCCCACTGTGTAATAGCCGTGCGTGAAATTCTTTTTTTATCTGCAAGTTGGCTCATTGCTTTCGCTAAAGCTTCTTGGCTTAGTCCAGATTCAAGACGTGCTTTTTTTATTCTATCACCGAAAGTTGACATATATTCCCTCATTCTCCTCTATAAAATGAGATGGTACTTTGACTTTCAGTGTAACATCATATTATACCCATTTTAATAGTAAGTATACACACCGATGTTAACATGACGACATATTATTTTAAAATTAATTTAAAATCCATCGATAAAATAGGTAACGCTTACCGCAATGACATTTCATGTTCTAAATCTATTATTATAGGTTGTAATGCTTCATTTGCACTGATCATTGCATAAGAAATAATAAAAATTTTATCGCCGATTTCTGCCTTGCGCGCCGCTGCTCCATTTAAGCAAAATATCTTACTTCCGGCAACACCGGGGATGGCATATGTCTCTATACGTTCGCCATTATTGAGGTTGACTACCTGTACTTTTTCATTTTCTCTAATATTAGCTTGCTGCATAATATCTTTGTCAATCGTAATAGACCCCACGTAAAATAATTCTTTCTGAGTAATAGTAGCGTAAGCAATTTTCGATTTTAATACTGTAATATACATTTCTTTTACCTCGGCCTAGCGAATTGTCCTAAGAAGCATATTGTCAATTAATCTTATCTCATCCAACCAAACTGCGCCTAAACGTCGGCCCCATTGCTCCACAATATAGTCTACCTTAAAGCCCAGCGATTGAAGTTGTTCTGTTATTTTTGCTGGGCTCAAATCGCTGTGCAATAATTTGGGGAAATGGGCTGCTTTTTCTCTTTGCATAGCATTTAATCTTACGTTGCGAGAACTTAATGCTAAACCGTCTTCTGCTCTTATCGTTTCACAACCGATGATGTGCAAGGGTAAAAATAGCGCGCTCACCATTTTTTTTATTAGCATGAATTGTTGATAGTCTTTTTCACCAAAATAAGCGTGTAAAGGTTGAATAATATTTAATAATTTCAACACGATTGTCAGCACACCATTAAAATGGCCGGGACGATAGGCACCTTCAAGCTCTTTACTTAAAGCATTTTCTGTGACTTGTACTTCGTAATGATCATGATACATCGTTTGCTCATCCGGTAAAAATAAATAATCTACTCGATGTGATGTGAGCAAGGCGATATCTTCCTCAATAGCACGAGGATATAAATTAAAATCCTTGGACTGGTTGAATTGGGGGGGATTCACAAAAATACTAACAACCGTGATGTCGTTTTCCCTGCGAGCACGTTCGCATAAGCTCGCATGGCCTGCATGTAGATATCCCATGGTAGGAATAAAACCGATTTTTTTAGTTGCGCAATTTTCTCGGATGCTTTGCCACGCACGGATATCAGTAACAATGTTCATGTTGGGGAAATTCTCTTAAGTGGATAGCTTTGATATACGCTTCAATGGTGTTTTTAAATTGTGTATGGCCATCCGCAAAGGCTTTCACAAATTTGGGTTTAAAATCCAGCGTTAATCCTAACAAATCATGTAATACGAGGACTTGCCCATCTGTGTGGGGGCCCGCTCCAATGCCGATAGTGGGAATCGTTAAGAGCGCCGTCAATTCTTGGGCCAACAACGCGGGCACAGCTTCAATGACTAAGGCAAAACATCCGGCTTCTTGCAATAATAAAACATTTTCTTTTAAGCGATCTGCGCTCGTGTGCGTTTTCCCTTGCACTTTAAAACCGCCTAATATATTCATAAATTGAGGGGTTAAACCCACATGTCCCATCACGGGAATCCCAGACTCCGTTAAATGCCGAATAAAATCTTGATTGCCTGCTGCCCCTTCTAATTTGATTGCGTGCGCCCCTGCTTGCATTAATCTTTGTGCTGCAGTGACATTGTCTGATAAGGATTTACGGTAACTTGCAAAAGGCATATCCCCAATAATGAATTTATCTCCGGCACCGCGACTGACAGCAGCAACGTGATCGCACATCATTTCTAAAGTGGCTGTCAAAGTATTTGCATGGCCATGCATGATCATGGCAACGGAATCACCGACGAGCAAACAATCGATGGAAGTCTGTGCGAGAATACGGGCGCTGGTATAGTCATAACAGGTGACCATGCTAATTTTACTCTGCGTGGCTTTCTTTTGACTAAAATCAAGGATGTTCATAGGTGCTCTCCGGTGGGAAAACCCTTCTCAGACACAATCATTGATAGAAATACACAGAAATGCATTAAATAAAGAAGAGGTACCTGTCTCATGATCAAGTCCTAATGTATTGATTAATAAGCATTAACTATAAAAATAAGTAGATTATTTAATAATTAAGGCTCTCTTAATCTTTTTAGTTTATAATGAGCGCCCTAATAGTCAGGCAACTCGCAGCGAATCTACCAAAAAAAATAGACGATAGCAAGACAGAAAACGAGGCAACCATGCAACACAGAACTGATACCAATCGAGTACTCCAGTTTGATAGAAAAGCTTATTTGCGCGAGCGAAATAAAAGAGAATTAGAAGAATTTAAACTATCGAATGATCAAACATTAACTATAAAACCTATCAGTGTTTTTCCCGGCCAAGATTTCAGCAAAGAAACATTGACCTATTCAAAAGTTAGTAAGCCCATAGGCACAGGCCAGATTATTGTGATAAAAAAAAATGGGGTGCCTATTTCCTGTATTTGGGAAACCACTGCTGCCAATATTAAAAAAGCAGTGAGCTATGGCGTATATAAGCCGGAGGCACTCACTGGGCAAGTGTTACATGCTATAGGCGGCTACAGGCCATGTGTTTTCATGCGCGCTTATGAAGAAGGTATCGTTTCCAATAAATATGAAGCCAAACAAGCTTTATTAGAATTTTGGCAAAAAAGAGTGGAACTGTTGCAGCCGCTTGAGCGTTTAATTAATACTTCTTTAACCCAAGACCAGATAACAGCGGCTTTTGAGACTTACATTCGCAGTGTGCAAGAGTATAAATCAACCTTAGAATCCATCATTCGCCCTCTTAAAGACTACGACGTCGATATCCAGGAAAAATTGGAACGTTATTTGCAGGAAGATAGTGATGCTATGCAGCATTTTCTGGAGAAAGGAATCCCTCCTTATTTTCTTGATGCTGCTAAAACAACATCCTTATTCACAGAGTTGCGGGTACGCATGGTTAACATGGCGAAACAAGCACAGGGTATCAATCAGAATCTCGCCCATGCGCATATAGAGAAAGGACAAGGCGCATTGTTAAGAGGTGATTTTAATGATGTGTGTGAAGATGTCATGCAAGTGCTCAATACCTATGATCCTGACTTGCATAATGTTGTGCTCCTTCAACATCAAGGTGATTTCACCTCTATGTATCAATCTAAACAATCACCCGCACACGAAGAAGAAAAAACTGCTGGTATCTCCTCTTCTCAACAAAAAATAGAGGATAAACTCTGCATTGAATTTACACCCGGTGATAAAAAAGCATTGGCTGCCATTTGCCATATTGAAGAGGCTGATCGTATTAGCCGAAATGAGAAGAAAGGAGAGTACTTTCTTGCCTCCGGTGCAGGGGGAAATCTGCCACTTACCACTACACGATGGACTGCTTGGTTTTCTTGGATACCAGAATCTCTGGGGGGGCCGCCAGCGCATCGAAAAGACACGGCGCTACGCGCATTTTATTTTATCTGCAACGTTATCTCAGGCATTCTCCTTACTGTTCCTGATATTTTTTATGGCTTATTCTGTGGTCTGTTCAGTCTTGAAAACCGCTCACTCGTTGAATATGCTAAAAGGCACCTTCCGCCCTCTGTTAAAGAGACTTCTTATTCCTCTGCAGCTGAGACCATGGAAGTACCCGCGATACCCCTCGCATTTCGGGTGACCTCCATTTTGGGACGAGCAATCAGAGCATTGGCGGGCGATTTAGCACGCGGCATACTTATCACCTTCAATCAAGTGACTACTGAGCTTTGGGCAGAGCTGCGGGATGATTACAAAGTAGGTGGAGATGGCGATACCAATCGTCATTGGCTAGATACCATCGCTCAACTGGAATCTGATATTGAAAAAATAAAGGCAACTGTGGGTGAAGAAGAAAAGAAGTATTTAGAAAATAAAGCCAGAATCAATAACACAGTAATCGAAGATGACAATAAGCAACTTAATGAAAGCCAGGCGATATCTTCAGCCTGCCCTCGCCATTTGGCACTCCCTCCTTATCATTTATCCGCAGGCGAATGGGAAGATTTAAGTGGTGCTGTGCCGGAGGGGTTAATAAAATTTATGAATGCTATTCTGCTCCCCATTCATGTAAAGAATCCCTTTATTGGACTGCTTTATAACGGTTTTTATGTTGCAGGCGGGCTTTCCGTGATTGCGCCCCATGCCGTTCCCTTATCCCATTATTATAAAGATGCGTCCCAATGGTTAGGTGCAGAAATGGCACATAACCCTTTTGGGCAAGCCATATCCAGCGCTGTCACCCAAGGGCAAAGTGCTTCTATGCTAGCAGATTTCTTATTTAAAGGTCCTAATAGTATGCTGGGAAAAATATTTCATACGCTGGAAGATGGGATAGTGGATATCGGCGTAATTTTTTTTGCAGCCTTCGGCATGGGCGTTCTTTTTAAAGAAGTACCGCTGATTGGCAAATTTATTGAAGATGAAGTGGGAGAAGCTGGCAGTATTACCTTGGCCACGTACGGCGGCAAAATTGGTCTTATATTGTATGAGCTTTGCATCATCACGCAAAAGCAACCAGTGGATGAAGCGAGAGTCAATCGAAAAATAGAGGAGTATGATCAACTCATCCAAAATCTCACCTCTGAAATACATAAACTCGACCAATACCGAGCTCTTCCTCCAGAAAAGCAACAAGCATTAAATGACGCCCTTGCATCTATGCCTCAGAATGCGAAGTTAAGAAAGTTTCAGAATGCCATTCTGCA
Organism: Gammaproteobacteria bacterium; assembly: GCA_021156085.1. Taxonomy (GTDB): domain Bacteria; phylum Pseudomonadota; class Gammaproteobacteria; order DSM-16500; family DSM-16500; genus UBA4722. The sequence goes on along the minus strand of JAJNBC010000009.1, from coordinate 70,862 downwards.
ACAACCGGAGATAAGTCAGGCTCTTTTCTTGCAAAGATTGACGTATAATGTTTCCCCTTTATTTCTACATAACTTAACCAATCACGCGCATCTTTTGCCTTATCTTCCCACTACCACTAAGCGTGAAATTCTACAAGACGCTGCGCAATTATTTAATGACCATCCCAAGGTCGTGACTGCCATCAGGGAAATGCTTTATCCTGATAGACCTAATTCTATTGCTACAAGAACATTAAGCGTGATCACAGGGTATGTCATGCTTATAGTAAGAATAGTGCCGGGCAGCGTATTGACAGGTAATTATACTCAACCTTTTCAAGATGCTAAAAGAAAAATAACTAAGGATTTGGCTCGATTAATGCATTGTATAGAAAGCCTGGGTTCCTTGATGGTTATGGTAGGGTATGCGGCTTTCTATTCACCTCTACGTGCCCTAGCAGATATCTTATTTAATGGGATATTAGCACGTGCTGAAGGTCTTATACGGAGCAATAAACATAGTGTATCTGATAAGACAACAGAAGCCTCGGCCGCCATCAGCAGCAGTTATGCTCGTATGGGTCGTTTTTTCACCCCTTCTGGCGTTTATCAAAAGGTAACAAGCCCCGATGCTAATTATGTCATCGGACAATTTCAGTGGCATTCTTATGAAGAGAACATCAAACCCTCACTTCCTTCAGAAGCTTCATTAGGGAAGGGTTCTTCTCTACGGCGACGTAGTAGTAGCGAGTAATTCATTTTTAGATTGATCTAGGTCAATTTATTATTCATTTAAAATAGATATACTTTGCCTGTTTTTAATGATTTCTTATTAAATAATGAATGGAGAATATAGTATGAAAAAAGCAAAGAAAAAAAATTTACTTTTATTAGCCGCCTTAACTTTAATTTCTGCACAAGCTTTTTCTGCAAATACTGCGGAATTGAGCTTTGATCTTTCTAATAAAGATCAGCCTGACGCAAAAGAACCTTTTTTTTATTGCGAAGTGGTAGACAATTCTGCGGTTCCTCTAGGTTTGTTAGGCGCAAGAGTGAATTTCCAAATATTGGATAAGACCATTAAATTTAATGATGATGTCAGTGAATATAATGATCTTGCTGCATCGACGGTGAACGATAATTATTTCGAAGTAAGAAAAGGGGATATGCAAGGAAAAGGCACCGTGAGAATAACAGTGAGTGAGAAGTCAGACATTACCTGTTTTAAAGGTAAAGGCAGTCGTTCAAAGCTTTATAATCCGTAAATTCGGACAGGGCCGGATGATCCGTCATTGCCAGCATGAGCTGGCGTGACGGAACTTCAGTCAGTAAGAGTGATTATCCTGAAAAATTATAGTTTATTACACAAAGGGCAATCTTGATTTTTGCTAATATGAAGGCGTTGAAATTTCATCGTTAATGCATCTATGGTAAATAAATAATGTGGCAATGTGTCGGCTATTTTTAAAATCCACTTCATAATTTCAGTAGCTTGAATAATGCCAAACATACCAGGAATAACGCCGAGCACGCCACTCTCTTCACAAGAGGAAAAGCAATTGAGGCTGGGTACGGCAGGAAATAAACAACGAAAACACGCAGAATTTTTAGCTAAAAAAATAGCGCACTGCCCACCAAACTGTGAAACAGCTGCAAAGACATAGGGTTTGTTCATTAAAAAAGAAGTATCGTTGATTAAATAACGCGTGTCAAAATTATCGCTGCAATCGGCAATAATGTCATACTCATTAAATAAATTCTCAGCATTTTTTATGCTAAGCCGCTCAGAATAAGCTAAGATGCGGATAGTCGGGTTCAACTTGTTTAATTGCTGTTTCGCCATCTCCGCTTTTGGACGGCCAATCTGAGCATGTTGATATAATACTTGCCGATGTAGATTGCTCGGCTCAATAATATCATCATCTATGATACCTATCGTTCCTACGCCGGCTGCCGTTAAATATAACAATAACGATGAGCCCAAACCCCCTGCACCTATGCACAAAACACGTGCTTTTTTTAAGGCCATTTGTCCGGATAAGCCTATTTCATTTAATTTTATTTGTTGCGAATAAATTTGAATTTCATCTCTGGTAAGCAATAGGATTTTCCTCAGCATTTAGGATGGCAATGCCATCCAATCTTGTAGAGAAGAAATGTCTTTTTCTTGATGCCAAAAAGGTGTATCCACTAAATTTGTACTAGGGGAAGCCATATTTCTTTCTAACATGAGTCCGGCTTCAAAAGCAGCTCGGCCAGCAATAATCGCATCACGAAAAGCTTCGGCCATTTGGATGGGTTTTTTTGCCAATGCCACCGCTGTATTAAGTAAAATAGCATCATATCCTAATTCTAAAGCATGAACGGCATCCGAAGGGGTACCAATCCCTGCGTCCACAATCAAAGTGATATGGGGTAAACGCTGACGGAGAGTTTCCATGGCATACACATTCAATAATCCTTTTCCTGAACCGATAGGCGCTGCCCAAGGCATTAAAATTCGACAGCCCACATCGACCAAACGTTGGCATAATACTAAATCGTCCGTGCAATATGGAAAAACTTCAAACCCTTTTTTTACAAGAATTTTTGCCGCATAGACTAATTCAAAAGGATCCGGCTGCAAATTATAATTATCACCGATCACCTCTAATTTAATCCAATTTGTTTGAAACATGTCTCGTGCCATTTCAGCCATCGTAATAGCCTCATTTGCTTGATGACAACCTGCTGTATTAGGTAAAAGATGGCAATTCATTGCTTTTATACTAGACCAAAATTGCTCTCCCCCTTTTTTCTCTGGCCGTTGCCTTTTGAGAGAAACGGTAATCACCTCTGTTTTAGCAGCACGAATCGCATTTTTCATGATGTCCAATGAAGCATAGTGCGCTGTGCCCAGTAAAAAACGGCTTGATAACATTTTATCTGCTAAAGTCCACATCTCATCCCCCTTGCATTGGCGTTACAATTTCAATGACATCATTTTGCTTCAGCTGAGTAGTGCCATGTTTCGCGGCTGGAACAAAATGCTGATTTAAGGTGACAGCATAACAACTTTGTAAGTGGATATGTTCTTGTAAAATAGACAAGAGACTACTTTCTTTTTTAACAAGGATAGTTTTATTGTTTAAGCACACAGAAATCATATCGCTTTCTCCCATAATTCTGGATAGTGAACAGACGCCATGCCTTTCTCAATCCATTGACTTATTTCGAAGGCTAAAGTGGGTGCAATTAAAAACCCATGACGATACAGGCCATTAATAGCCAGCAAGCCTTCACAGTATTTTATTTTAGGTAAATGATCAGCTAAGGCGGGACGACAATGTGTCGCTGTCTTAATGATACGCGCTTCACCAAAAGAAGGAGTTATACTATAGGCTGCTGTTAATAATTCCAGCGCTGTACGTACGGAAATAGGGCTGGTATCCTCCGATTCAATTTCGCTTGCCCCTATAATATATTGATTTCGTGGTCGAGGAGCAATATATAAACTATACCGCGGATGCATTAAACGGATAGGCCGTGTCATATTTAACTTGGGTAAAGATAACCAAATTAATTCTCCTCTTACACTGCGTAATTCTTTAAACGTTTTTTTTGCTCCCAGCCCCCGGCAATCTAAGACGAGGTCGAAGAGATAAGATTTGCTTTGAGTTACTATTTTTCCTGGCTGAACTTCATAAACAAATGTATTTTTGTGCCATGTCACGTTTTTTTTAATGAGAGTACGGCCTAATACTTCTAGCAATTTTTGACTATCAAGCTGTCCTTCTTCCGGAAAATAATAGGCTTGTTGAAATTTAGAAAGAGAAGGCTCTAATTCCGTTATTTCATGCGCAGTCAATTTTTTATAAAATCGATCATTTGAAAGCTTACTTGAAATCATGCGAATAGCACGATTCAAATCAGCATGATCCTGATAATGGGATAGCATGAGGCTGCCTCGTTTTTTAAAATATACTTTGCTTTTTAAGGCTTGAATTAAGCGCGGCCAATGCAAAGTCAAGGCTTCCATGCCCAATTTAAAAATACTTAGTTCAGTTTTTTCGAGTTCCGTAATGGGAGTCAGTAGCCCTGCTGCGGTTTCGCTACAATTTTCCCCCGTTTTAAAATCAAATAGAGTAGCTTCCCAGCCGGCATTCATTAACACTAACGCTAACAATTGCCCTAGGATACCGGCACCGGCAATGCCTACTCTCATGCCACCTCTTCAATACAACACACAATAGGCTCCAAATCAGAATGAGGATAAGCAGGTAAATAATCATTCGTATAACATGTTGCAATATCAAAACTCGACTCCACAAGACCTAGATGTTGCATAAAACGCAGCACTTTATTCCAATCGCGCTCCACATTCAGCGTGGATCTCGAAAAGAAAGGAAGGGTGCGATTAAATATGGTCTTATAGAGTGCCGTACGCATCTGGGGTTTCGCTTGGCACAGCAATTCAAACGCTTCCTCCGGTTGTTCTGTGGTAAAAGCTACGCCGCGTTGTATCGCTCTTAGAAATGCTTTTGTTTTGCCCGGTTCTTTCTCTAGCATTCTATGAGGTACAATATATTGAATAGAACAAAAACAACAACATCCTAACCCCGCTAATTGATCTAATCTTAGAAAATTCACTTCACCTTGCAAGTGTTCCAATTCTACTTTTTGGAAATTAATAAATCCAATACCTGTATCAATAAGATCCCGACAAATCGCATCAGTGACATTCATGCCAATACGTACTGCTTCATAAGAATTTGAATCAATACCTGCGTAATGAGCTAGATTATCAATAATTTTCTTTCCAAATTCACCGATATAACCCACTCGCTTTCCTACAATGTCATGGAAAGAATGAATCCCGCTGGATTTCAATGCAATTAATCCTGTGGGAGGTTCATCGAGCAAAGTAGCCACAGAAGTAATGGGGAACCCTTTCGCACGCCCTGCCACCGTATGCAGCATTGCTTTTAAACCGAAATCCACGTTGCCCATGCCCACTATTTCAGTCACATCACTGGGATCGGTGGGTTCGATAATAGCCACATTCAAGTCTTCTTCTTGGAAATAACCTAAGGCTTTTGCAGCAAAAATAGGGGTGTGGTAAGGATTGGCGTACCAATTAAGCAATAGAGTAGTTTTGGTTTTAAGCGTATTGATGGACATCTTCATCTCTCCATTAGTAAAAACTCAGGAGATGGCGAAGGTTAGAGTGTGCCCTCTTTAAAATGCACCTTCTATGCTACAGGCGTTCCTCACGCTGGTATTATCCAGATCGAGTTCAACGGGTATGTCTCAGCCAATGATTCAATCAGCACCCCGCGCCATCTTTGTGTAGGTGCATGCTAATTTTTTTCTTGATCGCTGTCAAGTGGGCTATACAATAGAAGAAGGCGAACTTTAAAGGCTAAAAAGTTAAGAGGTGAATGGGATGGGTCATGCGCTGAATTTTGATACATTAGCTTATGCCAATAAGCTTAAACAATCCGGTGTGCCGGATAAACAAGCCGAAGCACAATCTGAGGCATTAGCAGAAATATTTGATTATCAGACAGCAACAAAAAAAGATTTACAAGAAGTAGAGGGAAAATTAAATGTAAAAATACACGAGGTAGAGACAAAATTAAGTGTAAAAATATTAGAAATAAAAACTGATCTTATCCAATGGATAATAGCATTACTGTTTGCGCAATCCGCCATTCTACTTTTTTCTTTTTTAAAATTCTTTCGTTAATTGTAAAAATCAAGTTTGCAGAACTTAAAAGGAATGCTGTGGCATTGATAGGAAAAGCCAAATCCCGCGGCCTATTATTTTAATATTTGAAAAATAGGGTTTCAGTTGGGCCGAAAGTGGCACCTTTACGATACGAGGCATTTTGAGTATAGGCCGGAATTTTATTCGGCGCCCGTAGCAACAAAGCACTAGTGTTTAGCATCCAAGAACATAAGAGCATTACGCTTGAAAAACGAGGTGAAGCAGACGCACGGAATTGAAAAAGGGTAGGAGAACGGAATACTGGAATTTAAGGAATGAGATAAAGAGGTGGAAAAGAAGATGAATAAACTTGTTCGATTTGACTGGGCCATTAAAAATATTTTGCGTCAAAAAGCCAATTTTGGGATTTTGGAAGGTTTTTTGTCGGAATTATTAAAAGAATCGATTCATATTCAATCCTTGCTAGAAAGCGAATCGAACAGTGAACAAGAGACGGTGAAATTTAATCGGGTAGACTTACTGGTTGAGACTCAAAAAAAACAAAAAGTGATTATTGAAATCCAAACAGTGAGTGAATGGGATTATTGGCATCGAATTTTATTTGGTACATCTAAAGTAGTAACGGAATATATTGAAAAAGGTCAACCTTATAGCGCAATTCCCAAAGTGATTTCAGTGAGTATTTTGTTATTTAATTTAGATCAAGGCAGCGATTATTTATACAAGGGAGAGACAGAGTTTAAAGGGTTACAGACGCAGGAAAGTTTAACTTTTAGCGAGAGTGATAAAAAAGCGTACTTAAATTTTGATTATCATCGTCCGCAAGATATTTACCCAACGTATTACCTGATTCAATTGAAACGATTTAAAAATATAATCCAAACAGGCTTTGACGAATGGATATATTTACTAAAAAATGAAATGGTACAAGAAGGATTTAAAGCGAAAGGCATTGAGTTGGCCAAGAAACGCCTGGATATGCTTAAGCTCTCAGAAAAAGACAGATGAGCGTATGAGAGTTATATGGAAAGTGTGAGCTTAGAAGCCAGCCTGATTCAAACTCGAGAAGTAGAGCTTGCGGTTGCACAAGCATTAGCTAGAGAAAAAGGTATCGAGCAAGGATCAGAAAATAAAGCTAAAGAAATAGCTCTTCGTATGTTATTAAAAGATATTCCTCGCCCTATTATTGCAGACATGACAGGCTTGACGTTGGATGAGATTGCTGCATTACTGCCTACTGAGTTATTAGGAGAGCAGCGATAAATTGAGTTATAAGGACGGATCTTGGCCCCCTTCTCCTATTCTATCTCCAGCAGCCCCCGATGAGGGTACTGGGCACGGAAGCCACACTGCCTCCTATCATAGCACCTAACGCTGCACCTCCTAATCCCGCTACTCCACAAGATACAATAAGCACTATAGCCACCATAATAAAGCCTAGCTGGCGCACTCGTTTTGCTCGCCGCCTATACAATGGCTATGACCGATTTTTTCGATCCCCTGCATCATACCTCTTTTTTCAAACCCAATGCTTTACGCTCTTAGACACCCAACACTATTTTTTCTTGCCACCAGGCGACGAATAAAGCTCCGGCCTATACTCAAAATATATCGTATCGTGGATGCCACTTCCCGACCCAAATGAAACCCTATAATTAGGCCAAGAAATTTTACTAGGATAGTAAGCAACTGAGCCTATTATCTATGAACATCTATTAACATCAAGCTATACAATTCTTTTTGACTCATCGCCTCTGGCTGTCGCTTCCATAAAGACCAGCCTTTAAATAGAGAAGTAGGAGGCGATTGATCTAAATAAGCTACTTGAAAAATCTGTTTGGCAGCGAGTGACCCTAAATCTCTCGGAACAGGATAAGGATATTGTTCAGGATAGGGCGCTAATAAAGGAAAGAAAACAGATTGCCCAATGACATAACGGCCCTCGGGCAATGGAGCACCATCACTCCCCGTCCCAGGCAGCGGTCTTAAACCCCATATACTTTGAAATGTTAGAGCAACGGGGGTAGTAGAGGGGTGAGCCGGATCCACATAATCACCTACATACATAAAGACATGGCCCCCTATATACACCACTGTCATAAATCGGTGATCTGAGCCCGCCGCATCTTTTTTTACTAAATTAGCTATTCGTTCATCTACATTCTCACTCGAGAAATCCGAGACACGCCCTATCATTTTCTCGGGATTCACTTGATCACTGGAATGCCGAGGCAACCAAATACCAAAGGGAGTGTAAATACTTTTTAATGCTGAGGAGCAATCATAACTAAATACAGCGGGATCTACATTATTAAAACCACCCCACGCATAAACCATTCCCTTCAGCTGATTGATCACCGAAATAATATTGGAGGTAGTCGAAGATAAAGGCATTAACACAGCATCTTCTTTTTTAAGAAAAGCCTGTTGCATCACCGCTTGATGATTCGCCCCCATTACAGGAATAAAAATATGAAATCCATTATTTTCTTCTTTAGCTAACGGAAAAAAAGCGCCTATATAACCAGCAAAACGCTTAGTGTGCGTCTCTTCATCAACCACCCCAAGCGGCTTATGATTAATCGGGCTATGGATGGCAACTAGTTTGTGAGTAGCCGCTTGTTTCCAATCATTCACAAATTTGTCATCGACTTGCGCTACACCTGCACTTTTTACCCAACCTATAAAATCAGGGCTATTAATTAAATACCATTGGTGATCTACTGTTTCACCTAAAATATACACGGGCGTACCTGCCCACAATGCAGATGTTTGCAAATAATCAAAAGAATCCCCTTCTCCAGGTAAACTGCAATTAAAAAAATAGCGATCCTCCGTAGGCAACGCACGTACATTCAAATTATCAATAGTGATGCCTCGTTTGGTAGCATCATAATTCTTAGGAGCAAACTGCGATATATTAGCTAATTGCTTAATGTTTGTGATCCATGCATCAGAATAGGGAGCTGCATTGCACGCACTACGTCCTTTTTTGTCCTCTGCAGTTTGTTTACTATTGTCATATTCATCAAAAACACTCGAGAGAACGGGTTGAAGATCCCCCATCACCATACTTGTCATTCTATTGACATCCCAGGGCGACATCGAACCGATGTAATAATCATAAAAATTTTTAAGTTGTTGATCTTGCACCTGGCTATCCATCAACGGTTTTTGGGGTAATGTCTCTGCATTGATCCAATGTGTGATGTCTTGATCATAATGCTCGATAGGGAAAGGAAACCCTGTGGGCGGCTGAAATGCCCAACTGTTAGAAAAAGTAAAAAACAGTAAGAAAATAAATAGAGATTTTTGCCACTGAGCCATCGTTTCTTCTCCGCGTTTTTTATAGAATGGCAAATTTTAGCAATATCTTAGCCATAACACAATAGCTGTGCTTGATAAAAGCACAGCTTTATGTTATCACCTTAACACATGTTAAATATAGAATTAAAATCTAAAACTGGGAGCCTATCATGAATAAACTTTCTCACGTGTTCATGCAACTATTTTTAAACATCCTCATCCTCTTTCACTTCAGCGCTTGCTTCGCCATAGATCCCTCCCTGGCCTCGTCAACCTATAATAATGCTACTTCCATCGCAACTAAAAATTATGTGGCCTTACAACAAGCATTGGCTATTTACAAAAACGCCGCTACTCACCCCTGGCCTCTACTTTCCAAGGCTGGCTTATTAAAGCCCGGCATGAAAAGCAATGAAGTGATGATACTACGTAACCGCTTGGAAGCCACCGGTGAATTAAAAAGCCATGATAGCATTGCCTTAGATACGTACGATGAAGAATTAGCCAATGCCGTCAGAACATTTCAAACTTGTCATGGCCTCAATCCAGATGGCATCGTTGGTCATGATACACGGGCTGAATTAAATATTTCCCCGCTGCAACGTATACAACAACTTCAAATCAACATGGCACGATGGGCAAAATTATCCAGCGAATTAAATAATGATTATATTCTCGTGAACGTTCCGGATTATAAACTCGATCTTGTCGAAAATGGCATGACCGTTTTAAGCATGAAAGCCATTATAGGCAAACCCACACGCCCCACCCCTGAAATCAACTCCACTGTCACTCGCATTATACTCAACCCTTATTGGAATGTGCCTAAGCTCATTGCTCAAAAAGATATTGTGCCCAAAATACTCGAGAATCCAAACTACTTACAAGAAATGCATATTAAAGTCATTAACCGAGAGGAAGATAATTCCCCGGAAATCAACCCGCAAGAAATAGATTGGCAAGCCGCTGCAGAAAAAGGCTTTCAATATCATTTTCGCCAAGATCCGGGCGAATATAATGCATTAGGTCTGGTGAAATTTGAATTCCAAAATTCCCATGATATTTATATGCACGATACACCCGCAAAAACCTTGTTTGATGCTGACAAACGTGCTTTCAGTTCAGGCTGCATCCGTTTAGAAAAACCTTTTGAATTGGTCAATTATCTGATGGAAAACAATAAAAATTGGAGCGCCGAACGAATGGAAACTATTTTAAGCGAGGGAAAAACAAGCTATATTAAGCTTGCAAAGCCCATACCTGTCATCATTACTTACTTAACAGCATGGGTCGCTGACGATGGTAATATCCAATTCCGCGATGATATTTATGGTTGGGATCAGTCCCAATCAGAAGAAAACTCAACTTCTCTCTCTTGATGCAGAACCGATTTTTAAATCAATGCACCTCTCTTCCAAAAGAAAGGATGAGCATTTCCAAATAGCTTTTTAGCTAGACAATAGAGAGGGCGCCCACTTTTGTCCCTGCCCATCTTCTCGCAGTGCTGCTTTAATTTGGTTTTTATCTTTTGCATAGTGATATCCAAAAAACATTAATGGAATCAATTCACAGCTTGCCACTCCAGCGACTATTTTGGTGGAGGTTGCCACTTTCCCCGCTGTCGAAACTAATGCCAACCCAGCGCCTCCTGTGCTTAAAATCAGTAAAATACCTACCGTCACTATCAAAGCAGCTAGCGTGACTTTCAATTCCAAAGATAAGGGTAAATTTTCTAAATCATGTTGAAGTTGTTTCATATCTTCAGGTTTTATTTTAAGACTTAGCGAGCCTCCTCCCATAGCATGCGAAAGAAAAGAGTCGGCTATTTTCTTTATATGCTTTTTTGCCCTAGGCGGTATCTCTTCGTTATCATAGAGTATCTTTAAGCACGCTTCTTTACTCTTCCACTCCGCACAGATTTTTTCATAGGCTAATGCTTTTATATAAGCAGATAACCGTAAAAGCTGCTCTGCGCCTATACGTAAAAAATGAGGCTCTGAGGCATCAAAAAAGCCATAATTCTGCAAATGACGACCCACTGCATCCCCATCTCTACCAAAATTCAATTCGTATTTTGTTTTCTCGAACTTCATTATTTTACAAGGCACACCATACACGTAGTGTATCACCGCACTCAACTCTTTCCTCTTTAAGGCAGGTTGAAGCATCATCGCTTCTTCCACGTGAGCAACTATCGAATGACCTGCCCATAATTTTTTAGCATTTTCTAAAGAACTTTCTTTTTGGGAAACTGGTTGGTAACCCGGCAATAATTCCTGTTTGCAGCGAATAAAAATATTTCTTTTCAGTACTTGCAAGAAACGTAAAGAAGCTTGCTGTTCGGGAGTGTGCTCTTCGGTCAAAGCTATTTTTTCGTGCACAGACTCAAATCTTATTTCACATGCGCTTAATTCCTCCTTTGACCATTTCTTTTCTGGTCTAGTAAATTCTTTTAAGAACTCCAACAATGCAGCGATATCTTGTGCATTTTTACCGCCAAAAAACTTATTTATTTTTTCATACTGCACACCTAAATTATCTACTTCTTTTTTTCTATCAAGCTCGCTTACTTCTTTTATTACATCTATGTAGCTTTTAATCATATTAAATAATGAAAAAGAGTCTTGGCACTCACTATAACTTCTAAGAAATGCAAGATAAGCATCCCATTGATCTTTTTTTTGCTGGGTATTTAGATCATCGCTTTCAACAAATCGACAATAATCATACTCGTGACACACATAGGCGAGGAATTCAAAAAAACAGAAAAATCCGTGTTTATCGAACACGAGGTGATCTAAGGCATCCTGGCCCATCCCTGCGCTTTGATCTTCAAAAATAAGTTGCGCCACCAGAAATTCTTTTTGACAAAGTGCGGCATTCATTATTTTTACAAAAGGGCTAACTACTTCCTCTTCCCAAGGATCACAAACCGCTTCCTTCGCAACTTGAATCTCTTGAATAGTAGAACTCTCTCCCTCACTCTGTTCTTGCAATAGGCTTCGAATACACTGACTCAATGGTAGAGAAAGTTGACCTCGACAATATAATTTGCCGCTCTCTTTAAAAATAATGAGCGGCGCATGACCCTCTTCGGCACTGCTTGGTAAACTCTGCAACTTTTCACTGAGGGATAATCTATTCCATTCCTGCTGAGAATTCGCAATCTGTATGCTTTGCTTTTCAAGTTTAAATTCGTCCGTGGGTTGAGGCATAACATTCCTTTGTTTATAGTAGCTTTTACTCCAATTAGTATAATAATCTGAGTTTATAATGCAATGAAAAAAAATCAGACTTAGTCAGCTTAATGATGTAGAGTACTAAAAAACACCGCCTTGCCAAAATATATACTATCCGTCATAATGGCCCATTTATTTAGCTTATCTCCTACCATTATGCCTAAAACACTACGCCTCAAAAAAAATGAAGATCGCCGTTTACGTGCAGGCCATCTCTGGATTTACAGCAATGAAATCGATACCCAAGAAACACCGCTAAAAGATTTTTCTCCAGGCGAAGAAATTTTAATTCAAGCCTATGATAAAACCCCTTTAGGCATGGCCTACATCAATCCCCATTCACTTATCACGGCGCGTTTATTTTCCCGTCAACCTCATGCGCAATTAAACCTGAGCTTATTCATTCAGCGCATTCAAAATGCTTTGGCCTTACGTAACCGGTTATTTCTAAAGCCTTATTATCGCCTTATTTTTGGGGAAAGCGACGGTTTACCTGGTCTCATTGCGGATCGCTTTGGTAACACTCTGGTCTTGCAAATCAATACAGCGGGTATGGAAGCCAAAACAGAATTAATCATCGCCGCCTTCCAAGCCGTATTGCCTGATATTGAATCCATTTTATTACGCAATGACAACGCAATACGCCAACAAGAAGGATTAGATAATATCATTCAAGCTGGCTTAGGTTCTCCGCCCAAAAAAGTTTTTTTAGAAGAAAATAATGCTTCCTTCTATGTTCCTTTATGGGAGGGTCAAAAAACAGGTTGGTTTTACGACCATCGTTTAAATAGATCACGCTTGCCAGGATATGTCACTGGGCAACGCGTGCTAGACGTCTTTAGTTATGTGGGTGGCTGGGGCATTCAAGCTGCAAATGCGGGAGCAAAAGAAGTAATTTGCATCGAGGCTTCTCCTCTTGCAACGACTTTCATTCAAGAAAATGCCGAGTTAAATCAGGTAACACATAAAATACGTACTCTAAACGAGAATGCCTTTACTGCCCTAAAAGAGCTGGCTCACGCTAAAGAGAAATTTGGTCTTATCATTCTTGATCCACCTGCCTTCATGAAAAAATTAAAAGACAAAAAAGAAGGCTTGCTCGCTTATTTACGCATCAACGAAGCTGCACTCAAACTGCTTTCTGCCGACGGTATCCTCATTTCCTGCTCTTGCTCTATGCATCTCACCTATGATGATCTTACCCAAGCAATACGTCGGGCTGGCTTACATGCCTCCTGTGAGCTGCAAATTCTAGAACGCGGCCACCAAGCACCCGATCATCCGGTGCATTTATCTATCCCAGAAACAGATTATTTAAAAATGATAATCGTGCGGCGATCATCTTTATGAGAAGCCTTGCTGTCGCATAACGAGAAAAATTATTCTCCCTTTATCCTCCGACTCGCCTTTTCGCAATCACATTTATAGCCACCGAATAATCCACTTCAGCACAACGCTTACTTACACGACGCACAGCTACCCGGCTTTCAAATAGTCCAAAACCCCCTCCCAAGAGTGCACCCACCCCTCCCCCCATCATAGCCAGAGGAACAGAAGCAACCCCTCCCCCCACTATCGTGCCCAACGCTGCCCCCGCTTTAAAACCCGCTAGCGCAGCGGGGGCAGCCACTAAGATAGCGCCTAAAATAAGTGATAAAAATTTCAAACATTGCAATCCAAATTCGTCCTTCCGAAATTCTAGATTTTTTTCCAACTGTGCGGCTACTCCTGCAATTTCTTGTATTCTTTTATCTTCGCTAGCCTCTTTTTGACTCATTTTTTTAACCGGCGTTTCCCTCAATGCTCTCACTAATTCTGCGAAACATTTCACATCCTCAAATCGACTCTCCTTAAAATCAAATTGCTCGCTATCTTGACCCGGAATGCGTTTACCCCGAAATAGCGTGGTTCTTAATTTCTTGACAGAGGCAAGCATCTTTGCACCAAAAAATTGTGTGATATTTTTTTCTTGAAAGTTACTAAATAAATCACATAGAGTATCTTCATCTATTTTTTGGAGGCGGTCTCTATCCGATATTGCTTTCTCTACTTTAGTCAGGTGCCATTCTATCTTTTTTGCGCATTTATTTAATTCAGCGTCAGAATCATTTTTATTTTCGGCTTGATGCAAGTAATTTAACTTCGGTATACTCCCAAAACCCACCCACTCCCCATTTTGAATTGACTCTTGATTAAATCCTCCATTTTTTTCATCACGATACTCAACGGGCCATCGAATACTAAAATACGGCTTACCTGTAGACGCATCCGTGATAACATAGAGTGTGTTTTCCTCTCGATCTTCTTGAGTACAAGATTGAGTGAGTTGATCACGGCTTTTGTCATCTTTAAACTCTCCTACAAAAATGGAGGATTTAATATCTCTATCTCTTGCTTTCATTGTCTTCTCCTATAATATAAGTTAGAGTAAAGAGAAAAAGAATTATGCTAAAGATTGTATTATTTTAACGGAATCATTGCGAGAAAAACTCATTCATTATTCCGCTCAATAAAAAAACTATACATGCGAGGTAATATGCCATTAAGTCCCACTGCTCCAGCATCTTGTATAATCAAGCAAAGCACACTGACAGAACAGCAGAAAGCGGAGAGAAGACCGCTCGGGAAGTCATTAGAAGAATGGAATGCAGTTCCGGTGAAAAAAAAGCTCCATTTTTTATCGACGCTCCCGCTGGCAGAGGGTTCGGGCCCGCTCATTATTTTTGAAGATGATAGCGGGCTTTTATACTATCAAGGAAGCCTTACTCAGAAAATAAAGGGTGTCATAGAACCCCATTTTTCACCCAATACTACTCTCCCTCCTAAGGTGTTTTTAATGTTATTAGAAAGAGCAGTTGAGACGGAGGATTTTTTTATTGCAGCGTTAATTCTTCAGGAAGCGATAAAATCTTCTTCTTATAGTGCGAGCAGTCATACGAGCCTTCTTTCTAAAATAGAGCCATTCCTTAATAAAGAAAATATTCTATCATCAATTTTATCCAAGCTGCATAAGTATGATTATAGTTATCAAGAACAAAAGCTTAGTTTTCAAAATACATTATCTACGTACTTGTTATTTTGCGGGTTTTTCTTAAGAAAGCCTGGTAATCCTATCCCACGTGATCCTATTACTACTCATCTTTCCTACAATATTAGGGATACTCAACGTGATTTTTGCTACATGCTAATTGAACATCACATCCAAGCAATGCAAGAGGGTCGTTTTTCTTTATCGGAACAACTTTTTAATTTAAGATACTATTATCAACAGTACTACAAATTACCTCGCCTAAAGGTACATTTCAAGTTCAGGCCGCCTTCTGAGCCAACAACAGACTGGGAATGGTCTAATTTTGATTGTCTTTTTTTAGGGTTAAATAGAGTAGGAGAAGAAGAAAGCGATAACCAGGAACAAATGCTACCTACTTGCTTCGATTCTTTATCTGACCTAGAAGATTACGAAAATAAACTGGCACGCATGCATGCCAAAATGAGTTTAGTTATCTCAGAAAATGTAGACGGTGAGGCACAAGATATCTTGAAATTATTAGAATCTCTTAAAAAAAATATTTTTATTCGCTGGAGACAAAAGTTACTACCCCAACAGATACAAACTGCTCGACTCTGGGAGGTACAAGAAGAAAAAGAAGAATTTTCCCCAGAAAAACCAGAAGGCCCTGCAGCAGAAATATGGCTTAAAGGATGGGCAAAAGTGCACTTAAGAGAAGCTTTTGCTTTGATGCCTCCCTTAGAACTACAAAAACTTAGCCAAGTAGTACAGTATCTTTACGATATAAAACAGTGCGAAATACAAGAAAAAAACGACGGACCGCCCCTATCATACACTTTCTCCTTTAGCACAGTAGAAGAAGCGAAAGCAGTGCATAATCATTTTCCGGATTATTTTGATCCTTATAATAATGAAAATTTACTCTTAAGCGTAAACAAAGAAATCTTTAGAAGTTTAGCCATTGAAATAACCGCGCAAGCCTATGAGAAAATCGATGCACAGCTGACGGAAAACATAAGGAAAGTGCGGGAATTTTTAGAAGGTAGGCCTTCTTCTCAAAGAAGAGAGAGGCCGGCCGTATCGTATAGAACAAAAATACATCTTAAAAAGATATTACATTCCTGGGAATTTTTAGTACTCACGCCTCAGAAAAAATATGATACCGATTTTACGCAAATAGAAAAGTTCCAGCAGGAGATTGAAAACTTACCTTTGCCCAAGGAAATAAAAATGGCTGCGTACGCTCTGCTTGCTGCAGTCAGCATTTTGTTAATTTTAACAGCCGGTGGTGCAGCTTTAGTTCCGACAGGACTATTAGGAATAGGAAAACTATTCACAGGCACAGGAGCGTTGATAGCCATGGGCAGCAGTTTATTTTTTTCCTGGCAACATATACAAGACAAGCAGCAACTTAGCGAAATATTGAAGAGCCCTCCTCTTTTAAAAAGCAGCTAAACACTTACCTTAGGCGTCGCCATTCTTGCGAGCCCTTTCTGGAGATAAACTCCGTTAACTGTTCGCGCTCTCTTACTAATCAGTGACAATAGTAAAGAACCTCCCTCAATGAACTTAGTGAAAAAGATAGACTCCGAATGAGATGAGCTCAATGTGTCTAAGAGAAGCTAGTAGGAGGGGGAAGTAAAGAGATAACTGCTAAGAAAGGAATTTGAAGAAAACTAGGGAAGATGCAAGCATCCCCCCTAGAGTTTTAACTTACTTTTTCTTTTTGCTGGTTTTTTTCTTGGATGTAGCCATGGTTACTGCTCCTTAAGAAGTTTAAAAAAGTCTGCTCGAGTTAGTCGAACAAATTAATTATATACCTTTATTTTGATTTGTGAATACTTTGATTCAATTCATTTAAATTATTTATAAATAAAATATTTTTTTATGCGTATAGCGCTCAAACTATTACGGGAAAACCCTGATATTAATAGTATTACCTCTAATTAAAACTCTTCTCTTTAAATACTCTCGTCTCATCCTATTACGCTTACATCCTCCTCCGCAAATAAACTCTGCACTGTTTCTCGCTTTCGAACGAGAAATATTTTATCTTGATACACCATCACTTCTGCTGCGCGAGGCCTCGCATTATAATTTGAACTCATGCAAGCACCATACGCACCCACCGAATCAATGACCAATACATCCCCTTCTTTTAAGGCCATACTGCGATTTCTGCCAAAACAATCCGCAGATTCACACACCGGCCCCACGATATCATAGTTTTTCTCTGAAATGTCCTGATTGATTTTCACCGCTTTAATAGAATGCCAAGCATCATACAGTGCCGGACGAAGCAAATCATTCATGCCCGCATCCACAATAGCAAAATTCTTATGCGGTGTAGATTTGACATATTCCACCCGCGTAAGGAGAACACCAGCATCCGCAACCAATGCACGTCCTGGCTCAATAATAATTTCCAAACCGCTATTCTGTAATTTTGAACAAAGCGCACTAACATACTCTGTGATCTTAGGCGGAGTTTCATTTTGGTAACACACCCCTAAGCCACCGCCCATATCAACATGCTGCAATGAAATACCCGCTGTTTTTAACATAGAAATTATAGCCAGCATACAATCCAGGGCTTCCATAAAAGGGCTAAGCTCTGTTAATTGCGAACCAATATGACAAGCTATCCCTATCAATTTGCAATAAGGCAGAGTGGCTTGAATTCTTTTGCAAAGTGAGACGACTTCACTCGCATCGATCCCAAATTTATTATCACTTAGACCCGTCGCAATATAAGGGTGAGTACGCGCATCAATATTAGGATTAATGCGCAGAGCAATCTCGACCACTTTTTTTCGCTGCATGGCAAGAGTATGCAAGCGTTCCAACTCAGCCTCCGATTCTACATTAAAACAACCAATGCCCACATCCATCGCACGAATTATTTCTGCGTGTTGTTTACCTACACCCGAAAAAATAATTTTCTTGGCCTCTCCTTTGGCCGCTAACACACGCTCTAACTCTCCTCCAGAAACAATATCAAACCCCCCCTTTTTTTTGGCAAAAATTTGCAAAATAGCCAGATTCGCATTAGCTTTGACGGCATAACAAATACGATGCCGTACCTTACCAAAAGCCGAAGTAAAAGCGTGCCAATGATTTTCTAATGCAGAACGCGAGTACACATAACAAGGCGTGCCATAACGCTCTGCAACCTCTGCTAAGCTAACTTCTTCCGCAAAGAGGAGATCTTTTTTATAAAAAAAATACGGAGACATGTGACATCCCATCCTATCTCAACGCAGCCAACGCAATTTCATAATTCGGCTCGGCAGAAATTTCAGGTACAAGCTGAGTATAAACCACTTTCGCTTGCTCATTAATCACCACCACAGCCCGCGACAATAAGCCAGCAAGGGGACCCGTGCTAAGCAGTACACCGTATTTTCTGCCGAAATCAGAATGACGAAAAATAGAAACCGGCATAACATTATTCAAATTTTCTGCCGCACAGAAACGCTTTTGAGCAAAAGGTAAATCGGCGGAGATACAAAGAACTATTGCATCACCTATCTTACTCGCTTTCTCATTGAAATGACGCATGGCAGCCGCACACGTCCCAGTATCTACGCTTGGGAAAATACTTAATAAGATTTTTTTGCCCGCGTAATCTGCTAAGCTCACTTCCGATAAATCAGTTTTAGTTAAAATAAAATCGGGTGCTTGGCTACCAAGCTTAGGTAAATCGCCTACGGTTTGTTGCGGTTTGCCTTGCAAAGTCACAGTGGCCATGGTTATAGTCTCCCTTTAGTTAAACACAGAGGAATCATACTCGCAAACCAAGCAAATCGCGAGTCATGTTGCTGGATTAATTTATGAATACATTGCTCCCTCTTCTTCCTCAGGTCGTGCATCTATGGCTGATAAAAATATCTGATTTCATCCTCGATGAATCCTCTTTACTTAGTTTATTGAGTCCAGATGAGGTCGAACGTGCAATGCGCTTTCATTTTCCACTGCACCGCCAGCAATTCATTATCACACGCGGTTTATTACGTAAAACATTGAGTCGTTATACTGGCAGCGCAGCAAAAGAAATAGCTTTCATATACGGTCCGCAAGGCAAACCTTTTCTCAAAGATAATTCGGATGATTTACAATTTAACGTTTCACATTCAGCCGATCTTGCTGTATTTGCCGTCACTACCCAGCAAAACATTGGGGTAGATATAGAAAAAATAGAGCCACCTTTTAAAGAAGACGTCGCTCGACGATTCTTTAGTCAAAAAGAATATACCCAGCTCTTAAGCCTAACAGATGAAGACCAAATTAAAGTTTTTTTCCAAATCTGGGCGAAAAAAGAAGCGCTTATTAAAGCCTTAGGACAAGGCTTGTGGACATCGTTATCCAGTTTTTCCGTCTCTATTATGCCAGGGGATGAAGCGGTAAGGTTGACACACTTACAAGAAACCTATCTTTATCATGTTAAAAATTTTTTAACTCCCGAAGGCTATCAAGCGGCGTTTGCCACCTCCGAACCTATTCAACAGTGCGTGTATTATTCTGCGCACACGGGCCTCATCCTCCCCAGCATGCCGTCTTAATATTAAGACGCTTAATCCACCACATACTACTTCCACCCTTTACGTCAATGGCCTTATCATTTTACCTATATTTGATTCAGGATTATTTTGATTATTCGCCGGCTCCGCATTCATTGAACTGGACGGATTAATGACTTTCTTTTGCTTATTCGGTGCGCTTGACAATGAATCCTGCTGATATCGCAAGCCATCCATATAAGCACAGCTAGATAATAAAAAGGTAAGTAAAAAAATCATTCCTCGTGATAGCATAAAATATCCTGCTCCAACATAACACCTAGCCCCAATATACGCTGACTAAAACGCATTATCAATATCATCACTGGTACGCATATCCATGTCGTAATCTACATCATCATTCTCATCAGGGTGCCTGTATTTCATTTGATTATAAGGGCTATACATAAACTCATTCAGAGAAGGTCTTTGTCTTCTCATTAATACGCCACCACAATCGCAAGGCGATGGCACCCAGATAAAATTACCTGCGTAAGTACTATAAACATAATAGTGGGAAATACTATAATGGCTGCCTTTAGAATACTTAGCATGATAATGCGAATGGCTATACGAAGTTTGATGAGAAGGATAACAAGGGGAAACCACAATGTCATAATCCGGCACATCAGCCCGAGGATAATAAGATCCAACGACATGCTGGCTTGCAAAAAATAAACCTGTTCCCACACAGCTAGTTAAGAACGAGGTTATCTTTTTTTTCATAGAAAATATCCTTTTATTTCCTATTATTCTATCATCTTTCATTAAGCTTAACTAATCCCGAGAATATACAAGAACTTTGTTAGCGCTTAAGCCCCATTGACAACCCCTTGCTTCCCAAGTACTAATCCTATAGAGTGATGAGCCATGTTTCATAAATGTCTATTATTAGATTTGCTGGACCAGGAGATTTGATATGCCATTATTGATCCGATCACCCAAACCGCTTTCTCAAGCTGAAATTTTTGAAAATTTAAAGACATTACGTGCTCAGTCAGTTACTCCTCTTTCTCATTATAATGTCTCTGCTCTCGTAGAAATTGAACTAGGGGAAAACGAATATGCGTATGTAGGAGGTGTTAATATTGAACACGGCCAGCATAATCGCCTCAGCCCGCATAGCGAACAAAGTGCCATCATCAACGCGATCTCCTTATTCGGCGGCGACACAAAATTTTCAAAAATATGGATCATGGCTGCGCCTGAAGATGCTTTACCCGATCCCACACAAAAAGCAGGTAAATCCTGCGGTCATTGCCGGCAAATTATGATAAGTTTATCTAAGCCAGGAGCTGAAATCTACACCGTCACCTTAGATGGTAGATTCTTATCCCCGCCTGATACTTTTGAAAATAGATTTTTACCTGATCCGTTTAGTGAACGAGACCTAGCATCTCCTTCACCCGAGGCAGATTCTCTCTCTTCTCCCTCCCTCCCTGCTAATCCTGGTTTTTTTAATTCCCCCAAATTAAAAGCAGCGTGGGAAATCCTTCAAGAACCGAATCAATTACCTCCTGAGCAAATAGCAAAATATCTGCGACGCTTGTCACCGCATATCGTCAGTGAAGAATTTAAAACTTCCACTCTTACAGCTTGCATTGCTGAATGCCAGGACAGCGATCGTACTTACTACGCTTTAGGTGTGTTAGGGCAAGACGTTGCATTTCTTACTACCGATGCTATTTTTTCTCTTATATGTAATGCTACGGTGCAATCGCGCAATAAAGGAAAATTACGCTTCAATCAAATTCATTTGGCCAGCAGCACATTAGATGCCGCACAATTAACTTTTACTGAAATTGAAACATTGGCTCATCGTTACGCTCACAATAAAACTTTAGTACATTTTTATACTCCTGATGGTCAGCATGCTTCTTATACTTTCAGTGAATGTAAACGCGCACGCAATGCAGCAATAGATAAAATGTTAGACTCTAATTCTCGCTGCCTCGCAGAGAATGTTGCAGAGCCATTGCGTGCTAAATTGTAGATAACTTGAAGTTTCATCATTTACACGTAAATGTATCTTTTATCTTACAGTTTAGGGCCGGTTGTGCATTATTTGGCAGGCCACGTTCACCTAGCCGGCCCTAATATGGTATAGTGTTTCTAATCGTTCGACTAAGAGAAGGGAATCGCATGGATAGTACCATTGATTTTAACCTCAAGCAGTCTTTCATTAGGAAACAAGCGTGTTTCGCGCCACTTTCTGATAAAGAAATTAGTGAGCTTGCCAATTTGCTAGTTGAAAAAAATTTTGCAGCAGGTGAAACCATTGTCATAGAAGGCGATCCCGTCGATAATATTTTTTTGATTGTACGCGGCGAAGCAGATGTGCGCATCCTCACTATCAAAAACCACATCCCGCATACTCAATCCGTCGCTATTTTGAAAGCGGGCGAAGCCATTGGGCTCAATGAATCAGGTTTTTATTCCTTATCTGGGAGACGCACTGCAACAGTCGTAGCTATAACTAATATGGTGGTACTACAACTAAGTGTGGCAAAATTTCATGGCTTTGCTTTAGCCTACCCTCATGTCAATGAAGTCATGCGTAAAAGCGCCGAAAAATTCACTACTCGCCCGAATGCAAC
The DNA here is from genome assembly GCA_021156085.1 of Gammaproteobacteria bacterium. Classification (GTDB taxonomy): domain Bacteria; phylum Pseudomonadota; class Gammaproteobacteria; order DSM-16500; family DSM-16500; genus UBA4722. Next base: position 48,462 of record JAJNBC010000009.1, on the reverse strand, counting down.
TTAGTGTTTGATTTTTTTACCGGAGAAAATCAAATGTTTCCTTCTAAAGATTCTTCTATAAATCTTCTTAAAGAAAAAATACGCAACAAACCCACCCAGTACATGGATTCACTTTTCTCTTTGTTACCTGAAAATACCGATCAAGCTAAGAAAATATTGCAATTCATAGATGAATTGGTCAAAGAGAAAAAACTAAGCCGTCATTTACTTTATAAGAAAATGGAAGAACCTATTTATTTTCAAGACACGAGCTGTCAAGATTTTAGTAGAAGAGAACCGTTAATCGCCAAATTAATACGTCATGGCGGCCTTATTTTTTTGAATCATTATCTTAATTATAAATATGGTTCACCGTTAAGCGCAGAATTATTAAAATTACACGATATTTTTAATTTTACCTTGCCGCCGATTAAGAAGTATATCGATAAATCAAACGAATATAGGCTTGCGAATAAAGAGGAGAAGGCACGTATCGCCAAAAAATATTTGGCGACATATGGCATGTCGCACGATTTATTTGGTGATATCTTGCAAGAAAAAAACATGAGTATTCTAAAGCAATTGGCTAATTTCAATTTTGATTTTAATCAACCTATCATCATGGATCGTCTCAAGAAATATTTATATATTCATCGTAGTCATCCCTTACAAATCCCAGATGAAACATTACAATTTTTGTTGGATCATCATTTAAATCCTGATAATTATTTAGATTTATTTCTCACTGCGCTTTGGGATGAACTCTCTTTGTTTCATACCTTAAAAAATGACTCTCTCATTCATTTAATTAATTTTTTATTAGATCATAACGCAACATTTTCTCGTTTTTCCCTTGAGATGCTAGAGAAATTATATCATCACATTTGCCTTGAAACTGAAAAAATAACTTCTCTTACTTCGCATCCGCAAAAACAAACACTTAAAGAAATGTGGTATCTACAAGGACAATTGAAGGAAATCACGACTTCTCTAGAAGCTGCTAAGCCTTATTACTTTAAGGCCGGCATCAGAGGCATGCACACCGTACAACGCAAAGAACTTATTAATTTATTTAAGATGGTCCAATCTTTGTCTAAAGATAATCTTAAATCTGGCTCATATTGATCAATATAAAATCAAAAACAGTGGGAACAGCTGTCTTTATCCGCACAACTTGCTGACATTGATAAAAAATTCTGTTAGATTACATGGGTCGCTATTAAAGTTGTTATCGCCTATTTCATTTAAAACAGGGTCTGGGCAATTTATTTTGGCGTTAATTTTTAATTTTATAAAGGTTATTTGTTATGGCTCGTGAAACTGGAAAAGTAAAGTGGTTTAATGCAGGAAAAGGGTTTGGTTTTATTGAACGTGAACAAGGTGATGATGTATTTGTCCATTTTAAATCAATTAATGGAACAGGTTACCGAACATTAGTAGAAGGCCAAGTGGTTGAGTTTATAGTGACACAAGGTCAAAAAGGCCTACAAGCGGAAGATGTCACCGTCATTGAAGGTTAAGTATAACGTACTATAAAATGTAAAAGAAAAGCCTTGCGTAGTTTTTACTATTCAAGGCTTTTTTATAAAGGCAGTACTATTTTCAGATGAGATGCCTTAGGTAAATAAATGGAAAAAATTTATCCGCTTGCATTACATATTTTTAGAAGGGATTTGCGTTTACACGACAATACTGCCCTTATAGAAGCTCTGAAATCTTCTCAAGCTGTCTTACCTTGTTTTATTTTCGATGAAAGGCAGATAGAAAATAATCCTTATAAGAGTGATCATTGCCTGCAATTTATGGCACATTCATTGCATGAATTAGATAGAGAATTAAAGAAAAAAAACAGTCGCCTTTATTTATTTTATGGTATCGCAGAAAACATCGTGGCTCAAATTCTACATGCATTAAATGTAAAAGCTGTTTTCATTAACCGTGATTACACACCCTTTAGCCAAAAACGTGATCAAGCCATTGAAAAAATATGCCGCCAATTGAATGTTGATTTTCATACTTATGCAGATACTCTCCTTCATGAACCCGAAGAGGTCCTTAAATCAAACGATGAACCTTATACTGTATTTACTTATTTTTCTAAAAAAGCCTCCGAATTATATGTATCCATCCCCCACAATAATTTATATGAGAACTATTATCAAAAGCCCATTTCTTTTGAAAATAAAACGCTCCTCGCCAAATTATTAGAGAAAAATAATCCCCATAGATTCGTAAAAGGAGGCAGAACTGAAGCTTTATCTTTATTAAAAGAAATAAAAAATTTAGGTAATTATTCTATTTTACGCAACCTGCCCGCCCTGCAGAAAACCACTCGACTCTCTGCTCATAATAAATTTGGTACGGTTTCTATTCGCGAATTTTACTTTGCTATTATGAAAAATTTCGGTAAAAAACATATCCTCATGACTGAATTACAGTGGCGGGATTTTTTCACCCATATTGCCTTCCATTATCCTCGGGTTTTTGGTAAAGCTTTTAAAAATAAATATTCCAATATGACTTGGAGCCAAAATGAAAAACATTTTTATGCCTGGTGTGAAGGCCAGACAGGTTTTCCTATTGTGGATGCTGGCATGCGAGAATTGAATGCGACGGGCTATATGCACAATCGCATACGTATGATAGTGGCTTCTTTTCTAACAAAAGATTTACATATCGATTGGCGTCTGGGAGAAAAATATTTTGCACAAAAATTAGTAGATTACGATCCTGCTATCAATAACGGTAATTGGCAATGGGCTGCTTCAACGGGATGTGATGCTCAGCCTTATTTTCGAATTTTTAATCCCTGGTTACAGCAAAAAAGGTTCGATCCCGAGTGCCTATACATTAAACGCTGGATTCCAGAATTGAAGATTTTCTCTCCCCAAGAGATTTGTAAACTTAACCAAATAAAGATAACTCTCACGAATTATCCCGCTCCTATTGTCGACCATACTAGGGAAAGTCAAAAAGCAAAGATGAGGTACAAAAACCAAATGAGAATTTAAGACGAGTTAACATCCCTTCTATTGTCGTAGCTAAATAGCCCGAAATCCAAGATAACGTGTGGTGAAGTCCGTTGTAATAGCCGGTTTTTCTGCTGCGCCTGATTTGAAAAGAGTATAGATTCTTTCCCGGTGTTTTTCATAAAAATAAGTTTTATCATTGTCTCCTAAGACAAACATTCGCAAATCTCGGTAACGAACCTGATGGGCAGCTCTTCCAAGAATAAGCTTAGCAAAATAAGCATAGTCTGGCGTTTGTAGTAAAGCTAATGCAGCATACCCTGATTGAGTGGTAGAAAAAAAGGAGAGGCGGTTTCTATCTCTTTGTAACACCAAGGCCAGCATATTTCTAATAGCGTGCTTAAGCTGTTCTTTATTTGCAAATTTTTCCTCATTTAAATACGAATGTAAAATCTGCCCCTTCATGGAATTCCGACTGTCTTGGGACAGGGCTACATGTATTGCCTCTACGAAATTTTTAAATAATATCCCGGAATTGTCGGGTAAATTGTCACAAGACATATCACCCTTACTAAAAGCCATTCTATTATGAGGACAGGTACTTTCTATACTGAGGGCAAGATTATCATGATTCTCTTCCTTTAGTTCTGATCCAGCTAGCACCACTTCTTTATGAAATAAATTTACATATGTTTTAGTAGGCTCAGTTTTTATAGTTGCCGCACGAGCAGAATGGCAATGACGAGTCGCTTTTTGCAATTGACCTTTTTCCATGCTGTACATTTCTTCGAATGCGTCTATAACAGCCACCTTCTCCTTCATATCCAATGTTCTTAACGGCGTTTGTGGGGCAAGACTGGTAGGAATCCAGAGTCTCCAAGACTGAAACTGAGTTCCACAATCTAATGATAAAAAATAAGTGATATAAGTAAAAGTAATGAAGAATTGGGGAGAATCAAAAAATATTTCTCTTCCGCGGAATCGCAGAAGCTGAACCTCGTTGTGCCAACCAGGAATAACATCTTCTTTTACTTCAGAATGGTAGGGGTAAGTGGGAAGTAAAGGTGCGTGAAATAGGACAGCCCACAATGGTTTGTTAGTATAAAGTGATAATACTCTTTTTAGATTTTTAGACTGCGATAAATCCATCACTTGATTAGCGAGGGTTTGAGAAAAAATATCTAATTTCGCACTGATAATGAGATTGCCAGGCACCGGGTCTAAGAGAGCAAGATTGATCTCTAAGAAGTCTTCATCGAAATGACCTAACATTTTTGCTAGCATTAATGCAGCGATAGCCCCCCGACTATGGCCATAGCAATTTAACTTCACTCTTTTGCCTTGCTTAAGCAAGTTTACCACCTCTTCTCTAATCTCAAGACACTGCTTTTCTAAGCCCGCACCAAAAATACCTCCTGCTAATCCATTGGTTATTCCGCAGCCTGAAAATCCTCGTTTTAAATGAGTTTTTTCTGTCCGGGTCTTTTGATATAAAACACTGGCTAGATTCCCATAAAGGTTCTCCCTGGCCGTCTTCTCAAGAGAGGAGTCGGTTCCACAAAAATAAACAGTCAACGTGATTTTATCCTCGCTGCTTTCCTGCTTTTCCTCTTCTGCTTCGTTTAGCCTGAGCTTAGCTTGTACGCTGCTAAAATACCCGGCTTGCATTAAGAGAGGAGGGGTGCTTATTCCCTCAAGTATTTCATCACTGCCTACCAATATTGAACCTACCCTAACAAGCGATTCGATCTGTGCCTCTTGTTCTGGGCATAACAATACATACTCTATTATCCTAGATTGAAAATCCCGAATGAGATGAACTTTCCCTAGATCAATATCATGTAGTGATGTGTGGATATAATTTTTCTGTAATCTAATTTTAGAGATTGTCAATTCCGTGAGGGCTTCACTTATTCCTTGTTCCTTAAAAAACGCTCTCCATATACTCTGATCTGCTAACATGATTTCTTGTAAAGCAGGGCGCCTTCCCGCCGATTCAACGGTGTTATTGATATACATCTGAAACAGGCGATCTGTTGCGAGATTTTTTTTATTGGCTTGAAAACCCTCGGGAGTAATAGTTCCAGATGTTAAAAATTCATCAATAAACTTCATCATGGAAGCAGTCAGTAAAGGGCCGCAGCTTATGCCATCGTCTTCCCTTTGTTGGGGAATAGCAATAGCAAGAAATTCAAATCCTAATTCCTTATTAAGTAAAAGTTGTAATGCTCTGGTATTTTCGTATCGTTCTGCAGGCTTTCCCTTGGGATCAAGATAAATAGCTCTTTTATTTTTTACATCGATGGCTATGCCAGGGTGATGATAGCCATATAAAAATGGAACAAGGACTAAGGTATTTTCTTCTTCGCTATTTGCCTCGGTGATAGCTTGTACTATCTGTCCGTTAATCGCAAGTGTGTTACTCTTGCCGTCTCTTCCACCCTGCTCTGACCACGCCTCTGTTAAAATAATAATTTTTCTGTGTTCTTGTAACTGTGGGTGTGCAGCAACATACTTATCCAAAATATGGGCGATTAAAAATTCGTCTGGATAAAAGCGTTTTATCAACGCAGGATCGCTGGGGGAGCTTAAAAAACCACGTCGCCCATCATAACAAGCACGTTCCCCGCCAGGAGAGAGCACGCAATAATATTTGAATAATAACATGGGCAGGTTCTCGCTTTCCTCGATCAAGCAGCCCCCCTCTTAACAAGAATGGCTGCTAAATTTCAACTGCGCAAATAGTACTCTTCTTCCTAATAAATGTCATTCTTTTTATTGTACTTAAAAATGACGGTTATAATAGTTCGTTTGAATTTTTTTCTGGAGTGAGATAAGTGCAATAAAAAATACATTCGTATCTAGTACCACGCGCATTAGTGATTGCGTGTTTGTAATAAAGCCTAATGCAGGAGGGGGGAGGTAAAACTCTTTCTATTACTTGCTTCTTGCTCCCTGCTTTTTGAGAAAGCACCAAAAAAAGTAACGACATCTTTATGCTTGTTTGCCATGGCCAACCTCAACAGCGTTTGGCCTTTTTTATCTGCTTTATCTAATAAAGGAGGGTCCCTTTGAATCAATATCTCAACCACAGCGAGGTGGCCTGCTGCTGCAGCAAGGTGAAGAGGGAGTTGCTGCTCGGGCGTGCGGTCTACTACTGTAGGGTCTGCTCCCACGCTAAGAAGCAAATTTACCATGCCTGGATGGCCATTCGCCGCTGCCCAATGCAGTGTGCCGTTCTTCCATGTCCCTCCGTGTTCGGCGCCCGTGTTGAAACCGTAACAACAGCACCTTTTTGAATAAAGAATTCCACTATCTCTTGAAATCCGCCACGAATAGCGTAAATAAGGGGTGTTTCGCCTTCTTCACTCGCTTGGTTAAGTAAGGCCCGATTAAAATTAATTAATAATTTCACTGTATTCAAGCAACCGTTCTCTGCTGCAATATGGATACTGTTTTTTCCTTCCATAAGAATATCGTGTGATTGCTGAAGAGCCTGTTGAAGGTAAGGATATTTACTAGCCTCTTCCTCCGCCGCCACTTTCTTTATATCTTCCGTGCTCAGTTCCGCGCCCTGGCTAATTAAATAATCCGCTATATCGAAATGGCCCCGCCATAAGGCGAAAACAATAGGCGTCATAAGCCTATCCCTCTCTTTAATTTTAAAATTGATTAAAGAAGAATCCACTTCCAGTAATATCTTGAGTACCGCTAAGCGACCTTGACTAGCTGCTGTATGAATTAGTGGAAAGACACACACCTTCTTAAGAGCATTCTCTATCAGAGGATGATGATTCCTCTTCACGGAAGAAAGAGCTTTCTGCCAATCATATCGTATGTCTAAACTACTGAGATAACGCACTACTTCAGTATGACCCTGATAAGTAGCCAGTAATAAGCACTGATAAATGATATCGCCTTTCCGCCTAGTGAGCATATTATGAAGTGCTTTATCTTGAAATAAGGGCAAATAGCCCACTAAAGCAGCACCATAAAAAATAGTAGGCTGCCACTCCCATGGATAAAAGACAGGGTCATCGAGATAATCCATCAGGGGGCCAACATGTTCTTTATACTCTGCAATTAATTGTAATAGCTTTTTATCATAGGGAAAAAATAATAACGCTTGCACCATTCGATTAGCCACCAGAGAAAGAGGCGTAAACGCATTCTGTTGGAACATTAGCTCAGGAGGACCGCCAATGGTAACTATAAATTCAAACTCATAATATTTTTCTAATATAGAGACATTGCCAACTCTCCAAGTCCAATCGTATAGAGATTGTCCTCCTTTGTCCTCTAGGTAACGTGGGTAAGAATATTTATGACACTCAAAATTATCTCCCTCTTTGACCATCAAAAATAAATGCTGTTGACGAGAATATTCTTCCTGAGATACTTCCCAAAAGGCGTTTCTCCAATCCATTTTTTCGGCCTGCCCTTCTACATACCCTGGAACGATCACAGAATAGAGATAAGGAAAATGGTATTGAAATCTCTTCTCCCAAAATAAAGTGTTTTTAAAATTAAATGTAATGGCTGCCTGTGAAAGTATATTCATCTCTTTATTCACTATTCTTATCATAGCCATTTGCGCAAAACTAAAATAACTATAAATGTAGGCTACGAGGGAAAAAGGTAGGGTAGAGTCCCTTAATTTAAAGATATTACTAGCTTCTGAGGAAACTTCATTAGCCTTACATTCCTCATTTTCAGAAAGATACTCTAAATCAGAAGCCATTTTAGTTAACTGAGAAAGAACAGTCTCTCTCGAGACTATAGCAACTGCCTCTTCCTTAAATTCATATTCAGCTACAGGCCTTTTCTCTTCCCCCAGACGCTCTGGGTCAGAAGCAGCTTTAGCTAACTCAGAAAGAGAAGAAAGAAAAGAATAAGAACCATAGGAAAAAAATGATCTGAGCTGGGCAGAGAGGCCTACTAAAAAAATCATAAAAAATGAAAGGGTAATCATCAAAGCGGTGAACAAGGGCAGCACGAGGACAGCGAAAGCAAGAAATATGGAAAAGGGTGGTATAACAAGAAATAGAAGAAAGAATGGAACTACTTTTACTGTTATTCGCTTGAAGACTAAATCCAGTTGGAGCCAACTAAAAGACTTCAGAGATTGAATAAGATCGGGGCGCTGGCATAAAATAACTTGGCTTGCTTTGAATAATTTTATATTAAAATCCAGTTGCGCCTCCCTCGTCTGAAACTTTTCAAGAAGTAAATCCGCTTCTTTAAACATAGCTTGGGCAACTTGGCCAAAAGAACTGGGATCGGTGCTTGCTTTAGCCCGCGCTAATTCAATAATAACATTCATAGAAGCTCGTCTCGTAGAATCAAGTTCATAGAGTGGGAGTATTCGTTCTTCCTGAAAATGAATATCCACGCTATCAACAGGAGTTTGACCTTGATGATTAAACTCATGTAATAATCTGCTATCCGCTCTTACCAATGCTTTAGCATTTTCAACACGCCCCTGTTGAACAGCGATGTGCAGTGGTGTCTCCCCCGCTTTATTTTTTATGCTTAATAACACCGGATCTTTCTTAGCTAATTCTTGAATCAGACCTATGCCATTTTGAAGATTCGCAGCTTTATGAACAAGGGTCTCTCCATCAGGTAATTTCTTTAAAAATATACGATGGTCAACGTGCATTAACTCGGTTAGCACAAAGGTATCGTCATTCTCTAGCGCAAGCTTAGCGAGATCCCCCTTCAATGTGGCAAATCTTTTATTATTTTTGATGAATTCCTTGAGAAGCTGGCGACGGCCTAAGACGGGAATCTCATAGAGTTTGAAATTAGTATAAAGAGACTGTAGATCACCTGCCTTGCTGATCATCTTGACTTGTGCTACGCAACTTTCTAAAAATTGCTCACGATCGCTTCTAAACATACTCCCCCACCCTCTTGGTAATTTTCTCTCATTAGAAGTCAGCGTTTCGCCTCAATTTTACACGATTTCTGGAAAAGCGAGCTCCCGTCACCCTCTTTTAGTACCCAAGCGACATAGTTAAAACTCAATCTGAGAAAATGAAGCCTATTTTTTCACAGAACGAGAATTTTTTGCGAGGCGCGGGAAATTTTTTATTCTTATTAAATAAAAATATCCCAAAAGGCGATAGAATTATCTAGCCAAGCATGCAGAAAAAGAAGGCGCATTCCCAGAGTTCCGGCTGCAATAGCAAGAATATATAGTTAACAATAAGCAAGTTACTATTGCGCCTGCTAAAATACCTATTACCACGCCTGGAATCGTTAATCCCGCCAGTGTGATAGCAGGAGCCCCTGCCGCATAAGCACTTAAACCTCCAACGTTGGCGCCAAAAAAAACTATACCCCCGTAGCGCTTATAAGGATAAGATGCTGCAGCGGATTTTTTCTCTGTGTCTTCCACCACCGCTCTAGGCGGCTCGATATCTTCGTGGGCTTTTTCCGGAACGTCGGCAAGAGATTTTTGAATAGTATCAAGATAGGAGAAGAGAGTTTTTCCTGTTACTTTCCTCTGAATTGCAGCAGATAGCCGTTGCCCAAATATTTCTTTATTGATACATCCTTGAGTCGTTTCCAAAGCATCGAGACAATTCCAACCAGCTTCTGGCATCTGCCATGCATTCTCAAAACGTAAAGGAAAAACAGTCTGACCCCTGTTGAAGAGTATCTTGTATATATCTACCCACTCTGTACATACACGATCCTTACACCTCATAAAGCATAACTTTATTTTTAAAAGATGATTAGAATTATCTATTACACGTTGCACACAAGCTACGCTCTCTTCGCTTGCCATGATACTTATTCCGCTGTAGCCCATAGCAAGAAAACTTTCATCAGAAATTTCTTGTTTAACAGTAAAAATTGCAATATATTCAAACGGCTTCATTTTCAGTCTTGCAGCACTCATCTTTTTCTCTCCTTTTGGTAACAATTCAGCATCATGAATATTATTCTTATTCTTTTTCGCCTTCTTTCTCCATCCTTTCTTTAATCCATCCTTGCGGCGAACCTGCAGGCCGGGGCACTGTGTTGAAAGGCGTAGGACGAAAGCTCGTTTTATTTTCTGCATTCGCTTGCGTTGTCGCCTGGTTTTTTTCCGCCGCCCTTGGTTTTACTGGCTCAAATTTTTCTAACATCTGATTATTTTTCATAATACGGTAAGTTATTTTCTTTTTTTCTATTATATCTACCGGTAATTTTTTCTCTATAAATAAACGAGCATCTTTTAATTCAATAAAATTTGCAGATACCTGCGGAGCCCCCATTAAATCTTGTATTGCCACCTTATACCTATCTGAAAATACACCAGGAACTTCTTCGGTAAAATAACGTGCTGCGCCAACGGAGATAGGAATCTTACTGCCGTTTACTTCATCCAATAATGTACTGCCGTTATAGAGCCGATAAATAGCTGTCACGTGAAATTCTGCATCCGATTCCAATTTTGCTTTCATAAAAAATCTAGCTTCTCGAGCTTCATGAAACTCTGCCAATGGCATTTCGACATCCCGAGCATATTGCCTCGTTATTTTATATTGCATTATCCACTCCCTCCTAGAGCCCTTCTCAACAATCTCTCTACCACTTAAGAAAAGATCTCATTAAAGAAATCTTTTATTATGATCCAAGATCGGCTATCTGCCAGTGCACTATACACTGTGCCAAACGCAGGATCATTCGCCAGTGGATTAGTGAAAGCGTGCATTGTGTTTCCATAAATATGCATTTGCCAATCTGCTTTGGCTTCTGCCATTTCCTGTTCGAATTCAACGACCGAAGCAGGAGGCACCATAGGGTCATCGTGCCCATGTAATACCATTATTTTTGCCTGTATCGATTGGCTAGGAGAATGTTGCGGCGCATTTAACAAGCCATGCACACTTACAACCCCTCGCAAAGCTACACCCATTCTTGCTAAATCCAAGACACACAGTCCACCAAAACAAAACCCCATCCCCCCTATGCGCGTGCTATCCACCTGCTCTATTGTCTTTACATTATTAAATGCACTTAACGCCCGCTGTGCTAACGCCTTTCTTTTTTCTAGCAAAGGTTTGATTAACGCTGTTTTCTCTTCTTTAGTATGGCCTCTTACATTCTTGCCAAACATGTCTAGCGCAAAGCCCACATAACCTAATTCAGCTAACTTTTCCGCTTTTTGACATGCAAATTCATTGCACCCCGACCAATCATGCGCCACTAATACCGCCGGCCTTTTGCCTGCGATTTTATCATCATAGGCGCAGTAACCTTCTAAGAGAACATTGCCATCAAGATATTCCATCTTTTTTGTTTGTAACATAATATTTACTCCAAAATCCAATAATAGCTACCGTGATGATAATACTTATTATCCCTAGTATTTCTTTTATTTGCTGAAATTTTATTATGATAAAATACTCTTTATAATTCTTAAAAATTAATGTCATCATCGTTATAGAAACCACTAAAATAAACAAGGGACGCACTAGTTTGGCGCCCTGTCTTATCGCAAGACGTGCTCCTAGTCTCCCGCCAATGAGTTGTCCTGTTATCATACATAAGGCAAGGGAGTAATCGACGTTGCCGCCCAACGCAAAACAAAGGAAAGCCGCTATGTTAGTATTTAAATTAAATACTTTAGTATACGCTGTCGCTCTTAATAAATTTTGCCCCAGACAAAACACTAAGACAAATATCCAAAATGCGCCAGCACCTGGACCTAAAAACCCATCGTATAATCCCAATAGTGTTCCAAAGATAGCATAAAAGTGACTTTCTTTCATTTTTGGTTTTTTATCTTCCTGCCCTAAGCGCGGCGAAAGAATAATATAAAACAATACTCCTATTAACAAAAAAGGAATCAGTTTTTTTAAAAAACCCCCGCTCAGAACCTGGCTAATCACGGCTCCTAAGAATGCACCCCAAAAACTAAATAATAATCCTCTCCATAATCCTTCGCGTTTTATCCAGCCTTGGCGATAATAAGTGTGCATTGCAACCGCCGTACCTACCATACTTTGTAATTTATTCGTCCCTAACGCAAGATGAGGAGGAATCCCCACTCCCAATAAAATGGGTAAACTAATTAAACCACCACCACCGGCAATCGCATCCACTGTGCCTGCAAACAATCCAGTTATAAATAGCACATAGATAAGAGAGTGATGTATCACAAATCCCGTCATAGAAAACCTTTAGTATTGCATCAAACCTACTTACCAAGTTCCACATGGAACAATAAACCACGCTCCGCCCCTATAATCGGGGAGGATTTTGTCTCGTGGAGAATATCCCACAAACGTCACATGTTACAATCGAGCCATCAAAAGCCTCTTTCTACCACAGATGTCACATGAAGCTCGGGTATCGTCTTAGTGAGTACGTTACTTCGGCCTTACGTGAAAAATCTGCATTTTTTTAGATTTAATATCAATTAAAATCTTTAATTATCATAAACTTATAAATTATTCGGTCACCGAAGTAGCCTTGCGTATAAGACGTTGCATGATGCTTGCACGAATAAGATTACTCTTCACCCCTTCCATTGCTGGATAATGACGTCGTATATCAATAATGGCTTGGTCAATCTTGGCCATAAGACTTTCAGGTAATCGAATACTAATAATTTCGTTTAATTGGTTCATATCACCCGCAATATCAACGAGAGCAGGAAAATCAGGCAATTCCAAAAAAGAGGTAATCGCCTCAACAATCCATCGGCTCTTGCCCCGCATCCCATAGCCGTCACTAATAATACGTTGCTGCATTTTATAATGGAGGGATTTTTGGAGTTTAATGGACGTCATCACTTTATTAGTCATAAGCGATCTCACTCTCATATTCTAAAATCTCAATTAATTTCTTAAACATGCGGGTGGTTTGATCTATGTGAGACCAATCTACCTTCATAAATAAATCTGCATATTTTTTATATTCAGCACGATCGACCACAGACTCCACAATCACTTGTATCACTCGGGGTTTCAATGTAAAGCCCATATTGACTCGTGATGCCGCTCTGCCTCGCTTCACTGCCTGATCTACCATCAAATGTTTTTTACTATTTTGCTTAGCATGCGCTATCATTTTTCGTAATTCTTTTAAGCTACACCCCGTTATACAAGCAGAAATAGCTTGATGGCGTAATTCCGGCGATTCGATTCCACAAATAATAGCGGCTTTATCAAGGCTACGAATTTTGCCATTCTCTATCATTTGTTGTACATCGGGTTGTGCATTGAGTACCGCAACATAATAAGTAGCTTGCGGGAGCGATAATCCGATTATATTTTTTAGTAAAGTAGGTGTCACAGAAATATCACCATGCTGATTTTGGTAGGCTCGCAAGATGTCACGAATATTATTAATACGCTCATCTAAGGTCAAATCTTCGCGGGCAGTATTTTCTATCCATTGAACCAGTTTTAAAGCAAATCCCTGCGGCTTTTCATTGAATACACGCGCTTCTATTTCTTGCTTGCCTGCAAGAATAGAGGCTAGACAGCGACGCTCCCCCGCCACCACTCGATAAGCTTCTCCTAATTTGTAGACCACAATAGGATTAATAATACCACTGCTTTTAATAGTCATAGCCAATTCAGTGAGCCGCTCAAACTCTTCCGATTTGCGTTGATACAAAGGATCACTTTTATTCAACCCTTGTTGTACATCCGCTAATGTAATGGCAAGCTTACGTGGATTATCTGGATCAAGTTCAATACGAGATAAAGGCAATACGACATTCCGGTAAATGCCGGCATTATTTTCTACGACATTAATCGTCTCACTTAACCCTCGACTCAGAGCTTCCGATACACCAAAACGCTTTTTTTTACTCATTAGTAAAGATCCTTTCTGATATAAACTCACATACTTCCATGGCTTCTTGTTTAGCAACATGGTTCTCTTGAAAATCGAAAATTGAATGGGGATTCGCATCCTCCGAATCAATTTCCGCAAAGACAATTCGCTGGCTTAATTTGACTGGCATCATGTATTTTCCAATAGCCGTATTCTCTTGTAAGCTAGTTAAAATATCTTTATGTAATCGTGTTTGTTTAAACATATTTGGCAAAATACCCACTAAAGTAAGCGGTCTATTTTTTTCACGTGATAACGATTCTTGCATCCATAATTGCAACATACCGTAAATCCCCTGCACAGGCTGCTCTTCCATGACAGAAGGAATAATAATATGCGTTGCTGCTTTAATCACGCTAACTGTTAAAGGCCCTTTTGAAGGCGCTGTATCGATCACAACAGTATCATAAGCTGCTTTTACATCAGGCGAAGCTAGAAAATTAGCGAGTTGCTTGTGTACCTTTTCAACAACTTCGCTCTTTCTGACTGATTCTGCAGCAAGTAATTTCTCAGCATGCCCAGGTGCTAAATCTAATTTTTCAATATAAGTCGGATACGGCACCACACCTTGGCCATAAAAAATTTCTGAAATACTGCTGCGGCCATCCCAATCGTAATGATCGGGATCCTGAGGATCATAATCAGGATGAATGGGTGGCATGAGCCCTTCAGGTGCAGCAGGATCAATTTCCATTTTGAGATATTGATGAGAAAAATTGCACTGCGGATCAAAATCGATAGCCAGTGTAGGTCTTTTTTTTACTTTACTTAAATATTCTGCCATCGTTCGGCTGCATGTTGTTTTTCCTACCCCGCCTTTATTATTCAAAAATGCAATAACTCTCATCGTGGTTATTCCTTTTGTTTGTATTACGTTGTGACTTAATATATCATCTATTTTGCTTTGCAATAAATGAATTTTATTAAAAATGATACAGCACGGTTGTGTTTTTGTTTAATAGATTTGTTTATCTTTTGTTTAGGATAGCGTAAGTTATTAATAAATGAAAATTTTTGTATTGTAAAAGTGACGTTTATGGGAAATATCATGACGTTTGTGGGATGTGAATGTGACGCTCTTGGGATGGAGATGTGACAGCTATGGGATATACTGTGACAACAATGGGATTGGAAAAAAAACCGGCGAAGCATGAATTAAAAAAACATGCGGCAGCCATTCATTGCTCTAACCCCCTCAGTTTACTACAACGCAAAGTAAGTAATGCCTTGCTCTATCATGCTTACGAAGAACTCATGGTGAAAGACGAACATGAAATCAGTATTCGGCAATTGTGTAAACTGATTGAATACAGTGGTAATAATCATGGTGCAATCAAAGAAGCTTTAAAAGGGTTATTGTCTACGGTTATTGAATGGAATGTAGTGAGTGATACGACCGGAACGGAAGATTGGACAGCCAGCTCTATTATTGCCAGTGTGAGTTTACGCGGGCCGACTTGTCTTTATGCTTATTCACCGCGCATGAAGCATTTACTTTATTCCCCTTCGATGTTTGGTAAGATTAATCTGTATATTCAATCGCGATTTAAATCCAATTATGGATTAGCCTTATATGAAAATTGTATTCGCTATCGCGGTTTGCCTTATACCAAATGGTTTGACATGGATACATTCCGTAAATTAATGGGCGTGCCCCCCGATAATTACACGGTGTTTAGAGATTTTAAAAGGCGGGTGCTGGATAAATCGGTTGAAGAAGTGAATACCTATTCTGATATGTTGGTTGAGCTTGAGCTAGGAAGGGAAAGACGTCAAGTTGTTAAGATTCGTTTTGCACTCAAGGAAAGAACAAAGCGCTTAAGACTGGGAACAAAGACAGAAGTAGAAAATGAAGAAGGGGCTACAACGGATTTGCGCTCACGCTTGATTATGCAATTTTATTTATCGCCCACTCAGACAGAGCAAGTGTTAAATGAGTACAGCCCGAATTTTATTATTGAGAAAATGGCGGTGGTAGAAGCATCAAATAATTATAGAAAGGGTAAAGTTCAAAATTTAGCGGGGTATTTCCTCAGCGCATTGAAAAACGATTATCAACTTGGAAAAAGCAGTGCAGAGCAGACAGTGCGAAAAAGACAAGAAGAACAGCAGGCGCACATTCAAGTTCAAGAGACGAAGCGGTTAAATGAAGCGGCAGAAAAAGCCTATTTAATTTATCGTGAGCAGACTATCGATCAAGCCATCGCAGAATTGGATGAGACACAGAAAGAATCTTTCATGCAGCAATTTTACGTTTATGCCGCCACACCCATTAAAACCATTCTTAAATTACAAAGAACTCGATATAAAGAAAGCACCGTCTTAGATTCCCCACAAATTAAAGGATTATTGCGTCAATTTGCTCTTCAAACGTTAGCTGTACTACAAGAACGGGTAGAGTCGCTAGAAGCATTCGTGAAAAGACGTTGAAATGTTTCGATCCACAAATGCCATGGCTTTATTGACATTTTCTCAAGATGCTGTGAATAGTGACGATTGCCCGGCCACCTCCCAGATGCAACGATTATTATCTCATGCACCTAGTGCGAAGATGAACGACAGACTCATTGTTCTCGTTGATAAAAGGCTTTCCGACATCAAAGAAAACAGAAAAACGGGATTGTTTCCCCCCGGGTGTTGTCCTCTGGCCGTCATCTCCCTTACGTAGGAGAGCCTCATCTCTGACTAGCTCGCTATAGAATTCTGTTATGCCTTCAATAGGAAATAAGATCTTGCTCGCAAAAACAATGCCCAAGCAAATGGCGCCCGCAGGCTGACCCATTGAAAGTGCAAGCCAGCCCATAAAAGGCCAGCATAGGTGCCGCCGGTAGGGCCTGCATACCGTAATAGAAGGAAGGAACCCCTTTTAACATTTCAAATAGAGCACGAGGCACCATGGAGTAGGGGTGTTTCATAAGATTAAACGAAGTACCCGTTTGCTCTAAGTCTTTTTTTACCCTGTCGAAATCTATAAAAGGATAGATCAACATAGATAAACCAAATACAAAGCGGGCGCTGCCATCAAAGATAGCGAAGAAAGGAACCGTTACGTAATAAGCGTTGTGTGTAAAATCTGAAGCAATATGCGCTGCGGAAGTGGCTGTAGCAAGAGTCGCTGCGCCAAGTGTCACGGTGTGTTGGAGAGCGTGTATAGTTCTTGCCATAAAGGATAGGCCGCTCACTATTTTTTGTGAAGAAGTAGGTCTAGTCATTGAAAAAACCTTTTTGTCTAAAATTTATCTAATAAGATGAGAGCAGAGTAGTATGCCATATAAAGGCGTTGAAGAGCAAAAAAAACAAAAAAAAGAGCGGGGGCAGGGCTGCGCCCCCATGCATTTCTACATTAGAACGCAGCCTCCTCCACCTGAAGCCGAGTTGCGTGATGTAGCAGGGGGTAGGTGAAATTCTTCTACCGTCTCTATTTTTACGGACGCGTCCCCAGAAGGAGGTGCTGCTGGCGGGGGCTCAAAAAAAGCAGGAGAGGGTAGATGCGAACGGTTTTCTGCTGAGGAACGATTATAGAACGTCTGCCGTATTTCTCTCCATTGTTTTTGACATGCCGTAAATTCCTCTTGTTGACGTTTCTGCTGTGCAGAGAAATCACTTATTATCATGTCTTCTGAGCGCGTCTTCGTTTTTTTGTATTGTTGATAGTGATTAAAAGAGGAATGCGAATACCTTAACGCAAGTGTTAATTGAGCATAAGAAATTTGATCTTCTTCGCTAGAGCATAATGCCTCACGTTGATATTCTCGTAGGTACTGTTGAGCAGTCTTGATGTCCTCTATATCGCTCGAGATTTTTCTGGTGACTGTCTGTATTAAATTAAAAAGATCCGTGTGATTGCTTTCTATTTCTATTTCCTTATGAATACGTTTCAATTCCTTATAAAGCCGATGGGCGCTCTTAAGTTGTTTTGAAAGTATATCTTTTTCCATGCCTAGCGGAGACAGCATAGGATGGAGTGAGTTGAGTAGGATGCTAAGGGACTCTAATAATTCTGTTTGCTTATGAATATTCTTGAGGAGTTTATAAGGAGCGCTTATCTGCTCATGAAAATTTTGCACTACGTGAATACGCGCCGCCGTACTACTGGCAAATGCACCTCTTACTTTTACATAATGGCCGTTTAATTCTTTTTGAACTTCGTTTACGTTACGATTTGCCTTTAAAAATCTAAACATTTTTTGTTCCTTATTGTAATTAATGATTAAAATGGATTGCGTGTTAAGGGGGGGGAGTCTAATGTATGGCTAATAGGGCGTCAAGTTGCGGAAAATTTGATTACGTTTTAGCTTGGTCTAGCAAATTCAACAGATCCTAACAAAATATTATTGTATCCATGCATCAGATCAAGTAAAGTACCCCACTCTCCCCATCCACGGTAAGTAAACAAACTAAACTAGATATGTTCTCAATTCAGTTAAAGCAACTTATTGTATATGTATTTTTGCTATTAATAAGCAGCTCTATTTATGCCAACGAAACTTTGATTTTTGCGCTCGATCTTATTCGCCACGGTGATAGAACACCTTTATTAACTATTCCTAATGCACCGCATACCTGGGTGGAAGGAATGGGGCAACTCACACCCCTGGGTATGCAGCAAGAATGGCATCATGGCATTGAATTTCGAAAAAAATATATAGATCACTCTCATTTATTACCCCCTCGTTTTCAACATGATACTCTTTATGTTTTTTCTACTAACGTGGATCGCACGTTGATGAGTGCTCAAGCTGTGTTAATGGGCTTATATCCTTTAGGTACGGGGCCTGTGCTCCCGGGATCACGCAAGCCTGCTTTGCCCCGAGGTTATCAACCTATTCCTATTCATCCAAAATTGATGGAGGGGAGTAGTGAAATAATGGTCGATAATGATATAACCCACGGCAAGCAAGAAGCTCTGCGATATCTCGCTTCTCAGCCTGCATGGATACAAAAAACCCAAGAACTACAAAATAAATTTCCTGCATGGAGCGCAGCAACTGGCCTGTCTTTAACAGGTCTACATCAACTTGTGGCCCTCGCAGATACGCTGTACATTGATCAACTCTATCATGTTCCCATGCCTGCTCATCTAAGCGCAGAGGATGTGAAACAAATAGTAGCTGCAGGATCGTGGGCATTTGTTACTGCATTTCAAACAAAAGAAATAGCCACTATTGTTGGTTCGCCTTTTGTTACAGCCATAACCAGTTATATTCAAAACGCTAGCCAACAAAAAACACCTTTAAAATATGTGTTATTGTCTGCCCATGACGATACCATTATGAGTGTCATGACGATTTTGCAAGCTCCGCTTGATGCACCGCCGCCTTATGCCTCGGATGTTAATTTTTCATTATTTAAAACGGATACAGCAGGTGACATAGTCAAAGTCACTTACAATGGGAAACCCGTGGCTCTTCGAGGTTGCCTGCCAACGTATTGTGCGCTGGCGCAGTTTATAGCATTAGCAGCGGGGGGTAGGGTGTAAGCGAAGCATGGCTTGCGTCGCCGTCCTGGTTGGGGTAACCGCCGCGGAGAAGATGATCATTGCGACCGAATAATGCGGGAAGCAAGGAGGATGGCTAGGCTGTGCCCTGGTTTGAGAGAGCGTGAATATTCAAAGACGGGAATCTAATTTTCTATGAAAAATTCTTTTCAAGAAATACTACAAGGCTATCAGTTATTCCGAGAGAAATATGCTTCTGGCGATAATTCCGTCATGCAATATCTTTCAGACTATGGGCAACAACCTCAAATTATGGTGGTTTCTTGTTGTGATTCCCGAGTGGATCCAGCACTCATACTCCAATGCAATCCAGGAGATTTATTCGTTCTGAGAAATGTTGCGAATATTATTCCTCCTTACGAGAAAGACGAGGCGCATCATGGGACCAGTGCCGCCTTAGAATTTGGAATAAATTTTTTGAAAATTCAACACCTTGTATTGTTGGGTCATAGCCAATGTGCCGGGATTCAAGCATTACTCAATAAAGATAATTTTACTCAAAATGATTTTATTACTCAGTGGGTCTCGGTCATAAAAACTCATATCGAGGATAAATGTCACGCAGATGAGTATGCAAAACTCGCTTTGAGTCAATCTCTACAAAATTGCCTTACTTTTCCCTGGATAAAGAGTAAAATTACTCGATATGAGTTAAATATACATCGATGGTTCTTTGATGTGAAAAAAGGCCAAATTTTTACTTTTTCTGATGCTCAAAGTGAGTATATCCCGCTTTAACCCCCGCTCTTTTTAATCTCATTTTTTTCACCACCACTCCCTGCCATTCTGAACTCAAAATCTTAGGATCGGTTGACAATGCTACTATGTCGGATGTCCCACTTTGATTTTTTGTGCTCCGCTGCTCATGGACTCGCATGCCCACTGCGCTTCGCTGCTCAAAAATCAAAAAGTTTTACCGCGCTCTAGGGAATTGTCTGCAACTCCTAAGTCTTAATTTTTTTCATAACCCAAACCATCATTTATTCACCTCACAATGAGGTGCGGAGAATTATAAAATGTATAGCAGAAATCTACTAAGAGAAGATATTATCTCAGATAGAATATTATTAGCTAGAAATACTCTTAAAGAGAATCCATGGATGATTAATCGGTGTGACCGCACTGTCGTACAAGGAACCCCCCTTATTTATGCGTTGATTCAATTAAAAATACTTGCTACTTCGAATAATAATTCTCATAAGGAAGATATCATTGAGGCAAAATATCAGCGCCTCTTCACCTTCATTCAAGAATTAATACCCTTATCCAAGATGATGACCCGCGATGCATACGGCATTGCATTACGCGAGCATGCCGGATATGCCTATAGATATTTGGAAATCTATTATCACACGTGCCAAAAAAACGAAAGAGTTGAGCGCTTTACTTCGATTGCGTAACAAAGATAAAAAAAGCCATCCCCAGGGAAACACAGCTTGGGATATTATTTGTGAGAGATTCACCGCATTAAATTCTCATGAGGAAGAAAAATGCCTTGAGTTGCATGCATTTATATTTGCGTCGGCAGAGTCTAATTTACTCAATGAGAGTAATTTAGATTTGAATGCGCATATTTATTTAAACCAATGCGCAGGCACGACTATGTTAATGGAGAAAATAGTCAGCATTTCTCAAGAACGTCAGGAAGCCCCAAAACAAGCTGACGAAAAAGAATCCTCTCTTGATGAGGAAGATCGTTTAGTTCAAGAGATACAAGAAAAATGTGAGGGAATTCGATTTGATGAAACCGATGCGAGGGGGGAAACCGCATGGCATCTTGCAATAAGATTAGGTTGTTTCAAAATTGCGGCAGCTCTTCTTTGTGGTGCAATAAAAAATAATTCTCTGGACAATCTGCTTTCTGCGGGTAGTCGCGATGCTGATGTACAGGTCTTGCTTTTGTCGCAGGGATTTCGGAGTATGCAAGCGCTGCATGCTTGTTTTTTGAAAACAAAAAACAAACTTGTGCAGGAGGAAGAAGAGAGTCTCTTTTTACCAGCCACTCTTCAACTAGCAAAAGAGAATATAAGAAATTGGTGTGCGTTTTCCTTATTTTTACAAAAAATATTGCAGGAAAAGGGCGTAGCATTTTATCCTAAATTAAAAGATCTACTGAGATACTTAAACAATATCGATGATGACAAAGATCTAATAGCCAGAGAAAAACTATTTACGCTTAATGAACTAGAAGAACACGTGTTAAATAAGGAGCACTTTGATCTTACGACCGTCATGATTCCCCAGCACGCTGTTCAAACAGAAGAATGGGATAGCCCAACAACCCTTTCTGATGCTGACCAAGCAAGCCGGTCTTTCACACTGATACAGGCAACAACGAGTGTCTTCTGTCTTCCTGTGTATTCCGAGCCAAAGTTTTTCGGTCCTATCTGCAGTCCAATGCACCTTCTTGGTATAGGTATTGAAGAGGGCCTCCCTCTTCATGCCTTCGATTCCATTACTCTGCTTGAATTAAAACCGCCATTTAGAGTATTTTATGAAGCATTAGCCCACAATAAAGATGATTTGTCATACGATAAAATAAATGAAATAGCTTGGGCATTGAGGAATATGATAGAAGATATCAAAAATCATAAAATCAAAACGCCACGTGCACTCAAAGCGGCTGCAGAAAAATTTAAAGTGCAAATTTCTCCTGTTGTCCCACCCACTTCATCTATTCTTCAAATTGCTATAGGTCTTTTTTTAGGGGCCATAGCCGGTTTAGTTGTGGTGGCAATGAGTAGTGTAGCAATTCCGCCTGTGCATCTGGTGACAACCATGATGTTGATCACAGGAGGCTTGGGATTTTTCAAATCTAAAATCGAACATTATAAATTTGAAAAAGAATTGAATAGAACTTTTCGTCCATTGGGGACACTCCTTAATGACATTCATAGCATGGGATGAAAAGACTATATATTCGCTGGTAATAACAATTTCTGAAAGTTGTTATTATAAAGAAAGCAGGTACGACCGAAGTCCGATGATGCTAGGTGGATGTCTTGGTGGTGTTTTAGGCTCCCTTTTTAAAAGGTCTGCACACCGCACCAACTCGCTGACTTCCTCTATTTTAAACGTTGGGCTTCGATTCAATACCTGCTTGTATCCTAAGTATAGTATGAAAGAAGCATTTTACAAGTGAAAATATTAGGATCGGTTGACCATTCGCTAGGCCGAGAGGAAACGCTTTGATTTTTGCGTACCGAAGCGCAGTTGACATACAAGTCAATAAAAATCGGAGCACAGAAAATCAAAGGGTTAGAGCTGGCATAGTAACATTGTCAACCGAGCCTAAGATGATAATACTCAACTGGTTAGCAGGAATTGCGTGCTCCTTTGAGGTATTAAAGCGAAGATTTTAATTTCAAAATACGTTGATACGCTTCATCAATACGCGCTTCTGAAATTTTTCCCGACTGAACCCCCTGGTAAATGATATCCACTATTTCCTGCGGGTCTTGTGGGATAGGAACGAGTTGGTTGCCGAAAATTAGCATGTCTGCACCTGCGTTGACAGCCAGGGTAACAGCTTCGCTTAAGCCATAGTTATCCGTGATAGCTTTCATTTGCATATCATCAGTGACGACCACACCTTCAAAATGCAATGCCTGGCGTAATAACCCCGTGGTCATCTGAGCGGATAGACTTGCCGGATAACCTTTACCATCCAGTCCATAATGGACAACATGCGCTGTCATCACAAGAGGACAGCTATACGATTGTTGGAATAATTGTTGATAAGGTTCTAATTCTTCTTCTTGCCATGTTTGAGTGACATCGACGAATCCAGCATGAGTATCTCCTGTAGAACTTCCATGACCGGGAAAATGTTTATAAGCGCAGAGAATACCCGCATTTTGATAGGCTTTAGAAAAGAGAGCGGCATACTTCACTACTTTTTGGGGGTCACTCGAAAAGCTA
The DNA here is from genome assembly GCA_021156085.1 of Gammaproteobacteria bacterium. Lineage (GTDB taxonomy): Bacteria > Pseudomonadota > Gammaproteobacteria > DSM-16500 > DSM-16500 > UBA4722. Next base: position 25,251 of record JAJNBC010000009.1, on the reverse strand, counting down.
CGCCCCAATTTCCCAATGATAGGATTGTCGGGATTGATATTTACATCCAAGAGCGGAGCAAAATTAAGGTTAATGCCTGCTTCTTGTAATGTGGCAGCCATTTGTTGTGCTTGGAGCTGCGCTTCTTCTTCTGTTTCTTGTCCTATTTCAGCCGCAGAACGCGTGGGGGGAAAACCGTAATCTTCTTTTAAACGATTGACTCTACCACCTTCATAATCGGTGCTAATGATTAAATGAGATAAATTATTTTTTCTAGTGATCGCCGCCTGTTTTGCATACGCTTGTAATTGTTGCGTCAATGCTTTTAATTGTTCAGCAGAAATAATATTACGCTCATATTTTTTTGTCTGAAAATTGTAATCAAATAAAATAACACCACCTATGCGTTGAGCTAAAATCGCTTGGACAATCGCATCTTCGGGGCGGAGCTCCGTGCCTTGAAAACCGATTATTAACATTTGTCCAATTTTATCTTTCAACGTTACTTCATTTGCCATAACCGGGCTCATCCATCCTATTAATAATAAGCTAAGGAATGTAACACAAAAGAGACGAGTGACAAAAGTGATGGATTTCATTATGCTTTGGCCTCTTATTTCTGACTAAGTGATTGGCTGCATGACAATTCTCGATTATATTGCGTTGCAGTGCGAGACACAACCACAAGTATTGCCTTTACAATTGCCTACAACTATTACGCTATTAGCCATTGAACAGACCTGGGAGGTGCTGTATCTTGCGACCGCCTCACCGCGATTAAAATGCGTAGCTAATCAAAGCAAGCAAATTAAATTTTTGGGTGATATCACAAACAAAACTCAGTGCTTAGGATTACTGCGGCAATGGTTGAAAAAAATAGCGCAGCATCATTTGAGCGAACAATTACATAAGCTAGCGGTGAAGCACAATTTACCTTTCAATCAATTGCGTTTTAGACATAACAGTACGCGCTGGGGAAGTTGCTCTACGAATAAAGATATCAGTTTGTGCTGTAATTTATTATTTTTGCCGCCTTCCTTAGTGCAGCATGTGTTGTTACATGAATTGTGTCACACTAAAGTGATGAACCATGGCGTGCAATTTTGGAAATTGTTGGAGAAGCTAGATCAAAATTGCCAGGCGCACAAACAGGCACTTAAACAGGCCCATCACTCTATTCCAGCGTGGGCGTGATTGATTCATCAGTTTGGGTTAATTATTTTAGACCACCCAAAAGTATAGTCTCAAAAGATGTGAATTTTCTTCTGGATAATGATCGTATTGTGTATAGTGAACTAGCTTTAGCTCGCGACATCATCCGGTAACTTTTGCTTAATCTTAATATCGCAAATAGTTTCAACCAATACAGCAGCCACTTCATAAGGATTTGCATTGGCGCCAGGTCGGCGATCTTCTAAATAACCATACCCTTTGTTTGCAACCGGACGTGGAATTCGCACCGAGGCACCGCGATGACCGACGCCCGCAATAAATTGTGACATAGGTGCGGTCTCATGTTTACCGGTTAAACGCAGTTCTAATTCATGACCATATACAGCAATATGTTTCTGGTGATTCCTCTCTAAAGCATCAATAGCTTTATTAATAGCAGCCATTCCTTTTTTAGGATCACGCATTTCTCGAGTTGAGAAATTCGTATGTTTACCTGCCCCATTCCAATCACCTTTAATAGGTTTAGGATGGAGTTTGGCGGTGATGTCGTATTCCTCCCCTAAACGATAAAGCAGCCAACGAGCTAGCCACAGATGATCAGAGACGGTGACAGGGTCAGCGCTTTCAGAATCTACGCCGCGATAACCAATTTGGAATTCCCACTGGCCCGGCATCACTTCAGCATTGGTTCCATAGAGCATCAACCCTGCATCCAAACAAGCTTGAGCGTGTTCTTCCACTAAGTGACGGCCAAATACTTCGTCCGCGCCGATACCACAATAAAAAGGTCCTTGGGGAGCTGGGTAGCCTCGTTCTGGCCAACCCAAAGGTTGTTGACCACTGAACAGGGTATATTCTTGCTCAAAACCTATCCAGGGCTCCTGGGTATGCCCCCCTTGTTCCATCAGCTCTACTAATCTTCTGCGTTTATTACTGCTGTGAGGGGTGCCGTCGGGGTTTAATACCTCACAGAGAGCAAGGTAATTTTTTTCTCCTAAAATAGGATCATTAACGATGCAAACAGGCTGGAGAATGAGATCCGAATCATGTCCCAGGGCTTGATAAGTAGATGAGCCATCGAAACTCCATTGAGGAAAATCAGCCGGGTCATGGGTGTGTTGGTTCAAAGGAAGAATTTTAACTTTACAGCGTAATGTTTGGGTGGGCTGAGTGCCATCGATCCATATATAAGTAACCTGCGATAAAAACATAGTTTTCCTCTAAAGATTGAGCCAGTGGATGTAAGAGCCTGTTTAGAATCTCGCTAAGTCGACCTGAGAAGCGGCGATTTTCGAGAACCGTAGCGGAGCATACATTGAAGTATGTGAACAACGAATCAAAGAAAATCGCCGTTTCCCAGCCGACATAGTTAGAGATTATAAACAAGCTCTAAGGAGTGTATACAAAACAGAACTAGTGTTTCAAGCTATGTTTGTAACGCGAGGAAGGGCAGTTTTGTTAAAGAAATGAGATAAGCGCCTGAAAGAAAAAGACAAAAATAAAAGAGTTGCTAAAATGGACAAAATCAGAGAAAATGGCGGCCAATTTATGAATTTATCATTTTAATTAACGTTTAATTTAGCTAAATTTAACAAGCGCCAAGCGCAGGCATGTTTTTAAACGAGGATTTTTTAAATGTTCAGCCAGCTGGTAAATAGTTTTACTACCACACTCACTACAATGATTTTACGGAGTACAGACACTATGCAACCAAGAGCACCCCTACAGATAAACCAAGACGGCCCCTTTATTGAACAAATTGTTTTGATGAATAATTATAATAAAAGCGCACAGAGAGAGAAGGGCGTGCTCTATATTGTCCCTATCCAGCAGCCGCCGGGCACGGTGAAGTTTTGTATTAAATGGCCGGCTTTATATATTGACGCTCAGGGAAACCTTAAGAATACCTCGTCTGCATGGATACCCCTCCGGAACCTATCGCACTTACTTTTACTCTCGGTAGGGAAGAAGTATGGTCTTAACGATCTTAGCGAGGAGCAGTATGGAGAGGTGCAGACTTGTGTGAGGCTTATTGAGGAGGAGCTACAGCAGAAGGGTATAGGGAAAGCGAAGGAAAAGGCTGTGAAATTACAGGAAGAGAGGGAGGGGGAAATCCCCCCCCAACAAGGCCAGCTACCACTAGGCCAGCCGTCGTCCAATGCTGATAGTCAGCAATTACCATCAGGCCAGCAGCAACCACAGCAGCAACAACCGCAACAGCAACCGCAACAGCAACCGCAACCGCAAGCAGATGGTGAGGAGGAGAAGAAGGAGGAGGAGCAGGGAGTAACATCAATGTCCATAACAGGCCATGACCCTATTACGCAGGTTGTTTTTATTGGGCAGCCAGAGGCACTGCCCCAGGAGGGATTGCAGTCAGGCACACTCTATATTGCCATAGATGCAGGCGGCTCCCTTGCTTTTGCTATTTCATGGAATGCAGAGTATGTAGCTGAAGGACTGAATCAAAAGACATTAACAAATTTTCGATGGGTTTCCTTCTCTGACTTAAAAATAGCGGATGCGGCGGATGCGGTTGAGGTTCTTAAGCAATTTGAGAGGGATAAAGCATATCCCTTTACGGACTTGCAAGCTAATGCGCAACTACGGCCTTGTCTGAAAGAGGTACCCACTTGGCAACAAAAAATAAACAGGCATGTAGAAGCGGTTCGGGAGAAAAAACAACAAGAAGAAGAGCGAGTACGGGCGGAGCAACCGCAACAGCAGCAACAGCAGCAACAGCAGCAACAGCAAGAGGAAGATGCACGACGAAGAGAAGAAGAAGCAGTAGAACAAGAACGTCGCGCTCGTGAGGCAGAAGCAGCACAAAAGAGAGACTCAGAAGAACAACAAAAACAACAGCAACAGCAACAACAGCAACCGCAACAGCAGCAACCGCAACAGCAAGAGCCACAGCCACAGCAAGAGCAACCGCAACCGCAAGAGCCACAGCAAGAGCAAGGGCAACCGCAGCCGCCACCGCAACAAGACTTGGGGCAGCAAGGCCAGCAACAGGGGGGGAAAGAGGAGGATGTTAAAGCGGAGCAGATACCATCACTAGAAATAAAGGGTCATGCGCCTATTACGCAGGTTGTTTTTGTGGGCACGTATAATTCTGCAAGTGACAGAAATCAAGCAGCAGTCGATAACTTTGAGGTTGTTGTTACAGACTATCTTCAAAAATGTCGACAAGAGGGAGTGCTCTATGTCGTGAAGAATGAAAACAATACTCCGCAGTTCGCTATTGCATGGAATGAGCAATATCGAGCCGACGGATGGGATTACCAAACCATAGGAAATATGCCGTGGCTAGGATTTGAAGAGATTCCGACATCACCTGTTCTCACTGGCCTGACACCGAAAAAGGTATATTCTCTGGGTGATCTGCAAAAAGCAGAGGGTTGGTCGTCTTGCTTACAGGAGTTACAGCTTTGTGTAGTAGAAATGGATAAGAAAGTAAAAGATGTTGAGCGGAAAAGAGCAGAACAGCAACAACAACAGCAACAACAGCAACAACAGCAACAACAGCAACAACAGCAGCCACAGCCACAGCCACAGCCACAGCCACAGCAACAGCAACAGCAACAGCAACAGCAACAGCAACAGCAACAGCAACAGCAACAGCAACAGCAACAGCAACAGCAACAGCAACACAACAATGACTCGCCGACCCCGCAGCCTCCCCCCCCACCGCGAACAAAGCAGCCGCCGACCCCAGCAGAAGCAGGACAAGGAAAAAGTGGAGGCCTACAGCAGGCGTCGCGGTGGCAACAGGACGGTGCCCATTGGGTGCGAGTATCCCCACCGTCCTCTCCCGGGCCCGGGGATGCTTTATCATCTGACAGCGAGGAGGACGCGGTTGAGGATGAGCGTAAAAAAGATCAGCTGTCTGTTTACGGTCATAGCCCTATTGAAAGTGTGGTTTTTCTGGGAATCTGTGATCCTAGGCAGCCGCGTGCCTTGGAGGAGTTAATAGCATCATATAAGAGAAAAAATAACCTACCGGAACTAGAGCAAGGAACGCTCTATGTGGTTCACCCTCCAGGTGGGCAGAGGGAAACGTATCTCCCCCCGTGCCTTATTATGAAATGGAATAAGGAATATGAAGCCCAGAAGTTCTCCCCTGGGGCTGCTCCCGACCATGTTAAGTGGCTACGGCCGGCAATACCGCCTTTATCCCATCTTCTTAGTCTTCAGCCGGGAGAGAAATATACCATCAAGGAGTTGGAGGAAGACGGTTCTCAACAGGGGTGTATGAAGGAATTGAAGACTTGTGTGGTAGCGATAAATCAGGAATTGCAAGAGGTTATGTTGCCGGACCCGAGGGGTAACGGCCCAAGCGCCCGCCGAAGAAAAAAAGGCTCAGAAGCATCACGACATACTGTGAGGGCGGGAGGCACGCCGTATGGATCTCTAGCCGCAGTAGATCCACAAGAACTCGGCGCAGCAAAAAAAGTTATAGAAGGAACGTCACAGGAGCGCAAGGAAAGACAAGTGCCCAATCTCCTTTTCACTCTACAGGAAGAAAAAGCAATTACGGAGCTTTTTGGTGAAGATATGCTTATTTCTCTTAATGAGTTGAGAAAAGTTTTATTTGTTAATAGAAATCTAGGGAGTGAGGAGAGGGGCTGGCAATTTGACTACGCTAGAAGCAGTGACGACGAGAAGATCAAATTTGCAGCATTGGTTACCGCTTTAAAGGCAACCCCTGTTGTTCCTACGGGGAAGAAGATAACTTCCCAAGAGGCAAGCCGGGATGAGGCAATAATAAAAATTGCAAGGGCCGCGGCAGAGTTGCATCAATGCTTAGAGCTTAAAGGAAAGAATAGCTACATCTTGAAAGCTCTCAGGATCTTGTCGCGTATCCTCACTGCTATCGCCTTAGCTGCACCAGCTGCTATGGCTGGTTTCAAAGTAGGCACAGCCATAGGCGTAATGGCTGGCGGCGGTGTGGCTTCTATTCCGGCTGCTGCAGTGGGGGGCTGTGCGGGGGCCTTCCTAGGTGGTATGGTGGGGTTATTTGGCGGCTATAAATTGGGGAATGGATTAGCTAATTTTAATGATCGCTGTGCTAAAGATGATTATTCTAAAGATATCCAGCAAACAGTGAAACACGTGTGTCCGGTGAAGCTTAGCAAATAGGGGGTCGATCGCTTTTCTACCGCCATGATGTGAAGAAGGTGTACCCGTTATTACGGTATCCTCTAACACATGGCGAGGGAAGGGGAAACAATCCGGCATTTCAAAGCTGCTTTAGCAAAGAAAAAGTGGGCCATGGCGAATAAGTGAAAAAACTTTATCGCAGTTTGTTTACTTATCCGTGCTGAAAAGCTGAATGCCTTTGCCATAACGAGGGGAGAGGTTGCTCTTGCCACGCTATGCTCGCGGTTGCACTGATTAGACTATCCCATCTGCTCGCAATCGTGATAATGCATCATATTAATGACCAGGAGTGGTTTTCCTTATGAGATATTTATTATTTATTTTTATTTTTTTATGTATTGCAGGATGGGGTTCTTTTTCTTTTTTTTCTGATGAATCGACTATCGTGGGTTCCCCTGGCTGGATAGTTAAAGAAAGTAAACTTATTGATGCGCAGGCGAGTAATCTTGATCCTACTGTGTTAAAGATTAGCTTGACTGCCTATCTCAAAGCCCGGGCCCAAGGGTTAGATCAAAAACAATTATTAACAGTCATTGATTATTCTAAACCTTCTAATGAACGTCGGTTATGGGTGATCGATGTAAAAAATACCAAAGTTTTATTTAATACATGGGTTGCACACGGAAAAAATAGTGGCGGTTTGAAGGCGACACGTTTCTCAAATAATGCCCATAGCTTGGCATCAAGCTTGGGTGTGTTTGTAACAGAAAATAGTTATTTAGGGGGTCATGGTTATTCGATGCGTATTCAAGGATTAGAGCCGGGTATTAATGATCATGTTTATCATCGTGAGGTTGTTTTTCATGGAGCCGGTTATGCCAGTGGAGATTTACTCAAATCAGGTGGCATGTTGGGTAGAAGCTGGGGTTGCATGGCAGTGGGGAAAGATATCATTCAACCTTTAGTGGATACGATCAAGGATAATACGGTTGTAGTGGCGTATTATCCTGACCCGTATTGGTTACAGCATTCGGCTTATTTATCCTAAGAAAATAAGAGGGCAATACTATGCAACAGAGAACAAGGCCACAGCACTAGAAAGGGGCATCAACAGGGGCTGGCCGTCATGATGGAAGTGAAGTAGAGAGAAATGAAAACGAAGTTAAGAACAACTCAGACGAACTGCAAATAATTGATCATGCGCCTATTAAAAGAGTATTTTTTGGGAACTGTTATTCCCCATTCCCTGAGCCAGTAGCTGAAGGGACGCTCTATCTTTACATTCTCGAATATGAGCTTGAGGAGGATGAGGAAGCGAGTGTAGCTGGAGAGGAAGCGGGGGCAAATGCTGCTGCTTTTTCGCCTGAAAACCCCTTAGGGATGGTGTCATGCTTTATTTGCTGGAATGAGAGATATCGGGCCGCCGCCAAGGCCGGCGGCGCCGTGCAGGTATTGTGTTCGAACCCTGAAGCATGGGCTACTATTCAGAGCCTTAAGCTTCACTACTCATATACCCTTCAGGAGTTGCGAGCGATAGATGGGAAAGATTTATGGGCGCTGGTGAAGCATTGTGTAAAGGAGGTAGATACGCACGTGCGAAGGGTGGCCTTTCCAAGCACGCTAATCGAAGAAAGTCCGGGAGGAGAACAAGCAGGCATTGAAGGAGGGACGCAGACACGTAGTAACGAGAAAATGAAGCGCAATTCCTTTTTTTCTAAGGAAGAAGAAGAGCGGATCGACGCGTTTTTTGGTAAGGATATGCTTGTTTCGCTTAACCAGCTGCAGAGAGCTTTACGTATCTGTAACACCATTGATGGCATGGAACAAGCCGAGTTAAAAAATTCTCATTGTGAGTATGAAGATGAATTTAAAATATTAATTACAGCCTTAAAGTCGACGCCCGCTAGGAAACTGACTCCACAAGAGGCAAGCCAGGATAGGGCAATAATAAAAATTGCAAACGCCGCGGCACAATTGCACGAATATTTAAAACTTAAGAGCGATGAAAGGGGGTTGCGAGCTTTGCAGTTTTTATCGCGTATCTTAGGTGGTATCTTAGCAGCGGCGCCAGCTGCATTAGGTGGGTTCAAAGCGGGGGCAGCCTTAGGGGCGATGGTAGGGGGCGGCCTAGGTTCCGTGCCGACTGCCTTGGTGGGAGGCTGCGCGGGTGCGATTTTGGGTGCTAATATTGGGTTTTGGGGAGGTTATAAATTGGGTAATGGCACCGCTAATTTCTTCAGTTCCCGCTGTGCTCAAGCGGATTATTCTAAGATCCTAAACGAAACGGTAGAGAAGGCACATAAAGGATTGATTATAGCGACGAGGTAAAAAAACAGCAGCATTTATTAAAAAAACGGAATCATGCAGAAAAGCATTTTTTCTTGTGACGTAAGAAGCGGACATTTTTTTGGGGGAAAGCGGTAATGGCATACTCTCTAGCTAGTAAGGTTTTATAACTAGTATGCCATTTCATTTTAAATGCAGCAGCAAAGAGATAACTTCATTACTGCTAAGATTTAATCGCTTGCCATGATCCATTGGTTTGTTGACATGCTATGCCGTTCGTAACCGTCTTTTTGCCATTCGAAGCCATTGTAGTGGCGGTATAAGTACGGCAATTAGGGTTGCCATTATATGTCATTGTTTTGCTAGTGGGTGTGATTTTATAAGAAGTGTGTGTCTTTTTATTTTTCCACTGACAGGGTTTGTTAGGCGGATTGCTTGTCATGGCTTGATTCATCTTAGCTTTATCAGAATTATCCATCGAGTGCCCAATATAACCTCCGACTAAACCGCCTGCAATTGCGCCTGCAGCGATTGCTACAACTTGACCTGTGCCTGCTCCCACTAAGCTTCCGGCCAATCCACCCACGACAGCACCTGTGCCAGCACCCAGTCCAGTATTTTGGCTTTGAGTATTGTTGGATGAGCAGCTTGTGATGAGGCTGATGCTCATAATTAAAAGCATAAGCTTGAATAACGTGTTTTTCATAGATATCCCTCTCCATGTAAATGACAATTGAACCCACATTGTACGCTAATTTTATTAAAAATGCATAAGGCGCCCCTCATAATTCTTCATTGAAAAAATGAATTGCTTCTCGTCATGCTATGTTTGCTGGCGTACGAGCGAACGGCGGGGGAGGTAATGAAAAGGCGACACAGAGCATGCCGCCTCTTAAGGGAGATACTCGCTAAAGACTTTATTTCTTTGCGCGCTTAGCTACCTTTTTCTTTGGAGCTTTTTTTGCGGGGGCTTTTTTTGCAACTTTTTTCTTTGCAACTTTCTTTGTCGTTGCTTTTCTTTTTACTGCTTTTTTAGCTGGTTTTGCCGCAGTTTTTTTACGCTTTGCTGCTGGCTTTGCCGCTGTTTTTGATTTTGCCTTCTTTTTTACGTGTTGCATGGTCATTCCTTTCTAAAATTAAAAAACAGAAGAAGTATAACAAAATAAAATAATATTTGTAATTAATTTTAATGAGTTAAGTCTTCAAAATCGCATTTTCAATGTTGTCACTGATTAGCATATTGAAGTTTGGCAGCAGGCATAGACAATTTTGCCCGTCACTAAATCAATAATTTCGCCTTTGGCATACGGATATTCGTCCGCCATCAAACGCGCTAACCTAGCTATGGCATATAAAGTATCTTTGGTCTGGAAGTCGCATACTACATTTTCGTGATATTTAATTACACCACGGTATTGTTTTTTATTTTGCATTAGTGGGTCCTCCTGTGTTTCTAACTAGGTAACTAGGAGGTTCACTATACCGCTATCTTTTAAACAAAAGTAGGCACAAAGAATGAACTGATCCCTTATTAAAATAAGCAAAAACCCGCAGGGAGATAGGTAATATGGTTTAAAAATCAGTAGAATAAGATTTATTTCAGAATATGAAAAAAGCTCAAAATAAGTCTGATATCTCTAATATCTTTCACATTTTAGGGGCAATATCTTACAAATAAACAAGATTTTTTGATAAGAGAAAGCAGTAACCTTAACTGGGGGAGGGGGGAGAAAAGAGGTTCTCCCTATTTTTACGATTCTACTTGGGACCTGGTTTGCTAATTATATTTTTTTCCAAAATGAGCTTAGGCACTTCTCGCACTTCACTAATTATTCGCAGCTTTTCAAATAACTTAAGTAAATAATAAGTGATATCGATTTCCCACCAAAAGAATCCTTGTCTCGTTGCAGCAGGATAGTGATGATGATTATTATGCCAACCTTCTCCTAAAGTGAATAAGGCAAGCAAGAAATTATTCCGGCTATTATCTGCTGTATGGAAGCGCTGTTTACCATAGGTATGTGCAAGAGAGTTGATGGAAACAGTGGCATGAAAAACCATAACAGTTGAAATACTAAATCCCCAAACGAGCATTTGCCAACCACTTGTTCCTAAGGAGGGAGAGACATGCTGCAATAACAGGCCTGATAAGAACAGAAGGATGGCTAAAATAAAGGGAATTAATCCATCATAGCGATCTAAGAAAACTAATTCTGGGTATTTCGCAAAATCTCTGACAAGATCAAAATTGCAGTAATAATTTTTTTTGGACATGAACCATCCAAAGTGACTCCAGAAAAAACCATGTTGAAGGGGAGAGTGGGTATCTGTTTCCTTATCAGCGCATATATGATGTTGACGATGATGTGCTGCCCACCACAAAGGCCCCCGCTGAGCAGCACTTAACCCTAAGATAGCAAAGATTAGTTGGCAGAAGCGATTAGTTTTGTAAGTACGATGGGAAAAATAGCGGTGATAGAAGGCGCCTATTGAAAATACGCGTAAAAAATAGAGAGCGACGGCCACGGCAAGTGCAACCCAGCTAAATCCCACCCAAATGACGAGTAAACAGGAAAGGTTAAGCAAGATGAAGGGTAATGTTCTTATCCAATCTATTTTTTTATGAGGAAGAAGCTCGATGTTTTTATTATAAAAATTATGGCTCACAAGGGATTGCACTAGAGACTGGTAAATTTTTCTCATTCACGCTATATTCCACTATGGATTGATGTTAATCACTACTCTTTATTTTATAAGGCAGTTTAACCCACTTAACAACGAATATATACTAAAATCTCATAAGAACCTTAATATGGAACAAGAAATGCCTTCCTCTTTTTTACGATTATTTCTTAAAGCACTCCGCCTGCCTGTGGTATTAGTGATCCTAGGATATATTTTATCTAGCCTTCCTTTTTTCCCCTTTTTACATTGTAAAAAAGAATGCCATGAAATGCTGAGAGGGATAAGTGACATCGGTGATGTGGTTAGCGCTTTAGGCTACGTTTTGTTTTTTTATCTTGTTCTGGTTGGCCTGTGCAGGAAGCTTGAGGCTTCTCAGGTTGATAAGGGCAATATGTTCTTTGCTAAAGTGCTCGATGTACTCAAACGAGGGATCCGCTTTATTTTTGCGTTTATTGCGATTTATACCATTCTGTCTACCTTAGAGTTACCTTATCAATCGCTGGATATTGCACATAAGATAATAGGCGTACTGATTATTAGTAGCGTAGCTTGGTTAGTACTTCAAGTGCTGTCCATGATTGAAGTGATTTTTCAGCATAAGCATCAAGCCTTACAACATACTGCTAATTCACGCCTGGTGCATTTGCGGTATACCCAAATCCACCAAATCCGAAATATTGTTGCTTTTGTAGTTGTTATTGTAGCTACCGCCGCTGCTTTAATGGTTTTTGATAGCGTACGCAGTGTGGGTATTAGTATTTTGGCATCGGCGGGGTTTTTAACAGCGATTCTTGGCTTGGCGGCCCAAAAAACATTAAGTTCTTTGTTTATTGGCATGCAATTGGCGCTATCCCAACCCTTTGGCATTGATGATGTGGTTACAGTGGAGAATGAGGTAGGTATCATAGAAGAAATTACTTTAAATTATATTGTGGTCCGAATTTTAGACGGACGCCGATTGGTGTTGCCGGTAAGTTATTTTATTGAAAAACCTTTTACTAATTGGTCACATAATGAAGAAGGATTTCCAGGCACGATTAAATTATATGTGGACTATACCTTACCTATTGCCTCTATGCGGGCACAATTAATTAAAGTTCTTAATGAATTGCCTTTTTGGGATAAAAAAAGAGGAACGATTATTGTTTCTGATTTGAAAGAACATGCAGTAGAGTTAACCGTTGCAATAAAGGTTATGGCGATTGCTGAATTGGGAGATTTTTTGCCAAAAATTCGCGAGAAACTATTGGAATTTATGAGTGAGCATTATCCTGATTGTTTTCCTCGTACTCGTATACGTTTAACAGAGCCGGAGACAAATAAGATTTAAGAATCTGTTTAAAATCTCGCGATATAAATAGGCTCTAAGATTACATCATTGAGGAGATTAAAGTGAAACCTACCCATACTGAGCGAAAAGTTATTATTGAACAACATAAACGCTTCTCTAAATCTATGCTCTGGCGTTTACAACGTGAATACTTTGATAAAGAAGGTGCAAATGCTTGGGTTAATCAAGTGCCTTTTTATATCACCAGTAATCCTTATATTGCCGCTTCTTATGCAAAAATAGTTCTGGCTTTTATGCGTGACTGGATTAAGACGCATCCTGAAGCGAAAAATCAGCCCTTTTATATCATGGAATTGGGGACGGGTTCTGGGCGGTTTAGTTATTATTTTATTAAGACACTGCTTGAATTGTTGGAAGGGTTACAACTTCAAGATATAAAATTTTGTTATATTATGAGTGATTTTACTAAACATAATATTCAATATTGGGAAGATCACCATGCGTTGAAGCCGTATATCGAGCAGGGGTTGGTTGATTTTGTGCTGTATGATATGGAAGCCGAGCGTCCTTTGCATTTAATGCGCCGGAATGTGCAACTTTCGGCTGAGTTGTTGGTTAACCCGCTCACGGTATTTGCTAATTATATTTTTGATACGATTTCTCATGATGCATTCACCATACACGAAAATAAATTGTATGAATTATTATTTAATTTGCATACCGATGAAACTAATATGGCGCATAATCGTCCCGTTAGCATGGAGAAAATTGGGGTGGATTATAATATTCATGAAATAAAAAGTGCTTATTATGGTGATCCGCATTTAGATGCTATTCTAGATTTATATAAAAAAGAGTTGCGCTCTACTAGCTTTCTTATTCCTATTGGTTCTATTCATGCCATAAAATTTCTGAGGAAATTATGCAATGATAAGTTATTTATTCTTTCAACAGATAAAGGTTATACTGCGATTCCCCACTTTGATAACTTAGGCCATCCGACAATTTCTTTTCATGGTAGTTTTTCTATGATGGTTAATTTTCATGCCATCAGCGAATATTTTAAAAATAGCGGTGGTGATGCATTTTTACAGACGCCCCGCAAAGGTATTAGGACAATTGCTTTTGCAAGCGGGTTTAAGATAAATGATATGCCAGAAATGCGTATGGCGATTGTTGATGGGGTGGAAAGACTTAGCCCTTCTGATTATTTTACTTTACACAGCCGCGTTCGGGATCATTTTAACACTTATGATTTAGATACATTGGTTTCTCATTTAGAATTCGCAAATTGGGATCCTCATATTTATCTTAAAGTGAGTAGCAGAATTAATTCATTGCTTGCCGAGGCCGATCCAAAGACACTGGAATTGATGATAAAAAATATGCCTCGTTTAGCAGCAAATTATTATTATATGCCAAAAACGGAATGCATTTTATTTGAGATCGGTATGTTTTTCCATGCGATTAAACATTATGAGCGAGCACTGTATTATTACCAACAATCCCAATCTTATGTAGGTGAGCAATTCGGCTTATTTTTTAATATGGGATTGTGCGCACATTATTTAGGTAAGAATGAAGAAGCGTTGGTACATTTTAAACATGCGCTTACGTTAGATCCTGAATCTAAAGAAACGCAGGAATGGATTACGCTGATCGAGAGTGGGTTGAAGGGTGAAAAAGCAAATTATGTTGATCACCAATAGTTTTAATTGCTGTTTTATTTAACCCTGCTTTTTTGGCGAAAATGGGCCATAACCGTATGGCCTCGCGTGTACTTTCTATAAGTTGTTTTGCTTCGCCGACACCAAATCTATCTGCAGTTTTAATAATATCATTAGCAGTGAAATTTTTATATTTTCCATTAATGGACATTAAATGTTGATTTGTCCATTCGCTTTTAGGATGATAAGCAAAGGTTATATCATAGGCAGGCGCTAGCTTCCAGTCACTGCCTTCTTTGAGGATGAATGAAAAATTTTTGCTGTGATCGTCGCAGTTGCGGGCCATAATATTAAATATCATTCGTCGAAATATTTCTACATATGCCTCATAAGGGAGTGAGAGGGCATCTAGGGTCATTAGCAATTGTTCATAGCTATTTGTAGATTTTTTTTTGTAATCGATGTGATTCATAGCACATAAAGTTTGGATATGGTGTTTTGTATTTTCGGCGGCGCGATCAAAACGCTTGGTCATGAAGTGAGCTCGTCCATTTTCTTCAAGTAATCTTGATTCGGCCATTAATATACCTGCCTCAGTTGCCATAAGGTAGTAAGCATACTCAACTCGGCCATAGTGTTGGCTTATTCCTAATTTTTTATCTGTTCCCATGCCATCAAATTTTAATAACCAATGTTCGAAACCTTTATTGATATTTGTTTGTCCTGATCGTATTTCTTGTGTCTCGGGATTCCACGCGATGACTGCTTTTGCTTTGGCTCCGCCTGCCGATGTGCCCACTTCAATGATGCTCCTTAAAGCAGCATTCGATTTGGCGTCTCCTTCCGGGGTACCTTTCACTGCTTTTCTTGCTTCTGTTACCAGGCTACTCATTTCTATCAAGGTTGATTTTATATTTCTTGGACCATGGGCAGGTTGAAATTCAAGTGCTCCCATGGATCGTTTGCCCATGTACGCTAGGCGGTCGAGCGGCGTAATCTGATCCCGGGAAATACCTTTATCAGCCATGTAACGATCTATA
The DNA here is from genome assembly GCA_021156085.1 of Gammaproteobacteria bacterium. Taxonomy (GTDB): domain Bacteria; phylum Pseudomonadota; class Gammaproteobacteria; order DSM-16500; family DSM-16500; genus UBA4722. The sequence continues at coordinate 10,027 of JAJNBC010000009.1, read as the reverse complement.
AGCGCATTTCCAAAATCATCAGGCAAGGAGTCTGCAAGCATGGCTGGTAAACGATTATAAGTTTCTTCAGGAAGGCTGGTAAATACATACACTTTTTCATTGTCATTAAGAGGCATTTGTAGCGGAGCAACTTCAATGCCGCTTCTTCCAAAGGATTTATCATACGCAAATACGTAATATCCGAGCTTGGGGTCTAGCGCAACAGCACCTACAAATTTTCCCCATAGGTAAACATTCACCCGCGCAACTGTTTTGTGGGAATTAAATTTCTTTATCATGTTTTTTTCTTCGTGCTCGTTGTCTTGGTTTTTTTTCTTGCGGTAAATGAAGAGGATTGATACTGGTTTTAGGGGCTATCTGGCTGAGCCAGTCTTCGCGATTCAGAGCTTTAATAATTCTAATTAGAGTTTTGAGAGTGGTCCCTTTGCCTCCTTCAAGATTTCTGAGACTATTCTCGCTGACCCCTGCTCTAGCACAAAGACGATGTCTATCTATATTTTTTTGTAAGCGAAGGGCTTTGATATCTTCTCCTAGTGATTCTTCGAGTTCTTTCGGCGTTAATATTCTTTTCATAATAGACTTAAATAAGACAATTATTTTAAAAAAATAGAAATAAATATCCTAAAAAAGACAATTATATAAAAATTTAGAATAGAAATCAGTATATTTTAATTGTCTTTTTTATGCATGTAATATTAATTATATTAATATAATTGACTTTTTTCAGGCAATTATTTATTTTAACTCGTGGGGTGATTATCCTCTGATGCGGTTTTTTAGCGCGATCTAGGGGATACGCAGGGAAAATCCGGCGATCCAGATTTTTTTATTGGCTTGTCACTACAACACGTATGATAGATGAGGAAAAGCAAACAAGCCACGGCGAAACCGGCTAAAATACCTAGTGCCCAGCCGGGGATAAACCATGCAGCAGGAACAGCCGCCGCATGAGCAATGAAACCGCCAGCGGTACCACAAGCAGCCGTTACAAAAAACTTGCTGCTGTATTTTTTACCAGAAGATCGTGAAGCGTTTTTTTTATTTTTAACTGAGGCTTCATAGGCTTCATAGGCTTCAATACTTCCTAAAAGTGGCGGAGCAAAATCAAAAGTATCCTCTTCTTCTTCAGAATTTTCCTGAAAAGAGTAATTTTCCACACTTTTCCACGCTAAGCGAAAACTGTCACTATTAAGGAATTCTTCGAGCTGTCTAATAGCCGGTTGTAAGCCATTAAAACGGCTTTTATGAATAACTTCTTGGGAAAAAGTAGAGGTAGCCAGTGCGTTATCCTCCCTCCTCTCTCGCAGCATGCCCTGGTTTCTTGCCCAGAATCTCTCCGCCTCTATCTTTTTATAACCACAAATCATACCTCGCGGGTAGTAATACGTAAAATTCACATACATTTCCGTCACAACGCCGCTTGCCGTATCTTTTACACGCCAAATATAAGCTAGGATTCCTTCAATTTGCTCAGTGTCCTCCCTATCGTGCAATGGTGAAGAAAGATCCCCATTAAGTTCCCCCTCAACATCCATAACCTTTATATAATCAATAGCACAACGATGACCGCCGTATTCTTGCTTCCCAAGGAGACGCTCTAATGGTTTATTGCGTGGTTGCATTGCATTTACCTTTTACCCGAGTAGGGGACGTTGAAGTTAATAAGTTGCCATTGTGGGGTCGATCTCCTTGGCCCAGGCGGTGATACCGCCGCGGAGGTTGCGTACGTCTTTAAATCCTTGGGCGATTAAAAATTCAGTGGCTTGGCGTGAACGGCCACCGGCGTGGCAGTGTACTACAATAGTCTGCGTGGTATTTAATTCGTTTAGACGAGAAGGCAACTCGTTTAAAGGAATAAGATGACCGGCTAAATTGCAAATAGCGTATTCATTTGCATTTCTCACATCGAGAATAAAAATATCGGCCTTAGCTTTTTTTAAAGTTTCTAATTCTTGTACGCTTATTTCAGGAATAGTCATTTTTCTTTCCTATATTTTCATTGGCAAAATCACGAGTTCTTTGCCTTTTAAATGTAATTGCCGCTGCAACGCGGTGGAGGTGCCATTATGCAGAATACGAGTCATCCAATTGTCATGTTCGAATATAAGTTTGCTTGCAAAAAAAATACAGTCCGCATATTTTGCCCCTACTTTTTCAGCCAGTCCAGTTAATTTTTCAACCGGATCGGTACCAAAGGTATGATAGCTTTCTGCAGCAATGCCATATTGTTGACAATATCGAACAAAATAATTCAGCGTGTCAGTAACTTGATGTCGCATTTGTTCTAACGCCTTGTTGCCTGTAAAGCTTTCTACATCAACGATACCTACACTGAGAAAAATAAAGTTTTTAAAATGACGAGGAAATAGACGTAATATGCACAACAAGGTATGCATAGCTATGCCTTCGCTTTTCCCCACCATAATGACCGCCGTAGGTTGCTCTGGAGCCGGAATAATAGGATGTAACTCTTTTTCAACAATAGGTTGTCTGAGTTGTGCATCAAGAGCTGACAGTTTTTTATAGACAGATTTATAATGTTTTTTAATCATCAAACAGCAAGCAATCACCGCGCAGGTTAGAAGTACCGTAACCCACCCACCGGATTCGAATTTTGAAAACAGAGTAACAAATAAGATGCAAGAAGTAATAATAAAAGCAAATAAAGAAAATCCCAGCCGCCAGTGCCAATAAAGCGAAGCAGTATGCCGATGTTTTGCCCAGTAAACACATAAGCCTAATAAAGATAAAGAAAACGTCAAGAATACATTGATACTATATAAAATCACAAGCCAAGCGACGTGCCCATGACTCCAGAGCAAAATCAGGAGAGCAGAAACACCAAATACAATTAGACCATTTTGAATGACTAATCGTGTTGAAAGATGGCGGAAGCGATTAGGTACCCAATTATCCAATGCCATATTAGCTAATACGGCAGGCCCGGCTAAAAATCCAGTATTAGCGGCAACAAATAATAAGCCTGCTTCTAACATTAATGTAATCAATAAGAGCGTTTTGCCTGACCAGGAATCACCTAAAATAGTATGGAATACGACGGCATTTAATGTTTGGCCATGAGTAGGGCGCGCGCCCCAAAGCAAATACAGTAAGATGATGCCTGCAGCCATGAAGCTTAACGAAACAGCCATATAAAACATAGTCCATTTGCCTGTAGTAACGCGAGGCTCACTTAAGCGGTTGACATTGTTTGAGACAGCTTCAAGACCCGTGTAAGTGCCGCTGCCCAGTGAATAAGCGTGCAACAGAAGGGCAAGTAAAGGAAACCAACCTAATAATCTCGCGGAATCTTTTGTTTCAGCAACAGCATTCGGGATGATATTAAGCAATCCTTGGCTATGCGCCACGATGCCATAGAGGATTAAACAAAAATGAATAATGATAAAACCTACAAAAATCGGTAGTAATAATTTAATGGATTCTTTCATGCCCCGCATATTTAAACCGATTAAGAAAATAATGACCATGGCTTCTGCAAATAATTTATAACGCAAAAATACATGCGGTAGAAAACTGAATATGGCATCCATGCCACTCGCTGTAGAAACAGCAATTGTGAGTATATAGTCTACGATAAGAGCAGCGCCGGAAATAAGACCCATATAAGGCCCTAATAATTGTGTAGCAACTTTATAGCCGCCACCGCCACTGGGAAACAATTCGATGACTTGGTTATACCCTAGCGAGATGATGAAAACAGTAATTGCCATAGCAAGAGCAATATAGATTGCCAAATGAGTATGAGGGCCGAGGGCAATGAACGCTTCTTCGGGGCCGTAACAAGAGGAAGATAAGCCGTCTGCCCCTAGGCCAACCCAGGCTAAAAAAGCAATCAGCGAAACATGGCGGAGAGTGTGAGGGCTAAAGGGATTGATGGGCCCGCCAAAAAGAGAGCGTTTTAATTTTTTAATAATGGACATAAAGTAGTGCCATTTTTATTTAATTTATTTATTCATCTCAGTTAATAAATTAGAAATTATACTCTTCATGATGAGGTAAAGCACGTTGGATTTTCAAACGAGTCTTATAGGTAATATTTTGGCAAAAAGACTAAAATCTTTATCAGTAGTAAAAATACCCATTTTATTATTAACGGCTACCGCACAAATTAAGAAATCAGTATTGGATCCTTGAATACCTTTTTTGCGGCATAGAGTATACATTTCAGCTGCATTTCCGTAGTCTTGTTGAGAAATAGGATAATCGTTAAAAGCTGCTAAGTATTGCTTAAGTTTTTGAAAATGAGCTGCCTCCTTAATTCCAGACAGAATTTCTTGGCGAATAGGGCCTATCATTTCAACACGCGATTCAGTAACCAATTCTCGCAATTGAACAATCACTTTATCATTAGATGTTACTTGTCTTCGCAAAGCAAGGGACCAAATGCTGGTATCAACTAGTATTCTCATTATTTTTTATTTCTTTGTTTTTTATAATGATATTTAGGATCGTAGGAGATCGTTCCAAAAAGATCTAGGATATGCATTTGCTTATGGCGCTGGATATATTCCATTAAGGCAGCAGTTACTGCTGCTTTTTTTGTAGGATGCTTTCCTACAGAGACTGCTTCCTCAATGAGCTTATCATTAATTGCTAAATTAGTTGCCATGTTTTGCTTCCTCTCGCTTTTTACACATGATGTTACACAATGTAATGTGTAATATCAAACAAAAAAACTGATCCCCGGCAATTTGAATTTTTCAATGGTCTGGGATATGATCGGAGGGCGTCACTTATGTAATAATTATTATTTTTTTTAATTATAGAAATAAGGAGCCAGTATGAAAAAAATATTATCCTTGGTTGTTATTATGTTTGGCTGTTCGATCATAAATGTGAACGCTGTTGCTAACACGGGTTTGTGTTTAAGGTTAACTAATTTAAGTGATGCTGCTATTTACGTAGTTCCCCCTGCTACTCGGGATCCTGGCTACGAGCCTAGAGTAGAGCCCAAGCAAAACCTGATAATAGGTTATGATTTTACGGGTTGTGCGGATACCGCTCCCCTCTGTAGTCTTAAGATTAAAAGTGAGGAAACCCTTATCAAATTCCAGCCAGGTGCGCATGTCATTTATTTGGGTCCTAATAGCTATGCTGTGGATGACGCAGCACGTGTGCAATGTAATGGGAAAAGTGATCGGTAAAATCAGTGATTTTGAATTATAAAGACAGAAGGGGTGTTCAGATTTGCTAAAGGAGCGTTAGGATCTCAATGCTCCTTTGTTAGTCGGAGTCGCTGTTTGTCTGATACAGAATCTCTTAATCCCATGGTTGGCATCCGCAAGTTGTTATCTTGAATGCAGCGAAGCAATCCTTTGAGTGAAGCGCCTGCTATTGCCAAAGGCTAGTAGGCGGAGTCTATTTGTCAAATCAGTCATTTTTTTTAGGAGTAAGTAATTTCTTTCCTTCGTAAGTGCAGAATTTATCTTGTGGACTGAAGGGCTTAGTGATACTAATAAGGGAAGAAGCAGGGACGATGAATAATGAAGATTTTAGTAACGGTAAAAAGAGTAATGGATTACGCCGTACCTATACGTTTAAAAGAAGATTACAGCGGGGTGGATACGGCTCATGTAAAAATGTCAATGAACCCCTTTGATGAAATTGCAGTGGAAGAAGCCGTGCGCTTAAAAGAACACGGCATTGCCCAAGAAGTTGTCGCGATTTCTATAGGGATGTTGGAGTGTCAAGACACGCTACGCACTGCATTGGCCATGGGAGCAGACCGGGCTATTTTGGTCGAAAGTGCATTAGAAATTCAACCTTTAGCTGCAGCAAAAATTTTGAAAGTGCTCGCACTCCGGGAATCGCCACAGCTCATTATTTTAGGTAAACAGGCTATTGATAGCGATCATAATCAAACGGGGCAAATGTTGGCGGGATTATTAAATTGGTCGCAAGGCACCTTTGTTTCCAAAGTGCTTGTTGAAAAAGAAAAAGTGGAAGTGATACGCGAGATAGACGGTGGATTAGAAACGCTGGCGCTTCAATTGCCGGCAGTCATTACTGCTGATTTACGTCTTAATAAACCCCGTTATTTATCTTTGCCTCATATTATGCAGGCTAAGCAAAAACCTTTGCAAATTATTCCAGCGGAAGAATTCCAATTAGATTTGCAACCCCGTTTGCAAAGGATAAAAGTGACCACACCCCAAAAAAAACGGGCGGGTATTAAAGTGGTCAATATCAAAGAATTATGGGCGCGTTTAAAAAATGAAGCACGGGTTCTATGATGAAAATCCTCTTTTTAATGGAACATGATAATAAAGTATTAAATTCGACAAATTATCATACGCTCACGGCAGCCCAGGCATTAGGCGGGGAAATTGAAGTAGTCATCATCGGTTTTAGGTGTGAGGCCGTCGTGCATGCAGCCCAGAGATTACCAGGCATAAAAAAAATTTTTGTCGCCGATGCAAAAGAATATGCCCATCAATTAGCTGAAAATAGCGCAGAACTTATCGCGCGGCTTGCTAGAGAGTATCACTTTGTTTTAACTTCTGCGAGTACATTTGGGAAAAATTGTTTGCCTCGCGCGGCTGCACTCTTAGATAAAGCGCCTGTCACAGATGTCGTCAATATTATTTCCACTGATACATTTGAACGTTATAGTTATGCAGGGAATGCGTTAGAGAGGTTATCAACAAAAGAAACTATCAAATTATTAACTATTCGTACAACCGCCTTTGCTGCAGCTTTGCCAGTAGCAAATCAAACTGTAGCTGTAGAAAAGATAGATACGATTATTCCCAATACATTATCTCAGTTTATCAGCCAAACATTGACACCGGCGGTACGTCCTGAGCTAACAACGGCGCGAATTATTGTAGCCGGAGGACGGGGCTTGAAAACAGCAGAAAATTTTAAATTAATAGAAAAATTAGCAGATCGGCTTGGCGCAGCCGTGGGTGCATCGCGTGCAGCGGTGGATGCAGGATTTGCCTCTAATGATTGTCAAGTAGGTCAAACAGGAAAAATCGTCGCCCCTGATTTATATATTGCTATCGGTATTTCGGGCGCTATTCAACATTTAGCAGGCATGAAAGACAGTAAAGTGATTGTGGCGATTAATGAGGATCCCGACGCACCTATTTTTTCGGTGGCGGATTATGGATTAGTAGCTGATTTATTTAATGTATTAATGGAGATTGAAAATAGTAAGGATATAGCATGCAATTAACGTTTTTAGGCGCGACCAATACTGTAACAGGGTCCAAGTTTTTATTAAGTTTAAACAATAAAAAGATATTGATTGATTGCGGATTATTTCAAGGATTAAAAGAATTACGCTTAAGAAATTGGGTGAAATTTCCTGTTGATCCGCGCGGAATTGATGCGGTGATTTTAACACATGCGCATATTGATCACAGTGGTTATTTGCCTGTGTTAATGAAAAATGGTTTTAAAGGCAAAATATATTGTTCTTCTGCTACCCGAGATTTATGTGCAGTGCTATTACCTGATAGTGGGTATTTGCAAGAGGAAGAAGCCAATAATGCGAATAAATACGGTTATTCAAAGCATCATCCTGCTGTTCCTTTATATACACGTCAAGATGCAGAACGCGTTTTAACATTATTTCATCCTTTAGAATTTCGAAAAAAAGAGAAATTAGATGAAGACACTTTTTTTTCTCTTATTCCTGCGGGCCACATCTTGGGCGCTGCTTTTGTTCAGATTAAATCTTACCATGAAACACTCTTATTTTCGGGTGATTTGGGACGGCCGCACGATATTGTGATGCCTCCCCCGGCGGTGATGCAAGAAGCAGATTATCTTGTGTTAGAGTCTACGTATGGCAATCGTTTACATGCAAAAATAGATCCGCTTATAGAACTCGCTGATATCATTAGTCGTACGGTTAAACGAGGTGGGACAATTGTTATTCCAGCGTTTGCTGTGGGTCGTGCGCAACACCTATTGTACTTGATGTATTTATTGAAAATAGCTAAACGTGTTCCTGCTGTGCCCATTTATTTAGATAGCCCTATGGCTAAAAATGCGACGGATATTTTTCTAAAATACACGGCATTACACCGCCTTGATGCTGCCTTGTCAAAAAAAGTGTGTGAAGTGGCGACCTATGTGAATACCAAAGAAGAATCACAGCGATTAGATCAAGATCCATTGCCCAAGATTATTATTTCAGCGAGTGGGATGTTAGAAGGAGGACGTGTATTACATCATATTAAAACATTTGGGCCCGATGAGCGCAGCACTATTATTTTTACCGGTTATCAGGCAGCGGGTACGCGGGGAGCAGATATGATGCATGGCAAACGTAAATTAAAAATATTTGGCACAACGCTTGAGATTAAAGCTGAAGTTAAAATGCTAAGTAATATGTCTGCGCATGCAGATTATGAAGAAATTTTGGATTGGTTAGGGAATTTTAATCATCATCCTAGAAAAGTTTTTATTACCCACGGCGAGCCTGAAGCAGCGCTTTCGTTGAAAGAGAAAATTGAACAGCGGTTTCGGTGGACATGTGTGATTCCGGATTATATGTATGCGGAGATGCTTTGATAAGCAGGCATGGTAAGCTGTTAGAGCCGCGATAAGCGCCTATTTAGCTGTTGAGGGGGCGCGGGCTGCTGCCCCATTGTCTCAATCGCATTTCTTATTCCTTCACTTACTTCAGTAAGATATTTCTTATCATGGCAATATTTAGCGTAATGACCATGAAGCCATCCTACTAATCCACCGAGGGGCACGGCAATAACGGGTGTACCACCACAGGCTACGATGGCTATGCCAATCAAGGTACCAAAAAACACGCCGAGAGCAAATTGAACAGAAGGCGAGAGAGGCGGTGCTCCAGTTAATTGTATTTTCAAACCATATTGCGCTTTTTTTATTTCCTTTAAAGTATTCAATTTATTTTCATTCAGTTTCTTTGTTATATATTCTGCTATTAGTATTTTTTGTTTGGGAAGCGCTGTTGCATCCTCCCGTAATACCGCATGCAATTTTTCAAGAGCACCCTGAAAGGGTGAATCGCTTGCTTTTTGCGGAATAGCTTGGCGAAGTAACTCTAGAGAAAGCTGAACACGCTCCTTATCATAGGCTTTCTCCATCTGCGTTATTTTTACCCTTGTATCTGCCATTTAAATAATTTCCCCGTAAAATACACCTGCCCCACGTGGCCCCATGCTACTCATTTTTTTATCAAAACACAAGGTTTGTGGCTAGCATTGAGCCAATAATATGTGAATTTATAACGAGTTAGGGCATTAGTGATTTTATTTATAACATGGTAAAATGATTATCCGTGATGCGTTTGAATGGATTAAATGATGTATAGTTTTTTGAAGGCTCTCCTACACAACCCTCGTGAAACAGGTGCTATTTTCCCCAGCTCTCGATTTTTAGCCAAAGAAATGGCTGCGCATGTACTTCAAAATCAGGAAGGAGTGGTGGTTGAATTAGGCGCAGGCACAGGAGTGGTGACAAAGGCGTTATTGCAATCCGGTATTCAACCGCAAAATATTATCGTGGTGGAATCATCAAAGAGTATGGTGAAAAAATTACAGCGCTGTTTCCCCACCATTCAAATTATTGAAGGTGATGCGGCTGAATTAACGACTTTATTAGCGCATGAAAAACGGGAAATACACACGATTCTTTCCAGTTTGCCCTTACGTTCCTTACCTAAAGCGACAACGCAATCTATACTTAAACAAATCAATACCCTTCTTTCTAGTAGGGGCCGTTATATTCAATTTACTTACAGTTTTACCCAAGACCAGTTTTTTTCTCCCCCTCATTTTCAACATATTGTTTCGAAACGCATTTGGATGAATTTACCTCCTGCCCGTGTGGACGTGTGGGCTTGATCTTCCCCTCATTCCTTTGATAATATTCGTGCCATCTTAGGCTCTGTGGCCAATTCGCTAGGCCGAGGTGGAACGCTTTGATTTTCGAGCACCGAAGCGCAGTTGACATGCGAGTCAATGAGCATCAGAACACAGAAAATCAAATTGTTACAGCCGGCATAGTCGATCTG
>JAJNBC010000019.1 GCA_021156085.1 Gammaproteobacteria bacterium | reverse complement strand
CTCCCACATGGTGAGGCTTTTTCTTGCAGCGTCACTAGAGGCATCGAAGATGTCTGTAGTGACGCTGCAAAGCATTTAAAAATTTTTTATAAAAATAAACAGGTTATAAACTATAACCGTCACTATTTTGTCGTGACGACAAGAATAACCTATTCATTTATTTTTATAAAACACTTTCAGAAAAATGTTTTTGACATTTTAAAATAATTCATGAATAGTATTAGCAGAGTCGATACCTTACACGACACTAAACCGTAAGGTGAGATCAGGAGCTGCATGATGAAACGCCTGATTGCCATTGCAAAATGGTTCATGCCATATTCACTGATCCAGTGGATATTTCTCTCTCTCTCAACCGATGTTTGATTTTAAGCATCTTCTTTCACATCCATGCGATTTTACAGTCGCTTTTTCAACATGTTGACGTTGTTAGTAATAAGTATTTTTTTTGCTTACTGCTATCACGTTTTTTATTCATTTTTTTAACCTACTTAGGAGGTGTACCACGTAAAAAAACCCTAGCCATTCATCTCATTGCAATGCAAATTGCGATCTATTCTCGCACGGCGAAATAGATAGAGATGCTTAACACTCAACATAATGAAGCCGTCATAGGGCACGAGAAAAGGTACATCTCTATGGGTATTCGCCACGATTTACAACGTACTATTTATCAGGTTTTAAATTCTAATCGTGATGGATCGTATGCAACGCAAAGCGATAGAAAACATATTTTATTCAAATTTGCGGAAGATTTAATTTCTCGGGGGTATGCACTACGGGATATTAAGGGCTTAAAAGGAAAGCATATCACTGCCGTTATAAAATATTGGCAAGAAAAAGGGTTATCCACGGCGACGATAAAAAATCGTACAGCGGTTCTACGGCATTTATGCGTGCGGATCAATAAAGTGAATATTATTCCCAGCAATACAGAACTGTGTATCGGTAAACGCACCTACGTACCCACTAGTAATAAAGCGTTATACCATCCTAATTTTTCTAAAATCAGTAATGAGTATATTCGCGTCTCACTTGAGCTACAACGCGTATTCGGTTTACGCCGCGAAGAATCGATTAAAATTAAACCCTGGCGTGCAGATAAAGGCAATCATTTATCTTTACAAGATTCGTGGTGTAAAGGCGGTAGAGGAAGAGATATTCCAATCCGAACAGATGAGCAACGATATTGGCTTAACCAAGCAAAAAGCCTCGTTCAGCACAAAGACCTATCCATGATCCCACCAAAAAAATCCTATATTCAACAACGCTGCATCTACGATAAACAAGTCATCCGCGCAGGACTCAAAAATTTACATGGACTCCGACATGCTTATGCCCAGCAGCGCTATAAAGAACTCACAGGCTGGGAATCCCCTATCAACGGCGGGCCCAAATCACGTGAGCTTAGCCAAGAACAGAAAAAAATAGATTACCAAGCACGAATGATTTTGACAGAAGAGCTGGGGCATGGGCGTATTGCTATTATAAATGCTTATTGTGGAAAGTAAGTGATTATGTAAAGTTGAGGAAAAAAACATTTTAATATCAACATCTTTTTGCTTTTATGCTTTACATAATATCTAAGCAACTACGGGTGGCCCTCGATTAATAAAGCCCATGGATGTCCTCCCTTATAATGATTGCAACCACTTCAATAACGATTTCTTTTCTTTCCAAGAAGGAATTTTTGGCGCAGGTGCTGGACTCACTTTCTCAATGGCTGCACGTTTCATTTCAAGATTAGCTTTCGCATAAATTTCCGTCGTTTTAATATCAGGAAATCGCGAATAATGTCCAGCGAAACACCACCTTGTAACAAGTGCATTCCTTTTGTATGTCTCAAACTGTGAGGGCTAATTGATTTATTAAATTCCGGATAATGTTTTCGCAGATACTGCGCGTATTTTTGAAAAATATAACGCATACCTGAGCGGGATAGCTGCTTTCCCTGGTGACTTTGAAACAAGGGATAGTCAAATTTATCAGGTGTTTCAAATTGATTTTCCCTTAAATAATTCTGTAGGAGTTTTACAGTACTCTGCATAAGTGTGGACGGTAAGTTATTATGTGCAATAAATACAGACGAGACCTACTTATCAATGAGTTTTATCCCTCATTCCTTAACATCATACAAAAAAATTTTTTTATTATCTTTTTTTCTGGGTAAAGACACGCTCTATTTTTTCTAAGTTAAGTTCATCTTGTAATGTTGTTTTTACCGTTCTTTTTAGAGCAAACATTGAAAATAATGTCAATGGCGCTTCATAAACAGAGGGTAATAGATTGCTAGAAGATGGTAATGATGATAACTGGCGCGCTACCATTTGTGTATAAGGATGTTGTTCCCCATGATAAGAAGAATTTATAAGAATTTTATAAGCGCGTTCTAAATGTTTGCGTGATTCCTTTATATTACCAAGCGACCTGTATGTACTCCCAAGATTGTTTAATATGAGTGCTATTTTAACATAGTCTTCTCCATAATAGGTTTCTTGAATCTTGAGTGCACGCACTAATAATTCACCGGCTTTTACATGGTTACCCAGTGACCCGTATGCAGTGCCAAGATTGTTTAGTATGTTTACTACCTCCACATGCCCTGTTCCATAATAATTTTCTTTAGTTTTTAACGCATACTCTAATAAATTACATTCCTTTTCATGATTACCAAGTAACCTATATGCATTGCCTAAATTATTCTGCGTGTTTGCTACCTCAATATGTTCTGCCCCATAATAAGCTTCTTGAATTTTTAACATACGCTCCAAGCAATCACACATCTTTGCAGGCTCGCCAAGTGATCTGTATGAATTGGCTAAATTGTTTAAGATACTGGCTACCTTAATATGTTTTTTTCCGTAGTAAGTTTCTTCAATTTTCAATGCACGCTCTAATAAATCACGTGCTTTTTCATTCTTGCCAAGTGACCTGTATGCAGTGCCAAGATTGTACAATATTTTTGCTGTTTCAATATGCTCTACCCCGTAAAAGGCCTCTTTAATTTTCAGCGCACGTGCCAATAAATAACAAGCCTTTGCATTGTTACCAAGCGATCCATATGTGGTGCCAAGATTGTATAATGTTTCTGCTATTTCAACATGCTCTGCGCCGTAAAAAGCCTCTTTAATTTTTAGCGTGCGCATGAATAAATCACGCGCTTTTGCATGGTTACCAAGCAACCCGTAGGCAGTACCAAGAACATACAATGCATCTGTGACTTCAACATGCTCCGCTCCGTAAAAAGCTTCTTTAATTTTCAGTGCGCGCATTGATAAATCAAGCATCTTCGTGTACTCGCCAAGCGACCCATATACATTGCCAAGATGATACAATGCATCTGCTACTTTAACATGTTCTTCCCCGTAAAAGGTTTCTTTGATTTTTAGTACCCGCGCTAATAAATCACGTTCTTCTGCATGCTTGCCAAGCGACCCATATGCAGCGCCAAGATTGTTTATTGTGCCTACTACTTCAATATGTTCTTTCCCGTAAAAAGCCTCTTCAATTTTCAGTGCACGCGTCAATAAATCACAAGCTTTTTCATGCTCGCCAAGCGACCCGTATGCATTGCCTAGATTGTTCAAGGTGCGTGCTACTACAACATGTTCTGCTCCGTAAAAAGCTTCATGAATTTTCAAAGCACGTGCTAATAAATCACGTCTTTCTGCATGCTTGCCAAGCGATCCATACGTATTCCCAAGATTATTCAGCGTACCTGCCATTGCAACATGCTCTACTCCGTAGTGAGTCTCTTGAATTTTTAGCGCGCGTGCTAATAAATCACGTGCTTTTGCATGCTTGCCAAGCGCTCCGTATGCATTGGCAAGATTGTTCAGTGTGTTTGCCATCTCAATATGCTCTGCCCCATAAAAAATCTCTTGAATTTTCAGTGCACGCTCTAACAAATCACGTGCTTTTTCATGCTTGCTAAGTAACCTGTACGCATAGTCTAGCTCGTTGAGCACCTTGACTATTTCAATATGTTCTATCCCGTGAGAGATCTCTTTAATTTTCAGCACACGCTCCAAGCAAGCACGCATTTTTTCATAATTGCCTAGCGATCCATATGCATGACCTAAATTTTTTAACGTGATTACTAAATCAGTTTGATGAAGACTTTTTGTTTTTTCGCAATATTTTAATATCTCTTCAAGACGAGTGATTTTTTGTTCTAAGTCTTTTCTTTGATCTTGTGTAATAGAAAGGTTAAGTTGTTTTGATAACTCTGCCATCTGTTGATGGCCTAAAATTTCGTGTAGTGTATCTAAAGAACCTTGTATAAAAAAAAGCAATCTGGTATGCGAGTGCGAGCCTTTGCTATATCGTTTTTTAGAAGCTTTTCCTAGTATATTTTCTATGTATAGAGCATGAATCAGCGGTAAAAATGTATGCGATTTAATTTTGTCCAGCGTAAAACTCTGCATCACTGCATCTAACAATGTTGTATTTTTTCTAAAATAAAAGCTGAAATTGTCCAAAGAAAAAAATGGCGGCGCATCAATAGTTTTATGCCGCATTAGCTCTTGAAAAATATGATGTTTTAGCGAGTGAATTTTAAATTGCTTTCCACTTTGATTGCGATCAATAATATTAAATTGTCTTAATGTTCCTGCTGCTGAATCGAACAGCATGCTATCCTTATTTTGCATTATACTATCAAATGTAGATCTCAATAATTCAGCTGGTACTTCTTGTGGCGCAAAAAGAGTCATAATAGACAGCAGTGTTTCTTCAGATGTTTGTGTATCAAATAAAAAAGAACTTATTTTACGAATAAATCGGTTTTGTTCTTTACCTTTTTTTAGATGATTTAAAGTAAGCTCTAACGTTCGAACAAGATTGGGGTGTTCTCTAGTTAATGCAGTTTTATATTTGAACATTCGAATAGGATGTTTTTCAAGTAATTCCAAATAGTTCTTGATATTAGTTTCAGTCCCTCGAATGTATCCACATGCTTGGGCTATCCCCAAAGGCAAGCCATCCATTTTTTTCACCAGTGCATCAATATCTTTTTCTGTACGTTCCCCCAAAATTTTAGTGACTATTTGACGGCCTTCTTCTCTGTTTAGTGGTGTAAACTCAATGATGTTATCTTGAGCGAGGCTAGTATCTGCATTATTAGTAGTAATAATGATAATACCTCCTTTGCTTGGTAGGAATTTATCAAATGCATTTTGTCTTTGTAAATTATCGACAACAATGACCCAGCCAGGACGCCTTTCAAGATAGTGCCTAAGATTTTCTAGCATTGTTTCTTCTTGATCATGAATAAATTTGAATGGTTGTATGAAAGAGGGTTGCCAATCCCAGGGTAGTCTATCTCTCATCTGCTTTAGAGGCCATGCTCCTATAGAATCAAAAAATTTTTGTGGATTATTAATACAATTAATCCATCCCCATGGATCAATGGGTGCATTTGTTTCAGCATCTACCTTCTTCGCGAGTTCTAATAAGCTTTCTCTAACAATTTGATCCACATTATTAGAAGCATATTCTTCATGCGGAATAGATAACCACATTTTAAGCCAAGGTTCTGAATTCCGATTTAACCAACCACGACGAAACCATGAAATGGTGTGGGTATACGCTTGTTCAACTGCTGATGTTTTTCCGACACCTGATTCACCAACAACGACAATCCTATTACTTTTTTCTTTATAATCACGTTTTAATTTTTCTTGGAGGATAGCATAATCTTCAGTTTCGACAAAAGTATCAGCAGGAAAAGCCGTACCATGCGTAATTGGAAAATTATAATACCAGTCACGTACAGATTTATAAGTTAGAAGCGTCATAGTCCCTGTAGTAAGAAATAAAGCTTGCTTTATTCTACGAGTACTGCGCTTCGAAGTCGGTTGGCTTCTTATTAAAAAAGTCTGCTTAAGTCTTGAACGCCATGGCAATGATTCCAACAAATTTTCGCTTAAATATCTTCTTCCATTACGTGTATTTGTCATAATAATTTCTCTCACATATTAAGTGTGTTGGCAAATGAAATAAATGAGTATTTGCACATATTTCGAATCCTTATTTTTCACTCCGTAATTAAGGCGAGTCAATTTACATGAATGGGTTAATTTTTTCGTTAGGAAATTGACGTAAAATTTTGTAGGATTACATGGGTAGTGCGTAATACAGGAATATTAAAAAAATGGTGTTGATAAAAGTGAACAAGGATATTTTAGTGCACAAGTACTTTTGATTAAAAGGCGATGCACATACTGAAAACCAAACATCTTTAATTAATCGGAACAGGAGTCTTTATATGCTAATACTTGATTGTAAACGTGAGCAATCGTTTTTCATCACTGATGAATTGTTTTAGACGGAATAAATGATATTTGCATCAGCATTGAAGCCCCTAAGACTATGCGTATTTTGCTGAGTGAATTATTGCGTCGCTACCGTAACTCAGGCATTTTCTGTTTATTCTTAAAGAAATTATTTTTATGGTTTGTCGCCTCTATTTTTTTATTTTCTTTCACGAAGTTTCTCCTCATGTTAGCCATATAATAAAATGTTTTTTGAGTGGCGCTGTATCAAAAAAAGACACTCATCTAATATTCATAACTATGCTGCATTATCTTTTAAAATAGCTTGTAATTTTTCCTGAAGGGTAATCCAATCTCCAGTATGTGTTTCAAAGGCAGAAATTATTTTATGCTTATTTTTATACGGTTCATACATACAAGAAAAGCATCTCCCCTGGGCTTGTTGGGATTTCCATTGATATCATCTCTTGTAGATTTTTCATGATATATATGCAGAGGGATAAATCCTTTTGTTCTATCTACAATATCGATAAGTTGTTTTTTATCTTCATCCACTATAAGGTAAATTTGTAAATAATTTTTTAAATTATAAAGGCAGTTTGTTCCTTCCATACATTTCTTGTTAAAATAATTATTAATTAGAATGTCTAGTTGGTTTCTAATAGAATTAATTGAACCAGTTTTTTTATAGTATCTATATAAAGGTATAAAGGCCATAGAGGCGCAATTTTATAATCTGGCTGTCTTTGATACTTAGGATTTGAAGCTTGACCGAAAGGTGGTTCGTCATAAAATTTGTATCCAGTTCTAAACACAGGGTCATTGCTTGCTATTCTCATTCAACCTCCAAAAAAATCTTTAGCAGTGGTCTTTTATTGCGCATACTCTATTCAAGTATAGTTGATATTTCAGATTTTGCTTGGTTTCTCAGATATTTTTTCTATAACCCTTTGAAAATAAATAAGTAATAAATTATGCATCTTTATTAATGAATACAAAAAGTATCATTCGTTATTTTTAAATTGACATTATAGATACAAATAGTATACATTCGTTGCTAGGCATTTTCGAATGCTTAAATCCAACCCCACTTAATTGGAATAGGAAGTCCATTATGTTAATACTCAATCGTAAAGTAGGTCAGTCATTTCTAATAGCAAATAAAATAAAAGTAATTATTCTAAATGAAGTAGGTGACATTGGTATTGAAGCACCTAAAGAAATGCGTATCTTACGGAGTGAATTATTGCATCATTACCGCCACCCTAATCGTTTGCCTCCCCTAAAAAATCTCCAATCTGAAATGATAGCTTATGGTAGTAAATAACTATGCGCGTGCTTACCCTCACGGAAGCCGCTATTTTTTTGCACATGACCCCCGATGGATTGCGTAAAAAAGTTATCAAAGGAGAGATACCAGGCGCTAAAATTGGCAAGCGCTGGTGCTTTTTAGAAAATGATCTTGTGGAATGTATTCGATCATCTTATCCTAGTGCGGCTAAAACATCGTGGGGTGTCACTCAAACAAATAGGAGGACATTATGGCACTCTACAAAAGAGGAAATATCTGGTGGATTAGAGTTAGCCACCGTGGAAAAAGAATACAGCAAACTACTGGGACTGAAGATAAAATAGCGGCCCAACAATATCACGACAAGTTTAAAGCTGAATTATGGAAAGTAGAAAAACTAAAGGAAAAGCCTAAAAAAACTTGGAAAGATGCTGTTGTAAAGTGGTTTTCTGAAATGCAGCATAAACGTAGCCTATATGATGACAGGCTACATATTAAATGGCTTGATAAGTATCTAGGTGATTTTTATCTGATAGATATTACCAAAGATATAGTCGATGAAATTGCAAGAGCAAGAGAAGCTGAGGGTGTTAAACCCGCAACAGTGAATCGCATGATGGCGCTAGTGAGGGCAATTTTGCGTAAGGCTGTTAACGAATGGGAATGGATAGATAAAGTACCCCTTGTGCGGATGCGCAAAGTTGAGAGCAAGCGCATTCGCTGGATAACAAGAGAGGAAGCATTGCGGTTACTTGCGGTTCTTCCCCCTCATTTGTCTGCTATGACAGCTTTTTCTTTAGCCACAGGGTTGCGCCAATCAAACGTCACAGGTTTAAGGTGGCAAGATGTGGACTTGATAAGGCAACATGCATTGATTCATCCCGATCAGGCTAAAATGAAAAAAGCGATACCTGTACCTTTAAATGAAGATGCTATGGATGTATTAAGAAGTCAGGTAGGTAAGCATCCTGAATATGTGTTTACATATCAAAGTAATCGCATTATTCAATGCAGCACCAAAGCTTGGCGAGCCGCTTTAAAAAGAGCCGGAATAACAAATTTTCGATGGCATGATTTAAGGCACACGTGGGCTTCTTGGCATGTGCAAAGTGGCACAAGTTTGCAAGAGTTACAGGTATTAGGGGGTTGGGCTAGCTTTGATATGGTTTTAAGATATGCTCATTTAAGCAGTGATCATTTAAGAGCAGCTGCTAAGAGAGTGAGTGTGCTTAAGCTAAGAAATGCGACGTTAAAGTTTATTGGTAACGAGCCGATTCCACAAGAATCAGCATCTTTGAGACCCTAAGTGCTACAAATTTACTACAGTTTTATTTTTAATACTTAGGTTCGTTTATAAGTGCTTGATTTTTAGTGGCTATGGGTGGACTCGAACCACCGACCTCAGCATTATGAGTGTGAAAATATATTGTTTCTCAATGAACAAGGTTATACTCTCATATAAAATTAAAATAATTTAATCAATAGCATAATGCATATTCCAGGTTTATAGTTGTATTTTGAAATGCCTTTGGGTAGACTCAATTTACAACCTATTTGCAACCTGGAACCAAATAAATTATTTATGAAAGCGACTATAAACAATACCCTTTTAGCGAAATTAAAATCCCAAGGAAAATATTATGATGTATGGGACAGCAAGCTAGGCGGGTTTCACTTGCGTGTGAATCCAACAGGTAATGTCACTTACCGCTGCGCTTATGCGCGTAACAAGATAGCAACAATAGGTAAAGCAAGCTTATTAACACCTACTCAGGCTCGTGATCGCGCGAAGCAAATTTTAGGTGATGCCGCAGTAGGTATTTACCCACATATTTCTAACAACGCATCAAAATTAACTCTGCATGATTATCTTGATGGAGATTATAGCCGATGGCGATTAATACACAGAAAAAATGCTGTAGAAGATCTGACACGAATGCGAGTAAATTTTTTTGCAGATTTTGGTAATTTACTTTTATCAGAAATCACCCCCCTATTAGTAGAAAAATGGCGTTTAAAAAAATTAAGCAGAGACATTAAAGCCGCCACTGTCAACCGTGATATTGCTTTTTTAAAAGCTGCTTTAGCAAAAGCGGTAGAATGGGGTTTTATTGAAAATAATCCGATTGCAAAAGTTAAACCTATAAAAACTGATAAATCTGCTAAAGTACGTTATCTTGATAAAGAAGAAGCAACTCGACTGCGTAACGCGCTCGATCAGCGTGAAGCCATTCTTATAGAAGAACGTAAAAGTGCCAATCAATGGCGACGAGAACGTGGGTACTCTGAGTTACCGACTGACTCTTTAGATTATATGAAGTCCCTTATTTTACTTTCAATCAATACAGGGCTTCGTCGAGGAGAAATTTTAAATCTTATGTGGGAAAATATTATTTTAGATAAAGCAGTGCTCACTGTGACAGGAGATACAGCAAAAAGCGGCAAAACTCGTCATATTCCTCTGAATAAGGAAGCGCTTTGTATTTTGCGACAGTGGCGAGAAAGAACAATATCTCAAGAATTAGTATTTTCTGGGAAAAATGGAGAAAAGTTGAAAAGTGTTAAAAAAGCATGGGCAAGAATTTTAAAGCTAGCAGACATTAAAAATTTCCGCTGGCATGATTTACGTCATCATTTTGCATCAAAGTTAGCAATGAAGGGTGTAGATTTAAATACAATTCGAGAACTGCTTGGTCATTCTGATATTCAAATGACGTTGCGTTATGCACATTTAGCACCCGAGCATAAAGCAAAAGCAGTGGAGCAGTTATTGGTAGATTAACTAGCGTATTAAAAAAATAAAATGAAAAATTGACATAACTTAAATATCAAGTTATCTTGATGGAATGGTGTTCAAAACACCCAGTTAGCGGAAAACCGCTCCCGATATAGCGGTATTTTTATGCCTCTATTTTTGGCCGGGAGTTGGTGAATACAATACCTGAAAGGGAAATAAGCCAACCGTCTAACTGCGGTTTTGAACTCCTGGCACCCATATCTTAGATATGAGTCAACTCAAAATAACAGTTAGGAGCTTTGCCATGATAACATCATCAGCTATTCACTCTAACCTTGATAAGTTAATCACTTCTTTAGAAAAACTTGATGCTTTATTAAAGATTGCAAGCAGCGCAGATATAGCAGGACTTAAAGCTGAAACAGTATTTCATTATTTTTGGGTGACAGAAGATGTGGTAGAGCAAGCAAAAAATGCTTGTGAGAATTTAGTAAGAACAATGCCTTTTTTATTAAACGAGCAGCACTAATAAATAAGAGATTAAAATAATATGAAAGAAAATTTAGCCATTTTTGAGGAACATAAAATCAGGCGCTTGTACGATGAAAAAACTGAAACTTGGTTTTTCTCCGTGATTGACATTGTCCAAGTTTTAACTCAGCAACTTAACTACCAAACAGCCAGAAAATATTGGAACAAGCTAAAAGAACGGCTAAAAAATGAAGGCAGTGAACTGGTGACAAACTGTCACCAGTTGAAAATGGCTGCGGAAGATAACAAGTTACGGCTTACTGATGCTGCTAATGCTGAAACACTGCTACGTTTAGTTCAATCTATTCCCAGCCTCAAAGCTGAACCTATCAAACTCTGGCTTGCAAAAGTGGGGTATGAGCGCATACAGGAAATGGCTGATCCAGCTAGGTCACTCGATAGAGCCAGAGAAACTTGGCAAAAACATGGATATAGTGAAAAATGGATTCAACAACGTATGATGGGTCTAGAAACCCGCAATAAATTGACTGACTATTGGAAAGAACATGGAATAAAGGAAAAAGATGAATTTGCTATACTCACTAATATTATTCACCAAGAATGGGCAGAGATAAGCGTCAAAGATCATAAAAAAACTAAAGGATTAAAATCTCAAAATCTACGTGATCTGATCATATGAGTGAGGCAGAGCTGATCTTTACAGCACTGGCAGAATTATCCACTAGACAAATAGCAGAAACTATGCAAGCAAAAGGGATGAAGGAAAATAAAGTGGCCAGTAAAAAAGGCGGCGGAATTGCTAAACAAGCCCGTATAGAACTTGAAAATAAAACTGGCAAAAAAGTTATTACTGCTGACAATTATCTGCTTTCCGAAAAAAATATCAAAAAACTAAAAGATAGGTAACTTGCTATGACAATTATACGCAGAGCTTCAAGTAAATGAGGCAACCGAAAATACCTCATGCTGAGCATGTGACCGCACGCTTGTAACCCTAAAGCACAAGCAAGCCGATTTTTCGCGCCACCTGTAGGTCCCTCAAAGATCACGTTATATTTTTGTGTGATCCACTGGCACGGAGTCAGTGAAATAAATTGACTTTTATCTAACCCCGGCGGAAAGGGATAATCGATATCTTCGACACAAGCTTGGTGGCGAAACTTAGCCGCTCTCAGGAATCTTTGTAATCTTTTATTCTTACGATAGGTTATTTCCCTATCTAGCATAAAAGCCAGGCGCTCTTCAAAAGTCAGTGAACTGGAGGCTGAGTGAGGTGCTCTTCCAGAGCTTGAACCATATCTACAAGTCTTAATTCCCATCATGGTTGTATTGTTTTTTGGTGTAACATAATGGCTCCTTCAGTTTAAGTTAAATAAATAATCAATAATGGATATGTGATCACTAGTGAAATGTGCTGATTTTTACATCCTTTTTTATAGCTAGCAGCACTAGCCTTTCTCCAGTATATCTTCAGAGAACTTCATCACTTCTTGCTTTTCACGACCTTCTCGATTTTAATAGGAGAAAAATACTTTTTGATAAACAGGGTTTAATATTCCTTATCTCTCATTTTAAGTTAACATCTAAAGTGCGCCTCAAGCTTCTGTTATCTTTTTACTTTTAGCTGATTGATGCCATTCTTTTAACTCAGTCTTTTTCTTTAAGCAATAAAAGCTTAGAGTCAGGTTCTTCAAAAAAATAATTATTCCATTCAGAGAGAGTAGTATGCTACATTCTTAAGAAGAGCATCAGGCTTATTTTTTAAAAGCTATAATGAAATACTAAAAAGAGAAAAAATCATGCTACGGAGAAGTGATGAGAAAGCACACCAAAAATGGAATGCGAGAATATTACTTGAACAACATACCCCTCAAGCATTTTTTCTTGTATGTGAATCTGCCTCAGAAGATGAACGTGTTGAATTAGCATATGAAGCTGTGGCTGTTTTTTGTAGAAGAGAGCAAACAAGAGAGCTAAAAAAGCTAGCAGAATTAGATTATCCTTACGTTAACCGAGAGCATATTATAGAGGAAATTATCAAAGCACTGATAACGTGTAACGATATTCATTCCGCGATAGGTATTGCTACGCTTGAAGGCAAGCTTAGCTTTGTTTGTCGCGAGTTAGCAAAAAGCAACCATGATACGACACGTTATATTGACCGTCTGTATGACCAAATAAACGATCTGTATCAACGAAAAGAAACAGCTGATTATTTTTTGAAATATTACGATCCTAATCAAGAAACTGAAATTTGGTTTAAATGGTATCAACGTTATCTGGATGAAGAAGAGGATGATTGTTGGTACAGTAGGGGTCAAGAGCATTTTGATGCGTATTTTGATTTAGGTGTACGCCGTTATCCACGCTTACTAGCATTTTTAAGAAACCCTAAAAATATTAAAACAATTTCTCATTATTGCGGAACAATTCGTCAATTACACTCATCAAAATTGTTACCACCTGAGTTTTTTGAAAAACCCTCCGATTATTATCAAGCTGTCGAATTAGTATGCCAGATACCTGCATTGCAGTCGGATAGTTTAGTAGGCCATCTGTATTATTATTTTATTTTAAAAGAAAACAAACGGATGCTGAATAAACTGGAAAGTTTTCTTTCAGAAAAAAATCAATGGTTATTCACTGTAGCACGACTCATGAATGAAGACGGTGATTTTTCAATATTACATCATTTTTATTTTTACCCACTTGACCCCTATCACCAGAAAATCAGCTCTTTAATCAAACGTGCATTTATAAATCTTTTCATGCGTCATAAGAAAAAACCAGATGATGTCGTTTTAAGAATTATTAAAGAAAATTGTGAAAATTTTGAAAGTAAAATGCCACTAAGACGTCCTCCTTATTATTATGTAGGCTCTTTCCTATGGAATTACGGCAACCCAATCGAATCAATTATTGAATATTGCAAGAAAAAAGGCCGTTTTACTTTGGCGCTTCTTCTTAATGCCCACTTATTAAAAGAAGAGAAATTGTTTTTAGATATATTAAAAGATCCTAGTATTATTCTTCCTGAAGAAAGCTATCTGGTTATCCTTGACTACGAACTTAAAGAGGCTATTTGTAATATAAAAAGTGAAGCATTTCTTTCAGCCTCTGATAAGGAAAGAATGCACAATCGCTATTTTTACCGAGTTTATCATAGTGAGCTGCTATCCCTTATCCCTAAACGTATAATGGATCGCAAGGCTCCTTATTTATGTGATCGTTTTATCCAACGCGGATCGAAATTTGATAAATACAAAGACATGGAAAGCAATCATCCCTTATGCGACGCACTTAAAAAATTTATTGAGGATTTATCGGATATTCAGGAATATACGCATTGTTTGCATTATTTGTCCATTTTAATAAAATCAGAATGGAGAACGCAACTGATTCATGAACCTTTATATAACTTGATTGACCAAAGTGATTATGCCTTGGCTTTACAATTTGTGGAGTTATATGATAACGAAAATGACTGTGCTCTATTTAAAGAGTTTATAAAAAATTTAGCTTCTCATGAGTATATTAACGCTTTATCATCACTCTCTCAGTTAACAGACTCTCCTAAAAGTAAAAAAGAATCACTTGCTATACTCGTCTGGGACCGATACGTTAAGACAAAAACGCCAGAGCACTATTTTGAAAATCCAGAGTTATACCTGGAAGATATTATCCAACTGAGTCCAATTATGCATGTGATGGGTATAGAAAAAAGACACGATCAATTTATTACGTTCTTCTCCTCAGACATGCCGAGAAGAATAGAAGACCTATTTTACTCAAGAAAAGGTTTACCAGGGTTAAGAGATTTGCCTTGGGACGAATATAGCTTGCTGGAAAAAGAATACCAACAACACGCAGACCATTATCGATCAAGAATGATTGAAAAATTTATAGCATTTGAATTAAGAAATGACTATCCCTCATTATGTAAAAAACTATTAAGTCAGATTTCAAATTACTCTTCTTTTAGTGATAGAGAGAACGATAGAAATGAGTATTATTGTTCTTTAGTCATAAAAATTATCCAAGCTTCCAGTGAGCATCATGAAGTATTCGATGAAATAGATAAATATATGGAGTTAAAAGACCCACCGAATAAAATAAAATTACAGCTTATTGGATCCATACGACATGATGATAGAAGGCAATTGAGTTTTATTAAGTTATACGTTTCCCTATTAAATAAAAATAATCCTTATTTCTATTCACAAGATTATTCTCTTGCTAGCCAGTTGGGGTTTAAGATTTCGCCAAATGAAAATGGTCTTATCTTATCCATTATCCCTTTATGTTATCAGCACTCTGATAAAAGACATTTTGAATATATTTTATTAACTATTTTAGTGTATTTTTCAGAACTGCATACAGACCCTCACTTTGTTTATTTAAAGCAGTGCATCATAAAATCTGTTGAAAATAGAAATAGGTATTCTTATTCTTCTGAGGCGGGACAAGTATTAGATTGTATTAAAGAATACGAGAGAATAGGATGGAATAATGCAAGTAAAGAAAAAAGTGATTTGGAAAAAAAGGTTGCTGTTTGTATTGCTGTAATGCTAGATGACTTGTACCAAGAGATATTGCACGAAAAAAATTTTACAGCAACGTTATCGCCCGCTGTTTTATACGGCAAAGCAAGCCTTATTTTAGCTTTTATTCCATTTTTTCATGGCGAACCTGATAACTCTCTCATTATCAACACATTAATACACTTTAAGGCGTTACATACAGCGTCTTGTTTAGCAAAAGTGAAAAATAGATTAATAGACCCATTAACATATTCTTGCACCTTATTGGATCACGCTCATCAATTAGATAAAGCGGCTTGGCAATTATTAGATCAAGAAGAAAAAAGCGATGACAGGGTTCCACCTGTTTTTATAATAGAGATAGCAACCAGGCTCTACCAACATTGGTTAGCAATGATAAATACAGCAAACTTTACACAGGATGCTTTTGGAAAACAAAGAATGCAATTCTTCTCTTATATTCAATTATCTCATAACCATCCTCACCAGAAAGAAAGAGCATATTATTTGCTTCGGATGGTATTGACAGAAAATGATTCTTTTCAACTTTCACTTAAAGATTTAGTTTCTTATTTATTTTTATATATTGAACTAAATCAGCATTCAGGTGAATTAACAATCCACGGTTGGTTTCAACAGGTATTAAAAAAATGGGCACATGAAAATGATTCTCTTTTATTTGAATTAATTAATTATCATTATTTTTCAATGGACAAAGCCCTTCCTCTCCGTCACTCCTTCTATCAGGCCTATTGCGACTCTCTTTCAACTGTTTTAAATCCAGCGTATACCCAGAAATTAGCGGAATTTTATAAAAAACTCTCTAATACAAATTTAGAAAAAAATATTCTTTATCGAAATATGGTCATTGTTGAATTGCGTAGCATACTAGATAAGGCGTTTCTTGATTTTTATACAAAAAACTATAAAAAACCTATCGCTCACGCAGGAAAACGTACTGATATTTATTTTCCAGTGGTACCACGAAATGAATGGGATTGTGCGGAAAGGGGGTTAGACGATTATTTTAGCCGTAAAAAAAGTAAAGGTTTTAAGAAACAGTGTGCCATTTTTTATAATTTTCTATTAAAAATACAACCCATATCAAACCCGCAGTACACTTGGCTAGAAGATTTATATTACTTAGCGAATAGACAAAAACACGGAGAAGATCTAGAGCTTGTACCCTGCATTGGGGATCGGCTGATAGTCATGAACCAGTTTTTTCCAAAAGTATTTGATGGATTAATTTATATTTTATTAAAAATGTCTCATTTAAGTGTAACGGACAGAAATCTTAGCCAATATCAATTCGCGCGTTTTTTTCTTATTCATGTAGCCGAATCATTACCGATCCCTAATCAAAGGCCTATGCCTGCTGAAGCCGTACATAGAAAAAGTACGAGGGAAGTTAAGGAAGAAAATGGGAATAAACAGGTATCACACCGTTATCCAGTGCGGCATAGCGCTTCAAACACTACTTCTCTCTCTCCTCATGTTAGCTTTTTTAGAGCTGAGCTGCCCAGTAACAGTCCGGTATTGGTTTCTAACAAGAGATTACCCCCTCCCGTATCGCGCATTCACACTGACCGTTCATCCGTATCATCAGAATGGACCATGCTGCAGAAAATTTAGGGAATATCCGACGTATAGCGCTAATAGCGCTATGTTACTTCAAAAAGAAAAAAAAGAAAAACACAGGCATTGGTGCTGATCGTAAGCGTGCAAGTACAGGTGAGTATTAGACGACAATTCACTTTGCCCCGGCAATCTCAGTTGACGTCTGACAAGAGGGGGTCATGATTTCTCAATGCGGGTTTTTACAACTAATCCCATTCTTGAATAATCTGCTTTGCAACCAGTGAATCCAAAAGAACAAAGAATAAAGTTTCCTATTTTTTTAAAAAACAGAAAAAAATGATTAAAATTCAAAGATGAATACCTTTACCCATTTAGTTTTACTCAGAAAATTACTCAAATCAGAATTTATTAGAAATTATGAAGAATACAGGAAAATGTTAAAGTTTAAGTGTGATTGCCATGTCCAACTAGGTAATGATGGTTAGCACTAACCTCGTGTTACAAGCGTGTTACAAGCACTTGGTTGGTGGACTTAAATAAGCCAGATGAGCAGTACACTAATAAACGGCTCTTGTTTGTCTGGCTTTCCTTCTTTTTATAAAAAATAATTTTTTACATAAAGCCTGATTATGATGTCCTGAGTTTAAATCAAAGTCAATACTGATATTTTTTTATAATGAACGTAGAGTTTGTGTGCTCTCTTCCTGCCATTTTCTATACCGCGCTTCGGCAGTGGCTTTTGCATGATTTTCTAGCTCAGGGGGAATGCGTGGTAAATAGTGCATAAGATCAAAATAAAACTGGTCTACCTTATGTGTGAGCGTTTTCAATTGAGTTTGGGTTTCTGTGATCTGCGTTTCAAGATGGTCTATGATGAGCTTTAAGCGTTCTTCTGTGCGGGCAAGAAGGGTATGGATGATTTTACCTGTATGATGATCACCTAATTCCCCAGGGGTTTCTATGGCATTTGCCATTTCTTCGCGTAATAAGAAATACTCAGATAGTCCATCACGGATTATTTTTGCGCGTGTGGTTCTACGAGCCAGTGATTCTTGTGTGACGCGTTGGTAAATATCTTTTGATACATAGGTTTTGATTTCATATTTTTTAAGTTGCATGGATGACCTGCTGGGTTAGTGGTACGGGTTATTTTTTCCTCTATTGTGGCCTCCTGAATGGCGTGAAATAGTTAAGTGCAGCGTGTGATTTCGGTTTCGTTTTTGAGTAGTGTGTGATAATTGTTTCCTCCAATCTGGAGATAAATGATAATGGTTTTGTCGCTGTACAATGACTTTTTTCTGAATGAGTTGATGAAATCGTTTTGTCATCTCTTCTGAATATTCATATGCAAATGATTGTGGAGGAAAATGATTCTTAGGTTCAATGTGATGGGTTTTCACCAATTCAATGATATCTTGGTCTAGGCGTGACAGGGATATTTTCTGGATGTGCTCTACCGTACGATGATTATGCACTTGAATGTATTCGATGGGTTGGGATTCTCGATTGGCAATTTTTTTCTTTTCAAGCGTAATGACATGGCCATTCGCAAACTCAAAATTGTCTCTTGCTTTGACGATGCTAGGAGTTGCTTGAATATAATGGACTTTACCGTCTGTGCCTTCTAGCAATAAATAACGTTTGTCTTGCCATTCGTTTTCTAACCCCATCCCAACCACTTTACCCGTTAAAGCTTGACGTTCTTGTATCTGAGTGGGTGTAGGTATGTCATGTGTCAACGTTTGAATGTGGTGCCTTGCGCGTGATTTGATAATATCGTGAGAGAGTTGCATTTCACGCAGTGTGGGTTCAAGTTTATCGCTGAGTCGCCACATTTTCTTACCCACTTTTTCTGCGAGGCCGTGGCCCTCTAAACATTTTAATCGTCCGATTTCAAGCAAACGCAATGCACGTGCAGCGGAATCACCTACAACAGGTTGGCTAAAATTGACGATAGAATTAACGGCCTTATAGCGTAAGCTGCGATCCAGTTCAGTGATATACTCATACTCTAATTGTCTTTGACGGGCTTGTACACGTTCATGATTAAGCCTTAAACCCAATTTGAGTGTCGCAAGCTCTTGGCTGCGATGGCGGATGCCATGCGAGAGATAATCACGATCCATCGTCAAGGTTCGGCCGCGTTGATCTTTAGCGCGGACTAAGAGATGTAAATGCGGATGATCGGTGTTGTAATGGTCAATCGCAGCCCAGTTCTTAAATCTTTCTCAAGCTGTTTCATTAAGTCTCTCGCGTGTTCTTTTAAATCCATTTTGTGACCATTTTCAGGAGAAATAATCAAGCGGAATAAATGTTCATCTTGGTCATGTTGCCATTGGCGGAGCATGGTTTTTAAATCAACGAAGTCGCTGATGTCATTAAATCCGTGTCCTTTCTCATGCTTATTTTGCGCATGTTCACGTTGAAGGTATTCCCCATGGGCTGCCCACGAGCGTGTTTTGGTATTTTTAGTATAAGAAATTTTAACAATACAGCGTTGATTGTGATTATTCCTGTAGGTAGCAAAGCTGCCTGTCGCAAGCGTTGGGATAGACTGTGCAATGGTTCTTCTGTGCGCGACTTTTAGAATCGAAACACGTTGCTGCCTCACATGGGTAGGGGTTAGCTCGAGTCTGTGGCGTGCAGGTTGTGACGTATAGGGCTGCATCATCAGTTACCTCATCAGTCGAGAAAGTTGAGGAGAAATAACAGTGGATCTGTCAGGCAATAGGTAAATATCGTCCAGTATACTGGCAGACAAATTAACAAGAAGAGGTAACTGATTAGCAAACAGATGGAGGATAATTGACACAGCAATCAATACATCAATGGCACGTGAATAATATTTTTTTGGCAAGCAATTAGCATCACACAGCATAAAGAACCTCATTTGTTAAACAGCGCAATCACATTGAGTTTACAAAATGAGGCTTAACAGAAAGTTAGGCTAAATCGTCCTACTCGTTTTGATAAATTCCTGGGAGAATACATTCTCAATCAAAACGTTATGCTTTGTCAAGTAGAATCCTTTATCTTGCCTTCCCCGGAAAAGTAATGTTGTTGGTATAAAATACAAGAAAAATAAAATCATACTTAGCAGAAATTCTTGATCACCTCCATCTCTTAACGGTATCGTTAACCATTGGCGCTTAAAAACACGCGTAGAGCGGATGACCGCACCCGATAGCAACGCGGTTTTTTTATGTCATGGATCGGGCGTGGGCTAATACAATACCTGCAAAGGAAATATACCCGCCGTCCTTACGCGGTTTTTAGCGCCTGGCCGCCTTTCTTTAAATAAAAAGAAGAGTACTCCTAAAAACTTCGTAAAGGAAAAAGTCCTGAGCATTGAATCCCATGTTTTACCCAATGATATCTATCTTCTTAAAGAAGGACTCCGTCAGCAACAATTATCCTCAGCCATTAACCGGTGCCTTTGTCAGGCGGAAGCATTAGCCATCATTGCAACTATTGTCGATGCAGAAGCAGTTGGGCTTGACACTATCAATAATTATCTTTGGATATTGAGCGACACTGTGCAAGAAGCGAAATGGTTATACCGACATTTGACGAGCAGACATTAATCACGAATACCGGCTAATTTTTTAATATATGAGTGGGTATTTTTATTGATTTCTATTCTGGGCATAGATCAACTGACTGTTACTCGCCTTGTCGCCATGCCTGCCACGGAGAGATCGCTGGCAGGCTGTGCGTATTTGTGACGAATGAGGAAAATATTATGTCATCCTACAAAATATTAAGCGAATTTCGCACAGACTCTTTGATTGCTTTGCTGTAGAGTGGGTTCTTTTTTGGTTATTAGTGGGCTAGCAAATTATAACACTTTTTCAGGAGGCTCTCTGTATGTTTTCATCTTCCAAGGGTATTCAAGTTCAATTCACTGTCAGGATTCCGGCTATAGAACCCCAAGCATTACAATTTGGTCCTAATCCTAAATCAGGTGCAGATAAAACACTGATAGGCCGAGCTAAACCCTTGCTTGGTAATAAAGGATAAGTATAGCAAACCACGACCCAACAACCATCAGAAAAAAATTATTTATTGTAGACGACGAATTTTAAAAATAGCGCAGTCAACAATCAGGATGGCTCATCATGAGAGCGATCGAATATTAATGTGTGGTTCTATTATTAGAAGGAGCACAGAATGCAAAGAAAAGCAAGTTCAACAACGGGCCGCCTCATGGAGCCTTTATTGCATTTAAGCGCCTCCGGACGGCGCGACTCAGGGGCCAATAGACGATTAGCAGCCGAAATCGCACTCAGGGATTTTTTGGACCAAGTCAAGAACATCCAAGAAGATATACGAAAAGATTCTCACCGCCAAGCTTCGTATCAAGTGTTTTTTAGTTATGCGTGGAGCAAGGCAGAAGACCCTGCCTTCAAAGGATTGAAAAGCTTTCTCCGGCGCATGCAGGCTGATATGGTCCGCGCGGGAATAGAGGTTTGGTTTGATGAAAAACGAATGACGGGTGATGTGAATGCCCAAATGCATCACGGTATTGCACAAAGTGACTTAGTGCTGTTATTTGGGACCGACGTTTATCGCAGTAAAACCCAAGCAGACAGCAAGACGAACGTCAAAAAAGAATTGGATTTTGCACTAGAGAAAATGCAGCAAGGCCATCCTGGGTTGTTGAAGCCATTATTGCTGGAAGGAACATTTAAAGAGACTTTTTCAGCGCCGGGGTTGAATGGCTATACACAACTTATGGTGGATGCGACATGGGTCGATCTTGCTCATGACACCTATGACATGCAAAAGTATATCAAGGCCTTAACCACGTATGATCAAGAAGTAGGGATCATACCCGTAGCATTGGGGTTGCCCCAGGCTGCACAAAAATATAGATCACACTATCAATTGGCCGAACAAATCTTACAGACAGAACTGGATCGCATTTATGCGGCTGCTCCCTTACAACCTGAAGAAAAAGAGCTTGCTTTAAATGAGTTGGGCGATGCGCTTCAAAAAGAAACCCTGGTTGAATTACAAGCAAAGATGGATGCATTAGAAAAAAAGCAAAAGGATTTATTAGCCAGTACTGTCTATAAGAAATTGCCTGCGGTCAAAAATGAAAAAGAGCTTGAAGAACGTATTCAAAAATTTATCGCACTGAAAAATACCCAAGAAGAAATAGGCGCTGTTTTCCCTTTAGACCAACAAGCCCATTTAGATGTATGTCATGCGGTTGCTAAAGAATTACCTGAATTAGAGCAAGCGATACAGGCCACGAAAGAAAGGATGCAATTGCTTGAAGACGGTCCTTTTGGCGTTAACCAAGGGAACATTAAACATACAGGAGACGTCAACGTGGACGAGTCAATTAACATCGGACATGAAACCAAGGGAAGAGCAGGCCCTGTGAGACAAGGTAACATAGAGATAACCGGAAATTTTGTTAGCCAGTCGGGCGGATTTAGATTGGGCCATTCCGCTTAAAGTCAGTAACCTTTAATAAAAAAGAAAAGGGACATTTTATGTTCAGCCAAAACCAAGAAGCAGCACAAGAAGTATTATCAGAAGACGAACAAAAAGAACTGGATTCATCTATTATACCGTACGGGGGTCATGCGACTATCCATCAAGGGAATATTTCATTTTCAGGGAACTTGACCGTGACGGTACCCACACCCGCACAAACGCCTGTTCCTGTTAATATTAACGTTGGCCACACCAACACCCACAATACTATCTTGACGCGCCGTGCGGTAGAAGCACAAGAACAATATCGGCTCAAACAAGAACAAGACGCGGCAGAAAAAAAAGCTAAAGAATTCACTGCGAAATTGCTGCATTTAAAAACGAGTTTACCTGCACACTATCAGCGATATCATCAATTAGAACGGTTATTTGATGAAGGAAAAACCTCTATCGTCGATAGTTTTATTAATTTAGCATTGATTAAAGAAACAGAACACAAGCAAAAAGAGAAAAGATTAGATCGTGGTGCAAATTTAGTAGAAGAAAAAGATGAAAATGTCAAAGAATTTATTGATGAACGGATGGCGAGCCACGAAGAACTGTATGCGGTAAAAGAGCCTTTGGCATTGAACCAATTATTTGAACCTAAGGACGATACGAAAACGCCAAACAAAATTTTAATCTTGGGCCGTGCAGGGATTGGTAAAAGCGTTTTATGCCAATACTTAGCGGTGCAATGGGCAGCAGGGTTGGAATGTAAAGACGAAGAACAGAGACAAAGCGAAATCGGGCATTATTTTCGCCAGAAATTTGATGCGGTTTTTTGGGTGAAACTGAGAGAAATGGCTGATTTCTTAAGCCATCCTGATATTGATAAACCGACAGCCAGAAAGAACCTATTAGGTTATGTTATCCATAAGTTTTGTTTCAGGCTCGATAAAAAGTTATCGCCTGAAGAGATAGAAACCTATATTGAATCAAATAAGGGCAAGGCCCTTTTTATTTTAGATGGTTATGATGAGATCACAGAGCAAGTCAGGCAATCTCATTATTTGGATAATTTTTTGGATAGAATGAAACATCAACCCTATCTTTTGATGACCTCACGGCCTGTAGCAATAGAGGCACTCAAAATTAACTTTGATAGAAAATTAGAAAATATCGGGTTTACCAATGAGAACATTGAAGCTTATGTTCGTCATTTTATGAATGATGTTGAAAAATCGGACCAAGCAGAACCTTTGTTAAAGTTTTTAAAGACCCATCCTAGTATATGGGGCATTGCGCATGTTCCAATTAATTTAGAGTTATTGAGCTGGTTATGGTCGCAAGGGGATTTGGTCCTGGCACAAGGGAAGGCCATGACCTTGTCTAAGCTATACCAAACGATAGTGGATCGTGTGCAAGGTGAGTGTGCTAAAAAATTTAATCCACTTCAAGCGAGTCAGCGAGAGGAAAGTAAAGAAGAAGAACCATCTTCCACTGATATCGTAAATGAATTTTTAGAATACTTGGCTTATGCTGCGATGCAACAAGAATCTCTTTTAATTCCAAAAAATCAATTAAAAGACGCTTTGATTAAAACATTCAGGAAACATCGTAAGCCAAATAATCAACGTGAGCAAGAGAGAGTATTAAAGTCCGCGACCGATCAATTCGGTTTTTTAAGGGCCACCGGCCAGGGCGGGCGGTCTCTACTGGACCAACCCCATTATTTTATACATTTAAGCTTTCAGGAATTTTATGCCGCAAGGTATATCACACGGGTTTTAAGCGAACGCGGGCCTGGGGAAAGTGAAGAGAAGGCTCATGTGATTCAACATATCATTGCAGAAAAATACATGCCGCGTTATCAGTTGATGTTATGGATGACAGCAGGTTTGCTCTATCAGCAAGGGGTAGAACAAGGACGAAATTTTTCAGCCTTAGAACAGTTTTGGAAAGCGATTTTATCCGAACCGAGAGATCTTATAGGATTTCATCAGATGGTATTAGTGATGCATTGCTTAGATGAATGTGAAGCAGATGATCATTTACCCGTGCACAACATGCTGATTAACCAGCAGCGGCAGTGGGTTAATTTTTATATAAGACATTACTATTATGGAAAATATAAATATACTGATGAATTAGCACGTTGCCCTCTCTTACACAGTTCAAAGTTAATGATTGATCACATGCTAAAGAACTTAAAAGATGAAGACAAGAATGTGAGGTGCGCTGCGGTTTCCGCATTAGGCAAACTTCAGGACCCCCGTGGTGAGGTGGCCAATGCCCTCCTGACAGCCTTAAAAGATGAGAACGAAGATGTGAGGGGCGC
>JAJNBC010000008.1 GCA_021156085.1 Gammaproteobacteria bacterium | reverse complement strand
GTAGCGGTAACTTCCGGAGGGTATTCCTTATTCAAGGGCGTTCAACATCAGCGAGGACAAGAACAAATTAAAACAGAATTGCAAAAGCCCCATAACGTTAGAGACACTCAGCCCCCTTCTCTCGCCGGATAAAAAAATATGTTGTCTTCCTAAATGGCTGCTGCTTTTATCTTACTGTTAACTCCTATAAAATAAGAAGCAGCAGCACTTATTTTTTGGAGACCCCACATTGGAAGAGAAACAATTAATCCATCCTTATATTCCCCGCTCTATGCTTTTTACACCACCCAATATAATGGCCATAAAAATAAGCCCTGATTCTCGCTATCTCGCTTATGTGAAAGCGCAACCGTCGGGGGTAATGAATCTTTATCTATCTCTTACGAATAAATATCAACAAGCAGATTCATTAAGGCAACTTACTTATTTTACTACTCCAGAAATCTACCGGTTTTTTTGGACGGATGATTCAAAACATATTGTTTTTTTACAAGACACCAACGGTTCCAAATCTTACCAACTTTATGCTATCAATATTGAATCGGGCGAATTAAAGAATTATACAAAGAATTTTAAGGGTATCACAGCTAAGATTTTTAAAGTGCGCGGCCATCAGGTTGCTTTAGGGATTAATGATCGCAATCCAAGATATCATGATATTTTTATCCTGGATATTAACAAAGATTCATTAACTAAAATTTTTGAGAATGATTTTTTTTCTCGTTTTACTTTTGATGATGACTTAAAAATAGCCTTCAAAGAAAAAGTGTATGACGATGGATCAATCGACATATATAAAGATGAAACTGTTTATATGCATTTTTCTCCGGAAGATGCTTTTCATTCTCGCCTTGTAAAGATGCAAGGCTCTGTCCTTTATTATGTTGATTCAAGAAATTCCGATACAACCTGGCTGAAATCCATCAATTTAATCACTGGAAAAGAAACAACTTGGGCTCATGATACTCGAAGCGACATCAATGACATTGTTTTTGTTGATGGCCTTCCTTTTATGTACTCCACCACTTGGCTTAAAAAAGAGTGGCATAGCTTGGGTTCGGGAAATTTTGATTTTCTGCAAGACACGCTGGGTACAACTTTTGAAGTGACAAGCCAGAGCCAAACATTTTGGATTATCCGCAGTTACCATCCTCAACGATTAGGAGCCAGTTTTTATCTCTACCATCACCAAAATAAGCAACTTAGCCCCTTGTTTATAGCCAAGACGCATTCTCAGTTAAGGGAGATGATGCCATTTGAGTTTGAAACCAGAGATAAATGCAAACTAACGGCCTATCTCACCTTACCTCACCCGCTGAAATCGCTCGATGACATACAAAAACCGGTCCCTTTAATTGTTTTCCCGCACGGCGGCCCTTTTCAAATACGAGATAGTTTAATTTACCATCCGTATGCGCAATGGTTGGCAAGCCGAGGGTATGCAGTACTCAACGTCAATTTTAGGTTATCTTCAGGACTAGGGAAAAATCTTGTCAATGCAGGGAATGGAGAATGGGGTAGAAAAGCACTTTTTGATCTCATTGATGGAGTAAAATGGTGTATAGCTAAAGGTATTACCACTCAGTCACAGATCGGGATAATGGGAGGAAGTTATGGCGGTTATTCCACTTTAGCAGCATTAACATTCGCACCTAAAGAATTTGCAGTAGGCATTTCTATTGTGGGTCCTTCCAGTCTAATCACGGTGATGCAAAAAATACCTACTTATTGGGACTTTCCTAGTTATCCTTTATCCGATTCAGAGTTATTTTTTACTAAAGGCGCCTTTATAAAAAGCATGGGTGGTCATCCTGATACACCAGAAGGGCAGAAATTTTTAGCAAGTCGATCACCACTCAATTTTGCAAATCAAATTGAAAGTCCCCTGCTCTTAATCCAAGGTGATAATGATCCTATTGTCACTAAAGAAGAGTCTCAACAAATTTTCGATGAATTAAAAAGCCTGAAAAAGAAAGCACGTCTTCTCTCATTTTCTGACGAAGGTCATCAATTCAAACTGTATGCTAATATCGATGTATATCTTGCTTATGCGGAAAAGTGGCTGCATGATGTGCTGGGTGGCAATTTTGAACCGCTATGCCAAGCATTGCTAAAAAAATCTAGCGTGAAGATTCAAGATAGTATAGTTCCAAATCTTTTTTAAAACTATTAAATTGGCAGTGGCAAGATGGACGGGTTTATATGCTCTACCTATTCTCACAAACTATTCGAAATTGTTTTCTCGATAGACTAAGAACGCGTTTTAAGAAAGATAAGGCGATGAGCATGAGATTCTCATTAATATCTCTACCCTCGAAGTCATCAAAGGCACTTTGCCTCGTAGAGCGTTATCATCAATATTGGAGTGGGCATCTGAACACCATACTGAACTATTAGAGGATTGGACAGCATGCGGCAAACATCAATTACCGAAAAAAATATTACCCCTGACTTAAATTGCACCGCGCCGTGGCGATTAGCCAAAGTAAAGCCGCTTGCTAACTAGAGACTGGCAGTGGAGTTTATTGATGGGGTACATGGCTTTGTTAAAATGTTAGATCGAGTGGCAAGCGACAAAGCAAGTTTTTTTACAGCATTAAAAGATGTTTACTTATTTAATCAGGTTTATCTTGAGCAAGGTAAGCCTATTACTGAAAGGCAGGGAAAGGTAAGAGATTATTAACTTTGAATTGATCGATAGAAAAACTTTGTATTTCAGAAAAGAGGGTACCTAATCGCCTAAATTCAAGGAGAGAATGATCTACTGTACCTTGCCACGACTGAAACGATTCATCTTGAGGGTAGGTATGTAAAAATGCTTTTGGAGTAAATAAAGCAATATTCACTCCTTGCGGTGAATTTCTAGCAGAGTAATAGGTAAAAGTCTCCACATCTTCTTTACGCATAGCTGCTCCTAAAGCTTGACTGGCGTCATAAGAAGTAGGAGAAGAAATTATTTTAGTATAATTGATAAAAGCCGAGCTCATGAGATTGACTCCTCGCCCTGATTTTATCTTAGCAGAAAATACAGTGAAATCCGAACATACCATTCCTAGCTTTGTCGCCGTTGCGTTTAAAAAATTAAATAAATAAAAAGCTTTTTCCGCCAGCGCAGTAGTTAAATCTAATGAGCCATACCATAAAGAAGGCTCGGTTTTTTTGCCAAAACGAGAACCCTGTTTTAAGGGAGGGTATCTAAAAGAAGTAGAAAGTAAAGGATGGTATCTTAAGTAGGCGGGGTTAATGCGTGGTTCATTAGTCTCAATAATAGCTTCTAAAATAGAATGTTCTTCAAACGAATCGACTAATTTTCTTGTTGCTGTAATTAGTTGTGTCTCAACTACTCTCCATGCCGTGGCAGAGAGCAATTTAATATGCTTTTTTCCATGACATGCAGCCCAAATATCTCTCATCCATTTTTTCCTCGCATGGCATCAAGATATTGTACGACGAGCACTAACCCTTGAATAGATTGAATCAATGTAATAGGTTTCTCATGCAAATGCTTATTTTCACTTCTTAACCATAATTGACATTGAATGAGATTGCCTCCGAGAAGAGCATGGAGACTGCGGTAAATTCGCAATAATAAAATAGCCAGTTCTCCTTCTTTAGAAGCAGGATCAATAAAAATTGTCTTAGCAAATAACCGACTCAAAGAAGATTGGCTCGACCCTAGGATAATAGCTAATTCTTGCCGACTCAATTGGAGATGTTCTGCTAAACGGAGAATAGATTTAGTAAGAACCTGTTTTTTTTCTTCGGCGGTATGATGTGCTTGAATAGGTTCTTTCAGTTTTTTGGAAACCCGTGCACGCATAAGAGTATCCTTTTTTATTAATTTCATTTGAAATTATAATGCATATTTATTTCAATTGCAAATTAAGCCCTATGTGGGCTTCTTGCCTCCATCGCTCCTTAACATAAAGCGGCGCTCTCCCCCGGGCTTCGTTTTTATTTTTTTACCTCTCTCAACAACCAGGAGAAAGAAAAAATGAAGGGCGAGTTTTGCCGGCTTTATCTGAACGCAGGCGGAGGGCAAGGTTCTATTATGCCTTTTTCCTTTACAGCATCATCTATTTGGTTAGCATACCAAGCTTGAGCATAACGAGAAGTCGTGAGCTCACTGGCCCAGGCCCCTAAACTCCCACCAACTAGCCCCCCTATGAAACCCCCGACTCCGGTAGCAACAAAACTTAATCCCACCGCTCCACCGGCGGCTGTCAAACCCACGAGTGCTCCGGGCGCAACAAGTAAAATCATCCCTACAATTCCACAGAGCCGTCTCTGTATTATTAATCCCTCTTCACTCTTTTTATCCAGCTCTAACCTGGATTTTAAGATCACGGCTGCGGTTGCAATATCGCGGCATGCCTCATTCGTGCTTGCTTCTGCTGGGCTCATTTTTCTAGAAGGCGTGGCTTTTAATGCTGTGACTAAACAATCAAAGTTAAGTATGTCATTTGGATGGGCGTTCTCAAAATTAAGCTTCTCGTTATTATTAATAAGCCGGCCTTTAAATAAAAACGTTCTTAATTCTTTTACCCAACACAGCATTAATCTACCAAAGAATTCTTTAATCTTTTTCTCTTCTTCTAAACTAAAGAAAGTTTGTATGCGTTCAGATGCCGCAGGCACCTGATCTTCCATTTTTTCTCGCGTTTTTTCTAGATGGGTTTCCATCTTCTTCTGACAGGAAAGTACTTCTTCACAGAGGGTCATGGGGGAAAGGACATTAATATCGCGCGAGCATCCTTCTTCAAGCGCGGCCAAATTATCGTGGCAAGCTGGAATTCGCAACCATTGTCCTGCCCGGCTCTGATGCTCCGGACGACGCGCCTGATCCAGGTAGAGGGCGGGCCATCGAGTACTCACCAGAACTTTCGTCCTTGTGTCCGCAAGTGGCGCAGGTCTTCTATCTATCATGATATAAATTGTATCTGCTCGGCGCTTTTCTTGTGGATAAAGCGCTCTTAGCTTATCAACCTGGCTTTGATCTTTACCCTCCCCTATACAAACAACTTGGGTAATAGGGAAATGAGAGCGAGCGTGCATTTTCTTTCTCCTGTGGCTAGCCTTTCCTTAGGAAAGATAAAAAAAGATACAAATTGATCAATATTGTAACTAATTTTTGATCTTTTAGCCATACTATTTTTCCCCTTAACCCATCCCCCTTTTTTCACTCCTTTCCTCATTATAATTCTCTTGGTTTAAAGAAGTTTATTCTGTTAACATAGCTCAATTAATAAACATAAAGAGGAAGATTTATGGATCCGCGGGCAAAGTCAGCTGGCAATGTTGTCATGGTAGGGGCTGGACCTATTGGCCTTGCCCATGCATGGGGTATTAAACAGTTAAATCCGGCTATTCAGATTCGGGTATTTGAAAAATATGAGACCTATCAACGCGATCATACATTAAGAATGGAGCCTGAACATTTAGCAGAATTGATGCGTGTCACAGACACTCAACAAGATAAAGAATTGTCTGCTCTATTAAAAAAGCTTAGAACTAACAAAAATATTCTCACCACCGAGTTGGAAAGGATTTTTAAAAAGAAAGCGGAAGAAAGTGGGGTACAATTTCATTGTGGACCTGAATACGAAATAAAGGAAGATACCTACCTACGCCATTTATATAGTTCCAACTTCCTCCCTGATCTTATTATAGGAGCAGATGGTACCCACAGTGCGGTGAGCCGTTGTTTATTTTCTCCAGATAATCAAGTAAAGCACGAGTTTGATTATGTCTTACAGCTACGCTATACAATGCAAGGTGATCATAAAGCTATAAAAACTAGCTTCAGTGGATTGCTAGACGGCATGGCACGTCATGGTATGGTGGCAAGCGAACACGTGGGCCGATTTAACGAAGAAAAGCAAAGCACCCCTATAGGGATGTCACTGATGATTTCTCGTAAACATTATTACGCACTCCAAAAAGCTACCTCTAAAAATTCTTTAAGGCCTTTTGCCACGGAAGAGAGGCATTCTGAATTAGACATGAGTCAGGTACCAACGGAAGTGAAGAGCTTTATTAATCATTATCTCAGCCTAAGAATAAGGAATTCACACGGTCTTAGGATAGAGAGAGAAACATTGCGCATCAGTGTAAATGAAGCGCCAGCGACGCATGCAAAAGAAGTAGTTCGTCCTGCTCTAACTTCAGCAAGTGCAGTAGCTGTGGCTCAAGTTGACGACTCTACAGAAGAGGGTCTAAGAGCATTAAAATTGGCTCATATTCCGCGGGTTTTAGTCGGAGATGCTGCATTGGGTTTGTCTTATTTTAAAGGTTTAAATGCAGGTTATGAAGCCACAGCGAAATTTTTATCTACGCTTGCCCCCCTTCTTAAGAAGGGATTAAATAATCATCAAGAAACGACCACAGCACTGCATGATTACCAAAAGTGGTTTTTAAACGAGTTTGCGCTTAAAAAAGTGGAGGAAGTAGCCAGGCATAGCAAGTGGCAAATCAAATCAGTTGAGCATGCGGCGGAAATGGTATTAAAGCTAACAAATGTATCAATTGGAGGAGGCCCTTATGATGGTGATTATGACACCCTCATCGAAAATTATTTTTCCATGCGTATAGAAGGACACGAAAGAGGATGGCGCTTATACCCTCATCGTGCTTATGACCGGGTGAAATTAGGTCAATTTGAGAATGTGCCCATACGGCATTCTCTCATGAAAATAAAAAAACTGTTTGTTGATTATTTTAAACCTTATAAATCCAATTTTCAGATAAAGCAGGATTTTAAGCAGCCTTTAGTAGGTTTAAATAATTTTTTTGTCGGTGCATTCAAAATTATTGCGGGATTAATTATCTTCGATGGAGAATATTTCGGAGAAGGCATCTTCATTTTTCTGAGAGGCACGCTAGAAATAGGTACCACTCCGCTTGCGTGGCTTTTAAAACCGCTCACCAGAAGCATAGCTACCTTCCTCTACGGTTGGCCTAAGATTGAAGAGAACGCCGGCATTAAAAGAATAGTCGAGTATGGTACGCACTATTTGCATAATATAGAGGAGGAGAGCAGCGGAGAAGAGAAAGACGAAATAATGCTTTCTACACAGCAAATTACAGATTTATTTGCAGTATGTAATGATTTACATCGCAAATTTGGGAAAAGCACGCGCCGCGGCCAGCAAAGTGATATTCGCGGCATGACTGAGCCCGATGCATTTTTCCAAGTAAAGCAAAGCATGCAAGAACCAGCAGAATATAAAAAGCATGTCGCCGATTATCTTTCGTTATTCTTAATTAAACCCACTGAGACATCTACCGCCTTGTCTCAAGAGACTCCTCCTCTTGCAAGCAGTGTGTCTCTAGTCGGGCCCCCTTAACGACGATAAATAAAAGAAGCCATGGTAATTTCTTGTAGGTGAGGAAAATATTCTTTAACCCCCGACGGGTCTGGCCATGGCAAAATTAACGTGCCTTTCAAAAGGTGACCCTAATTTCCAAGCGTAAGCCGAAGGCTGGCCGGTATC
Organism: Gammaproteobacteria bacterium; assembly: GCA_021156085.1. Lineage (GTDB taxonomy): Bacteria > Pseudomonadota > Gammaproteobacteria > DSM-16500 > DSM-16500 > UBA4722. The sequence goes on along the minus strand of JAJNBC010000008.1, from coordinate 77,787 downwards.
GGGGTTCACTTTAAGCTGCATGGTACCGATACCAATCCCTGAGGTATGCGGCAAACGCGTATCTTGACTATGCCCTGACGAAGCGGAATCCGTAACACGGACGAGAAAGGCATCTTGAATGCGAATAGGCTTATTCATCACCACCATCACATGCCCACTTACGCCAGTATGAGAATTCTTTTTGTTACGAAAAACTAAAATATCGCCCGGCTGCAATTCTTTCACATTCTCTACTTTGTTCCAATAGTGGCGTCGCTTATAAGTTAACCCCGTAAAAAAATGATAATAATGTTCAGAAGTAGGCTTATCAGAACCACTCGAATTCACTAAACTGTTATAAGCAGAAGGATTCGATACTTGCAATAAATGATCGACATAATCCGAGCAATCCACGATATAAATGCCGTGTGAACTATCAAAATGCGTTCCGCCCCATTTATAAGCCGTATAACGTAATGTGGATATCGTACTATGCACAAATTGCACCATACGCGTACCTAACTTAGAAATGAGACCGGGCGTTGGCAACGATATGGGAATAGTTAATTTTTGTATCTGCTGCCGCGATGCAGGCGAACGCACACGGTGTTTATGGTGGGGGGTAGCATGTTGAGAAGGGCGGCATTTTGTAGAGTAACGATGGGTATGTGGACATGGCTGAACCGCAGCCATACTGAATTGCACGCTCCCCAAAAAAACGGCGAAGATGGCCATCCATTTTTTGATTTTTTTTGAAACTATCATTGACTAGTAACTTCTTATATAAAAATTTAATCGGGAGGGTTGGTTGGCACTCTCTCTAAATAACCGTATACTAGCCTTAATGCTTCTATAGATGCAACCCATCTCACATTATTTGCACAGATTTAGGATCCTATATGTACATATATTTGGCACGGCATGGTGATGCCATTTACCTCCAACCCGATGAATTATCGCCGCTTAGCCCCAAAGGCGAAAAAGAAATAGAGGCCCTGGCTGCTTTTCTAACCCCTTTACAATTACGTGCTGCGATTTTTCATAGTGGAAAATTACGCGCGCAACAAACGGCAGAACGACTTGCTGCAGGCATGCTTGTCAATGGCACTGTCACAGCACGTGCCGGGCTCAATTCGGCTGATTCTGTTTCACCTATTGCCGAAGAATTAAATAAAGCGACCACGGATATTTTGTTAGTCGGTCACATGCCTTTTATGGCGAAATTAGTAGCGCAGTTAATTAATAAAAATGAAGGTCAAGACATCGTGCATTTTCACAAAGGAACGATAATGTGCCTTGAATCCAAGGGCTATCAAGAATGGGTTATTCAGTGGGTCATTCATCCCGGATTGATTATATAATACTTGAGGAATCATCATGCTACTCTGCCTAGACATTGGCAACACACATATACTAAGCGGTGTCTTTGATAATAATAAACTCATCGCACGATTTCGTTATGCGACTCATTTAATCGGCACTGCCGATCAATTTGGTATGTTTTTACTAAATATCTTGCAAGCTAATGGCATTCCTCCTGCAAAAATTTCCGCGGTTGCACTATGCTCCGTTGTCCCTAGCTGTGATTTCACTATTCGTCATATGCTGACACTCTATTTTAAAACTGCACCTTTATTTGTTTTACAATCAGGCGTTAAAACAGGATTAAATATCAAATATAAAAACCCAAATGAAGTGGGCGCAGATCGCATTGCCAATGCCATGGGCGCCGTGCAGGCTTTTCCTAATAAAAATCTTATTATTATTGATATGGGCACCACTACCACCTTATGTGCGATTAACAAAAAACGGGATTACTTAGGAGGCACAATTTTGCCGGGGATGCGCTTGAGCATGGAATCATTAAAAATGAATACGGCAAAATTAATGGAAGTCGATATAGAAGCACCTGCCACCTATATCGGGCGCTCTACCCGCGAAAGCATTCAAGCAGGATTATATTACGGACAATGGGGTGCACTAAAAGAAGTGATAGCGGGGTATCAGCAAGAAGTCTTTGAACACGAACCTATTACCATTATTGGTTCCGGTGGTTTCGCGCAATTATACCGTGAAAAAGGCTTATTTAATGTTATATTGCCAGATTTAGTGCTGGAAGGCCTCTGCATTGCTTATCAGATTAATCAAACATTCTAATGCATCGCCCTGATCCATAGGCCACCAGACAGTCAGTACTGTATTCGATAGAAAATATCCTCACTTCATTCATTTTAAAAAATTGAAATCTAAAAAAGTTCATGGTATGTTGGTATAAAAATTTTTTATGAGGAAAAAATGACTACTCTAATGTTCGCCGAGAAAAAAATTTCTTTTAAGCTCATTGATACAACTCATACATATCGATTTGACTATCTCTTCATTACACGCACAGATAAAAAAATAGAAGAATTCTTCTGTAATCCGGAGGCCCTTTCCTTAATCGCGCGGTGGGATGATCCTCAAAATCCAGGGCGGTTCAGAGGCCTCTATACTCAATTCTATTATAAGACGAGCCAAATGAAAGAGAAGCTAGGTTTAATAATTAAACCGCTCTCCAATGCTGTACTAAACGAAGAAACTGTTTCTATTCACAAGAAATATCCTTTTCTCTCGCCTCAAGAAAAAGTAGAAAAACAGGAAGACGAAACCTACCTGCGTGTTTATGCAGGAAAACAACAACACGACCTGGATGCTGCTTTACTCAAGCAAGTGGAAATGGAACATCGTAATCGTTTTGAAGCCCCCGATCTTTCTACGAAAGAAACGCTGCTTTCTTTTCTTCATTTTTGCGATAGATATCAACTTAATGCTGAAATAGAAGAAGAAGACAAGCTAGACATTAATAAAATACTGCTTTATCTAGAGACTAATGATTATAAAATTTTGCATGAAAAGCTTCTAGAAAAAAATTTACTTTCTCTTTTAGATAAAGAAGAAATAAGCCACACAATTAAAGATAAATTTAAGGCGGATGAGGCAGGTTATGTAAGTTACGGTATTTTACCTCCGGTTATTCGTTTTCAAATAAAGCAGGTTTTAGAAGAACTTCAAGCTGAATTAGGGAATCAATTTACTCTGGAAGAAGCTATTGCAACATTGGAGGATCGACTTGAAAAACGGGCCAAAAAGAAAAGAGATGAAATTATAAAAAATAATTTTCTCGTTCCCACCTATAATTATGTACGTCGGTCCTCAGAATTAAGAGGAAAAGAAAGAGGTGAAGAAAAAGAAGGCATAGAGAAAACAGCAAAGGCACAAGAAAGCCACATTAGCTTTGGAACGGCTTATGCCTCTCCTTCTCCTGAAGAGTATCGCTTATTAAAAAACAATCCCGGATTTAAAACACGTACATTAGGCTCTACCACAGCCCATACCAAACAGCCTGTTCCAGGGTTCAATGTAGCAGCACCTGGCTATATTGTTATGAAAGGAGATCAAGAAGGTAAAAAAAGCGCGTTTTTGTTGCCAAGCCTTCAAATTGTTGGGCAACTCGCTGCGGAAGGGCAAGAAAATGCTTTTTACCCCACAGCTAGCTTTCGTTATTTCCAGATGGCACTTGATCCTCTGGCTATGTTTGAAAGAAGTGACACCTCTGAGTTGGCTCTTAAAAAATTGAACTTTTTCTTTCTCAGAACTATCGATGGGCTAGGGGGCTCTTTTAGCTTCGAACGCGATCGCTTAACTTTTGTCACTCCAATTAATGGCGATGAAAATGCCGAGCAATTAGCTCTTTTAGAAAAAAAAGTCAGAGAAAGTTTTGGTTTGAAAGATAATTATTATTTGCGTGATGGCTTTCCCAAAATTAATCCACAAAGAAAAATAGCGGGCACCGGTGATACCAAGCTCACGCAACCCTATTATTCCTTTGATTTTAATATTGGGCCTGACTATTTTTTCAATAAGGTACTAACAGGGCATCTGCAAGAAATGCAGATAAAGGCTCAACAGGTTGCTCGTGAAGCTGAATCTAAAGATTACATTGAAGAAAAAGAGATAGCTCCTAGCGAAATTGAACAAAGAAAATTTAGAAACAATTTAAAACAGTTAGCAATTTCACCACTAGCGTGGAAGGAAATTATTGAGTATTGCAAAAAATATAAAACCGAGGCTTACACCACAATAGCAGACGACGATCATCTTTATGAAACGCCCTTACATTGGGTTTGCTATGCGGCAATGAAAGGTAAAATTACCAAAGCACAGCTACTTGAATTTCTTCGTTTGCCTGGAGTTGCACAGCATATTAATATTGAAAATGGTTGGGGTTACACACCGCTTCATGAAGCTATCATTAGAAAAGCTCCTCCCGAAATCATTCAATTGCTCTTGGATTTTGGTGCCAATCCCAATTCCCTCACCACAGAACCTTATCAAGTGGGGAAACCGCCTTATGAAGCTCGTCGCTACTCCGTACTGGATGTGTGTATTGGCAAGCGAAATGCTAAAAAACTTCTTGAAGAAAAAATACTAAAAACGACGAGTAGAGCAGCTGCTTCTTTTAATTTTTTCAATAATGAAGTTACTTCTATAAAACACTCTTTTCTTCCAAAAGAACCCGAGCCAGTTCTTACTAAAGAAGAGGTGTGGATTGAGCAAATATTGAGAGAAAATGGCGCTCAGTCTCTCACGGAAGTTACTCCGCGCGGAGACAATTTCGTATTTTATACCACAGCGTCTCATTGTAGCTCTGCCCTCTTACAAACTAATCCTAAGAACGCGTGGGTTGCTCTTCTTAGCCAACGTTGTGCGAGTGTCATTTTAACAGATAAAGAACAGAATATTGTGAATGTTGATCTGGGTGCGATTACCAATGCCATTTACTTAGCGGAGCAACATAATGTTAGCATTATTCAGCTTATCTTGCCCGATACTTCTTTAAATCAAGGCATTCAAGGAATGAGCTTATTACAGATAGCTTGTCGTAAAGGACAAGGTGCATTAGCACATATTCTTTTGCTTCAATTAAAAAAAGAACTGAGTAATCTGAGACAAGAGGGTTCTCATCCTCCTTACTATTCTTATATCGAAAAAGCCTTTAAAGAACTTGATGCTTTCTCTACAACAAATAAAAAAGGAGCAGGGACTATTCTATGGCTTTTATTAGAAGAATATTCTGACGACTACCCGCATTTTACGCCTGATTTTCAGAAATTGATAAGAGATCTTACTTTCAAATGTAGCGCAGAAACACCGGAACTCCAGGCTACTTTTCACGAGGTTGTTGTAAAAAATTATGCGGCTCAGGCTGTGATGTTTAAGCAGCCCAGTTTTCTTCCTCCTACAGGAGCTTCTATGCCAGGAAACCCAGTACCTATGCCTTCAAAATAAAACACCCATTCAGCCATAGCTAACAACCGATGCATAATAATCAATGAGACTTTTTGCTTCTTCCATAGATAAAGGTTTACTTAATACTTGATCCATACCTTTATCTAAGCATTCTTGGGTGATCTCCTCTGTTACATGAGCACTCAATGCAATAATGGGCACACGATGAGTAGTATTTCTTTCTGTTTGACGAAACTGGATTGCAATTTCATACCCAGATAAATCAGGCAAACCTAGATCCATAAAAACTAAATCATATTTTCCTTCTTTAAACAATTTAAGCGCTTTTTCGCCATTTTCTGCTACATCCACTTCGCAATTAAATGAAGCCAACATAAGGGCTGTGACTCTGAGCACTATATTACTATCTTCTATCAATAATACCTGTAATTTAGAAGAGGTTTTTCTAACATTCAGCTTATCTTTACTATTCAGCTCAGCCACTCGATTTATAGGATAAATCATCTTATTTTCTGCATGTTCATTCTCTGCCAACAAAGAAATATCTAAAGGTAATACCACGGTAAATTGGCTACCCCTTCCTTCTTCGCTCTGAAGATAAACTTCTCCGTGCATAGCCTCCACCATTGTTTTTACAAGAAATAACCCTAGGCCACTGCCGGTAGTAATGCCCTTATTAGAAGGTTCTAATCGTATAAATCGCTCAAAAACCTCAATATGTTTATCTTGTGGAATGCCTATGCCGGTATCTGCTACACAAATTTTAACTATAGACGTACTAGGCGTCGATTTCTCACCCGCGCTAACATGAATAGCCACCGAACCTACTTTAGTAAATTTAATCGCATTACCAATTAAGTTCATTAGAATACGAAAAATTGCTGCACGCGGACCTAAAAATAATTTGGATGCTTTCTCATCGTAGTAAGAAGATAATAACAACCCCTTATTCTTGACAGCAGGTTGATATAATGCCATGACTTCGCTAAGAAGAAGTTCTAAATTAAAACACTCTTTTTTCTTGGTGATTTCGGTATCTTCAATTTTGGCAGACTCTAAGCAATTATCAATAAAAAGCATAAGTTGCTGACCTGCTTCTTGTACTTTACAAGCGAGATCGATATTTTTTTTATTCTTAAGAGTATATGCCAAATATTCTGCTATGCCTACAATGCCCGCTAATGGAGTTTTAATATCATGGCTCATATTGCCAATAAAATTAGATTTAGCCTTATTAGCTGTTTCTGCTGCTTGCTTAGCAATAGCTAAAGCAGTTTCCGCTTCTTTACGTGCTGTGATATCAATGTTAATGCCTATAATACCTATGATTTCATTATGTTCATTATAAAGAGGCATTTTATTCGCAATAAAAGTGATATTGCCTTGCTTGGGAAAAAACATGGTTTCTTCAATATCACGCGCGGGCTGCCCTGTTGCGAGAATTCTTTCATCAATCTTTCTACATTCATCAACCACTTCTTTTTCCCAACCAAAATCATAATCGGTTTTACCAACAATATCGTATCGAGACGGAAGATTTAATAAATTTGCAGTTAAATCATTACAACCTAAATAAATAAAATTAATATCTTTCCAAAATACAATACCCGGCATGCCATAAATAATATCTTCTAAGAGAATACCTTTTCTTGAGGTTAGATTATTTGGCTTATACAAAGGCTGTAATTTTTCAACTAAAAGCCGGTGATTTTTTATTGAAGGTATTATTTTTCCAATTAAAACAATACTATCCACTTTTTGATGCATGTCGGTATTACAGATGATATCCCAACTCATCGCGCCTTGTTTATTAGGCAATAAATTCTCAATAGAAAGAACCGGCACACCTTTTAATAAGGATAAGATATCGTCGGCCGTAATAGGTGAAATAATGTTATGTTCTTCACACCATTCAATAAATGAGGTATGCAGAATACGTTCTTTTTCCCAACCATAAATTCTTTGAGCATGATCGTTAAAATCTATAATCGAAAAATCGAGGTTTAAAAATATGACGGTCAAACCCATAAATTGACAAAATGAGAGCATTTTCTCTCTTTCATCAACCGAGTGAATATCCGTAAATCGATAGATGGAACGCGTCATTAATTAACCTCTTCGGTAGGCAATATTATCTTATCTAAAATTTCATCTACCTTATTTGCCAATACTGCTACGTTAGGTTCGGCTAATATTGTCTCATGATTTCCAGGGGTAATATAGAGATCTATATTGCTTTCATCCGTGTATCGACTCCAATGACTATACTTATGGTCAATGGGCTGATATTCAGGTAATAACTCACTTGCTTTGAAGAGCATCATTTTCACTAATATAGGAGGAATTTCATAATTTAATAGTAAACACATTCTTGCCCAACTCATTTTAGCAAATTGCTCATCACAGGCTTTGCTTTCGCTTAAACGGGACATCGCCTCCATAAATATATTTTGAATATGCTGCTCTTCAGAAAATCGCGCCCACCCATCGAATAATAATAAAGGTCTGACTTTTTCTCCTTGTTGATGTAACTGATTCGCCATTTCAACCGACAAAGTAGCACCAAAAGATAAACCGCCTAATAAATAAGGACCCTTAGGTTGAATTTGCTTAATGGCGACAATATAGTCAGCAGCCATTTCTTTAATACTGCTATAAATTAATTTTTCTTGGCCCAAGCTCGGATCTTGTAACCCATAAATAGGGGCATCCCATTTCAAATGTCTCGCTAAAGGTAGGTAGCAAAAAATATCGCCTCCTACAGGATGCATTAAAAACAAGGGAGATTTTTCTCCACCTGAGCGGATAGGTACTAAAATAGAAGAATACTCTATCATCTTTCCAGATAAAGAAGAGCTCACAGCCTCCGCTATTTTTTGAATGGTTTTTCCTTCATTTAAAGTTTGCAGGCTGATTTTCACATTCATTTCTTTTTCTAGGCGGGACAATAATTTTAGCGCCATTAATGAATGACCTCCTAACATGAAAAAATCATCTTGCATGCTTATCTTATCTATACCTAGTAAATCTTGCCAAATGGTTGCTAATTTCTTCTCAATTTCATTTGTTGGGGGCAGATAGTCATTCACATCTGCTATGATCTCTTCCCGTTTAACGAGTGTATTCTGCTGCTTTTTACCATTTTTACCTGACTCTTGCACAGGCAAAGCGGAAGTCAGTGGGACAGCGGAAATAATCACCTGCTTATAAGGATTCATTACTACATCAACAAATACATTCCCACCTTCCAGCGGCGAAATATTATTATTTTGAGCTGAATAAACCACATCGGCTGGTTTATCTATTTCAGCTGCCATACCTATATCGCGCCATGTATTCCAATTAATAGAAATACAGGGCACCTCATTTTTAAATAACTTTAATGAGGTAAATGCATCTAAACATGCATTCGCAGCACAGTAATCTACTTGGCTTAATAAACCCAGCACTGAACTAATAGAGGAACATAACACAAAAAAATCTAATGCTTCTTCACGTAAGATGTGCACTAACATGTAAGTACCCATCACTTTAGGAGCAAATACTTTATTCGCCATCTCGCTTGTTTTTAATTGCGCCAAGCCACCACCCGCCACACCTGCGGCATGGATGACGCCATTTATTTTATTAAATTTATTTTTGATTTCAGCAATACAATTTTTTAATTCCTCATAATGAGTAATATCGACTTGATAAATACTCACTTTAGCCCCTAATTGAGTAATATCTTTCAATAAAGCTATCTTTTTGCTTATTGAGTTTGCTTTGGGATGCGTTTCTACCCAACTTTGCCACTCGGCTTGGGGCGGAAAAAACGAACGCGAAAATAATATCAGATGAGCATTGGATTGAGTAAGCGCCATTTTCTTCGCTAAAGTTAAACTGATTCCGCCTAAACCACCTGTGAATATAAACACACCTTCTTGAGCGAGTTTTAAATTAACATTCGTCATGAATTTTAACGGCCGAAATTCTTGTATCCATTTCCATGAGTAACGATAAGAAAAAATTTTTTCTGATGATGTGGAATCATTACTGAATGTATCTAAAATAAGTTGGTTGCATAACTCCCTTCTTTTCTCACTTTCTACAAAATCAGATAAAACTATATCCACTAAGCGTATATTAAAAGAAGGTTGTTCTTGGGAGATCACTCGACAAGGACCAATGGCCGTTGCTTTAGCAGGATAAACAGCTTCCTGGCCCATCACAGAAAATAACTCATTAGACACCACTAATATATTAGCCTTGTTATAGGATTGCTCGGTCAAAGCCTGGGTAAAAAACAAAGTGCTATAAAAACTCTGAGTCAATGTAGTTTCTATTTCAGCCGTATTTAAATCTGTCATAGTATGCTCAGCAGTCAACGGCAGCAAATTGATCACACAAAGCGGCAAAGAAGATATTTTTAAGATAGCTTTGACAAAACTTAAATAATCTTCTTTTTTCCCCACATTGATTTCATACTGATGATCATTGCATTGCCTAAAGCAGGATGCTGGCTTCACCATGATCACTAATTGATGATGAGAAGCTAAAATAGCGGCAAGAGTCCCACCTATTCCCTCTGCATCCAATAAAATAACCCAACAGGCTGGAGTAGAAAAAGTATTTTCAGGTATCACGCGTGTGCATTGTAATGAAGTTCTGACCCACGAAGGTTCATAAAACCATTTTTCATAAGGTTGTCTTTCCGCGGATATCTGCTCTTTTTGATCAAAATCAGATTCAATCCAATAATACTGGCGGTCAAAAGAATAGGTAGGCAAAGGAATGCGGCTTCTTTTCTCATAGGTGTAAAAATGATCCCAATCTATCTTTACACCATACAACCAAAGCCGGCCAAGTGTTAGTAAAAAAGATTCTTGTCCCGTTATCTTATTATTCGCACTCGATAAGATATTTTGCACGCAGAAATCTTCATTTCTTTTAATTAATTCATTAGTAAAATGCGTTAATGTTTTACCAGGACCAACTTCAATAAAAGCCATATAACGCTCATTTATCAATGTCTGTAAACCAGGCAAGAATTTTACCGTTTGCCTGAGATGATTGACCCAATAATTTGGACTCATGGCTTCTTCATCACGAATCCAAGTTCCGGTTAAGTTAGAAATAAAAGGAATAAGTGGTTTTCTAAAAGTAATTTTATTGAGAAGTGCGAGAAAATCATTTAAAGCTGGCTCCATTAAATGAGAATGAAAAGCGTGCGATGTTCTTACCCTGCGCGTCACTACCCCAAGCTTTTCATATTCTTTTTCAAGCGCAAAAATGACATTTTCTGTGGCTGAAACAACACAATTCGAGGGTGAATTCACCGCCGCTAAAGACACTTCCCCCTCTACAGTAGTTGTGATAAGTTGATCTTCTGGGAGTAAGATGGCTAACATGGCTCCCGGCAAAGTATTGGACATGAGCCTGCCCCGTTGACAAACAATCCGCAAAGCATCTTCTAAGCTAATGACGTCCGCTAAGCACGCAGCCACGTATTCCCCTATGCTGTGGCCAATCATCGCTTGCGGTTGTACGCCTAAGCTGATGAATAAATTTGCCAAAGCATATTCAATAATAAATAAACTTGGCTGGACTATGGCTGTATCATGAACATCTAAATTTTCATTATCTCGCCTAAAAATTAAATTATGCACTGCTTGTCGGGTAGAAGCATTTAAATAATCACAGCAAGTATCTATCCACTTTGCAAATTCAGGTTCAGAATAATATAAATCATTGGCCATGCCCACATATTGGGATCCTTGGCCTGGGAACATAAAAACAATTTTAGGAGAATCATAGCCCGAATAATTTTTTGTAAAGAGTCTAGGAGAGGAGGCTTCATTTAAAATAGCTAATGCATCTTCGGCATCTCTACAAACCAAAAATTTCCTATGATTAAAATCAGCCCTCCCTACTTGAAGAGTAAATGCGGTATCTGCTAATTCTTCCGGAGTATTTATTTTCGCTAAATGTTCTTTTAGTTTTTGCGTAGCTTGTTCTAAGCTACTCTTTGTTTTCGCCGATAACAATAATAATTGGCACGGACGGCTTGGGTGATTTTGCTTTATTTTTTCATATTCTTCCATGACTAGAAAAGCATTGGTCCCTCCTATGCCTGAAGCATTAACACAGGCACGCCGAGGAAGAATACTCTCACTCCATTCTTGAAATTGTGCATTCACATAAAACGGTGTATTTGGAAAATCAATATGAGGACTAGGATCCTTATAGTGCAATGTCGCAGGTATCATTTTATGCTTCAAAGCCATTGCCACTTTCATTACACTTGGCATACCTGACGCAATATCAGTGTGACCTATATTTGTTTTAACAGAACCAATTGCACAAAAGGATTTTTTATTTGTTGTCAGATGAAATGCATGTGTTAGCGCCTTTAATTCAATGGGATCACCCACGCTTGTACCTGTACCATGGGTTTCTATATAACTGATGGATTCGGCACGTATGTTGGCAAATGCCAAAGCAGAAGCCATACATCGCGCTTGCCCACTCACACTGGGCGCAGAAAACCCTGCTTTGTCGGCGCCATCATTATTGATATTCCACCCTTTAATGACTGCGTAAATATGATCGCCTTCCCGAATCGCATCTTGCAATCGTTTTAAAACAACCACACCTACTCCATTACTAAACACAGTGCCTTTGGAATTCGCCTCAAATACTCTGCAATGACCATCCGGTGATTCTATGCCCCCTTCTTGAAAAAGATAGCCACGTAATTGAGGTACAGCAATAGCTGCAGCCCCAGCAACGGCCATATCACATTCATAATCAATTAAAGAGCGACATGCCGTTGCAATGGCCACCAAAGAAGAGGAGCATGCTGTTACCACATTAAGGCTGGGCCCCTTTAAATTAAGCCTATAAGAAAGCTGCGTGCTCAATGTTGTGATACTTGTGGCAATACGTGCTTGAAACCAGTCTAATGACTTTAACATATCCTGATTTTTCAATATATTATGCTGCAAATACGTGCTGTCTGCCATACTTGCATACACCCCAATAACTCCTTTATATTTTTCTGGAACGTAGCCCGCTGATTCCAATGCTTCCCACCCACATTCTAAAAATACGCGCTGTTGGGGATCCATTAATTTAGCATCTTGTGGATTAATCCCAAAAAAAGGGGCATCGAACCATTCTATGTTCTCTAAGATCCCATTCGTTGGCACATACTTAGGATCTTTTAATAAAGCTTCGCTTTCGCCCGCTTCTTTTAATTCATCAGTGGTAAATTGCCGCAGCGATTCCACACCATTAAGCAGATTTTCCCAAAAATCATCCACATTCTGGGCACCTGGAAACCGACCAGACATACCTATAAGGGCGATATCAGTCAATGTATAATCATCCGAAGTTAAATGATTAACCGAAGTTGTCATGTAATTTTCTTTTTGCAATGACGCTGCGTTGATGGTTAGCAAGATTAATTTTTTCATTCAACGCAGTCGAGTTATTTTGTGCAAGACTAATGTACTTGGCTAAAGTGTGAATGACAGGATAAGTAAATATATCTAAGATACTTATTTTTTTTATATTGCCTAGTTTAGAATTTAATTTGGAACATAAATCAGCCACCATAAGAGAAGTGGCTCCCAAATCAAAAATGTTACAGTTCCTATTTGTGATATGTATATTCAGTTTATTCTCTAAAATATTCGCAATAATTTTTTCGATTTGATCAGTAGATGGATTTTCATGATCATTAACCTGATTTTTGTATAATACACCATACGAAATATCTTTCCCTTGATTTTCAGACAACTTTTTCTTATCTGTTTTACCATTGGGCGTTATAGGCATGTTTTCAATCTGAATTATTTTTTGCGGCAACATATAATGAGGTAAATTTTGTTTTATAAAATCATGAAATGAAAAATAATCCACTGTTATTTTAGAAAAAAATTCTACATAAGCTACTAAATAATTACCGAGTTGTTCATCATGTTGCATTTTAACAATAACTTGATTAACTGCCTCATATTTCAGAATGCACGCTTCAATTTCTGTCAATTCTACACGAATACCACGTATTTTTACTTGTTCATCTTGACGGCCAACAAAGATAATTCCTACTCCTGATTTCCAAAAAACTAAATCGCCCGTTTTATAAAGAAATTTATCCTCTGCCACAGGTGCTTTGATAAATTTAGCTGCAGTTAAATCTGGGTTATTTAGATATCCTAAGGCAACCCCTACGCCGCCCAGATACAATTCCCCCACCTGTCCAGGCATCGTGAGTTGGAGATTTTCATCCAGTATATAAGCGGTAGTATGAGAAATAGGCTCGCCAATGGGCACATTCTCATCCTCCAGATCACTTCTATCTTGAAGCGCAAAAGACAATGCAAAAGTAGTACATTCCGTCGGACCGTACACATGCGTTATTTTCAAATTTGATAAATGATATTCTGCGCGTCTTTTTAATAAATTTTCTATGACTTCTGGATTGGCTTTCTCACCGCCAAATAGTAAATGCGTCATTCCATCAAAAACAGCAGGATAATTTCTCACACACAAATTTAAGAGCGCAGTAGTAATAAAAGCAATAGAGATCTTTTGAGCTTGAAATGCAGCTGCAAGCTCCACTGGTGAGAGAATAACTAAATGTGGAATCACACAGAGGCTCGCACCATTCAATAACGCACCCCATACTTCAAATGTCATTGCATCGAAAGCACAATTCGCCATTTGCGCAAAACGATCTGTAGGATTAATCTGAATATAATTGGTATTCTTTACCAATCTGATGACGCCGCGATGAGGAATCATACATCCTTTAGGCTCTCCTGTGGAACCGGAAGTATAGATCACATAACTTAAATCATTTTCTCTATTAATGCAGGGTAAGTTTAAGCTATTTTCCCCTTTGGGAGCCTGGAAAAAAGAGGTGACTTCCAGTAAACGATCTTGAATAAAATTTTCTTCTTCTTTTAATGCGGCATGCGTCTCATCCTTTGTTAAAATAACAATAGGCTTCCCATCCCGCAGTATTTTTTTATTTCTATTAATACAAGCATTGATATCTATGGGGAGATAAGCACCGCCTGCTTTGATGATGGCGAGCATACCTATCACAAATTCGATGGAACGCTCCATATAAAGAGCGACAAGCGTATTGCGTTCTACCCCGCGTTCCCGCAAATAATGAGCCAGTTTATTCGCTTTTGCATTTAGTTCCTCATAAGTGAGAGAAAGGTTATCCAAATTTGTAATCGCTATCTGGCTACCTTGCTTTTCAACTTGCTGTTCGAATAACTGTGCGATGGTAAAATTAGCATATACATTGAGATGATCGAAACGAGGCTTTATATCAGCTTTCATTTTTTAGTTACCTGTAAACTTTAAGTAATGAAAATAAGTTATCCTCCTTAAAATAAATCGTCGTTCCATCTAAAACAAAAAAAAGGCTCTGATCCAGTATTTTATACGGAGTGGGATCATAGCTATTTATCTCCTTTGTCGATAGTTTCTTATCGACTTCACATTAAAATCTCAAAATCTTTAAAGCATCTTGATTTCCATATTGGTAATAGAATTTTTTATTTTACAATTGATTATACGTGTTTAGAAACATGTTAGAGATTATCACCCACATGATATCCTACAGCGGATATAGCTTGTATCTCACAAAACCATCTCCTATTTTAGCAAATTCACTATGTCATTGACTAGGTACATTGGCATTCCCCTATGAATAATTTGCATGACATTTTTTTTATGAAATGATTTTATTAAAGACAATAATTTTTATTGTGACTGATATACTTCCAATTTTTGTCAAACGTTATCGTGAAAAAAATGCAGCTTTTTTACCTACTGCAAAGATGTGATCCTAACGCATGTCAGGTTCCCTACTAAAGCGAAGTCATTTTCATGTATGGCCATACAGCGAGGGATTCAGGTTTTCTTGTTATTCCGAGCGGGGAAAAGAACAATCTAAGTAAAAAACTTAGCAGACTAGATCCCGCAAAAAATGCAGAGAAAAACTTCTCTTCTTATCACGTAAGAAGACTGCATTTTTTGCAAGATGGCTGCATGATTTATTTATTCTTCAAGCCCGTTATTTTGAAATAGATCACAAAGAGCGCAGCAATACCCACTGCAATATAGACAGCCCGAGCAGGCGTGGTGTCCGTGCCTAGCAACATGGCGACAAGATTATAATTACTGTTGATACCCACTAAGCCCCAATTGAGGCCACCGATCACAACCAAAATCCAAGCTATCCAACCCAAAGGTCCATGCTTTTTCATATACTCGCTCCTTTTAAAAAATCACAGAAAATATAGACTGGCCTTAACCTTCTAACAAGGCACTGCGATCTACAATAGCATACTCTCTATATGAGCACCAGCGAAGATACAGCGCCGCCTCTGCCGAAAAATTACTCTAAAGGCGATTGACAGTTCTTTTTTATACAGGCTAGAATTTTACATTCTTTAATATGAGGAGAAGAACAACATCATGCAGTCTTATCATCCACTCGTTCATGAACAAAAAGAAATAGAAAAAATTAAGTTGTACGCAGTGGAACTCGATCAGCGACTCCCAAAAAGGATATGGGAGTTGGCAGTACAGTTTCCCACAGCAAAGATGAGACAAGATTTTTTCGAAGCCCTGGGTCCGCCAGCAGAATCACCTTTTCCCTCTATGAGAGGATGGCCTCCCTTTTTAGAAGGAACATATCCTTGTTTTAGGAGTAAATGCAGAAAAGAAGATGACGCCACCGCATTTTACTTCCCCGCTTGTGGGGGGAGGGACGATGGAGAAGAGGATACTTTGACAGTACTCTTTCCCTCCTCCGTCATGCAAGAAAATTTTCAGCGTTTATTCCTAACAGGTGCAATAGAAGCCCTGCAGCCATTAAATTCTTTGGAGAAAATAGAAAGATCTGAAGACTACCTCACTTTTCCGGCGGCCTCTTATTTACAAGATGTTCATACCTCTGCTTGGGTAAGCGCCCCCGAGTGTGAAAGTAATCGAAAGCAAATGCTCTCTGCTTCTGCGGATCCCTTGCCCGCCCCTACTCGTGTTCCCCATGGTGGCGTGAACATTTTAAAAGGAAACACGTGCGAAGAAAAAGCGGCCTCCGCATTAGACGCTATCAGAGTAAAAACCGAAAGCCAGCTGCAAAAATTAAGTTGGGCGGCGTCATTGCAAGATAAATCAAAGATAATCTCGAAAATAAAAGCACGGTATCAGGCTTATTCTATATTAGAGAAATTGATCCAACATGCGGTGAATGGAGAAAAAGAGCTTATTATTAATCACCTTCAGCCGGATACCAGTAAACTCACTACAAGAGAACAGGAAGACGCAGCACAATTGATTGACGTAGTTAACCACAACAAAGCTGTGCGAGAAATTGCTTTGCAGATACGTGCGTTTCGAGAGATAACAGAGTTTTTTGAAAAAAAAGAGCAGGAGGGAGAAAGAGAATCTGCTCTCGATACACTCTCGGCTCTGAATGCGACAATAAGTGAAAGTGACAACAAGATACGAGCAACGCTCAATTCCTTTTCCTGCTGGAATTCTTTCCTTGATTTGGTATATTCTCTGCTAGCCTGTCTTAATCTCGATTCATCTTTTTCAACTCAACGAGCAGAAAGCCAAAAAAAATACGGCACCACCTACTTTTGGACTCCAGAAATACGAGCCTCCGACCAATTCCGTGAACATCCTATCAAAGAATGGCTCAATCAAGCGAAACCAGGCAGGCTAGACGTCTAGAGCTTTTCTACTATCCACAACCCTTCTTTTTTATAATACCTATAACCGACATATAGGTCGATATAGGCAAGTGCTATGAAACCTTATTATTATCTTAAGCAAAGTGTAGAACTATTCCATCCTACATTTTATTTTGGCTATATAGAGAAAAATACAAATGGATTATTAAAAATTGCTTCTCCTGAAAAAGCCTTACTTCATATTTTTTACTTAAGTCAAACAAAAACAAGGTTGTTCAAGACATTCCCAGAAGTAGAATTGCCTAAAAATTTTAAAATATCTAGGGTAAATAAAATGATAGAAGAAATTACCTCTATTCGAAAAAGAACCCTCGTACAACGTTGTTTTTCTGAGTTTATAGAAAGTATTCGCAAGCGCTAAGAGCTTGCTTACCACGCTCCCTATCTCAACCCCACCCCATAGTTTTTTAACATTTGCATAAAACGTTTGCCTTCCTCGCTCTGGTCTTCATAACAGTAGGATTTTACATAATTAAGCAAGATGTGTTTATACTGCAGATGGGAAAATACAGCTAAGATATCCTCGATACGAGTAGCGTTCAATGCATTATCTTCTCGGCAACTTTGATACAAAATTGCTGCCAAAATTTCAGCCTTACAAGCTTTGCGTACAGCATCCGCTTGCTTAAAACTCTGAATGCATAAATTAAGCGCGCGGTCTTTATTCCATTCACGCCATTTTTTAAAGAAATTCAAGGCAATTGTTTTATAGCGTGCAATCTCATTTTGAAAATCAGGCGCTTGCGAAAATAATAAAAAAAATAACGCCGGAATGCAGGCTTCTACATTAGCCCATGAACAATTACCACTGATTTGTGCAGGCACTTTTATTTCTGTAATAGGAATTAAATCTAAGAGCCTGGGCAATTCTTCATTCACGAATGCACCCGACTTCTTCTGATAAATTAAATTTCGGATAAAATGAATAGAGACCAAAGCCATATTATTAATTTTATATAAAAAAACATTATCAAATAAACGGCTATCCTCTCGGCGGTCACATTTCACTAAAATGTCTCCCACCTTAATAAAAGTGATGGCATGGCCTTCATATCCAATAGGAATAATTAAAGGTTCTTGTTGGATCAGGGCATCAATTTCAGAACGGTGTTGAGTAATATCTGTTTGGTATTGCTGATATTTCATTAATCGTGCCGCGCGATGAATGACATCAATAATAATTTGTGTGAATTGCATATAATGCCTGACATCGCGGGCGGCAAAATGATTTTTAAATTGAGCGAGAGATTCTGCGATCAAAGCAAGACTGAATTCTAAAAAAAATCCTTCAAAATCTAACTCAACGAAACGATAATCCGGCGAAACAATATTTGCTGTACCCACTAATTCAAAAAGATGCCCCAGCAATTTTGCATTAATAAAATCTTGCGCAAATTCCAGATGCGCACCATAGTGTAAAAACAATTTTTTGATAGGATGCTGCTGACGTAACAAAGGCATCACTAAAGCAGGTTGCCCCGCAAACGTATAGGCATTTGGGTTAGCCCGTTGAGCTAGCAATAATTTTGCAATGTGAATATTATTATTCTCAGCCGCCCAATGTAAGGCTGTGCCGCCTGTAGCATCTTGTAAATTCACATCCGCGCCATGTTCAATGAGGCTTGCGATCATCTCTTTATTATTTGCAATCGCGGCTTCAATAAGCGGAGTAAAACCGTACTCATCTAGCGTGTTGACTGGCGCACCGGATTGCAATAATAACCGCATTTGGTCAAGCTGCCCCTCTATGATCGCATCAGCCAGTGAGAGCATATATCACCCTTTTAGAATGGTCGGGGTGTAGGGTTAAATTTAGGTACATTTTTATGTTCATTTCTGTGTCGAAGACGTAATTGTAATTTGTCTTCTAACTCTTGTTTTTCTTCTTCATTGGTTTGAGCAAGATTATCACTAGGCACGCCTGTGACTTTTCGATCGGTGGCCCCGCTAAACTGAGCATGTTGCGAGATAGGATGGCTTTTATAGGGCGAAGCCCCGCCGCCACCGGCGCCTCCTCTCCCTAAACCCAGCCCATCATAGGAGTGAGCAGCAGGCGTGCGGCCTTGTTTAATTGCATCACGCTCTTTTCGAGTTTCTTTTTGAGTATCGACATACTCTTTATGTATTTTTTCATGCTTTTTGAGTAAATCATCCATTTCTTCCGCAGGCAATTGATCATCACGCGGGCCGGCCGATAAAATATCCCGATACTGAAATTCCACCGCACCGGTTTTCCCGCCTTGGCCACTTTCCTCTTCTTCATTTTTTATAATTGACATACTCGGTACCTGGCTCGTTTATCTTGCTTTAAAAGGGCATACGCAGGAGGCCAACTATAACGCCATCAGCTACTATCAGTATAGTCATTTATTTGGCATTCTGCTAAAAAATATTAAAGAGGTAGCGCGGATAAATCACGAGTGTAATCAGCGCTTAAGGTCAACTCAATTTTCTTGGAGAAATAGAGGCTGCACGAGAATGAGTCTTGGTTTGAGGGTATCTTTCATCAAGATAATCTATCCATTTTTGTATTTCTCTTTGTCCAGTGACAGTGCGATATTTATATTTACCGCCAAAAAATCCTTCCGTACTCAAATTAGATTCAAACGTCATGCCGGTAGAGAGCATCACCTCTTGTAATTTTACTAGATTTTTTCTGATCTCTGGATGGCCTCTGAAATAATAAGGTTGCGCAGGATCACTCAAAAGGGTGTGAAAGTGACGCAGTGTTTCTATCCTAGACTCTGCAATACTCTTCCTTTCAGCTGCAATAGGATTAAATGTAGAAGAAGGATGCAATAGATATTTTTTCTCCATTCTTTTTATCTCATGGGATAATTGCGTCTGGATATAGCTTCTTTCAGCATGCACTTCATCTTGATCTTGATCTTGGGGTCTAGATATGTGATCTCTTATTTCGCTAACACTCGCTGAGGCCCCTGGTTCTTCAGCCATCTTAAGCAACTCCGCATTTATTTCTTTTAACTGAATTACTTCTGCCTGCAGCCGTGCAAAGTGGAGTTGTTCTTCTTGGTAGCGTTGTATGGCAGCATCAGGCCTAGCATGTTCTTTTCTTACATCACATGCACAAAAAGTGGAGAGCATCTGCGGGTCGCTTTCAAAAAGTGTATTATAAAATTTTAATAAGATCAGTTTCGGTGCAGTAAAAAAAGAATCTTGTTCGAGTATTCGTTGATGCGCTTCCATCGATGAAATTTCAAGTGTAATCTTTTGAGACTTTCTTAGCTGTATCCATGCCTGACATCTTGCCCATAGCTGATTTATTAATCTGCGTCCTCTGTCGGGGTCCAAATTTAAAACCGCTACACGTATATTCCGCTTATGTGATTCATCCAGTTGACGCAAATCAGGTTCGAGGATACTACCATCCTGCTTCTCTGTGAAAAAATCTGTTCTTCTACCGGATGCCATAGGCATAGACGTTGCTCCTTTACACATTTTTAAGACGCACAATGACTTTAAATCGTACAAGAAAAACTCGATGGTGTCAATCTAAGGGCCTGGAGCGCAACTTATCACTTACGGCCGTGGGCAGATGACATTCTTGGGAATACCCCCTAGAATACGCACTTTACAAATAAAGGCTTACGATTATGAGAGCGACACTGCGTCATACTGAAATTTATTTTGATATTGCCGGCATGCAGCTTGCCCCGGTAGGGGATCGTTTTATAGAACGGCCTGTTTTATTTTTGCTGCATGGGGGGCCGGGTGGAGATCATTTAGGATTTAAGCGACATTCCTTAGCACTACAAGACGTAGCGCAACTCGTATTCATTGATCATCGTGGGTGCGGGCGCAGTAAGAAAACGAAGCAATCTGATTATTCATTAGAAAATAATATTGAAGATATTGAAGCACTCCGTAAACATTTAGGCTTAAAAAAAATTTGCATTTTAGGCGGCTCTTACGGCGGTATCGTCGCGCAAGGATATGCCATACGTTATTCTAAACATATTGAAAAACTGATTTTATCCGCTACTTTACCTAGTTATAGAGGCGCGGCTGAAGCCAAAGCTTATTTAAACGAACATGGCACGCCGCAACAAATTGCGATTGCTCAACATATCTGGAATGGTTCTTTCAAAAATCACCAACATGTTTTACGTTATTTTACTCTCATGGAGCCACTCTATTCGCGCACGGCACGCAAAAAACGAGCCTCTTTATTTAATAAATCTCAAACAGTATGGTCGCATGAAGCGCTGAATGAAGGCTTCGGTGGTTTTTTACAGCATTTTGATTTTATACCTAAATTAAAAAAAATTAAGTGTCCTACGCTCGTTTTGGCAGGACAAGAAGATTGGATCTGTCGCCCTTCACAATCTAAAATCATTGCAACACATATTCCTCATGCCCAATTAAAAATTTTTAGAGACTGTGGCCACATGATTGCTGTCGATGCACAGCAAAGATATATTAAAGCAGTGAAGGGGTTTTTGAAGAAATGATAAAAGTTGAAAAAAGTTTAATGCTAAATAAAAAAAATTCTCCTATGCCCCCTTTTATTAAACTTAGTTTATTGATTGTTTCATTTTTAGCAATCATCTTTTTTTATTGCTATGGCCCTCTTTTTTTCTCGCCTTATTTTTCATTAAGCAAAACAACATTTTCTCGTCTGCCCTCGTGGGATCAAGATGATCAACGTCAGGCAGTACTCGCTTTTCAGAAATCGTGTAGTGATATTTTGCAGCGTGATCCTCAGCTTGCCTTTAGCTCTTTAGCACAAGCTAAAAAAAATCAAGATTGGCAACGAATTTGTCGTGCAGCCATGCGATTATCTCATCCCAATAAAAAAACCGCTCAGCAATTTTTTGAATTTTGGTTTGAACCTTACACAATAAAAGATCGTTTTAATGCGCAGGGTTTGTTTACCGGCTATTATCTTCCCTTATTACATGGCAGCCTAAAGAAAAATAAAAAATATACGGCGCCCATTTATGGGTTACCTACGGATTTAATCAAAGTCAATTTAGAATTATTTCATCCTGAATGGGTTAACAAAACCTTGATTGGTCAATTAAAAAATAATTCACTCGTGCCTTACCCCGATCGTGCAGCAATAAACAATGGCGCCCTCGGTAAAAATGCTCCTATCTTAGTATGGATTGATAATGCTGCTGACGTTTTTTTCGCGCAAATTCAAGGCTCCGCTCTTGTGCAATTACCTCACCATCCTCCCCTGTTAATCGGTTATGCAGGTACCAATGGCCGAGCTTATACTGCCGTGGGTAAAATATTAATTGAAAATAAAGCGATATCTAAAAAAAATATGTCTATGCAAGCGATCCGCGATTGGCTCACCCACCATCCCAAGCAAATGAATGACTTTTTAAATCAAGATGCTTCTTATGTCTTTTTTACTTTATTAAAAACAAAAGCTCCCTTAGGAACAGAGCAAATACCTCTTACGCCGCAACGTTCATTAGCCGTAGATAAGCATTACCTCCCCTTAGGGGCCCCTTTGTGGTTAGAAACAAAAGTGCCAGAAGAAGAGAGGAAAAAAGAAAAATGGACAGCTTACCGCCGATTACTTATTGCGCAAGATACAGGCGGTGCGATTAAAGGCATTGTGCGCGGCGATATTTATTGGGGCGCCGGCAAAAAAGCAGCTTTCTCTGCGGGGCATATGAAACAAACGGGTAGATATTGGATATTGCTGCCTAAATCTCCCGCTCCCTAACGGGTGCTATTTTCCGTATAAATTAATAATGACACCCTATCAGTATCTATAATTAGAAAAATTATGGAATAATAACCGATCAGGTGCTATAATAAAAAAATGAAAAAGCGCACCCTCAAGGAAATGCTTCAAGAAGCTGGCCCCATCGCCAATCTTGTTCGAACAAGACGAAGAAACTCGGCTATACCCAACTAGAATTAGCTAAAAGAATAGGTGTGGGCTTACGCTTTTTAAAAGAGCTGGAGCAAGGTAAAAAAAGCGTGCGTCTTGATAAAGTGACTCAGGTACTCCACTATTTTGGTTATGAGATAGCGCCTGTTTTAAAAAAGAAAGAATTATTACCTTTTGAAGAAACCGATCAATGACACGTATAGCAAAAATTTTTGTTAATGATTTATTGGCAGGCACCCTTACCGAATCAACAGAGGGTGAATATCTATTCAAATATGATGCGACGTATCTTACAAACGAAAAAAATAACTCAGTAAGCCTCACTCTCCCTAAAAGGAAAGAAATATATACTTCCGATATTTTATTCCCTTTTTTTGATGGCCTTATTCCAGAAGGATGGTTAATGGATATGGGAATAAAAAATTGGAAATTAAATAAAAAAGATCGAATGGGTCTGTTATTACATTTATGTGCTGATTGTATTGGAAATGTGAGTGTAATTCATGAAACATAGTCGCTGCTATATTTGCTATGAATCGAATGCGGAAATTTCTTACTTTCATTCCTCTTGTTTAAAAAAATTATTTGGTTCAACGCAGCTACCTCAAATTAATTTTAATAATAAAGAAATTGAATCTATAGCACTGGGGCTCGTCAAACAAAAAAAAGGCCTGCCGGGAGTTCAGAAAAAATTATCTCTTTCGCTCACCCAAGCAGTAGAGGGAGATCACAAAAAGCTGAGTATTGGGGGATATTTGGGAGGAGAGTATATTTTAAAACCTCCTACTCTTGCTTATCCTTGTATGCCAGAAATTGAAGACCTTACCATGCATCTAGCCACTATCGCAAAATTAGAGGTTGCATTACATGGTCTTTTGCCCATGGCCAATGGAAATTTGGCATATATAACTAAACGTTTTGATCGGAATGGAAAGAAAAAAATAGCGGCTGAAGATTTATGTCAACTTTCCCATAAATTAACTGAAGATAAATACAAAAGTTCCTACGAAAAAGTGGGAAAAGTTATTTATCGATATACAACAACCCCCGGAGAAGAAATTCTTAAGTTTTTTGAACTCATCTTATTCTGCTTTATTATAGGTAACGCGGATATGCATTTAAAAAATTTTAGTTTAATAACTGAAGATATTTCTAACATTACTTTGTCGCCCTGCTACGATCTCTTATCGACTCGGTTACTCATTTCCGTCAAACATGATTCTGAAGAATTGGCTCTTTCTTTGAATGGTAAGAAACAAAATATTCAGAAAAAAGATTTTATTGAATTTGGAAAAAATCTGACTATCCCGTTGAAGGTAATTGAAAGCTCCATAGCCGCCATGAGCACGTATTTTTTACCGTGGGAACAGAAAATTCAGAAAAGCTTTCTCAATAGTGAGCTTAAAGAGAAATTTTGCAATTTAATTAAAATGCGTTTACGCGTTCTAGAGATTTAAACAGGCCAGCGCGCTCCTGGCTCGACAATTCTGCGTCTCCTATTTGGCACAATCTCAGATGAAATGCGACTAATACCTTGGCGGTGTCTATTCTGAAGTGCGACTTCCTATTAAATCGGATAGTTTTCAAAAAGCTTGCTGAAATACCTCGCTAGGGGTTTGATAATGGAGGCATTTCATCGGCCTATCGTTTAAATTTTTCACTTTATTTTGTACCCCAAATGGGATACTATAAAAAGGAGGTGATTTTTTTATGACTAAAGCCGCATTTATTAGAGCAAGAGTAGAACCGGGTTTGAAGGCGAACGCTGAAAGCGTCTTAAACCAGTTAGGCATTACGCCTACTCAAGCTATTACCATGTTATACAGTTGCATAGCTCGAGAACGTGAATGGCCTTTAGAACTTAAAATCCCAAACGGGAAAACAGCACGTGCCATTAAAGAGGCCCGAAAAAGAAAAGGGGTCATTCTTTGCAAAGATGCGGCTGATTTAATCAAGAAATTAGAAAAATAATCATGTTAATTCCAGCCTACAAAAATAGTTTTAAAAAAGACTTAGAACTATTAAAGAAACGCCGAAAAAATATGAAGAAGTTGTATAACATTCTCTCCGAATTGCGCACCAGAATTATCTTGATCGCCGTCAAAGAAAAACAAAGCTGGACAAGGACACAAATTTAAAAGATTACGTGCATTCGAAATTGAAATCAGGCTGGTCTCCTTGGCAAATCAAAGGACGTTTAAAATCAGAAAATGCCGGCCAATGTATTATTTCTCATGAAACAATCTATCGTTACATTTACAGCAACTATAGTATTCGTAATATGTTTTACCCAAAGTTAAGGCGCGCCAGCATGTTTGGCGCCTTAAACGTCATGCTAGAAAGCCGCGCATACCTCAAGAGCTACTTATTACTAATAGACCTGGTATCATTAACCAGAGAAAAGAATTTGGCCATTGGGAGGGAGACCTTGAAAAGCGGTCTTATCTACCCAAGTTAAGATGCTTAATGAACTGAAGCTAACGAGTTATTCACAGTTTTAAAATCGCTTAATGAATAAATCAAAAGATTAAGAGAGGAATAGAGGAAATGATGCCATTGGCAGGAAATTCTCCCATTCTAGTAGACTGTTTGCTTTTTCTATCCAGGGTAGCATAGGGTTATTTTCACGGTATTTATTTGATGCCCGGACCTCTGCAGACCAAAAGCGGCTGGTATGATAACGTTGTTGACTCTCTTGTCTCTGCTTTGCAATAGAATCGCTGACACAAGCTGCAAAAGAATAAACCATCTCCCAAAACATGTCCCAGCAAGAAAAGGAGCCCAATCTTTCTCGTATCTTATTATCAATTTCATCCATCTTTTTCTGAAGCGCAGAGAGTTTAACA
Organism: Gammaproteobacteria bacterium; assembly: GCA_021156085.1. Taxonomy (GTDB): domain Bacteria; phylum Pseudomonadota; class Gammaproteobacteria; order DSM-16500; family DSM-16500; genus UBA4722. The sequence continues at coordinate 52,027 of JAJNBC010000008.1, read as the reverse complement.
ACCGCGCGGGACCCATCCTGCCCTGCTGAAGGAAATAAGAAAAACTCTTCTATCTCTCTAAACGCGCGTATCTGCAAGGCAATCTCTCGAAAAGGCGCATTGTTGTTTACTTCATTAACTAAGCGGTGGGCTAAATTCCCGCCTTTAGACGTCTCTATATCCCATGGCCCTCTTCCTTTTCCTTCGCGCACGTGCATGGCCCACTCTATTCCACTCTTATTTACCCCCAAATAATTTGCAACAAGATCTTCTCTTCCATCCAATGCTTTTGCTAGCAACTCTGCCAGAGGAAGCTCATGGCCAGAAGTGTACTCTAGCATGGCTGATATGACTCCCCCATCTTGAGGTTGGGATGCCTCGAGTAACTCATTCGTTAACTGCTTCAACCGCTGCGCTGCTTCTACTCGTATAGCAGCCAACGCCGAGGCAGCCTTTTGTTCTGAATTATCTCCTGGCAACGCTCCCACTCCACCATATGGCGGCACTGGAAGAAAATACGATGAGAGCTCACGCAGACTACAATTATTACCCTCATTATTCTGGATACTCAAGGTACATCTATTAATTTCACATGCGGTTGCATTTATCCAAGCAAAAGTTTGATAATTTTGCAAATGGGAGGTTTGCTTAAAGCTGAGGTGTGCAGGAGAAGTTGCAGAATCTAAGGCAGGTTGCAATTCGTCTATTACATCCTTTAAAAATAAATCCTTAAAATTTTTTTTCATAGCGGTTGAGGGAAAAATTACCGTTAATTCCCCCGTCGGTGCAACAAAAGCAGGGAAATAAAGTGCCCTGTCATCATCGGTATTCCGCATTCTACTAGAAGCACAAGGATATGACACATCCCTTGCATATTGTAAATCATAAAAAGATGACAATTTTTCTGGCTCACCGAGTGCGTGAAAAAAATTATCTCTCATGTCTGTGCTTGGAAATTTCACAGCAAGTTCACATACCACTTTTTGTGGAGCATCAAATACGGCGTGTAATTCAATTCTTTCGTTTTTCTGTTTTTCTTCGTTAGGAGGAGAATAACCAAACATTTTATTTTTCCTGTTGTTTTTAAGAATAGGGAATGCGGGCATTCTACCTGTACAAAAATGAATCGTCAAGGCTTATTAAACCGCTTGACAATCTGAGGAATTATGATTAATTTCCCTCCATAAGTTATCTTCAGGGCGGGGTGCAATTCCCTACCGGCGGTGTTTTTACTAGATAATCAGTAGAAGAGCCCGCGAGCGCTTCCTTATCACGGGGAAGTTAGCAGATTTGGTGAGATGCCAAAGCCGACGGTGAGAGTCCGGATGAAAGAAGATAAATGGTACGTGCAGTATAACATGCTGTTTACATTGAGTTTCTTCAATCTATGCCCTGAGTTAAATACTATTGTGGCGACCCTCGGCTCTCAGTACGACCGCCCGCTCACCGTTACAATAATGAGTTAAATTTTAAAGAGGCTTGATACAGTATGTTTAGCGGGATTGTTACGGCAACCGGTAGGGTTCAGCGCATCTTGCGAAAACCAGGCTCCTGTGATTTTGTGATCAGCCTGCCGGAGATTTTCAGTGATTTAAGTCTGGGTGAAAGTGTGGCTGTGAATGGAGTTTGTCTCACCGTTACAGATTTCTCTAAAGAAACGATGGGAGTTACCGCCGTAGCTGAAACATTACGCCTGACAAACTTAGGTGAATTAGTAGAAAAAAATAAAGTGAATTTAGAAAGATCCATCACATTAAACACACGCTTAGGAGGGCATTATGTACAAGGTCATGTCGATGGCGTAGGTGAAATTTTAGATATTCAGCGGGACGGTGAGGCTGCCTTACTCGTCAAAATTAGCATGCCTCCTGCACTGGAGAAATATATCGTACGCAAAGGCTATATTACGCTCGATGGCATGAGTATTACTGTTATTGAAACCGCACCGCAGTGGTTTACCGTGACGTTTATCCCTCATACACAACAAGTCACCATCGTTAATCAATACCAAAAAGGCAGTAAAATTAATTTAGAAGTTGATATTTTAGGTAAATATTTAGAAAAATGGGTTTTGAAGAAAGGAGAATAATGCATGCAGGCTTATATCGAACACGTTGAATCAGCCATAGAGGACTTACGTCAAGGGAAAATGATTATTTTAACCGATCACCCAGACCGTGAAAATGAAGCTGATTTTATTTTTCCTGCGGAGACCCTCACGCCCGATATCATGAACTTTATCATTCGTCATAGCAGCGGCATTGTTTGTCTTTCCCTCTTTGAAGAACAGCTCAAACAACTTGATTTACCTTATATGGTACCGCCGCATAAAAATACCAGCCTATGCCGTACTCCTTTCACTGTTTCAATTGATGCCCGAGATCATATTACCACCGGCGTATCTGCAGAAGATCGGGTCAAAACTGTGCAAGCTGCTATTGGCGATAAGGCAAAACCTGAAGAGCTAGTACGACCGGGCCATATCTTCCCCCTGCATGCGAAAAAAGGAGGGGTGTTGGAGCGTACGGGACACACCGAAGGTGCTATTGATCTGGTGCGCTTAGCTGGATTTAAACCTGCTGCTGTCTTATGTGAAGTCATGAATCCCGATGGCACGATGACAAAAGGCGCGCAATTAACTGCGTTTGCTAAACAACATCACCTGCGAATTCTCTCTATAGAGGATATTATTTCTTATCGTATGCTGCGCGAAAATTTAATTGCTGAAGAAATTTCAGCAACTTTACCTCTAGAATCTTATGGGTCATTCACGATTACCATCGTTAAAGAAAAAATAACGGGAAATGAGCATGTGGTTTTAGAGAAAAAATCAAAAACTGCTGCAACAACGCTAGTACGCATTCATTCCGCGTGCCTAACGGGAGATTTATTGGGTTCCATGCGTTGCGATTGTCACCATCAATTACATTATTCGCTGCAACGCATGAGTAAGGAAGGCGGTATTTTAATTTACTTGAACCAAGAAGGGAGAGGGATTGGGCTATTTAATAAAATTAAAGCCTATGCATTGCAAGAACAAGGACTAGACACTATTGAAGCTAATGAAAAATTAGGCTTGCCTATCGATTCTCGAAAATACCATATCGCAGCCAACATTCTAAGAAACCGCGGTGTAAATAATGTCAGTTTGCTGACAAATAACCCGGCAAAAATAGAAGGGTTAAAAAAATACGGTATTTCTCAAGTAGAAATAGCGCCTATTCCTGTATTTTGCAATGAACATAACAAAGACTATCTAGAAGTAAAAAAGCTAAAATTGCATCGTACGGTGGGAGGGTGATACTATAGGAGACAGAAAGGACTCGGCGATGATAGAAAAAGTGGCTAGGATAGTACAAATTTCTGATATGCATCTTTATGCAAATAAAGAAAGCACGCTCCTGGGTGTAAATACCTATGAAAGCTTTTCTGTTATATTAAATTTAGTCAAATCAGCAACATCTCCTCCCGATCTCATTTTATTGACAGGCGATCTCACCCAAGATCATAGTGAAGCAAGCTATCAACACGTGGTTGACGCATTTAAAACAGCGTCCATTCCCATTTATTATGTGCCTGGCAATCACGATGATGCAAAAATAATGAAACGCATATTGCCCTGTGCTATTTTTCCTACTTCAAAACATATTATATTAGATCAGTGGCAATTAATTTTATTAGATTCTCAAAAACCCCAGGCAGTAGAAGGTTATTTAAATCGTAGCGAACTTGATTTTTTAGAAACTTGTTTGCAACAACATCCAGAACGGCATGCCATCATCGTCTTTCATCATCAACCTATTCCCGTGGGCGCCACATGGCTAGATAAACTGGGATTGACCAATGCCGAAGAATTATGGGCTATTCTCCAGCGTTACTCTCATGTGCATACTATTTTGTTTGGCCATGTACATCAAGAGCATCAAGGGGAAAAAAAGGGTATTAAATATTTTTCAACGCCATCCACCTGTATTCAATTTAAAAGAAATTGTGTTGATTTTGCTTTGGAAGAGTTGCCGCCAGGCTATCGATGGGTGGATTTATATCCGCATGGGGAATTAAAAACCGCAGTTTGTCGTGCTGCGCACTACGTGGGTAAGTTTGATGGAGAAGCGAAGGGTTACTAGAAAGAAAAGGGAGGAGTCTGCGATGGATAAAATTAAAGAACAGAATCCTCTTTTTGATCTAAATAAAAAAATTGAAGTGGCTTTAATTACGGCATTATATAAGCAAGCAAAACCTAGCTTCATCGCCTCTTGGGTTTGCGCTACGGTCGTTTTAATTTATTTATCTTATGCCGAATCCCCTTCTTTTATTTTGGTTTATGCTTGGTATACCCTTTCCATGACCATCATTTTAGCTCGGTTGTTTTTAGTCAATGCATTTTTACGCAATAAAGCCCCTGAACCTCATCTTGCTTTATGGCGTCATCTATTTATCCTCGGGTCTTTTTTAGGGGGGATAAGCTGGGGGCTTATTGGAAGCCCTCTCCTTTTGCCAAAAGACAATTTGCAGCAAGCGCTGATTATGGTGATATTAGCAGGGGTCTGCGCAGGCAGCGTGCCTGCTTTTTCACCTATGCGCAGAGCTGCTTTATTTTTCTTAGTACCTGCTTTGCTTCCGCTTATTTTGAGTTTTATGGCAAAAGATTCTTTTTATTTATTTTTTGTACTTACTTTATCGGCATTTTTTCTTCATCTCATCACATTGGTTTTTAGAACACATCGGATTATTAAAGATTCTATTCAATTACAATTTGAAAATGATGCTTTATTAAAAGACCTCTCTGCCGCAAAAAATCAGCTTGAGCTTTCTAATCTTCGGCTTAAGCAAGATGCAACGCATGACCCCCTGACGCATGTGGCTAATCGTAGCTTGTTTGAGGAAATGTTTGCTAAAGCAATTGAGACGGCAGGGAAAAAGCAAACTATTTTAGCCTTATTATATTTAGACTTGGACAAATTCAAAGAAGTGAACGATCAATATGGGCATGATGCAGGTGATCAGCTTTTATTGATTGTGGTGGCTCGTCTTAAAAATATATTACGCGAACAAGACATTGTCTCGCGCTTGGGAGGTGATGAGCTCACTATCATCTTAGAAGAAATGGAAGATGTGCAAGGCATTGCAGATATTGCTGAACGTGTATGCCACGCCATTCGCGAACCTATTATGCTAAAAGAAGCAGTAGTACAAGTCTATGCCAGCGTGGGCATCAGCATTTATCCCATCGATGGTGATAATGCAAATACTTTATTAAGAATCGCCGATCGCGCCATGTATTATGTGAAAGACCATGGCGGGAATAACTACCATTTTAACGTGCAAGTTGAATCATTATAATTAGCAAGATTGAATATCTTACCTTAGAATCTGTTGACAATTCGCTAGGCCGAGATGGAACGCTTTGATTTTTGAGCACCGAAGCGCAGTTAACATGCGAGTCAATGAGCATCGAAGCGCAGAAAATCAAAGCGTTACAGCCGGCATAGTAGATCTGAGAACAATTCGCTAGGCCGAGGTGAAACGCTTTGATTTTTGAGCACCGAAGCGCAGTTGACATGCGAGTCAATGAGCATCAGAACACAGAAAAGCAAATTGTTAGAGCCGGCATAGTAGATCTGAGAACAATTCGCTAGGCCGAGATGAAACGCTTTGATTTTTGAGCACCGAAGCGCAGTTGACATGCGAGTCAATGAGCATCGGAGCGCAGAAAATCAAAGCGTTACAGCCGGCATAGTAGAATTGTCAACAGATCCTAATTTCTAAAGCCTGTCGCAGGATAATATGGCTGAGCTAAATTTGGTGGCTGTACCAACCGTATTTGTACGTTAAGCTTGGCAGAGGAAAGAGGAGGGGGAACTTCTAATGCAGCACCTATCTGGGGAGACCCATCAGGAGTATTGTTATCCCCTAACATAGGCGCTAATTGAGCATGGGTACTAGGAGCACGCGACCTTTGAGGTTGAGGAGAGTTTTCTGCCTGCTCTAGCTCTGTCTTCGAAAAGCAGCAACAATTTTTTATGCTTGTCACCAAATACCCTATACCATCCCACGCAAATATAGGAATATTTAAGAAAGCAAATAAACCTAGGCGAATAATCTGGGTCACTGTAATAGCAGCCAGAGAGGTTCTATCTACTATTAAATTAAAAAGCTCTACTGCCACTGCCAATAGGAATAAAGGCCATGCTGTTAAAAGCCGTATGGGCCAGGCTAAGGCAGAAAGAATATCAGTGGGATAGGTGCTTAACATCTTATACATCGAAAAAATAAGGAATGTTAATCGCCTTAAGCCAGCAATAGAGATACGATCTCGAACTAAATTATCGAATTCTTCTTCAAAATCCTCCCCCACCTCCTCTTTTAGTAGGTCTATAAATTCTTTATCCGATAGCGTAGTCGTTTCTTGCAAGCCATCTTTCCACTGGCTAATAAACTCTATTTTCTCTTCAAGAAATTGCGCTTCTTTATACGCCGTACATTTCTGGTGAAAATAATTTGAGGTATATCCATTTATCAAAAAATTTAAAAAATGAGTAGTTACATACTGAATTAATATAGGAGTGCCGCAAAGAAAAATTCTTAGAAAGCCTAAGAGAGGGGTGACGATATTAATAATTAACATTAATAGAAATTTCAACGGTTGAAAATAACGTTGTATCTGCTCCTGGAGAATGTAATTGTAAGGATAGCCAATTGCAGATCTTATTCTCTCCTCAGTGATAATTTCAAAGAATTTCTGATAGGCTTTTTTGAACGGGTCAGAAGAAGTATATCCTTTATAATAAACAAACAATGCATCAATTAAGCTTCGCTGGTACCTGTCTAGCCGATTCACTGGATGAAACGACTGTAAGATTTGCTCATATGGTTGGACATACTGAGAAGGAATAATCTCAACATGGCGCAGTTTTCTATAAAGCTGGGCTTTTTCATAGTTTGTTGCTGTTTTGTTAAAAGCCGAAGCCAGTATTTCTCTCATCACAGCCTCCACTTTATTCGGCTTGACGCGAGGTTGCGCAGATGGCCCAAGCGAAGCGTGGAGGTGATGGATAGCCTCGGTCTTTATTCGTTGAATGTCGGGTTTTATTCGTGTACGCACAATTCCTCCCCTTGGGGAAAAATGATTTTCCGTAAATAATAAATGATTCTACTATTTCTGTTCTCGTGCTACCGCCGCCTGCCCCGGTGCAGAACAATTGAGCGCATTGCTAATGGCTGCTTTATCCTGCTGTTTTTGTTTTCTCTCCTTCTCACCACCCCATATTGAAAAAGAAAGGGCTACTACTAGAGGTACTGCGGCCGCTACAGCTGCAACAGGGGGAGTGGCCGCTGCAAGGACGGTAGCAAAAATAAGCGCTGCTGCAATGAGTGACCCTATTTCTACTTTTACCGTAAGTGGCATAGGTAAGTCTATAACCTTTCTTCTAAATTCTTCTATATCTTCTATAGAAAGCGTGTTAAAGTCCTTTTTAAACTGAATAGCGTCAAGCTGTTCTTTAAGATAAGTATAATTAGTAGAAGATAAACCAGCTAAAGCTAATACGCCCCTTAACCTTGCTAATTGACGATCGAAATCATATACAACGCTTTTAACCAGCCAGCGATACTGATCTTCGTGGATGGAAACACCACACTTATTACCGTAATTTGTTAGGTAACCTCGATAAGAAGCATGATAGGGATAAAAATCAATTTGTTGTAGGTGTTGAGATACTGCTAGGGCATCCTCCCTACTATCAAATAAAAATTGATAACATTTTGCCTGCTTTTGTCCTACTTCACATTTTTTACCAAATAAAGAAGAGATGGCAGCTGCCCCTGCTTCAGGGGTGAGTAAAGAATCCGATAGATCTATAGAAGCAATAGCCTCCCATTTCTCCTTTTTCGGGGTATAATATTCTTTGATACATGCCCATTGGGCAGGATTGATGTAAAATAAATAACAATTTTTTCCTTTTTTTCCTTGTCTTACTTTGTCTTGTCTAGGTAAAGGATAATCAGGAATCTCCTGTAATATATCCAATACATATTGAGCATCTTTTTGCGCAATAAAGGAGAGGCTGACTACTCCTCCCTGTTGAGGCCATACTTCTGTTGGAGTTATTTTACAAAGTTCGAAAATGATTGGGCTATATTCTTTTTTTAGTTCTTTTTTTTGCTCTTCTATTTTTTGCTCTTCTTGTTGTTGACGTTGCTGCTCTGCTTGTTTTACCTGTTGTTCTGCTTGTCTTTTTTGCTCTTCTATTTGACGTTGCTTTTCCGCCTGTTCTGCTTGTGCTACTTGTTTTGCCTGTTGTTCTGCTTGCTGTTTCTGCTGTTGCTCTACTTCCTTTTTCTGTTGTTCTTCTACTCTTCTCTGTTCTTTTGCGTGTGCTTCTGCTTCTGCTTCTGCTCTTTTTTTATGTTGTTCTTCAAGCGGTTTTATTTTTTCTTGAGCAATGCGTTCCACAAATCTCCCTAACAAAGGGAGTAAATTAGGATAGCAATAATTTTCTTCAAGTTTAAATATTTCTCCTAAATTTTCTTTATGCCAATGTACGAAGTGAGCATAAAATTTCTGTAAATTTGAAAGATTATCAGAATCTTGAGAAAAAACCCCTGTAAAATTAACTAATGCTCTCTTATGGTCTAAATTATTTTTATTTACCTCTGTAAGCAATGTTGCATATATGTGATTTATTAAATTTAATTTTTCGTGAAAGGGAATAACGTCACTTTTACTTAATATATCGATGAAATCTTTTTCTATAACAAGACTTGTTAAAACCTTAATATTAGCTTTGGCTTGCTTATCGAATGGACTCTGCTGCCCCTGAGCCATTCGACTCCATGCCATGAACGCTTGTACTTGCTCCGCTGTCACGGGCGTAGGAGGTTCTCGGAAAAATCCCATCACTTTTGCAATGGAATAAGCTGCTTCTTTTTTTGCATTTTTTTCTAAGCCTTTAATAGCTGCCGATAAATCTACCAGTATGCTTTGTAACGAAAAATCTTTATTTTTCTCACGATGTACTACAGCAGTATTTTTTATCTCTAACATCTCCTCAATATTTTTCAAAAAAAACTCTTGTTCATCTTCTTCAATTTTTAAAGCCAAAGTTCTTTTATGCCCTTCAAGAACACTAGATATGAATGAGAAATACATATTAAACAGCCGCGAAGGCGGCTGGATTGTTTGATGTACCTTTTGAAATGCGTGCCAAAAATCTTTTGTAGTTTGAATCGTGCTAGGCAAGTTTTTTTGTACTAAACACGGATCAGGGTTTGGGCCAAGCTTTTCTCGATATGCTTCTTGCAAACAAGATATAATGCTTTGAAATCTTACCTCTACGTCTTTCATAATATCACAGACCTTTCTAAGGTGGCCCAGCTCTGCGCGTATTGCTTCATTTAGAGGCTGAGAGGGATATTGAAGATAGAGGAGTACAATCATCCTGACGGTTCCAATATTGTTCAAGGCACGCTGCTGTTGATCTTTTAAGGCATGTAAGGCCTTTAAGTCTTCTTCTTTTTCTTCTTCAGCTACATAAATTTGTTTCTCTTTGAGGTAGCTGATACTGAAATCGATGAGCCGTTCTGGACTACAGTGTTTAAAAATGCCATTTTTTAGTAAGTCCCGATGTTTCAGATTGATTTCGTAGTGTAAAAATCCTAATTGCTTTTTCTCTATAGCCAAATCCAAAAGAGTGAGGCCCTGATCATCAGTTATGATAAGGTCTAGGTGAGCTGTTATGGTGTATACTTCCTCTGGAAAGATTCTTTCTAAAGAAAAATTTTCGCCTACTTCTACATATTCCTTAAGAAGAATCATCAACGGTGTTTCACCGTTAAGCCCTACTTTATGATTCACGTAGGCAGGATGCTTTTTCAAAAATTCTATTTTCTGTTCCCGTGACCAGTTATTATCCCACTCAGATTTTTCTTCATCTCCTCCAGGCCCGTTTGCTTCCTCTTCCTCTTCCTTTTTCTCTTTCTCTTTTTCTTGAGGTGAAGGTGGTGCCTCTTTTACTTTCTTCGGGGGTTCTATTATTATCTTTGAAGACCCTTGGCCTAGCCCTGGCGCTTCTGCAGGCAATACTGGCTCTTTCTTTGCCTTCTTCGCCGCCTTAACTACTGCTTCGTATAATGCTTTTTCCTCTCCTGTAAGCTGTCGGCAACTATGTTGCGCGCTGCTATCACATACGATTGCGACCCACTGCCAGGGCTGTGATATTCCTCTCTTAGCTGGTATACGAGTCATTCCTACCGTAAACACTCCCTTCATTTGAAGAGATCTGTTCTGCGGATTCGTGATAATACTTCGAATCTGCTCTTGAAGCTTCTCATTAAGCTCTTGGAAGAGAGCTTCTGCGTCTGCTTGCTGTTTTCTACTGAATGACATAAATTAATTTCCTCTAATTTATATTGCAAACTGCGGGCCACCCGGGGCTGATGGCAGTGGCTCTGGCATAACATACGATGATGATGGAGTATAGTCCCTTCCTCCAATCTTTAGCATCTTATCATTAAAACCTGCATTTAATTGTTGTATATTAGGCACATTGCAAGCCATAGAAGAGTGCACATCCGTATGGCGCCCTGTATTTCCCACAAAAGTATGGGGATGGCTCATCATGGTAACAGCAGGAACAAGATCCTCTCCCTTTTCTTCAAAAACTAATGCATCTTGCGAAGAAAGCATCGTATGAGCCACTTGCAGGGTGGGTTTTATTAACTGGCATTGTTTTTCAATACTTTTTACCAACGCGAGAGAAATAGGATCTTCGAAATTTAATACTAAACTGAGTTTTTCAATAGGCTGATTCTTTTGAACTACATTAGGCAGTGCATTTAAAATGCCATTGAGTTGAGCATGTTGTAACTCAGGCCGAGGGGCTTCCATAAGGAATTTAAAGTGAACTTTTTCCTCTTCTGTCAGGGAATTTTGAGCTTGGAATAGAGTAGCATTCCACCCCAGCTGGAATTGTCCTTCCATTATTTTTGATAACAATTCTAAGTCAATATAACCCTGCATATTACCTAAAAAAAATGGAATTTTATTTTTTGCGGAGGGTTGGAGAGGCCTGCTTTCTCCATAGAGTACATCATACATCTCTGCTTGCCATTGCTTATAATTAGGCGGAATTTCTTCTGTCATAGGAAAAAAAACCAATCCTAGTAATCCATAGGGATTCTTTTCCCCCCATCGCGTTACACAAAGGTCAACCATAATCGTGTGTCGTCGTTTCTCCTGAGGTATTTCTTCTCTGGGATGGAGATATCCTCCACCTGTATGCGTAGGAACAAGATATCCTGTAATGGCGGTATGTTCTGCTAAGCAGCGGATGCTGGCTAATTGCTGGATAGTAAATAAATCTCCATACTTGCTAGCATCGATAGCACCCGTCATATTTTCTGATTCATTGCGAGCAATAATTTGTAAATGTCTTGCTGTTAATTCATCCGCACTCTCAGGAAAACGCTCTATCTCACCCGTATAAGGATTAAAAAATATTGTCCCCAAGATAGGGTGGTCTTTTAAAATAGCTTGAAATTTCTCTAAGCCCCGCTGTGAAAGCCTTATAATAGCTGTCTCGTCTTTGTAAGAAGGCAGAGGTTCACTCGCCTCATCTATACCTCGGCATGAGGCTTTGACGGGATACATAGTAAAGAGAAGACGAGGCGCCTGAGCCTTAACCGCGAGCGCACCTAAGATCAAAGCAGTACTTACCTCGTCTTTCTTTTCTTCCTCTTCCTCATTCTCTCCTGCTTGAAGGGGGGGTAGTTGAAGATGTAGGGGTGGCAAACCCATAGGACCGCCAGGTGGCGCAGGAATACTTTTTTCATGTTTCTCACTTTCACCTTCTTTCCTTTCTTCTACGGATTCACGAAGTGAATTTAAAAAATCAATTCTTGATTGAAGGCGAGAGGGAACAACCGCATTAAATTTTTCGTGACTTACTGGCTTACATAATTCATTGATTTCTTCTATTAATTCTCCCACTTCTTCCGAAGCAACAATCTTATAACCGTTATAATCATCCTTAAAACTTAATTTAGCAAATTGCAATCCTAAAGCTTTTAGCGTTTGTGCTATTTTAGAATTTTCAGCATCGTCTTGATTATTAAGAGGTTCTATATGTTTTTCATAGTAACTTGGGCAATGCTGTTCTAATAAAACATATAAAGCCCGTGCTTTTGAGCTGGGCATGTCAAGAAGTCTATAGTTTAGAATAGTGAGGATATGCTCAAAAGAATCTGCTGAATCTGCTGTTAAAATATACCCATTCTCGCTTTCATCATAGTTCGGACGGCTAAGATAAACATCATGAATAGCGATTAGCTTCAATAGTTCAATTATCCTTTTGCCTGCTTGATTAACATCTCTATATTGTTCGCATATCTCAACAAATGCTTGCAATGATACATTACGCTGATTTACTTGCCTATCTTTGATGGTCCATACATATTCTTGTATCGAATCTATGGCTGTTTGATTAAGATAAATCTTTCTTAAATTAGCATTAATGATTACTTGTAAATGGCTAGCCTGCTGTTCAGAACAAATGAGCACAATTTCATTTTCAGAATTGAAAAAAATATTTTTTCCTGCTATTTCAACCCCTATTTCTGTTAATAGAGCACGCATATGCTGCAAGTTAACTTGATACCTTTTATATTTCTCATCAGGTTCTTGTTGAGTAATACAAGCTATATAAAGGGCATTGGCCATCTCACGTGTTATTCGAAATGAGGTATTAATTCCCATAATTCTGTTAAAAATTTGGATTAAATCACGATTTTCAATACGCTGTCCTATAGCTTCATATAAGATATTAAATTGAGGATTAGATTTCATTTGCTCTTTTATTCTATCTGGTAATATTTGAAAAACGCGTATATTCCCTTTTACATAAGAAAAAAGAAGGTCAATCAATAAACTATGATCTTCAGATTTATTGAACAAAGTGATAATGAATGCATACAATGCTTCTTCAGTCATACCAACTGTAGAAGCCTGAGCATGTGGATCATCCACTTCTAACACACACTGAGCCTGGGTCACTTGCTGATAATCGGCAACAGTATGGTCTATGAATACACAAAAATCCTTATACCGATCAGCGAATCTGGGATGAGCCTTAAATTCTATTTTAAGCTGTTCTCCTAATAAATTCACAAACCCCGTTCCAATACTGCCTTGATGAGCAACAAAAGAACCTTTACCTTGAAGTAGCATAAACTCATCAAAATTATGGGCATCTCTGATCATTCTCCATCTTTCTTGAAATTGTTGGATAATCTCGGCACGTTGATGAGGGGATAATTTTTGCTGACGTAAACAGTACGCATCAATAAAATCGAGCAATCTCTCCTCGATTGGGACGCCCTCAGAAAAAGCTTTTGCAACAGTCTCAAAAAGCCTTTCACTGAGCCCCCTCATTTTTCCAAAATTAATATCTGAAGCCACTAGTTTATTAGCCACACAATAAATATTCGCATTCCCTAGAAAGAATTGGACTAATAAATAAAGATCTCTCGAACTTGGCGGATTGCTATCCTTGTTCACTTCTGAAAAGGGTGAGACTGCTAGAGATTGAAGTAATCCACTGGCATGGATAATAACGTCGAATAAAATCTCTGGCGTAAATACCTCACCATCTTCCAAGAGGTGTAAATTTAGAATCTGTTCATAAGCAATAGCCTTCACATTTTCTAAGGAGATGCCCTCTCCAAATAAAAGAACGGCTTGAGATTGGATAGCTTCTTTAACTCTCTTAAATAGCGCTAGGTTCTCCTCTTCTTCTTTATTTTCTAATCCATCTGAAAGCTGCTTTTTCACAGCTGCCAATAATGTTTTTTCAGGCGTAGCGGATTTAAAGAGTATATGAGAGATATTTTTTATAAACGGATAAAATGGATTATCCTCTAACTTATCTTCACGCGATACGGCAAAAACAGGATGAATCATTTGAGTCACAGGATTAATATCTCTGGGTCTTAAGTGCATACTAAATAAATTATTGTTAGGAGCTCCAAGTGCTGCTTGAAGAAAAACGGGCCACTGCTCATCACGCTCAAGAAATGCTTTCATCGCTTGATTGCCGTGCTGCCCTTGACCGTAAATGATGTAACCCAGCATGTCTAATAAAAAATTGATTTGCTTTAATCTCTCCTGTTTTTTCTGCAATAGCCCACTAGCTTGTCCTTTCCCGTCAGTCTGCTGAATTAATCGAATATCATACATTAATGCAGATTGATAAGATGTTAATGAAGTCAATGCACGAGCGCCCCGATGAATACCTAATGATTGCTTTATATTTGCAAGCGTTTTACAAGTATTATCTGTTGTAATGAGATGAGTACCCCCTACAGCAGACATAATAAGGTGTACTTTATTCGTGTCTTTGTTAACCCAAATATAAGGGGCTGCTTGAGGCTCCCTAAATTGAATAGGAATCAGTAACTCAGAAGGAGCAGAGTTGTGGGAAGATTGCATGTTATTTTTTCCTCGGTTAGTACTCGTAAATTTTTAACTATTTTTAGTGAGAGAGGTATTTTACTGTCTATTTTTGGTACATGCAATCTTTTAATAGCCTTTAAATAATCTCAAAACTCTGTTTAAGGGCCGGCTAATTCAATAAACGGAATTATTACTTAAGTTGAACATTTAATCTCTAATTGAGAAAATTAAAAGCAAAAAAAGATTGACCTTCCTTTATAAATCATGTAAATTGCACTTTTTATGAGCAAGGAGGCTACTAAAAATAACAAATTCACGTGGGAGATATGTTTTATGTCATCTAATCGATGGGGCTTACCCCCTCTGTCCTCCGTAACATCTGTAGCGCGTGGAGCTGCGGTTTCTGCGCGTGGAGCTGCTGCGGCTTCTGCCCGTAGCGCTGCAGCTTTTGCAGCCCGCCACATCGCTGCTCAGCACGCACAACATCAACTCATCACCAATCAAAGAAAACTCAAAACAAGCATTGACAGGCAGGAGGGGGCTGAGAATATCCGAGCCCTCTTGCGTCAAAATAAAGAGTGGCTATTAGAACGAACTCCCGATATCTCCCCCGAGCGCTCATTTCTTCGGTATGCAGCGGAAAAAAGTAAAAATCGCGTGTTCCACGACCATGCTTTTCAAGTACTTCTTGAATTTTGTTTGCCTTATGCCAAAGAATTGGACGGGGAGCCCAATGAAACGAATAAAACGAAAAGAGAACAATTGATAAACGAGCTCATTTCCATTTTTACTGACGTTAATTACAACGTCTACTTAATTTTATTATTGGAAAATGAATCATTATTCTTTGGTATATTGACATATACTGACGGTTTGCAACAAACAGCGCTTCTTCAGCAATTTAGTGACGTATCTAAAGAAAGAAAACAAGCTCTGCGGGGGAAATTTGACGAATTTCTAAAAGACTCTCCAGAGAAGGAGGAGGGCCCTAAAAAAACTGACCTCATTAAGCTTATGGACCAATATTTTCCAGCGCCTGAAAAATCGCGTCCCTCCTTTCACCCCTTTAATTTGTCTGAGGCAGAGAAAGATACTCAAGAAGCCAAACAAGAAGAGGGGGAACCTATTCTTCTTAAATCCTCCCTCTATAAAAAGCAAGGATCAAGACTTATAGGGCTCATGATCATCCTGGGTGGATTGGCTATAAGTATGGCTATCTCACCCTCTTTGGCTTTGGCCTTCTTTGGATTTATTTCTTCTGTAATATTAGCAACCCACTGCTATCCCTTAAGTAGGCCATTTTTCTCTTCCTCCTCCTCTGGGAAGGATAAATTGATGGCCCATGCTTCTTCTATTACTGCCACTGCACCTCCGCCAAAAATGCGCTCATGAGCTCCTACTTAGATGTCAGGAGCTATTGCAATTCGCTTGATTTCATCAATCACTCCGTTTAGAATGCTCCTCATTTCATACATAAAAACTAAAGAGACGAGAACATGGCATACGATCAGGTAGTTCCTAATTTTACCCTCGCACCTACTCTAAGCGAAAGAACCCTTGAGCAAGAACTTGCTGATCCAACAAGTTTGAAATCTTTGGAAATGTATAACGCGCTTATTAACCACGAGCGTTGGTTAGCTGAATTAAAAAGAGAAAGATTACGATACGCTCTTTCTTTACAAGCTCAAGAAGCCGCAGAAAAAGCCCAAGAAGAGGAAGAAGAAGCTGCAAGCAAAAAGAAAGAAGAACAAAATGCGCTTAACCAAAGTTTAGAAAAATATCATGCCGAACAAGCCAAGATTATGGCGCAAATCGCGCAAACTCACACCTCATTTGATCTTTACGGACTTTTGATGAATACACTCTCTGGTTTTCAATCTCAAATAGGTGTGGTAGCAGCTCAACTTTATCAAACAAAAGTACAGGCTCAGTTAGCAGCCGCCCACTATGCGCAAACTGCAGCGAAACAGCAAGCAGCAGAACAAGCCTACCTGAAGAGTTATTTTGATACCGTCTATCAAACCCCTATCCGGGTGGGAGAGCAAACCTTTACAATGGATCTCAACCAAGATTTTTATCGTAATCAGTTATCACCAGCACAATTACAAACGTTCATCATGGATAGGCAGGAAGCCGCACAAAATGCATCAGCTTCGCCTTCTCCAGCGATGGCCCTCAGTCTATTACAAAGAATGAGTATGCAGCAGCCCCAGGCCGCCGAAGAAGAACATACTCTAGAAAGAAGACGTGCCATCCATACTTATCAGCGTGATATACGCATGTTGGTTCCTATCCAACGCGAATTGAAGACGTGGCTTTTAGCTTATGAATCCAATACACAAGATTTAGCGTTACGCCAAACTATTCATAGCGAATATAAGAATGAAATGGGCTTTGCCAAACATCTTTGGAAATTATCTTGTCGTGCTGATATCGTTGAGGCACGGTGCCGGAAAATGGAAGAAGCAGATAACGAAATGATGCGGGCAAGAGAAAAACTAAAAGTATTAAAAATAAAAGAATCTGCATTAGAAACCCTACATCATCAACAAACCCACTCCATGCACCAACTTTTAAAACAAATCGCTAATTTTGCTAGAGTACACAACCAGCATGAAACGGCAGACTTGGCTGCTCAATTAAGTGGTGAAGAACGGCCGATAGCAAGAGCAGAATTGGCGGCTCGGGGTGCTACACTTCGCAGATAGAATGAATGAATTTATTTTATTAGAAGATAGAAAATCCAGCCCCCTTGAAAAGAAATCACTTTTTTTTACAGACAGTACAGAAGAAATCCTTTGTACTGATCCGCTGCAATTAATATTTTGCTTAGACCGCATTGATGAACTTAGACAACAAGAGCATTATTTAGTGGGATTAATCAGTTATGAGGCTTCTTATTTTTTAGAGCCTAACCTGATAGCAAATGATTTTTACGAAAATGGAGTGCCTTTATTGCATTTCTTTGCATTTAAAAACTGCCAAACCCTTAATCAGAAAGAAGTACATCACCTCTTGGAGCAATTGAGCGCCGCACATCCGGAAGAAAGCGTTGCGTATCATACTCAGCTTAATTTAAATGAGAAAGAGTATGAGGAAGCATTTAATAAAATTAAAAATCATCTTTATCAGGGAAATACTTATCAAGTGAACTACACAGGAAAATACACCTTTGATTTCCAAGGAGCCCCTGTGAAACTATATCAATCTTTGCGTGAAAGGCAGAAAGTGGAATATGCTGCACTTCTTTTTTTCAAAGAATATCAAATTTTATCTCTATCCCCTGAATTATTTTTCTCTAAAAGAGAAAATATAGTCAAAATGAAGCCTATGAAAGGAACCATGCCTCGCGCCATAGACTTAGAAGAAGATAAAAAAAATAAAGCTTTTTTGACCACCGATACCAAATTAATCGCGGAAAATATGATGATTGTTGATTTATTACGAAATGATTTAAGTAGCTTCTCTTATCCGGGCAGTGTGCATGCCTCTCATTTATTGCAGGTAGACACCTATGAAACTGTGCATCAAATGATTTCCACTATTCAGAGCTGCGTTGATCCCACTACTTCATTTAAAACATTTATTAAAAAATTATTTCCTTGTGGCTCGGTGACAGGAGTACCGAAAAAACGAACGATGCAGATCATTCAAGAGGTAGAAAAAGAGCCTCGAGGTATTTACACAGGAACAATAGGTTATCTAACACCCACCAATGATATGTGTTTTAATGTTTCGATTAGAACACTTTTCATTAAGAATAATAAAGGTGAGCTGGGTATTGGAGGAGGCATCGTGAATGATTCTTCTGCAGCCAGTGAATTTGAAGAAATGAAATTAAAAGCTCGTTTTTTCACAGAAATGTGACGTACATAGAGTTATGCTAACAAAAAAATTAATTATTATTGATCATTACGATTCTTTTACTTATACCATTAAAAATTATTTTGATACTTTAGGTGCATTCACAGAAATAATAAAAAACGATGATGCACGCTTAGAAAATCTGGAAAAACTAACCCCCGCTGCCCTTGTATTATCACCTGGCCCAGGACATCCTAGTGAAACAGGTTATACCCTCGAAATAATAAAAAAATACCACGCGATTTATCCGATGTTAGGTATTTGTTTAGGTCATCAAAGCTTAGCCTACGCTTTTGGCGGACGTATCATGTATGCACCGGAAATTATGCATGGTAAACAATCTAAAATCTTTCATACAAGCGAAGGATTATTTGCCGGCCTCCCCAATGAATTTAGCGCCACACGCTATCATTCTCTAGTAGTCGATCCTGCTACACTGCCCAAAGAATTTAAAATCACGGCTTGGGCTTATGATAAGGTAAAAACAAAGATCATCATGGCTTTTCAGCATCAGACTTATCCTTTATTTGGCATCCAATATCATCCAGAAGCTATTTTAACGGAGCATGGTTATGCGGTGCTGAAGAACTTCATAGATCATTATTGATAGATCCAAGGATCTATTGACAATTCTACTATGCCGGCTGTACCACTTTGATTTTCTGCGCTCCGATGCTCATTGACTCGCATGTCAACTGCGCTTCGGTGCTCAAAAATCAAAGCGTTCCATCTCGGCCTAGCGAATTGTCAACAGATCCTAAGCCTTACAATATTTTTAAATGTTTGCTATTTTTTCAATATTCCATGAAAATAAGGATCTAGATACCAGTTTTTCATGAACATATGAAAAGACCTTATTATATCAACAAGATAGCTTCGCTCAGCCAGCAGTTTCCTGTGGTATGCTTGCTGGGCGCGCGTCAAGTAGGTAAAACAACGTTAGCGAAGCAATTTGCTGCGAAGCAGCAAGGGGCTGTTCATCTTTTTGATTTAGAAAGAGATCAAGATATTGCTCTGTTGGAAAACCCGCATTTGACTTTTAACCAACTAGAAGGGTTAATAGTGATTGATGAAATCCAACGACGCCCTCATCTATTTCCTGCATTACGTGTGTTAGTGGATTCTTCCCAAAAAAATCAACGCTGGCTAGTCTTAGGTAGTGCTTCGCGTGAATTATTATACCAATCTTCAGAGTCACTTGCGGGACGTATAGCGTATCTTGAAATTCAGCCATTTGATTATCATGAAACCCATGAAAGCGAAAATTTATGGGTACGAGGGGGTTATCCATCTTCTTATCTGGCTAAATCCGATGAAAACAGTTTTGAATGGCGCAGGCAATATATTAAACATTTCTTGAACAAGATATTCCAAATTTGGGTATTCGTATTCCTACCGCTAATTTACGACGTTTTTGGATGATGCTGGCGCATTATCATGGCAATATATTTAATGCAGAAGAATTGTCACGTTCACTAGGCATTAATAGTAAGAGTATTAAGCATTACCTAGATATTTTGTCTGAAACATTTATGATTAGACAATTATCTCCCTGGTGGGAAAATATTAGCAAACGCCAAGTTAAATCGCCAAAAATTTATTTTCGTGATAGCGGCTTGCTACATTATTTATTAGATATTGAAAATAAAACAGCGTTGCAACATCATCCAAAATTAGGGGCTTCTTGGGAAGGTTTCGCGCTAGAAGAAACAATTCGTTGTTATCATGTAGAAGCAGAGCGCTGTTATTATTGGGCGACACATCAAGAAACAGAGCTTGATTTACTCATATTTCATCAAGGCAAGCGCCTAGGATTTGAATTCAAGCATGCTGACGCACCCAAATTAACTAAATCCATGCAAATAGCTTTTGATACCCTGCAACTTGATGAACTCATGGTCATTTATCCGGGTACGCGAGCTTATTCATTAACAGAAAAAATTAAAGTGGTAAATTTCTCAAATTTCCTAGGATCGGTTGACAATTCGCTAGGCCGAGATAGAACGCTTTGATTTTTGAGCACCAAAGCACAGTTGACAGGCGAGTCAATGAGCATCGGAGCACAGAAAATCAAAGGGGTTCAGCCGGCATAGTAGAATTGGCAACAGATCCTAAGATAAAAATATCAACCCTTTTAACAGAAGTGGCTTCGTCTTAAAAACTCACTCTTAGCCAGAGATAATTTTCTATAAAATTAAGATTTGTTGACAATTGGCGAGGCCAATTAGCATTCTATCTTGAGATCCATAAGTCGGCGTTTAGAGCGATGTTCTATTAACGTTCCGATGATTTCCACATCAGCCTTGTTAATAATACTGATTTCCCCCCAATCTTTATTGAGCGCAATTAACTCAAATTGATCTAAACTTCCTTGAGAAGAAAAACGGTATTTTCTAAAAACAACCGCTTCTTGATCTTTCATTTTAACTGCCACAAATTCCCCCGGTGAGGGCTGAATAGTAGGGTCGATGATTACAAGGTCACCCAGAGAGAACAGAGGTAACATACTACTATCTTTAATAATTAATGCAAAAGATGAAAGGCTTGCAATTTGTGCTAATTGATCATCTAACCCCACACGTAAAAATATTTCTTTATTTTTTCCAGTAAGACGCACAGCCGGAATACAATTCAATGCTGGCACTACACAGATTTTATTATCAAAGAAATCCAACGGCTTCATTTCTATTTGCGGCCGCATCCTTCCTGTTCCGAATTGTAACCAATCTGGCTCCACATTCAGAACTTTGGTGGCGTTGAGTAGATTAGCCGCCTCTATTTCTTTGGTGCGGCCTGTTTCCCACTGCGTAATAGCCGTACGAGAGATTTTCTTCTTATCTCCAAGTTGGCTCATGGCTTCCGCTAGGGCTTCCTGGCTTAATTTCGCTTCAAGACGCGCTTTTTTTATTCTATAACCGAAGGTTGACATAAGCTAATTGCTTCATTCTTGTCCTGACTTATCATTTTCAGTATAGCATCATACTACAAATGCATGCTATATCATTGGATCAGGAATGCGGCGCTTGGAACGATGCTCTATTAAAGTACCTAGGATTTCCCCCTCCGTTTGACTCGTAATAGTTATTTTTCCCCAATCTTCATTCAGCGCGATTAACTCAAATTGGTGCGAACCATTCATGTAAAGCAAACGATATTTTCTAAAAAGTACATTATCATTTCCCTGAATTTTTGCAGCCACAAAGTCCCCCGAAACAGGTCGCACGGTAGGGTCGATGATCACTACATCCCCGACAAAAAACAGGGGCAGCATGCTAGTGTCTTTAACCAGAAGTGCAAAGCATAAAGGGCTTGCAATTTGAGCCAGTGCGTCATCTAATCCTATATGAGAAGGTGTCTCTTTATTTTTTTTCATAGAACCCACAGATTGATATAACTCAGCAGCAATACAAAACACGCTCGATGATGAAGAAAGTTTAGCTGCCGCACTTCTATTTTTCAGCTAGGCTCTTTCCACACGAGTTGTAGCTAATCTGGGTTAAATTAAATATTTTTTCAGCTCTTTTTATTAGGATCTGTTGGCAATTCTACTACGCCGGCTGTAACACTTTGATTTTCTGCGCTCCGATGCTCATTGACTTTCATGTCAACTGCATTTCGGTGCTCAAAAATCAAAGCGTTTCATCTCGGCCTAGCGCATTGCCAACAGACCCTCTAAAAGCGCCACCCCTATTCTCTTCGTTCTGCGAGGTATGTACTGTGTAAAGCTGTATTCGATATTTTTATACATACAGATTCTTTAGGTTTTAGGTTCGGCTTCTCAACGTACTCTATGTTACACCTAATTCGAAGGTTAGTATACACACATTATGTCAGTATTGTGTCTTACATAAGTTGATAGCGAATAATCGCAGGAATGACTAGAACTATTTCATTCATTTATGCCATCATAGTGACATTCAAATTGATAGCCTTTAAAAACGGAAGGGATGAGGAGACACACGTTGACAACTGCAGTGCTAGTTGACAATCCTATTGCCCGTATGGGGCTAAAAAGTATTCTTGAATCCATTCCCAAAATCAAAGTCATTGGTGAAGCAACGCGTGCGCTTGAAGCTTTTTCATTAGTGAAGACACTTAAACCTCAACTTGTTTTCATGGATGTTCAGCTATCAAATATCGATAACATCGAAATAATTAAAAAAATAGCGCTATTCAATCAATCTATTAAAATTATCATAATAAGCACGGCCACCCATCCTTCACGTTTGATTGAGGCAGGCGCATTCAGCTATATAAGCAAAAACAGCTCCGCCGATAACATCACTCACGCGCTGCGCATCATCGCCACCGGAAAAAATTATTTGATGCCTGTTGTTGAAAGACAAAAAGGAAAACGCAATAATCACAGCCTGACTTTTGATGCGCTATCATTACGCGAATTTCAAATAGCACAGATGCTTATACAAGGACAATCTGTTCAAAGTATTGCAAAACTATTTTTTATTGATATCACCACAATCATTGGTTATCGTCATCAAATATTAAAAAAGTTACGTTGCCATAATGATGTTCAGTTAGTACTACTGGCTAATAAGTGGAATTTATTAAATTTATGAACCTAGCACTCTTCCTACTATCTCCTTCTCTATGCGCGCGGAATACTTTTGCTTAGCATAGCTCGGGATCCGGTTAGTCACTGCATGAGCAACTCTAGAACTCACAAAAAACCCCATCCGTCCACCCACGCACACTCCTAAACTCCCTCCTATCGTTATACCCATAACGCCCCCTATCACTCCTTTTCCTAAAACTACCCCCCCTGCCACCCACGGTATAGCAACTAAGATAAAACTTACAACAGTACATCCTAGAAATAACAAAGCCTCGCTGCCTTTAATAGGCGAGTTCTTCGTTATCTGTGCCCCCAGCTGCAAAGCTGCAGCTGCAATTTTCTGCAACGCGGGATTATCTTTAGCTATCTCTCGTCTCATGGGCCCAGCAGGAGTTGCTTTTAATGCTGTTATTAAGTTCGCAAATTTTGCTATGTCATCCTCTGCACTCTCTTCGAAATCAAGCTTTTCTTTGGCAGCGATCCTCTTACCTTTAAACATGACCATTCTTAGTTTTTTAATAGAGTCCAGCATTTCCCCGCCAAAAAAACGTTGGATGTTCCGTGCTTCCTCCAACGTGAAAAAATCTTCTATGATTTTCTTTCTTTCCTGTAGGGCACGCGCTTCCCTATCTTTTTGGGCTTGCATTAACTCCTCGAAAGGATCTCTTATTGCTTCTCCCGGCGGTACCACACGTGGTAGATGATCATCACCTGCCAGTCTTGCTTTTTTCGCTTCTATGCATTGCTGCATAGCATTGAGGTATGATTCTATAATCTCTATACAATCCCGCATGGCAGGCTTAAAAAAATCAATAGGATACTCTTCCCCGACCATGATCTCTTTATTACTTGGAAGTAAATCCTCGATGGTCAAGTGTCTGTGCATTAGGACCCATTCGCGATTCGGAAGATCTGCTTGGCCAAAGCCCAAAGAGCGATAAGTATCAGGCCATTTAATGCTAAATCTCAGCTGGTAGGTTTCTTGATGGATTACGAAATATAGTATTCCTTCTTTTCGTTCTTCTTGCGGATAATCACGCCGAGAACCAGCCAAAACAACTTTTGTAATAGGCATGTGGCTCATTGGCATAATATTTTTCCTCTAAAAGAAGCTTTGTAAGAACACACAAGAAAAAGGAAGTTGTGCCGAGCACCTGCGCATTATAGAGATTTTTCATCTCCCAAACAATGCCTATTGGGCACATACTGAACTGTATTGATGTCTGAGTCGCTGGCTTTTCGACGATGTAAAGAAATAACCCCTTCGCATGAGACTAAATCAGCTACGGGCTGTCAGCCAGTTGCCCTCCTATTTATTACCCTTCTCCGGCATCACCACCACGGGGATAATAAATGGATAATTCATATCCATCTGCGGCGTTTGTTGGAAGATATTTTTAGTCAATTGTGAAAAGTAATTTGCAATGGCCTGTTGCTGTAACTGTATTTGTTTGGTTAATGCAGCGGCTTGCTCTGCAGTCAGAGGTTTGGGCACGCCATATTGCATAACATAGCCATGCGGCCCCTGGCCCGTATCTACCATCGTGTGAGTGAACGTATAGTTATTAGTGGGCAAATCGATAGTTTTGATCCACACAATGCGCGCATTTTTTCGTTCTATAGTAGGATCAACAATAGAAGTCCATTCTTTATCTTTATCTATAATGGTGAGGGTAGTGGGCTTATCTAAATCAAGTGTAGCAAGGACTTTTGCATCGGATGCAGGTTTTTCATAAAGCTTGATGATTTTTGCTAGACAGCTTGAAGATAAAATAAGTGTAAAAATGGCGATTAAAAAGGTAGAATGGCGCATACTCTCTCTCCTGGCTTATTTACAAAAATAATAACCTATCTTTCTTTACTCTTCAACTTGAGTACGAATATCCGCTACAATGCCTATAGGGAAGAATTAGTAAATAGTTACCTCCTAAGCCATCCAGCAACGAAAGACAGGACGGACCATATCATGGAATTTGATATTATTATTGTGGGTGCAGGCCCAGCGGGGTTAGCTGCGGCTATTCGTCTCGCACAATTGAATAATCAACTTTCTATTTGCGTATTAGAAAAAGGCGCTGAGATTGGCGCCCATAGCTTATCCGGCGCTGTTTTGGAAACACGTGCCCTCGATGAGTTAATCCCCGATTGGCAACAAAAAAAAGCGCCTTTAGAGACGATGGTGACAGGGGACACCTTTTTATTCTTGACTGAAAAAAAATCTTTCCCTCTTCCTACCCCTCGCCCTATGAAAAACAAAGGCAATTATATCATTAGCCTGGGAAAATTCTGTCGTTGGCTAGGCAAACAAGCAGAAAATTTAGGGGTACATATTTTCCCCGGTTTTGCAGCCACAGATATTATTTACGAGGATCATCGTGTTGGCGGCATCATCACAGGGGAGAAAGGAATAGATAAATACGGACAGCCGACAGAACAATATCAACCAGGCATGAGACTCACAGCCAAACAAACTATTTTTTCTGAAGGTTGTCGTGGATCATTGACACAAATGTTGTTTGAGAAATTTCAATTACGTCAAGCTTGCGGCCCGCAAACGTATGCATTAGGAATAAAAGAATTATGGGAAATTCCAGCAGAAAAACATCAATCCGGCTTAGTCATGCACTCGGTGGGCTGGCCCCTCGATAATCAAACTTATGGCGGTTCATTCATTTATCATTTTGAGAAAAATAAGATGGCCATCGGTTTTGTCATTGGCTTAGATTATCCAAACCCTTATTTAAATCCTTATGAAGAATTTCAACGCTTTAAAACACACCCGGCCATTCGGCCTTTTTTAGAAAATGGAAAACGCCTCACCTATGGCGCACGCGCATTGAATGAAGGTGGGTGGCAAGCTATACCCCATTTATCTTTTCCTGGTGGTGTCATTGTGGGTTGTGGCGCGGGGTTTTTAAATGTGCCTAAAATCAAAGGCATTCATACAGCGATGAAATCAGGCATGATTGCTGCAGAAAATCTGTTGCCCTTATCCCCACGGGAATGTCCCACTTATTCCGAGAAATTAAAAAAAAGTTGGGTAGGATTAGAATTGTATACTGCACGCAACATTCGTCCTGCCATGCAATGGGGATTATGGAAAGGATTGGCCTATGCTGCGATAGACACCTATCTTTTTCGTGGTCATGCACCGTGGACATTTTCCAATCTTGCTGACCACACTCAATTACAACTCGCTGCCAACTCTAAAAAAATAACTTACCCTAAACACGATCACAAAATCACTTTTGATTTAATGAGTTCTGTTTTCTTAAGCAATATACAGTATGCTGAAAATCAACCTTGCCATTTATTATTAAAAAATAATATTACGCCTAGAGAGGTTAATTTGAAATTATTTGATTCTCCGGAGCAACGTTATTGCCCGGCCGGGGTGTACGAAATTATCTATGAGGAGAATAACCAACCTAAGTTACAAATCAATGCGGCGAATTGTATTCATTGCAAAGCTTGTGATATTAAAGATCCGAGCCAAAATATTAAGTGGACGGCCCCAGCGGGAGGGAGCGGGCCGCAGTACGGGGAAATGTGAGGAAGATGTTCTCTAATTGCCACGCAATCAAGGGCTTATCTCCTGTTTAGAAGATTTCTTGAAAACTGTACAGTTTATGAGTTATACTTTTTTCTTTACTTATAAATACATTATTAACTATGCCCCTCCATGATAGCCAGCCATTATTAAGAAATCTATACGTCCTGCTGATAAGAGAAAGGATAAGGGAGGAGAGAGTCATCCCCTACATTCCCTACATTCTTCCCCCCCGATCTCCTCGTGCAGCCCATTCTTTTTCTGTGGCTCAAATAAAACAGCTTCTCTCTTCGCCAAAATATTCAATAGGCCGCTGTTATCAGGTAGAGGAAAAAAATGGATGCCTTCGCATACAAGAAAGCAGTAGAAATCCTCCCACTGAGCGGGAGCAAGCTCGATTTAAACAAATGACAAACGAACACTTTGCAGGGAAGTATGTTGCGCGATGCTTTAGGGTAACGGTAAATGTAGAAGAAGATAACCACCATTTACAAGTCCCCTGTTGGGAATTTGTTTTAGCGCCCACAAATGTCGAGGTGTGGAATTTTTTTAAACCCCATTTTGTGGAGAAATTACCGGATCTGCATGAGTATGCTTGCCAAGCAAGAGCGAAATTAAATCCTCTTTTATCTGATCTGAAACAGGAGGAGGCAGAAAAAATAGGAAGTACTTTTCAAGCACCTCTCGTAGCGAGCCTCCCTCTCATCCCCGTCTCTTTTCCAGATAGCGCCGAGGTGGTTTTTGATTTATGTGAAGAAATCCTAAAATTAATTCCCGAACGAGATGGCAGGGTAAGTAATCCTTTTACAAGACAATGTTTTCAATTGAAGGATTTACAGCTCCGGCAAGACGTAGTTGAAATTCTGGCTGATCGAATAAAAGCCCAGCAAAATCCCTCAGAATTTTTTAGGGAACTCCTTGATTTGCAAGGCGACAACGAGGCAGTGTTAGCAGAGCCTGTAAAAAAGAAATTAGCTCATTTAAAACCTTCTCAACATCAAGCGTTCTCAGATTATGTGTTGAAGGGGGCAAATTCTGAGTCACCTTTTAGTAGCTTACTTATATTAGAATTGGTTTCCCTCGGGGAAAACGCAGTGATAGATGAGTTTGAAGCAAGATACGGCATCCGAAGTCAATCAATGAAGTGCTCAGACCAAAGGCTCGTGTTTTCATTTACTAATAAAGATTATCAAGCTTTGTTAAAAGAATATGAAAATAACCCGGCTTTACTGCCTGTAAACTATACTAAAAAAGAAGGTAATACGTGGGAGGTAACACTTAACATTAACGAATATAAGCAAATGATTCAAGACAATGAAGACAATGTCACACGGCTCCTTGCTAGCTTCCAACGCTATCATGAGCACCTGATTCACTCCGCCTCCTCCAGATTTAAAAGAACAACATTAAAGCAGAGTGATTTACATACAAAAAAAGAAGAAACACTTAAGTTAATTCAAGCCCTGCATGGTAGCATGCCTGAAGAAGGATCCGCCCAAAAACTGATTGCCTTTAGGAAAAAGCTACCGAATGCCGCTAAAAAATTAAATGTTATTCGAGATGAATGGCCATGGCGCCTGATGAAACGTATCATCACATTCTTAACATTAGGTATCGCTCATTATTGTTGTAAGATATGGAAAATTGAGGGCAAGGAACAAGTGAGAAAAGCCACTGACACACTCCAGCCAAAACCGCAGCGGCCTTAGAACAAACAATTTTACACCCCATCCCTAAATAGCACACCTATTCCTAAACTGCTACACTTCTCTCTTCAACGTTTTTACCCATTAACCCATTAATTTTAATATTATTAATAGAATAAATAAACACTTTCCCCAAAGCCATTCCTGCAGAGGGCATTAGGATTATCTATAAAAATCCATTATAATCATAAAAAAACATTTTTAACCCTGCAGAAAAAAAGAAGAGTCCATGCTAAGAACTTACCCTGAAAAATCTTTAGAAAAAAAGATTCAATGGGTCAGGGGTATTCAAACTGAGGAAGAGCTACGCCAGCTTTATATTAGTCATGAAATTCCCGTTTTTATTCGTAATCATCTCATGATGGAGTTTATAGAAAACAACAAGAATTTTTCCTTTTTAAAAAAATCGCTTGCTAGAATAGCAATAAAAAGGAACGATGTTTTTGTTATCGATAAATTAGCAAACTATGATTTGGCCCTCTTCTCAGAGAATATAAATGCTGCACCTGAAAGAAACACCCTTATCCATATAGCTGCAACGGGCCGCCATCATAATGTGCTGCGAGAATTGGCTAAAAGGGATCCGGCTCTTTTCAATGTAAAAAATGATAAAGGCGAAACACCTCAACACCTCTCCACTTAGCCTTTCGTTATTCTCATCCTTTAGAAAATGCTAAAGTATTAATAAAAGCAAATAAAGAGTTATTATATGAGCCTGATAACAAAGGTCAAACTCCTCTTGATTATCTTGACCTTAGAAACTACCCCCCTCTACTCGAGAGGCGTGATCTTAGTTCCACAGAACGGGACTTTATGCATGCCATTATTGCACTAGCTTACGCCAAAATAGAAACTGATCTTACTCCTCTGGGGGAAGCAGCAAGAGCCATGTTTAAAGAAGCCTCTTTGTTGGAAGCAAAATTACAACAACAGATAGGCCAGGAGGATAATATTTTTAAACTCCATTTAAAAATATTCGTAGCCAGCCAAGCCATTTTATGGCAGCGCCCTGATCTTATTAGAATTTTGAAATCTCATACCTGGCTCGAACTCGATAAACTAGCCTATCCTTGGGTGTTGATAGGGCTACTGTTATTTCCTCTACTACTGCTAATTTTTTGTGTTATTCCTATTTCGAGTATCCTTATTCCCATCCTGTGCAACGTCTTTTTACTTCCAATGCCACTACTAATAACTTGGCAACTTCTATCATTTTCTTCTTACGGATCGCGCGCATTTCTTTCTTCTCTTTCTAAGCTAGCTCAAGTAGCTTCTGATTTAGAAAAAAATCCGGTGAACCAACCGAAGGTAGAAGAGCAAGGTGATGAGGCTAAGCTTGAAATTAAAGATGAAGCGGACATATTTGAGGAAGAACATACAACAGAGAATGTGATGGGGTGCCTCACCTTACCTAAAGCTGCGACATCCCTTTGGTTGCCAAGCCACAGAAGGAGTCCTCTTGCAGTAGTGCCAGGGGAGGAAGAGAAAGTGGAACTCCCTAGAGAAAATAATCTCTCTCTTTTTAAATTACCCCGCGAGCTGCTGGCTTATGTTTATAGTTATCTGAGTTTGGTACAAATAAGTAAAATGAGAGAGGTAAGTAAGGTAATTAAAGCACTCTCAGATCTCGCTATTACCTTTCTTACTCAGCAGCCATTATTTTGGAA
Source organism: Gammaproteobacteria bacterium (assembly GCA_021156085.1). Lineage (GTDB taxonomy): Bacteria > Pseudomonadota > Gammaproteobacteria > DSM-16500 > DSM-16500 > UBA4722. The sequence goes on along the minus strand of JAJNBC010000008.1, from coordinate 22,239 downwards.
AAATAAATTTCAGCAACACTTTCCTTATCTGTATCCTATTGTTAGCTCTCGAAAAGAGGCTCAATGGCAAAAAGAATTTTGGAACGCTTATAAAAGCGAGTATCAAAATAATGGGCATTTATTTTTGATGGTAAAGGATGGGGAAACACCTGAAATCTCTCAGAGCGTAAGTCAAGCAAGAGATATGAACAAGCGAGACTTTTTCTATTGGTATAGGGTGGTAAGATGTCTGACTATCCCTCCGTGGTGGTTAAAGAAAGAAAAAGAGGAAGTTTGGAGCCAAAAATCGATCTCTTTAGCAATCCATGAAGGTTACTTTAATATAGCGGATTTTTTTTTAAAGACAAAAGTTGATAAGCTCCACTCAGCTACGTTGGAAGCGCTGCTAGGGGCGGAAGAAGAGGCTTACCAATACCCTAACATTGTTGAAGCACTTAAAAAATCTGAAGAAATTATTATTCGCGGCGACAATAGGATTCATATTGCCGCTAAAAAAGGTTGTTTGGAAGCGGTCAAGCTATTGATTGCCGCGGATCGGTCTTTAGTTGAAAAACCGAACGCCCAGCAAGAAACGCCATTAATTTGTGCTGCTCGTTTTAATTCACAAAATATTGTGGCATTTTTAATTAAAGAAGGTACCCTCGTTACTGCTTCTACACAGGATGCAGAAAGTGCCTCACATGGAAGAACAGCACTGCATTGGGCGGCTATAGTTGATAATGTAGTAATACTCAATCTGCTTCTTGAAAAAGGAGCAAGTCTTAGGGTGCCCGATGGCACATCAGCTCACCAATTGCCTATTCATCTTGCAGCAGCCACAAATTCAGTCAATACTCTCTCCAGAATGATTGAAGCGGAGGTGGCTACTTTAGATCAAGCAGATGCTGAAGGCCGAACGCCCTTAATGCTCGCTGTAGCCAATGGCCAGATGGCTGCAGTCAAGCTTCTCATAAATTATTTTAATCAATACGAACGCTCTCCGTCTGAAGTTATTAATTGTCCTAGTACTCAAGATCATCAAAAGCATCTTATCCAGCTTGTGTTAGATCGTGGATATGAGAAGATTGCACTCTTTCTGGGCGAGCATTTTAAAAATAAAATGCGCCTTATGCCGCAGACTCTTTTAACCCGACAACTAAGATCAGAAATACTGTGGCGGCTTGCACAATAGATTAACATGTTCAATAAAATTATTGCCCTTCAACCTTGCTGAACCCAATGAATTCTTGAAAAGCAGGCATATTAATTTAAATAAAAAAACATATTTTATCTTTATATATGGCACTAGGTGGCATCCCTTATTATCTCAAATACATAGAACGAGGCCTAACTGCCGAACAAAATATAGAAAATATCTTTTTTAAAAAAGATGCTCCTCTGCCGAACGAATTTAATAAACTATTTGAATCTTTATTTGAAAATGCAGACGCTTATATAGAGCTTGTGGCGCTGATTGCAAAACGCAAAAAAGGAGCTAGACGAGCTGACTTGAAAGTACAGGCTCGCCTCTCATCCGGAGGGGAACGCTTAACTAAAAGATTGCAGGATTTGCAAGAAGCAGGCTTCATTAAAGATCTTTTCTATAAAATACCTTAGGATCTGTTGACCATTCGCTAAGCCGAGATGAAACGCTTTAATTTTTGAGCACCGAAGCGCAGTTGACATGCAAGTCAATAAGCATCGGAGCAATGTCAACAGATCCTAAATTTTTACACCCAATCATTAAACGCTACACCTATCCCTACACTATTAGTACGGTGATTATATTCAATCAAACTTTGTCCGTAGCCGCTAAAAGCTTGGACATAGCCTTTAATATAAGGGGTGAGAGGGAAACTATAGGTGAATGCAGCTGTTTTATGCCTTCCTCTTTTCTCAAAAATATTATGGGCTTCCAACGATATAACTTGCTTATGGAATTTATAAGCTACTATGATTCTTCCATAACCTAAATATTGGGCAATATCACGATTATTAGGATAAGTGCTAAGAACATACCAAGGCTTAAGGCTAATCATACAATTTTCTGAAGAAGCTACTGCCTCTACATACGCCCTATTCCAACTTCTTTCTAACTCATTGCCAAATCCATTGGATTGGTGCGTAGCCCCTATATTAATTAACGTAAGCTTCCAATCTTTCGTTAAACCCCAACTTAATGGCATCTGCCAAAATACCTCTGGCTCATAATCCGTTTCTCTAAAAAATTTGCTGCGATTATATACTTGCCAATAAGAAACCTGAGTGTACGCTAAAAATAAAGAAGATCGAGAATGAAAAATGGTTTTCCATACAGGAACTTGAAGACTCAATTGATATTTAAATTCCGATTTTTTTAAACTTTCATTATGAGGCGTATTATTTTGATAAATGGCGTTATCGGGTGAAAAAGTAACATAATAAGGAAGCACATAGTTAGGCCGATATACTCCAAGTGAGAAATAGTTAGGAGGTAAATTATTTTCTCTTATAATACGTTCTTCTACAGCTGTCTTTTTAAGTTGAGAGGTTGCTGAGTCTATAGACTGAGAAAAACCATTTTTTGATAAAAATACCAGAACAAGCGATATATAAAAAAAGACAATTTTAAAAAAATTTTTCATTTAGTTCTTTACTCCCCTATCCTCTATTTATTATGGTCTAAATAAATTTCACTAAGTGAGGCAGATTCAGATATAGCAATGCCCCGCCGCTATCTATCTAACCTTACCGACACCATTCACTTAGCAAAAATGGTATCTATAATCGCAACAGTGCAAGAAGCTTACGAGGATAGAAAGAAGAAAGGATTCAAAATAGCAAGTTGGTTATCTTAAAGCAAGACAAATATTACGAAGTTTTTCGTTTCTTTTTAGCCGCTCCGCCCGTTACTTTATTGACAGTGGCCCATGCAATTCGCTTGGATGCTTTCTCCGATCTCCCTCGTTTTTTTTCAGAATCTTCAATATGTTTGGCCTGTCTTTTTTGCTTAGCCGAATAAGATGATTTATCTCCGCGTGACATAAATTAGTCTCCTTTAAAAAAACTAAAAAATGAAGCAAAAAACATTAAAGGCATTTTATCATTAAAAAGGAAAGAATACTATTAACAGCAAGGTAACTTGTCATATTCTAAGAAAAACTTAGAATCTGTTGAAAATTCACTAGCCCCAGATGAAACGCTTTGATTTTTGAATACCGAAGCGCAATTGACAAGCAAGTCAATGAGCATCAAAGCACAAAAAATCAAAATGTTACGTCCGGGATAGTAGAATTGTCAACAAATCCTAAGCTTTGTAAGCTATACTGGCGTTCCTATTAATTAGTAAAGCAAAAACCTGCTATGCCAACCACCTCCTTCTTTCTTTCTGCCAGCAGTGAGCCCGAGGAGACGGATGTATCCGTTACACTTGACGATAGCCCGACGGGCGAGGGTCTGACAGCCGAGAAAATGAGCGAGGAACTTGACGAGGATAGGCAGAAAACCTCTTTAATTGCAGCTATTAAAGCCAATAACGGTGACTTAGGGAGTCACTTATTAGCGAAGGAGGCGGATCCTCATATTCCATCTCGGCACGGCGCATATTTGCAACATCCTATTTTTATAGCTGCTGAGTTAGAGCGGTGGGAATTAGTCAAGCTATTCTTATCAGCCAATAACCCCATCCAATGTGTCCCCTCTAGCCTAGGCGCTGTATTATGGGCGGCAGCCGACTCGGGTAATTATGATATAGCGATCGCTCTCTTAGAAGCCAATGCTAATCCAGATTTTACAATAAGAACCTTAAGCCCCCTACATAGGCTCGCCCAAACACCCCGGCAAGAAGAAGGCGCTATACAACTTATTTATAAATTGATAGAACACAACGCTCAAATAAATCTGACTGATTATAGCGGAAAGACTCCTCCTCAAATAGCAGAAAAAATTAAAAATTCTCAATTTAATAGACAATTAAAAGAGGCATTCCGTAAACGCAGCGATCTATTTATTATCTTATTAACATTTGAATCTTCATCTATTAATCTCCCTTCTGCACTATGGGAAAAAATATGGGGGTTTGTAGGAAACGCCATTTCTTATAAAAAAGTCCATCGTTATTTCTCATCTTCTTGGGTCACACAACGTGCCTTTATAAAAATCAAAATTGCTCTCCAGTCAGCGCAAATCCCAAGGGGAGCCCCACTCACACAGCCAGTAAAAAAAGAAGAGGGTGAAATAAGTAAAGAGGCAAGCAGATTAGCTACTCTTCATTATTCCTATTGTTCTAATTATAATACTGCACTCGTCGAAGCAATTCATGGATTCCGGAGGGAAAAAGACAAAGAATCAGAGAAATCAGGTTATTTTACTGTATTGCCTGCGCTTGGCTATGATCGAAAAAGAAAAGAAAAAGACAAAAGAACGCCTAGTCAAATCTCTCCTCCTTCTCCTGCACTTGGCTCTTTACCTTCCCCTGTCGTTGATGAAAAAGAAGAAGAAAAATCAGAACATTCTTTTGAGTTTCCTATCGCAGCTTCTTTTGATGACCTCACCTACCCTATCACCCTCACATTTAGTGATGAAAAAGAAGCACGCACGGCTTTATTTAACTTAAAATCTGCTGTGGTGTATTGCAAAGGAGCCCAACTTTATTTTACGCCTACAGCTTGTCAAACAGGTCTTTTTAAAAAATTTTTAGAACAATTCGACACTAAACAAGCGCATAAGGCAGCCAGTTACCTCGCACAACGATCAAAAAACATAAATTCCTATTATTATGGCGGGTTCTTTAGGTGTTTTAAATCTTCAGTGGATCGCACCACACGCTGCAAGGCAGCCTGGCATATCTTAGCGGAATCCCTCCCCCCGCGCACCGAAAATAAATGTACCCTACGGGAAGACATCCGACATTTTAGCCAGGTGAGCTAACCAACGTTAACCAACTCCCCTTCTTTTTGAGTCTACTCTCGAAACAAATTCTATAAACTAATATATTTATTAGAGTGGGCGCCTACATTTTGCATTAATCAGCTCCGCTGCTATTTGCGCCGAAGATTTTTTCTGGTTTTCTTTGCTTCTTGTATCTATATTCTCTTGCTTTACTAGAGTGGCATACGAGCGTGCGCCTGAGTAGATGCCAAAAAAAGGTAAATAATGAAAAAACTCATAAAAACATCCTTTTTTCCGCGTATGATCAATAATGCTAGTGAGCCTAACCAAGGGGATAGGCGGATCTTCTGAATCCCGCTGAGGCCATTTTGAAAAACTTTTTCTACCCGTCTCTTCTCTGGCAGCAGCATGTTGAGAAAAGAAATTCTTTACAATGTCTTGCTCAGCTTGATGGACTTTGAAGTAAGTGTGATGAAATAATTCTTTGATTTTTTCCTTATCTTCTTTTTGAATATTATTATCTTCTTTTTGAATATTATTATCTTCTTTTTTGCTGTCGGCTCCATTCACAGCCAACGATACGTTGCGTACGGGTAGATGAAAATCAAGCGCATATTCTTTTTTAAGAACTTCGGCAGTACGACTGCGAGGGTTTTCCATGGCATGCATAATAATTTCTTCTAGCGTTATTTTATCTAACGTTTTCCTATTTTCCCATCGTGATTTCCACGGCCACCGCTCATTATTTATAACAGCTTTATATTTTAAATTGAAATCATCTACTGCTTTTTGCTCTAGCTCTACATATTCTAGCCTAGCAAAGTCTTGCTTCTTCCTCTCCCCCCCTGCCTTTAAATCTTTCAGGTCTGAAGTTAGCGCTTGGATCTGCGCAGTTAAATCCCTATTCTTTAATTTTTCTCCTTCCGTTTGAGCCGTTAGAACCGCTAGTTCTGCCTCTTTCTTTCTAATCTCCTGATCTTTTTCAGCAATTACCGCCTCTTGTAATTTCTTTGCAGCTTCCAATAAATGCTGAGCTTCTAAGTTGTCGAGCTGCGCAGTTAAATCCCTATTCTTAGATTGTAGGCTTTCGATCTGCGCAGTTAAATCTTTATTCTTTGCTTTTTCTTCCTCCGCTTGAGCCGTTAGAACTGCTAGGTCTGCCTCTTTCTTTCTAATCTCCTTGTCTTTTTCAATTATCGTCTGCTGTGCCGTTTGCAATAAGTTATGGTTGTGAGATTCTGCGGCTTGGACCCGGGAAGCGACCTCCTCATACACTCTTTTTTCTTCCTGCATTTGAGTGCATAAATTTGCTAATTCCACCTCTTTCTTTTGAAGCTGCTCATTTTTTTCAGCGATTTCCGCTTGTAGTTGGCTTACCGTTTCTGCTTGTCTTTCTGTCTCCTCTTGCAGCGCGTTAATTTTTTTTTGCTGTTGCTGTTGCTGTTGCTGTTGCTGTTGCTGTTGCTGTTGCTGTAGCTCGCTATCCTTGTTTGCTAATTCTTCAACATGCTGAGTCTGCGCTCTGCTAAGTTGATCTGCAAGCTGCTGTGTACGCTCCCTTTCTGCTGTCAGTGTTTCATCAAATTCTTGCATCTGTCGTTTTATTCTCTGCTCATATTCTTCAAGCTGTTTCTGCTGTCTTTCGAAGTGGCTTTCGTCGTCTTTGCGCCAATCTATCAGTCTTTGGATCTGGCATTGCTGCTGCGCAATTTTCTCCTGCAACTGTTCGATGGTAGGGGAAGTTAATTCGATTTCTTCTCCCCCAGTGTTGTCAGATGCTATATTTGCCTGCTCTAAACTTAAAGATGCTGATTCTAGGACTGGCGATGCTTGGGCGGTTACGAAGGATAATTCTAAAGAAGACTCTTTTTCTTCTTGCTCTATCGGCGAAAAAATCATCCTATTAAAAGCCTCCGCAAGATCTGCGTACCAAGCTTGATCGACGGCTGCACACCAGCTAACATCTCGGGGGGGCTGAAAAATATTAGTCTGGGGACGATATATTGTTATATCATACCCTTCATGAGTCCCATACCCACCGTGATAAATTTCCTGCTGAGATGTTTTTAAACCAAAAAAAGAAAGACACTCCTGAAGCCATCTAAGCTCTGACGGCGCCTCCCTCCACTCTATTTTCCATGAGGAATCAGTAGACGATGCTAGTATTTCTCTAAGAAGTTTTTTTCTAACCTCCGTTCCATGATCCGACAACTTTGTAAAATACGGGTGAGCATCGTACTTCGCTGCATGACTTTCGAAAGGATCAAAAAAGGAAACCACTAACTCACTAACGACCTTTGGAATCAATGTTATTTGCGCGATGGAAAAAATATACCAATCTTTTAAAAAGCTTTCTAATTCCTTTTTTAAAGGCGGTCTACCTTTGCTAATATCTTGCAAGAGAATAGTGAAATTCAGGTGCTGGCTGAGAGTATGAGAAGACTGTGAGAAAGCGGTCCACTCCTCCTTTTCTTTAAAAATTTTAACTTTTTTTTCTTTTACCTTATCTTCTTCTGTTGTTAATATTTCTTCTAATTTTTCTATATAATTTCTCAGCCTTGCTAAATAAATATCTTTAAATCTCCCTTTGGGGAGGCAGAACAGGTTCGATGTTATATTCTTATATTTATTATAGAAAGCAGGAAAATTTTGCTCAGTAGCTGCAAAGGGCAGATAGCCCTCAGCTCTTTCCTCTTCAACTTCCTTTTCATCTTTCCATTCCCACACTTCTAGAGTAAACCAGTACGAGAAAGTGGAGGAAAAACATTCAATATTTCTGATTAAGTAATAAATAAAAGTTTGAATTTCTCGAATTTCTGCATAATCATTTTCTAATAGGGCTCCGGTATAACAACCTAAAGCCGCTTCTCGAGCCTTTTTTAACCTCTCTTCTGGGGTTGCGAATTCCAAATTGGCCGCTGCTTCTGCCTCTGGTGTTTCTGATCTCAGCATGTTCTCTCTTTCCTCGTTTTGATAGCTCATTGTCTGATAAGCGCAGGTTAGGATAAAATTTTTACAATTTTATCCTACTTTAAAACCCCAGGCAACCTCCGTGTATTACCTTATTACTTCATAGAAATATCTCTACCCTTCAATGACTTATAAGCAGATACCTCCGGCTCCTTCCACTTCAATCCCCAAGCGCTGCAGCAAGTCTTGGTCTCTTTTCACTTCCGGGTTCGCTGTGGTAAGCAAAACTTCCCGCCCATAGAAAATTGAATTGGCACCTGCTAAAAAACAAAGAGCTTGCAATTCATCCGACATCTTCACCCGCCCCGCAGACAATCGCACACGAGCTGTGGGCATCATGATACGAGCGACAGCAATGGTACGAACAAAATCAAAAGGATCCATGGCGGGGGTATCACCTAAGGGCGTGCCTTCCACAGGAGCCAGATGATTAATAGGAACGCTTTCAATAGCCGGCTCCATATTCGCAAGCACAACCAACATATTGGCACGGTCATGCACCGCTTCACCCATACCAATAATACCGCCGCAACAAACTTTCATGCCCGCATCGCGTACATGTTGTAATGTTTGCAAACGGTCATCGAAAGTACGAGTTGTAATAATTTTTTCATAGAATTCCCGCGAAGTATCAATATTATGATTATAATAATCCAACCCCGCTTCTTTAAGCGCTTGTGCTTGACTCTCTGTCAACATTCCTAAAGTTAGACAAGATTCCATCCCTAAGGCTTTAATTTCTTGCACCATCGCCGCTACGGCAGGGATATCACGATCTTTTAATTCACGCCATGCCGCACCCATACAAAAACGTGTTGCGCCAGCAGCTTTCGCCGCTTCGGCTTGTTCACGCACAGAAGCTACACCCATTAATTTTTCTGCTTTAATACCCGTATTATACCGAGCTGCTTGCGGACAATAATGACAATCTTCCGGGCAACCCCCTAATTTAATATTTAATAACGTGCTAAGTTGCATCGTTGCATCCGGAAAAAATGTCCGATGCACCGTTTGTGCCTGATACAGTAATTCAGGAAAAGATAAATCAAAAAGCGCCAAAGCTTCTTCCGTGGTCCACATTTTTTGCGATATGGTTTTTGTTTTAGAAGGTCTACTTTGTGTCGTTGCTTCAATCATGTTGTTATTCCTTTCATTTCTTTACGGATCAAGTGGTAGGCACGCCTCAAGTCAGATTCGGAAATACAATAAGGCGGGAGTAAATAAACAATATTCCCTAGCGGACGAATAATCAAACCGTGCTTTAAAAAACGCTCGCGTAAATTCACACTGGCTTGGGAGCCATATTCTGCCGATAATACTAAATCAAACGCTGCTACCGTGCCATGATAACGTATTTTTTCCACATTTAGATTTTCTCTAGTTGAGAATAATTCTTCTAGGTGAATTCTTTCTATCAATTTGAGTTGACTACGCGTTTCGGATCGCTGCAATAATTTCAAAGAAGCCAATGCCGCCGCACAACCCAAAGGATTGGCGGTATAAGAATGGCTATGGCCCAAGGCTTTGGTATAATCGCTGCCAAGAAAAGCTTGATAAATAGCTTCAGTACAAACGGTCACCGATAAAGGCAAGAACCCACCCGTTAATCCTTTAGATAAACAAATTATATCGGGCGCAGTATGGGATTTATCGCACGCAAACATTTCTCCTGTACGATAAAAGCCTGTCATGATTTCATCATAAATAATCAAGACATCATACGATTTTACTACTGCAATTAATTGTTGCAAAAATTCAGGGCGACACATATTCATGCCGCCGGCCGCTTGGATTAAAGGTTCAATAATAAGTGCGGCAGTTTCCTCAGAATGTTTATTTAAATGCGACTTGAGTTTTTTTATTATAATATACTCTTTTTCTTCTACTTGAGTATCTCCGAGCCAAGTCGCTGGATAATCAAAAAGATCCACTGCAAATAATAAATCTGAAAATTGTTTGAAATAAAACGACTCTTTACTTACCGCCATCGCCCCAAATGTGTCACCATGGTAACCTTGTTTAAAAGCAATAAAACGTGACCGCCTCCTCTTGCCTTGATTACGCCAATATTGATAAGCCATTTTAAGCGCCACTTCCACCGCAGTGGAGCCATTATCAGAATAATATATTTTATTAAAATGAGCGGGCAATAATGTTAAGAGCTCTTCCGCCAAGCGCACTGCCGGCTCATGCGTAAAACCTGCAAAAATCACTTGTTCTATTTTTAAGGCTTGTTCATAAATCGCTTTAGCAATATCCGGTTGCGCATGGCCATGAATAGTGACCCACCAAGAGGAAACCAAATCTAGATAACGATTACCCAGTTGATCAATTAAATAGGCGCCCTCCCCCCGCATAATAGGCAAAGGCGGTGGGGTAATTTGATGTTGAGTTAAAGGATGCCAAATAGCAGCCTGATCACGAAAAGCTAATGTCATATTAATTTCTCTAAAATAAGGGGACGGTGCGTATTTGCCCACTTCTGCAATGTGAAGCTAGTTAAATCCTCGAATTGAGGAATATGAATCAATGAGAGAATTTTTCCTCGCTGTTCGATGGTGGCTTGATTTCTTAAATTCAACTCGCCTGAAAAAATAACACCTTTTAAGGGAATACCACGATGACGCAACGCTTCTATGGTTAACAAAGTATGATTAATTGTACCGAGCGTGCCGCGACAGACAATGATCACAGGCAAATTAAATTTTTTGATTAAATCAAACATCATGGTGGTAGCATTTAAGGGATGAAACACGCCACCCGCTCCTTCCACAATTAAGGAACGAGAAAGCGTCGGCAAATTAAATTGTGATAATTCGATAGAAATATTTTCTAACTTGGCTGCTTGATCTATCGCCAAGCCTGCTTGCAACGCATGCACAGAAGGTAAAAAATAATTGTCTGCTAAACCTGTTAAGCGTTGCACTATTTGCTGCTCGGACAAATCATTCGCTAATCCCGTTTGAATAGGTTTCCAATAATAGGCTTGCAAAGCATGCACCAGCACCGCAGAAACCACTGTTTTCCCTACACCCGTATCTGTGCCAGTGATAAAAAAATTTTTCATTTTCTCACATACCTCCCGTAAATCACTTCGTAGGAGAGCTTAAATTCCCCATGTACTTTACGAAAAATTTGACGTAATTGACTTGCTGACAAAGGAATATATCCTACTCGCGGCGTAACAGCCCCTATTTTTTTGAGTGAGCTTAAAAATGCATACACACTCGCATAAGTATGTTGATACGTTTCAACTTCTATTTCAACAGAAGGTAACATGGTTTGTAATAAATGATCAGCTGGCAAAATAGGAGTAGCAATAGGCACTTTAAATGCGTTACAAAGCGTGTGCCATTCTTTAAAAGAATTTTCACCAAGTAGAGAAAAAATAAATTGTCCGCCGCGCTGCAAATGATGGGTGATATCAATATAACTTTTTTGCAAATCATGAAACCAGTGCAACGTCATATTCGACACGATAAGATCGTAAGGCTGACTCACAGTAATTTGCTCTCCATCCATACAAGCAAAAGTAATGGAGGAATGAAAAGGAAGAGTTTTCTGACATTGTGCTATCATAGCGGGCGCTAAATCAGTCAATAATAGCGATGCCGTCGGAAAAAATTTAACAAGCCACTGGCTCAACAAACCGGTACCACAACCAATTTCCAAAATGGTCTGAGGTTGCAGGGAACTCATTTTAGTGGCTAGCCGCTCTGCCACACACGCTTGCACTTCTGCAGCTGCGGTATACGTGTCAGCACGTTGGTTAAAGTTTCGAATGAGCTTGTGCTTAGTATTTAACACGGGGAAATGCCAGAAAATTAAAGGCTAATTAATCTATCCAGTACCAGATGCGCGGAAAACGCCCGCTGCGCGGCGGGGGAGGCTACCGTCGTCGCAGGCTGCTCCTCCTGCGGAAGACGTCGTACATGCACCTGTCACTTCTACCGCCGCATAGATAGCCTTGGAATAATCTTCCCCAGCCCAGCGTGATCTCATTCGAGTACCGAGACCATTCGCACTCCCAAAGAATCCAAAAATGCCCCCCGCTAGCCCCCCTACACATCCTCCGATCAAAGCACTGGGCACCGAAGTCACACCGCCTCCGGCCACCGCTCCGGCTTTAAACCCAACCACGGCACCTGCGACAGCTGCCCCAAGGGCAATGAGGATACGTGCCATCAGCCTATTTCGTATAAGATAAGTTTCTGCGTCTTCTTTATTTTCCTTCCGTATCTCTAGACAATTTTTCAAGTCTTCCGCTGCAATGGCTGCTAGTTGCGGGGGAACGCTAGTTAAGGGTAGAGACGCTTTTCTGGAAGGAGTGTTTTTTAATGCTAGGATTAATTTTTCAAAGTACTCACGGGAAGGTGTGGAAATGCTAGGATCATTGGCAGACAAAACTTTTTCTAGATTTTTAATATCCTTCAACATATTTGCGCCAAAGAATCGTTTGATGCGGAGTTCTTCCCTGAGAGTAAATAATGGAGGTATGCCTTCTAGATTTTTCGCGCTACTCAGATCTTGCGCGTCTTGCTCAAGGTTTGGTTGACGCGCTGCTAGGAAGCTCTGTAGCTCCTGCACCGCTTGGTCAATTTCCTGTTTCGCCCGCTCCTCAAGTTTCTCAAGTGAGTAAAGCTCAAAGGGCGTTAACTGGCATAACGCCTTCCACTTCTCGCCCGAACCCCCGGGTACCCATTCTAATTCCCCAATCTTATCTTTAGCTCCAGGCCATAACGTATTAAAAAACAATTGGTCGGTAGAGGTATCTTTATAATAAAAAAGGACCTTGGGTTTTCTATACTCGGCGCACTGGTCGATTGATTCCTGGAGCTTATGAGGATTGTTAGAGTATTCTCCCAGAAAAATAATATTTTCAATATCTAATCTACTGTGCATGCTCATGCGCCTCTCAATCTTTTATCTTAAAAATATCATTCTTACAAAATGGATTGCCATTTTGCCTGATTTTTTATCTTTTAGCCATTTTTTTATGATGAGTGAAAGGCTTAAGACACTGCGCAAGGCAGCACATCTCGCACTGCCATGTCGATGAGAACAGCATGGATGTACTGGCGACAAGCTGGGCTCTTCGCAGTGAATTTTTTCACTCCTGCAAATAACCCCAAGCCGCCGATGAGGGCTCCTACACAGCCTCCGATTAAGGCAGTGGGCGCGGAAGCTATACCGCCTCCCGCCACGGCACCTAACGCTGCACCCGCTTTAAACCCACCTAGCGCCCCGGGCGCAATTAATAAAATAGAAGTGATGATACGCAGTATTACCCTATGGCGCGTATACCATCTTTCCCTATTATAAAAAGTATCTTTATAACGCATACGGGGAACCCATTCGCGCAATGCCGCTGCAGCCGCAGCAATTTCTTTGACTGCTTCATCGTTGCTCGCCTCTTCGGGCGTCATTTTTTGGGAAGGGGTTGCCTTTAACGCGCGGACTAATCTTCCCAATCGCAATGCATCCGTTGAACCGTTAGTTTTATCCCATTCCTCGTTTGGACAAAAAAGAGTTTTTAATTCTTTCACATGATACAACAGGTCTGCTCCAAAAAATTGTTTGATGTGCTCTTCTTCCCGGCGCTCAAAAAGATAAAATACGGCATCCTTCGCTCTTTGTATTTCAGTCTTGTTTTGTTCCTCTGCCTCTTTTCTTCGAGTTTCGGCTCCTTGCAATTGTCGCTTTACATGTATTTCTAAGGTTTCCACAACTCTGTTCACTTCGGCGTGACATTCGGCAGGCAGTTCTTCGATAGAGTAAGACTTTGTAGGAGACAGCTTGACTAAATGAGCCAACGTGTTGGCGCTCAAGAAAGAGGGGAGTTCTACCCAAGAAGAAGCTTCGGGGTCTATTTCACGGTATGCAGCAGGCCATTCCATAGCAACAAATAATTTACCCTCTTTCGCAACGCAATAGAGCGCGCCTGGGCGCACGTTTTGAAGATACTGCCCATATAATGCAGCGAAACTGCCATCCTGTGGATCATAGTTGCCAAGAAAACAGATATGTGTGATACCCAGGCTTGGTATCTCTTTTCTGCTATTCATTTTATCTTTCCTCTTATAATGAGATAATTTTTTGCTGATGGAGGGCCTATAATACCCCATCTCCTCCTATTGTGTGTTAATAAAGTCTAAAAAGTAGACATAAATAAATAATAAGTAGTGAAATTTAAGCCTTTAAATCACTCTTGAGTATAATTTCTCATGCCGAGTATCAAGCTCATGTTATAGGGGAGAATAGGTAGTAAGGAAAAATAACAGCATTCTCTTATAGTAATAAGCCATAAAAAAAATTAGCACATATATTCATTATTTTTTGATGGCTCCGCTTTATTTTAAAATAACAAAAACCTATACATATTAAATGCCATATAAAAATAATAAAAAGTGCATCAATAGAAGATAATTTCCAATGCATTAAACTTAAATAAAAAATATACATTAAAATCGGCCACGTAAAAAACAAAAGTATAATAAGAAAAGATATACTCCATGCTATTATTTTAATATTTTTCTTGATCATAGAAATCCGATAAAATAATTTTTTAGCAACACTAGAGTAATACTTTAGAAGAAGAGTAGAAAAGTCTGGCATAAAAGGCCTTATTTTGTAAAATAAACTTTAATAATGAAAAAACACACCGTTCCCACCATCGCTGTAAACGCTTCTTTTTTTACGAACCATATCATTTTTTTAAATGAGCTTCTAATCGATAATTTAGAATCATTCACAGAATCCAAGGTGCATTCATCTAAAATTTTTTTTAATTTATCTAGTCTATTATTATTTTCTTTCATTGAATAATCTTCCCATTTAATTTATTGAGGTATTGTAGAGAAAATTACTAAAAGAACATTGATATAAATCAATCTTTTTTTAAAGAATAATCTAATCGTCCCAAACGCTCTAACTCAGAAATATCAAGAACAGTAAGAACTTTATTTTGGATTTTAATAATTTTTTGACGAGCTAAATTTTTAAAAATGCGATTCACCGTTTCATGAGCAATGTTAAGAAAATTACTAATATCTAATTGTGACATGGGTAAAGGAACATGATTTATCGTTTGATTTCGCTCTAACATTCGCGAGATAAGATTTAATAAAAAATCACTCACACGTTCATGAGCCGTGACACCCATTTTAGCGCTGCGATCATTTCGCATCTTCATGCTGGTAATGTCGATAAAGCGTTTTAAGATATTCACTTTCTCTTGCATTAAAGAAAAATCATTTAAAGATATGACACAAAGCTCAGTAGGCTCTAGTGCTACGACGGAAAGCAAGTGTGTACGATCAGAAATAGACTCCAATCCAATTAAATCTCCCGGAAAATAAAAATTAGTCACACAATAATTTCCATTTTCATCAATCCAATATTCTTTGCAGCTACCTTTATAGACTGCGTATAAATTTTTCTGCTCGCTATGCGCATGAAATAAATGTTCTTGCTTTTTAAGTATAACTACCTTTTGAATTAAGCCATTAAGATAATCTATTTCCGATGTATTAAGCGAGCCTCCTGCGATACATAAATGACGCGAACAGCAATTAAAACAATTAATATTTTGAGCAACACGGGATTTAATAATTTTATTGGCCAAAAAAAACCTGCCTAACTTAGTAGTTCATGTTAAAGTTCAGGCAGGATACCAAATTTGCATCAAACATTCTACAGAAAAATGAATGTACTACTCACACTGCTATCTTCTTTGGTTACTTGGGTCGTAACATTTTTACAATCGCCCAAGATGCTAAAACCCCTAATCCCAATGCTTTTAAAGGGTTTTCTTTTACATACTCAGTCACTGCGTGTTGCACTTCTTTTGCATTTTTTTGTAAAGCTTCTTTATTAATTTTTTCACTAATTTTATCTTTTATATGCATGGTATTTTCATACAATGCTTCTTTCAATTCTTGCAATTTCGTTAAATTAGGCTCTAAGTTAAGTTTTTCAATAAATGAACTAATTTTATCATTTACTTGTTCTTCCGTAATTTCATATATTTCTTGTAATTTTTTTACTAGATCCTGGTAATTTTGAATAGCATCCACATCTTCCTCAGTCAATTTTCTCCATGCATGCCGCATTTCGGCTTTAACATTTTCCCAGTTATTATCAATAATTAATTCAAATTTATTTTTGCTAGACATACTAATTCTCCTAATTAAAAATCAAATTGATGTTCGAGGTCATTATGCCGCTTTAAAATTAATTTCCATTGACATAAATCATATTTATATTAAATTTATTAAAATAATTGATAATCCTACTCTTCTGCGGTCACCACCACTTTCTCAATGATCACCGGCTCCACTGGCACATTTTCATGTCCCAAACGAGTGGTCGTGGGAACTTTTTTTATTTCATCAACCACTTCCATGCCTGAAATGACTTTACCAAACACACAATATCCCCAGTCTTTTTCTGATTTAAAATTGAGAAATGCATTGTCTGCTACATTAATAAAAAATTGGGTACTAGCTGAGTGGGGGTCAGAGGTACGTGCCATAGCAACCGTGCCCCGTTTGTTCGGTTGCCCTTTGTCTGCTTCATTGCGAATAGTAGGTTGCGCAGACTTTTGTTTCATATCTTGGTTGAAACCACCACCTTGAATCATAAAACCATTAATAACCCGATGAAAAAGAACACCCTCATAAAAACCATTCTTAGCGTGCTGTAAAAAATTCTCCGAAGTCAGTGGCGTATTAGCATCCAATTCAATGGAGATAGGCCCGTGATTTGTTTGTAATATAATCATAATGGATCCTCTTTTAATCATTTTATAAAATACGATATACTCTTGTTTTAATTAGCCTCAGTAGCAGCACACTATCATGGAACTCTTATTTGCTCTCTTTTTATTCGTTTTCGTTTCATCGATTACACCCGGGCCCAATAATATCATGATTATGTCATCGAGCCTAAACTTTGGGGTTAAGAAATCACTGCCGCATTTTCTAGGCATTTGTATCGGTTTTCCCACCATGGTGTTATTGGCAGGCATGGGCGTAGGGGCTTTATTTATTACTTTTCCTTTGTTACAACATGGGGTAAAAATAATAGGTGCCACTTATATGCTTTATCTAGCATGGCAAATTGCCATATCACATATTAAAGAAAATCAATATGCTCGGAGGCAACCCTTAACTTTTTTGCAAGCGTGTCTCTTTCAATGGGTCAATCCCAAAGCCTGGGTCATGGGCATGGGCGCCATTGCTGCTTATACGGTGCCGGGGGCCACGATTTTCTATCAAATTTTATTTATTTGTCTCATTTTTCTAATCATTGGCGCCCCTTGCATCAGTGTTTGGTTATTTTTCGGCGCTGCTTTGAGACCTCTACTACAAAATAAAGAACATAAAAAATATTTTAACTATACAATGAGTTTACTGCTGGTAATTTCCATCGCTTTGGTTTTTATAAAATAAAAAAACACTGCATCTTAGAATCAGTTGACAACAAATTCTAAGCTATCGCCGCTAAGGATCGCATCCTGGCGTAAGCATCCATAAAATCAATGGGAATAGTCGCGGTTGCTAATGTTTGCCCTTCTGCATTTTTCACCTCTGCCTGCCAAGTGCCCGTACATACGACGGAATGCCCGTTAATTAACCCATAACCTAAGGTGCGATAGGCTTGGGTATGAAATTTCTTCCCTTTGTAAGACAGCACATAACTGCTCTTATCACAACTACTATGCAGCGGTGGGGTCCACTCAATGTGAATCTTGCCACTGTAATCTTGGGATTGGTGAACAATAACATGCGCATATAAACGTTGGCCTTCTTGTTTCAATATTAAATCCACGAATTGAGTATTAATACTCTTTTTGTTGTTTTTTTCTCCTTTCGCATATGAATTAACAAATAGAGAATTAATTAATATGAGTATTAAAAATAAATACTTATTTAGCATTATTTTTCTCCTATTGAGTAATTTTAAAGGATGGACTCAATCATCACTTGAGGGTTTATCTCTGCAGCATAGTCAATGCCCTCTACATTAAACCCGAACAAGCGGTAAAAATCATCGCGATAACCTTCAATATCTGCGAGGTCATTCAGATTTTCTGTCGTCACTTTTGACCACCAGGCAGCAATTTGTTGCTGCACCTCTGGCTGCATTTCCAAATCATCAATACGGATACGGCCTGCTTCATCACACGCCGTAGGACGATCCGCATAAAGATATTCTTTAAATAAACGAGTCATTTGCTCAATGCAACCTTCGTGCGTCCCTTTTGCTTTCATGATTTTATACAACAATGAAATATAAAGTGGTACCACAGGGATAGCTGAGCTAGCTTGTGTCACTAACGCCTTATTAACCGACACGAGTGCACGTCCATGGTATTTTTTAAGCTTTGTTTGCAAAACATGAGCTGTTTGCAATAAATGTTCCTTTGCTTTGCCAATAGTCCCTTCTTTGTAGATAGGATAAGTAAGCGTAGGCCCCACATAATCATAAGCCAACGTTACCACCCCATCCGCAAGTAATTCTTCTTGGGCTAAAAAATCTAGCCATCTTTCCCAATCTTCCCCGCCCATTACGGCGACGGTATGGGCGATTTCATCGGGGGTAGCAGGCTCTAAGGTAATTTCTTTTACTTCTCCACGCATGGGGTCCACCGTTTTGCCTACAAAAGTACGGCCAATGGGTTTCAGCGTGGAAGAAAAAATTTGTTCTGTTTCAGGATGCACACGGCGTGGTGAAGCTAAGCTATACACAATTAAATCGACTTTACCTAACTCCTTGCGGATTAAATCTGCCGTTTGTTGTTTTATAGCATCTGAAAAAGCATCCCCGTTAATGCTTTTTGCAAAATAATTCTCTTTACGAGAATAATACTCAAAAGCAGCTGTATTGTACCAGCCTGCGCTTGCAGTGCGTTTTTCATCTGCAGCTTTTTCAAAAAATACGCCTATGGTTTTTGCACCCGCTCCAAAAGTAGCAACAATACGGCTTGCCAAACCATAACCCGTCGAAGCGCCAATCACAAGTACATGCTTGGGCCCTTTAAAGCTACCCTGCGTTTTCACATAATTAATTTGCGCTTCTACCATTCGAGCGCACCCTCCCGGGTGGGCCGTGGTGCAAATAAAACCACGGATTTTAGGCTGTATTATCATATTCATTCTCTGCGTTGTTCAGTGCGGGGTATTATTTCATAGAAAGGCTTCCTAAAGCGAGGGTAGGAGGCACTTAGAATGGGAGATATTTTATAGGCGAAGTGAAGCGTGCGCGCTTTCTCTCCGGCCTTCCCCCCCGGGGCCTCCTAGAGGGGGAGGTGGTAGCATCCCATCCTTCACCACTTTAACAAATTCAGCCCCCACGTTTTGTAGAGGACTAAATAAGCGATGCCGTGTTTGACGAAGAGCATACCAGTCATAAGCAAGATAAGAAAGCGCTGCCACTCCACTTCCCACTGCAAATCCTGCAATCGTTAAGCTGGCTACTGCTCCCCAGTGGATAGCCAATCCCGCACCCACTATCGCTACTACGAATCCAGCAAACAGCTGACTTAATTTTTTCCACCCCGACTGGCCCCGAAACGCAGCGGGTGCCCGCTCAAGCTGGAGAGAAATAGCCTCGAGATGCGTAGTCAGGTGACGCCAGTAAACTGGATTATTTAAGACGGGCTGGCCAGTTTCCTTCTCTTGTCCGTCTAACCTTATCACATCTTCCCCTTCTCTCCCCCCCCACCTATCCCCTAGAATAAGGCGCTTAAAGTCGTTTAATTCTTCGTTTATAGCTGAATAAGGACAGGATCGGAGAGAGGAAGATATTTGAAGTTCCCATTCAAAAGCTGCAAGATGCTGGCCAATCAAGGAAGAATGTGCTTCCCCAAAAACTTTTTCTAAGGCAGCATCTAACTCAGGATAAATGGGTTCCTTAATTTCCCAGAGAGAGCAATAGGGGCGATGGCAGCGAAATAACTCTGTCAAACCAAGATCCATATCTAAGCAATAGAAGGGTATGGGAGGAAGCCCTACTTTCTTCACTCGATATAGCTTTGCCTGATTACCCTTACTATCAAAGCTAGCTGGGGCGCTTGTTAAAATGGTTTTTATACTTCTCTCGATATCTTGTTCTGAAAATACATCAGAGGCAGCGGAGGAGCTAGAGGAGCTACTAGAGGCGCTGGTTTTCTGTGAAGTAGTTGCCAAAGAAAGAGGGGGAGATTCTTCTACTTTGCCTTCCTCCACAAAAAAATTCTCGGCTCGAGTATTTTTAGAGGCACCGGCAGCAGCGGCTGCGTCGCAAAAAGCTTTCACCTCGCATGCAGGCAAAATAAACCGTGTCCACCTCGTTGGTGTAGACCCATGTGAGATAGTCATATTCCAACTTCTCCTCTGCTCTTTAATTTGGCAAGAATATTACCACAGGTAAAAGAGAAGAGCCAATGCCAAAATTCAAGCTGTTTACTGGATCATGCTGAGCCGCTGCGTATACCCATCAAAGCGCAACCCCAATTGGAAAAAGAATCCGATTTATTAATCGATCAAATCCGCTCTATTGATAATAAATGCTTAATTAAAGGGCCGTTGCTCACGTGCGCACCCAGCATTATGAAACGAATCTATGAGGCAGTCAGTGAGGTCATAGGGTTAAAAATCACATAGAGCCGGGGCCGCCCCAGGCGCGCGCAGGGCCACCACTCCGCAAAACTGGCATTGCACCCCATACTACACCTAGTCATTGTTCTGCCTCTTCAAGTAGAAGAAAAGGTCTTCCTCCTCTCCACATCTTCCGGAGTATGGCGCGTTAACTCCTTCTTCACCGCGTCGACGAATTTACTACCCCCTTGCCGCTTCAGCAAAACAGGAGCAGCATATCTGCTACTATAAGTAAGATAAGAAATAGCGCCTACTGCTGCACTGCCCACGGCATAGCCTGCAATAGTTAAACCTCCGACTGCACCCAAGTGCACAGCCACCAGCGCACCAGCGATGGCTGTTAAGAAGGCAGCAAAAAGTGTTTTTAATTTGCGCCAACGAGCCGATTGCGGCGCACCGTAGGAGGCATCTACCTTCTTAAGAGCAGAAGAAATGTGGGTAAGAGATTCCTCCATCCTCTGCCAGTAAACCTTATCTTTTAAGTTTGGCATTTTTGTTATAGAGTCCCTTGCATCGAAACGACGACCCAAAACAAGGCGCTTAAATTCATCTAATGCGGGGTTAATACCAAAAGCAGTGGGGTAGCGGTGGTTGCACAATACCGGATGATGTTCAAGTTCCCATTCCAAAGCAATGAGAAACTCGTTAATCGCGGGGGCTGATTCTTTACCAAAAACATTTTCCAAGGCTGCCCTTAGCTGAGGATCAACAGGTGTCTTCATTTTAAAGGAGACATTGCCCGTGAATAACTGCACAAAATCAGGGTGGATCTCCAAACAATAAGCAGCTTGGCATATCTCCTGCACGTGATAGAAATGGGAAACAGGCTGGCCGCCCTGCGGCTGTTTGATAATTTGCTCTATGGCTCGCTCTATTCTTTGTTTTTCTGAAAGTGTAGCTGATGCTGCTAAAGCAGAAGCACTGGCTGAGGAAGCGGAGCTATTCGTATGCCTCTGTCCCTCCTCCTCCCGCTCCTCATACAAATCATACTCACCTCGAGTATTTGAATACGCAGAAGTCTCAAAAAGAGAGGCGGCCGCCTTGCAGAAGGCATTCACCTTATTTTTAGATAAGATAAACCGTGGCCATAGTTCTGGAAGGGCAGACTCCTCCGAGTTGCTCCTGCTACGTACTGCAGGTGTCTCCCTCATATCTGCTTCTCTCCTCTTATAGAGGAAGCGATTGCTCTTGAATAACTGCCCAAAATCAGGATGAATCTCCAAACGATAGAAAGCTGGGAATGTCTTCTGCACTTGATAGGGCGGGAAAACACGCTGGCCGCCCTGCTGCTGTTTGATAATTTGCTCTATGGCTCGCTCTATTCTTTGTTTTTCTAAAAGTGCAGCTGATGCTGCTAAAGCAGAAGCACTGGCTGAGGAAGCGGAGCTATTCGTATGCCCCCCTCCTTCGTTCCCCGCCGGCTCCTCATACACATCATACTCACTTGGAGTATTTGAATGCGTAGAATCTTCAGAAAGAGAAGCTGCCTGGCAGAAAGCCTCCACCTCAACGCTCGCTAAGAAAAACATTACCCAGGGGGAGGAAGCGACACACTCCTGCCGGTTCCCGCCGTGTACTGCGCGTGGCTCACTCATATCATTTCTTCTCCTCTTTAAGATCTGTTGCCAACTCTACTATGCCGGCTGTAACGCTCTGATTTTCTGCGCTCCGATGCTCATTGACTCGCATGTCAACTGCGCTTCGGTGCTCGAAAATCAAAGCGTCCCACCTCGGCCTAGCGAATTGTTCTCAGATCGACTATGCCGGCTGTAACAATTTG
>JAJNBC010000007.1 GCA_021156085.1 Gammaproteobacteria bacterium | reverse complement strand
GCGACCAGCTACGATATGAATTACATATATTATCTTTTTTTAAAGAAGAACGTCTTTTGTTAGCGAAGGAAATGGATGAAAAAGAATTGAAAAGACTGCAAGCTTATTCAGAAAGTATTATTCACTTATCTAAATTTTTTGTAGAAAGTATTAATTATCTCTTCCTCCCTAAATTCCACGACCTCAATGAAAAGCATGAGGCCTGTGAGTATTATAGTGAACTCGTTAAGAGCATGACTACTGCGATCAGAGATCCCAGTGTGGAACACATTCAAAATCTTTGGGCCCTTTTAGACGATAAAAATAAAAGTCAATTTCGCACTTATAATTCTATTGACTATCTTAAAGGCATAGGCTACTTAGTAGCTTCAGTAATTTTAGGATATGCCTTTTTTTCTGTATTAAGTATCCTTATGGCGACTTCCAGCTTAGCTCCAGCGATTATGCTAGGAGCTGGGATTATTGCCATAGGAACGGTTTTTTATGTCTGTTTTGCCGAAGGTCTTTTCGCCGCATGCAGATTTTTTCATGTCCGTAATCCGCTCGGGTTGCAGTTAGCGCAAAAAATAGATGATGAGAAAAAATCGCTACAAACAATAAAGCAGCTCGTTTCGCCGCAACCAAGCTAAAGAATATTCTACCTCTTTTTTATCCTACACTTACGCTAGCTAAGCATCTCCTCTGATACTTTGACTAGATCAATCTTCTTTTTTGCCACAAGCTCCTGTAAATATTGCGCCATCGTGCACATCCCTTTATCTCTGCCGGTCTGAATCACGGCATTCATTTGGGCTATCTTGTCTTCGCGAATTAAATGACGTATAGCCGGCGTATTTAGCATGATTTCAAAAGCAGCCACTCGACCGCTGGGAAGGGATTTTATCAATGTTTGATAAATCACTGCTCGTAATGATTCTGCTAACAAATAACGGATATTATTTTTTTCGCCTGCTGGAAAAACGTCAACAATTCGATTTACCGCCCGCGCAGCAGAGCTCGCATGTAAAGTAGCCATCACTAAATGTCCTGTTTCAGCGGCTGTGAGTGCTAAACGCATCGTTTCCAAGTCACGCAACTCACCCACCAAAATAACATCAGGATCTTCACGCAATGCAGAGCGTAATGCATTGGAGAAAGTATGCGTATCACGATGAATCTGACGCTGATTAATCAGTGATTTTTTACTTACATGCACAAATTCAATGGGATCTTCAATAGTAATAATATGTGATGCCTGATGCGTATTAATATGGTCTACCATGGCGGCTAACGAGGTACTTTTTCCACTCCCCGACGCACCCGTCACTAAAATCAAACCATGCGATAGCTCCATCAATTCTTTAAAAATAATAGGCATATCAAGTTGCTCAAATGTAGGCGCTTGAGAAGGTATGACGCGAAAAACGGCAGCTATACCTTTTTTTTCGCGAAACACATTTATTCTGAACCCCGCAATATTTGGAATTTGAATTGCAAAATCTATCTCAAACTCTTTTTCAAATTGTTGTTGCTGTTCGGGTGCCATTACGCTAAAAATAAGATTCTTTGTCATCCTGGCATCCAATATAGGAAAATCCGGCATCACCGCCAGCTCTCCATCAATGCGTAAACAAGGCGGCATACCCGGAGATAAATGCAAATCAGAAGCATACTGTGCCACGCTTAAGCTAAGTAATGAATGAATCTCCATTGTTTTATCTCTTGGTTATATTTAATACCGAAATTCCACAAATGACGCATGTGGAACAAGAAAAAATCTTTTGACACCCCTGAGGAACTATTACTTTCTTTTTAATCCCGCGACAAGAACATCCGGACAATCACTAAATAGTGCATCAACACCCCAAGATAACAATTCTTCTGCACGGTCAAGAGTATTAACCGTATAAGCTAAAAGTAAATACTCTTTTGCTTTAATTTCTCTGACTCTAGCAGGGGTTAACACCTCATGGTTTATATGAACAGAGATACATCGTATTTCCGAACAAAGGGCGTGCCAATCCTCCTGCCATGCATCTATCACTATCCCCAATAATGCAGAACTAGACGCTTTTCTTAACAACTGTAATACTAAAGGTGAAAAACTAGAAATGAGCAAAGGCGAAGGTAAGCGCCCTTCATTTTCTTCGAGGATATCTAGGACCTGTTTGACTGTGGCTTGCTCATGGCCTGCTAAAGCCTTTATTTCCAAATTAGCAGCAAGCCTTTCACGCCACAATAATTGTAACACTTCTTGCAAAGAAGGAATACGCTCATTAGAAAAAAGAGGATCAAACCAACTACCTGCATCTAGTTTTTTTAAATCAGTGTATGAGCAATCAATTACCCGACCTCTTCCATTCGTAGTACGTTCTAAATCATCATCATGAATCACTACAGCTTCGCCTGTTGAAGCTACCATCACATCAAATTCCACCCAATGTAAGCCTAACTGCTTGGCTTTGAAAAATGCAGCTAACGTATTTTCAGGCGCAGTAGCGCTGGCCCCTCGATGGCCAATAATAGCAGGAGAAAAAAACCATTTAATAGCAGATAACTCCATATCATCTATTCCTTATCCATCCCAACCTCATATTCTACCCCTCCCCCTTGACCCTGCCTACATTTATGAGCAAAATACCCACCATGTCTGGAATAAGCCCACTGCACCCCCCTTTATTGACAACTCAAAATGAGAGGTTGAGTTGGAGCAATTTATTGGGCTCTAGCATGAGCCTAGCATTAAGCAGAGTAATTGCACAAAGTCCACGGCCCATTCTCATCGTGACACCTGATACGCTCACCGCCCATCGTTTAGAATACGAATTACAATTTTTTCAGCCCTTACAAACGGATTTACCACTTATTTCCTTTCCTGATTGGGAAACTTTGCCTTACGATCATTTCTCACCCCATCAAGATATCATTTCGGATCGCCTTTCAGCGCTGCATAAAATACCTTGTTTACAACAAGGCGCTGTCATCATTTCCATCCCTACGCTGATGCATCGCCTTGCTCCTCCTAGTTTTTTAGAAAGCCATATTTTTTTACTCAAGCAAGGTGACAAACTAAACCTCCCCACTTTTCGTCAACGTTTTGAAAAAGGGGGTTATCGTTGTGTAGAACAGGTACGCGAGCATGGTGAGTTTGCCATACGCGGAGCCCTTATCGATTTGTTCCCCATGGGTAGTGATATCCCTTATCGCTTAGATTTATTCGACGATGAAATTGATTCAATTCGCACATTTTCTCCCGAAACACAGCGCTCCATAGAAAAAGTGAGTTACATCACTTTATTGCCAGCAAAAGAATTTCCCTTGCACGAAAATGCCATTGAATTATTTAGGCAACAATGGCGAAGTCAATTCAGCGGCAACCCCCTTAAATGCCCCATCTACCAAGATATAAGTGAAGGAATTTGTTCCGCTGGAATTGAATATTACCTCCCCCTCTTCTTTGAAAACACTTCTACTTTATTCGATTATATACCTAAAAATAGTATTATTATCACGATAGGCAATATCCACCAAAAAGCGGAAGAATTTTGGCAAGAAGTTCAAATGCGGTATGAGCAATATGCCTATGATATCACTCGTCCTCTACTTAAACCGCAACAAATCATGGCTTCTGTGCCTGAAGTATTTAGTTGCTTACGACAGTATGCTTCAATTAAAATACAGCGAGAGAGCTTTGCAGCAGATTCACATTCCATCAATTTTTCCACAGAAACACCTTTAAATTTAAAAGTAGATCATAAATCAATAAAACCCCTGCAAGTATTAGAAAACTTTTTAACAACCTACCAAGGACGAGTCTTATTCTGTGCCGAAACAGCAGGGCGACGTGAAGTCTTGCTGCAATTATTGAATGGCATACAGCTTTATCCCACACTTTTTCCTTCATGGGAAGTATTTTTAAACTCCAATGAAAAACATGGCATCGTCATTGCATCGGTAGAAGAAGGCTTAACATTATTTGACCCCCCCTTAACAATGATCGTTGAGGCACAATTATTTGGCGAACGTATTATGCAGCGCCGAAGACAAAAAAAAACCACCCAAGATATCGATGCCATTATTAAAGATTTAGTAGAATTACAAGTAGGCGCACCGATTGTACACATCGATCATGGGGTAGGGCGTTATTTAGGTTTACAGACTTTACAAGTAGGCGAACAAATTGCTGAATTTTTAAATTTGGAATATGCAGGCGGGGACAAATTATACGTACCCGTCGCCTCCTTACATTTAATTAGCCGTTACAGTGGTAGCGAGCCCGACCAAGCTCCTCTCCATAAATTAGGTACAGAACAATGGCAACGTGCTAAACGTAAAGCAGCAGAACAAGTATGTGATGTGGCCGCTGAATTACTGGATATTTATGCAAAGCGTGAAGCACGTGAAGGCTATGCCTGCAAGGAAATTGATGAACAATACGCTGCTTTTTCTGCTGCCTTCCCATTTGAAGAAACAGTGGATCAACAACAAGCTATAGAAAACGTGATTCGAGATATGACTTCAGCTAAACCCATGGATCGTCTAGTCTGTGGGGATGTCGGATTTGGCAAAACCGAAGTAGCGATGCGAGCTGCTTTTATTGCTGCGCAAAACGGCAAACAAGTCGCCATTCTGGTGCCTACTACTTTACTCGCACAACAACATTACCAAAGTTTTCAAGATCGTTTCGCTGATTGGCCTATTCAAATAGCTGTTATGTCCCGCTTTCAGGCTGGGAAGGAACAAAAAACTATCCTAAGCAATCTACAACAAGGGAAAATTGATATCATCATTGGCACTCATAAATTATTACAAACTGATATTCAATTTAAGACGCTAGGATTAGTCATTATTGATGAAGAACATCGTTTTGGTGTACAACAAAAAGAGCGTCTCAAAGCCCTACGTGTCAATGTCGATATTCTAACGCTCACCGCCACGCCTATACCTCGCACCTTGAATATGGCATTTGCAGGCATTCGCGACTTATCTTTGATTGCAACACCGCCCGCACGGCGGTTAGCTATTAAAACTTTTATTCATGAACAACAAGATTCCCATATTCAAGAAGCCTTACGGCGGGAAATCATGCGTGGCGGTCAAGTATATTTTATCCATAATGAAGTCTCTACTATTGAAAAAATGGCACGTGAATTAACACAACTTGTGCCTGAAGCACGCGTAGGGTTCGCTCATGGACAGATGCATGCGCGGGAACTGGAACAAATCATGGCAGATTTTTATCATAGACGCTTTAGTGTATTAGTATGCACTACCATTGTTGAAAGCGGTATTGATATTCCTTCAGCCAACACTATTGTGATTAATCGTGCTGATAAAATGGGTTTAGCGCAATTGCACCAACTCCGCGGCCGTGTAGGACGTTCGCACCACCAAGCCTATGCCTATTTACTTATTCCTTCCCGAAAAAATCTGACAGCGGATGCAGCTAAGCGCTTAGACGCTATTGCCTCCCTAGAAGAATTAGGAATTGGCTTTACGCTTGCTACACACGATCTTGAAATTCGCGGTGCCGGCGAATTATTGGGTAAAAATCAAAGCGGACAAATGCATGCGATCGGTTTTACTTTATATATGGATTTACTATCACGTGCTGTTACCGCCTTAAAAACCGGCAAACAACCTGAGCTCGACTCCCTTTCTCCTCCTAGCACTGAAATTGAACTGCAACTCACTGCACTCATACCAGAACAGTATTTAGGTGATGTACATTTGCGTTTACAATGTTATAAACGGATTGCGAGCGCAAGGACAGCCAGCGAGCTCGATGAAATACAAGTAGAAATGATTGACCGTTTTGGTCTATTGCCCGAAGCTACGAAAAATCTTTTCTCAATCAGCTTGCTTAGACAACATGCTGAAAAACTAGGAATTCTTAAAATTGAAGCGAATAGTAAAGGAGGAAAATTTGAATTCAATGACCATCCCCACATTGATCCGCTTCATATTATCAAATTGGTTCAAATGCGATCACAACAGTTTAAATTGGAAGGTTCCAAACGTTTACGCTTTATCCTACCAGAGCATGAACCCGCAGCACGCATTGGATTAATCGAAAAAATTTTAGAGCAACTTAGCTAACTTGTGATAGAATGGCAGCCGCTTTTATAACTGTTTACCGAACTAATCAAGGAATATAAATTGTATGTTAAAGCGATTCTTACCCCGCCAGGAAGGTTTTTTTCGTTTATTTCAAAATACGGCTGACATCATAGTCGATTCCACAACACAATTCCATACGATGTTACACAATTTAGATAATCAACAACCATATGTCGATGCTATTGCCGCTAATGAAGAAAAAGGCGACCGCATTGCCCATAGCACTTTTGAATTATTGCATAAAACATTCATCACACCCTTCGATCGTCACGACATTCACGAATTAACCAGCGGCTTAGATGACATACTTGATTTACTTAACCGTTGTGCACAGCGCTTTCCTTTTTATCAATTAAAAGAAGTCCCGGAAGAAATGATTAACCTTGCCGAGTTAAGCATGCAATCCAGTATGCTACTCAAACAGGCCGTTTACCGTTTGCATTCTTTGAAAAAATCCGAAGAGATATTTAAATTCTGCGAGGAAATCGGTCACAATGAAAGTAAAGCACATCAATTTGTATTAGCAGGAGAAAAAAAATTATTTGCCCATGAAAAAGATTTCAAGCAATTTTATAAACTAAAAGACATCTATGAAAAAACAAAATTGGTCATCAATAGCTGCGAGGATGTCGCCAATACAATCAAAGGTATTATTCTCGAGTATTCTTAAATGTTCTCAACTTTAATTATCATTACCATTATTTTTGCATTATTGTTTGATTTCTTAAATGGCTTCCATGATGCTGCCAATTCCATTGCAACTATTGTTTCTACGCGTGTTCTCAAACCGCATTGGGCGGTATTATGGGCAGCCACCTTTAATTTTATCGCTTTTATTTTTTTCCATTTAAACGTGGCAACAACTATTGGCACAGGTCTCATTGATCCTGCCATTGTCAATGTTCATCTAGTATTAGCTGCATTGATTGGCGCTATTACATGGAATATTACAACTTGGTACTTTGGCTTACCTTCTAGTTCTTCACACGCCTTAATTGGCGGCTTATTAGGCGCTGCTATCGCTAAAGCGGGTTTTTCACCATTAAAGCTAGCCGGGATTACAAAAGTATTAATTGCGATTGTGATATCTCCTTTATTAGGATTAGTATTGGGCTTGTTACTCATGTTCATTACTGCACGTATATTTTTTAATTTCACGCCTCACTACATTGACGTTTGTTTTCGCAAACTGCAATTTATCTCCTCGGCTTTCATTAGCTTAGGCCACGGGGGCAATGATGCACAAAAAACCATGGGCATTATCGCTATTTTATTATTTTCTACGGGAACAATGGGCAAACATTTTTACGTTCCTCTTTGGGTCATCTTATCTTGTAATTTCGTGATGGCACTAGGCACATTATTTGGCGGTTGGCGTATCGTAAAGACCATGGGCATGAAAATCACCAAACTTAAACCCGTTAGCGGCTGTTGTGCTGAAACTGCGAGCGCTCTAACTCTCTTTCTAGCTACCACCTTAGGTATACCCGTCTCTACCACTCATACCATTACAGGCTCTATTGTGGGTGTAGGCTCGCTACACGGCCATAGCGCTGTGCGCTGGGGCATTGCACGCAACATAGTATGGGCATGGCTTTTAACTATCCCAGCAGCGGGAATAGTATCAGCAGGGGTATGGTGGGGGATGGCTAAAGCAATTGCTTCACCCTTGTCATTATAGCTAAAAATAAAGCTCCTATTTTTTATCCCATTCTCTTAATTGTTTCAATTTTTCTGCAATTTTCCCCTCTAGCCCTCGTTCTACTGGATAATAATATTGTCGGGGCACAAGTTCCGTTGGAAAATAGTTTTCGCCTGCTGCATACGCATTCTCTTCATCATGTGGATACCGATATTGTTCTCCATAATTTAATGCTTTCATCAATTTTGTAGGGGCATTTCGCAAATGTAGAGGCACCTCTAATGAGCCCTGAGTTTTAACATCGCTTATCGCTGCGTTAAATGCCACATACACTGCATTACTTTTAGGCGCAACAGCCAAATACACAATGGCTTGAGCAATAGCTAATTCTCCTTCTGGACTGCCTAAACGTTCATACACTTCACATGCATTAAGAGCTACTTGCAAAGCACGAGGATCTGCGTTCCCAATATCTTCACTCGCCATGCGTAAAACACGCCGTGTAATATATAATGGATCACAACCTCCATCCAACATGCGAGCCAACCAATATAAAGCAGCGTCAGGAGAGGAACCCCGCACGGATTTATGTAAAGCAGAAATTTGATCGTAGAATGCTTCGCCCCCTTTATCAAAACGTCGTATATTTTGCTGGAGCACTTCAGCCAATAATTCTTTTGTAACAATCCGCCGACCTTTTTGCTCTTCTGCAAGATCAGCGACTATTTCTAAGAGATTTAGGCATTGACGCGCATCTCCATCTGCGGCCTGTACTAAGATTTTTTGCAGCTCTAGCGAAAAATCCAATTCAATATTTCCTAAACCATTCTCTCCATCATTCAACGCACGCGCAATTACCTGCAATAATTCTTTTTCAGTCAATCGTTTTAATACATATACTCTTGCCCTAGATAACAAAGCATTATTTAACTCAAAAGAAGGATTTTCTGTAGTTGCACCAATTAAAATTAAAGCACCTTCTTCTACAAAAGGTAAGAAGGCATCTTGTTGTGCCTTGTTAAACCGATGAACTTCATCTACAAATAAAATTGTTTTGGCCTGGTTTGATTGACGTGCTTTATTTGCTTCGTCCACCACTCTACGAATATCTTTTACACCAGCAAAAATGGCAGATAATTTTTCAAAACGTGCACCTACTCTTTCCGCTATTAAACGTCCTAATGTTGTTTTCCCTGTTCCCGGAGGCCCCCAGAGAATCATAGAATGCAGCCCACCTTGCTCAATCATCTTACGTAAAGGCTTCCCTTCCCCTAGTAAATGCACTTGCCCAATCAATTCATCAATTGAAGTAGGTCTCAAACGAGTAGCAAGCGGTTGATACAGAGAAGTATTATGAGTTTTTGGTTTCATCAATCACATCTACATGCGGAGGTGGCGTAAAAGAAAATAATGAAGCTGATAAAGGACGATTGAATGCTACATTATAAAATTCAATAACTGTATTATGGCCTAAATGATCTTGTAAATCTATTTCTCGCAATTTACCCTGCGAAAAGCCCATTTTAATAAAAACAAGCATATTATCAACATTTTTAGGAAATAGGGCAAACCATTGCAATGAAGCAGCATTTTTTATAGTTTGAACCTTAAAATTCTGTGCTATAGCCGCGTGAGGATCACTCAGTAATAATGCAGGTGTGCTTCCTATTTCTTTATTCAATAAACGAACAGTCACTTGCTCCAATGCAGGATCGTAAATCCACAACTGCATATTATGAGCCACAATCAATTGTGCCACCGGTTGAGTGACTTCCCAGCGAAATTTTCCAGGACGTTGCAATGCCATATGGCCTGTGGATTGTTGTAGTACTTTATTCTTATGCTCATTGATCGTTTGAGTAAAATCAGCCTGCATAGTTTGAATATTCGATAAAAGTTGGATCAATGCTGTTGCAGGCTGAGCCGCCGCAATACGGAGGCTTAAAAAAAATAAAATAAGGAACATAATAAAACGTAACACCGTAGGCTTTCCTTTTTAGTTCACATAATTAAATTAGAGTGTACTATCATACGCCGCCACTGCTGATTTTGACAAATAAAGCGCAGGAGGCGAGAGACCGACGAGCCATTGTCAAAATCAGCAGTGGCGGCGTATGATGATGATACCTCTGAACTGCAGGGATCTCATCTTAAACCTCCCCCCAGCACGTTGAGAGCAGTAAAAAATTTATGAATACCTTGGGTCAAGCTATCTCTGGTGGGGGTGCAGCTAATACTTCCCGTATACCACTGGCATCCATAGTACTAATAACACCCGCTGCTTCCATCTCCTCCATTATTCGCGCTGCACGATTATAGCCAATACGTAAGCGACGTTGCACGAGCGAAATAGAAGCACGTCGAGATTCAGTCACAATACGCAATGCTTCATCATATAAAGGATCCGACTCGCCGCTACCTTCTTCGCTACTCCCATTATTCTCATTGACCCCTTCCGTAATTTCTTCAAGATAAATGGGCTTGCCATAAGTTTGCCATGTCGCCACAACACGATGCACTTCTTCGTCTGCGACATATGCACCATGCACACGCACAGGCACCCCTGTACCAGGCGGTAAATATAACATGTCGCCATTCCCAATCAATTGCTCAGCCCCTTGTTGATCCAAGATCGTCCGTGAATCAATACGAGAAGAGACTTGAAAAGCAATGCGTGTTGGAATATTCGCTTTAATTAAACCCGTAATAACGTCTACCGAAGGACGTTGGGTTGCTAAAATTAAATGTATGCCTGCCGCACGGGCTTTTTGTGCAATGCGAGTGACCAACTCCTCCACTTTTTTACCTACTACCATCATCATATCAGCGAGCTCATCGACCACTACCACAATCAGAGGTAACAACTGCAAAGTAGCTAATTGATTACCCATCGCCATTAACCATTCAGGCGTTGGCAAAGGATTCCCTTCTTTATTCGCTTCAGCCACTTTAGCATTATACCCTGTAAGATTGCGCACTCCCAATGAAGCCATCAAGCGATAACGCCTATCCATTTCTCCTACACACCAACGCAATGCATTCGCTGCATCTTTCATATCAGTAATCACGGGGGTTAATAAATGAGGTATGCCTTCATAGATAGATAACTCCAACATTTTAGGATCAATCATGATTAAGCGTAATTGTTCCGGCGTGGCTTTAAATAACATACTCAATAACATACCATTCAGACTGACAGATTTCCCGGCACCCGTTGTTCCTGCCACTAATAAGTGAGGCATCTTTGCTAAATCAACAACAACGGGAAAACCAGCAATATCTTTTCCTAATACCAAGCTAAGAGGTGAAGATGATTGTATATAACGGGGCGACTCTAACACATCTCTTAAACAAACAAGTTCCCGGTGCTCATTGGGAAGCTCTAAACCAATTACCGACTTGCCTGGAATCACTTCCACCACCCGCACACTAGTTACAGATAAGGAACGCGCAATATCCTTCGCCAATCCGCTAATCTTGCTTACTTTTATGCCTGGCGCAAGCTCAAGTTCAAATCGAGTAATGACCGGTCCTGGATGCACCGCCACCACTTTAGCAGCCACTCCAAAATCCAATAATCGTTGCTCTACCAACAATGATAAATCTTCAAAACTTACTTTTGAAAAAGCATTCCCCGTAGAAGGCGCAGAAGGATTTAACAAAGATAAAGGAGGCACCATCCCGGCAGAAAGAACTACAGGCGGTCTCATAGATTTATCCATCTTCTTAATAGAAGGAGAGGAAGCAGGAGCAGGCACCGGCCCTGCTATATTAGATTGCGCCATCCCAGGCTCAATCAGGGGGGATTTTAACCCCTTTGGGTCTTTTATTTTTTCTGAAGGATGTAATAGAGGTTCTCTCGCATTAGATTCTTCACGGCCCTCCCCCGCTTCCATTCTTCTTGCATGCCAAAATAATTTAAAGAGCCCACCTAGTTTTGCTGTTTGAGACCCCAGGGCATCGAGGATACCCACCCATGAAATACCCGCAAATAAAGTGATACCACATAACAAGGCGGTAATTAAACAAAGAGCACTGCCGGCTGAGTTTAAAATATGCTTTAATCCGGTAGCAAGCACATCACCTAAAATCCCTCCTGCCTTTGCTGGCAAATGCAGAGTCATTTGGCCTAAGTACAAATCAATTAAGCCGCACTGACTAAACACAATCAAAATAAAACCCACCGCTTTAAAAACAAATTCACTCAGTTTAAAAGAATCTTCTTCGGACGATTCTCTCATACCTAGCCAAGCGGCAAATACAAGCAAAGGAGGTAGCAAGTACGCCATACAGCCAAAGATAGAAAGAAATACATCTGCCAAAAAAGCACCTACATACCCCCCCCAGTTCAACACTTTATTATTTGCCCCTGTACTAGACCAGCCCGGGTCCGTGGCATGGTAAGTTGCAAAAGCTATCAATAATAATAGCGCCAGCGCCACCGCCATAATAAAAATGCCTTCACGTAAACGATGCTTCATTTGAATCGCAATAGGACGGCGGGTAGGTTTAGTAGGCTGTGCTTGTTTCAAATTCTAAGCTCCAAATTTTTTAGGGTCAGTTGACATTTTACTAGGCTCTCGTACTATACCACTCTTCAATAACGCGAGAAAATAACGACTCAGGAATATTTGCTATTTATGACTGCTCAACATCACCGTTTAATCATTCTAGGCTCGGGCCCCGCTGGATGGACTGCGGCTGTTTATGCTGCGCGCGCCAATTTAAGCCCCGTAGTCATCACTGGCAAAGAACCAGGAGGGCAGTTAACTACAACAACTGATGTAGATAATTGGCCAGGAGATGTAGAAGGCTTGCAAGGGCCCGTCCTCATGGAACGCATGCAGCGCCACGCAGAACGCTTTCAAACGGAAATTATTTTTGACCAAATAAATAGGGCGGATTTAAGTCAACGCCCGTTCATACTAGAAGGTGAAATAACCTACTCCTGTGATGCGCTCATCATTGCGACAGGCGCCAGCGCTCAATACTTAGGCATTCCTTCAGAAAAAGCTTTTATGGGTAAAGGTGTATCTGCCTGTGCGACGTGCGATGGTTTTTTTTACCGCCAACAAAAGGTTGTGGTAGTTGGAGGGGGCAATACTGCTGTGGAAGAAGCCCTATATTTATCTAACATTGCCTCGCACGTCACCGTTATTCATCGACGTGATCAATTTCGCGCCGAAAAAATTTTATCCGACCGTTTGCAGAAAAAAACGGGAGATAAAGGCAATATTACCGTGGAATGGAATCATGTAACCGAGGAAATTATAGGTAATAATTTGGGAGTCACGGGCATCCAGATTAAAAATGTCATCACAGGTCAAACCAAGCTCATTGAAGCCAGCGGCATTTTTATTGCAATTGGGCATAAACCCAATACCGCTATTTTTAAAGGACAATTAGAAATGGAAAATGGCTATATTAAAGTACACAGTGGCCTCAACGGTAATGCGACAGCTACCACTGTACCAGGGATATTCGCAGCCGGCGATGTAAGTGACTCCATCTATCGTCAAGCCATCACATCCGCAGGCTCAGGCTGTATGGCAGCACTTGATGCTGATAAATACTTAGAACGTCTTAAAACATAGAAGCCTATATTCTGCAGCCATTGCTTCTTCTTGGTATTTAAGGCATCATTTTGCCTTTTAGAGACTTAATTTTAGGAATGCTATGCCAAAAGAAGATCAAATTGAAATGGAAGGTACGGTTCTCGATACTCTCCCCAACACTATGTTTAGAGTAGAACTCGAAAACGGCCATGTTGTGCTCGCCCATATTTCAGGAAAAATGCGCAAAAATTATATTCGCATCCTAAAAGGTGATAAGGTTACCGTCCAATTAACCCCCTACGATCTGACAAAAGGACGCATCACCTTCCGTAGTCGAGATGGTAAATCATCTCCTTCATCTGAAAAAGAAGCCAGCGGAAGCGAAGAAAAATCTGAATAAAAATAATTAATTAATTATAATCAAATAATTCTTACCTTTACTTTTTCATTTTAATAAAAGAAGGAGCCACCTTTTTTCGTAAAAATATTGCATAATATGTAAATCAGCAGTAGCTCCCTCTCTACCCACATTAGGAGAGAGACTTACAAGGAAAGCGTTTTCTTGTTGATAGTAGGAACGCTTGATAAATTAGCTTTTTGCTAGGTAGCAAATAATGCCCGTCGTTACTCGACAAGATCATCAAGCTGCAATCAACCAAGGATGTAACGCGGCATTAGCACGTCTATTCTTGCCGCTACCTCATGCCACGCCCCCCTTCTTCTTTCCTATTGCTCTTTATGGCATAGCCAACGGAGCTATAGACTTATTCCTCTGGTATCAAACAGGAAATCAGGAAAATGGACGGCTATGGCGTGATAAAATACGGCTAATAACAGGTATCACACTGCTAGGCGCAAACAGCATTTATTTTTATCAGGAGCATGTCCTCGGCATAGGTTCAGCCAATCCTCACTGGATCTTTATTAGTTTAGCAATAACATCAGGTATTGAGCTGCTGGTGGCTCTCCAAACCCTCCATTCACAATGGCCAGAAGCCAACACATCAAAAAAAATAGAACTCGGACTTAACGCTGCCGTAAAATTACTCCTTTTCTCTGCTTGGATTGCCTGCGCTCTTGGAAATCTTTCAGCAGGCGGAGTGCTGCTTATATTAACTTTGATGGTAGCATTGGGACACGCACTCCTAGCCAAGGCTGCCTATCACCATGCTGAGGTTGATTTACTTATCCAACAACAAATAGGTTTACCGGCCGATCAACCTCCGCTTAGGGCCGATGATCAACCCCAAGGATTTAAAGTATTTACAGGAACCCCTTTCAGCTTAGGTAGACAATCTTAATGGACATTATTTCCTTCCAACTCTTCCATCGCAAATTTGAGCTTATCTTCTTCCACTGTCACTAAGACATGACCGCCCTTATTAAGCTTGCCAAACAATAATTCTTCTGCCAAAGGTCGTTTTATTTGTTCTTGAATCAAACGCGCCATCGGCCTGGCTCCCATTTTTTTATCATAACCATGCGTAGCCAGCCAAACTCGAGCCGTATCATCAATTTCTAATGCCACATGCTTGGGTTCAAGTTGGATTTCTAATTCCATTAAAAATTTATTCACTACATACAAAATAGTTTTTGTTTCAAGCGCTTTGAATTGAATAATGCCATCTAATCTATTTCGGAATTCAGGCGTAAACATTTTATTGATTACCGAAACTACATCTGTGGCATTCCCTGCATTTTCTGTAAATCCTATGGATGATTTATCGAGTAAATCAGCACCCGCATTGGAGGTCATAATAAAAATCGTATGCCTAAAATCTGTCTTTCTACCATTCGTATCTGTCAATGTCCCATGATCCATAACTTGCAATAGCAAGTTATAAACATCAGGATGGGCTTTTTCAATTTCATCTAATAGCACCACTGAATGAGGATGTTTATTCACTGCTTCTGTTAACAAACCGCCCTCATCATAACCTACATACCCCGGAGGGGCGCCTATTAAACGAGACACGGTGTGTCGTTCCATATACTCAGACATATCAAAACGGATCAATTCTACCCCTAATAATTTAGATAATGATTTGCATACTTCTGTCTTTCCTACCCCTGTCGGCCCAAGAAATAAAAATGAACCAATAGGCTTATTGGGATCACGCAATCCCGAGCGTGCCAAGCGAACAGCAGCTCCCAGTGTTTCCATCGCTTCATCTTGCCCGAAAATCATCATCTTCAGATCACGTACCAAATTTTTTAACACTTCGCGATCCGAAGTAGAAACATTTCGCTCGGGAATACGCGCAATTTTTGCCACAACTTTTTCAATATCACTCGCTTCGATTGTTTTTTTACGATTCACTTCTGGCACCAGATATTGATAAGCTCCCACTTCGTCCACTAAATCAATAGCTTTATCTGGTAAACGGCGGTCTGAGATATAACGCGCAGATAATTTTGCTGCTGCCTCCAGTGATTGATCTGTGTAATTCACTCCATGATGTGATTCAAAACGACTGCGCAAGCCTTTTAGAATAGATATGGTTTGTTCTACTGAAGGCTCTTTTACATCAATTTTCTGGAAACGTCGAGCTAACGCATGGTCTTTTTCAAAAATACCTCGGTATTCTTTGTACGTGGTCGACCCAATGCAAGTGAGTTCTCCTGAGGCAAGCAAGGGCTTAATTAAGTTAGAGACATCCATCAGGCCCCCAGACGCTGCACCCGCACCAATGATTGTGTGGATCTCATCTATAAATAAAATTGCACCTTTTTGGCCTTTCAGCTGATGCAAAACACTTTTTAATCTCTTTTCAAAATCACCCCGGTACTTTGTGCCTGCTAATAAACTTCCCAAATCCAATGAATAAATCACCCCTTCTTCCAATATACTTGGCACTTTCTTTTCTACAATCAATCTAGCCAAGCCTTCTGCAATAGCTGTTTTGCCCACCCCAGCTTCGCCAACCAATAAGGGATTATTCTTACGACGTCGACAAAGGATTTGCATGGTTCGTTCGATTTCATCTTCCCGCCCAACCAAGGGATCAACCATGCCTGCTTTAGCCCGCGCATTCAGATTCATGGTGAATTGCTCTAAAGGAGTTCCGCCTATCTCTCCTTGCTCACCTTCCACTTCTTCCATATAATGGCCGCTACCCAATTGATTGGGGTCACGCGAAGCAGCGCGTGTTTTAGTTGAACCATGCGAAATATAATTAATCACATCTAAGCGGCTGACATTTTCTTGTCGAATTAAATAAACACTTTGGCTTTCTTGTTCACTAAAAATAGCAGCCAATACATTCGCACCTGTCACTTCAATTTTTCCAGACGATTGCACATGAAAAACCGCGCGCTGCAAGACACGTTGAAAGCCTAAAGTGGGTTGTGTATCCCGGTCATGAATATGGGAAGGGATGATAGGCGTGGTACGATCGATAAATTCAATTAAATTATTTCGCAATCGAGTTAAGTTTGCACCGCACGCTCTTAACACATCGACTGCAGTAGAATTTTCAAGGAGCGCAATTAAAAGATGCTCCACAGTGACGAATTCATGTCGTTTCACCCTCGCTTCCTTGAATGCCAAGTTCAAAGTGTATTCCAATTCTTTGTCTAACATGGCACACCTCCACTTCCAAGTTACATGACCTCTACACTGCACAACAGAGGATGATCGTGACTTTTTGCATACTCCATAACTTGATCTGCTTTAGTTTCAGCAACATCTTTACTATATATTCCGCATATCGCCTTACCTGCCATATGTATCTCATACATAATTTTAGTGGCCAATGCCCTTTCCATGCTGAAAAACATTTCCAATACAGCCACTACAAATTCCATTGGAGTAAAGTCATCATTATGCATAATCACCCTATATTTCGATGGCTCTTTTAATTTTGGTTTGGCTTCCTGCACCACCAACTCTGTATTATCTTTTATTGCAGGTTCCACTGTCATGCCTCTTACCTTACTTATAGTCCATAACTCTCATTTTTTCCTCATTTCAGAAAAAAATCTAGTAGGGGAAAACCTCCTAAACAAAATAGACCCTCTACTAAAAATGCAAAGCGGCCGCTAACTTAGCGCTAATGTTGGGCTAATTAGGCAGGAGAAGTGAGAATTCCGGACAGAACTCTACTCTAAAGTGCTTAAAAAAAATCATTTTATCATGTGGTTAATAACTGCCTCGCCAAAGGCAGAACAGCTGATTTCCTGCGCACCAGACATGAGACGAGCGAAATCATAGGTGACTGTTTTTGCCAAAATAGCCCCTTTCATCCCAGTTATGATGAAATCAGCCGCTTCGTGCCACCCTATATAACGCAGCATCATTTCTGCAGAAAGCAATAAAGAACCTGGGTTTACCTTATTTTGACCTGCATATTTAGGAGCAGTGCCATGGGTGGCTTCAAACATAGCTACTTTATCACTCAAATTAGCACCCGGTGCAATACCAATGCCCCCAACTTGCGCTGCTAATGCATCTGAAATGTAATCACCGTTTAAATTTAAGGTGGCAATCACACTATAATCCGCCGGACGAATAAGAATTTGCTGTAAAAAAGCATCAGCAATCACATCTTTAATCACGATAGATTGTCCGGTGTGAGGATTTTTACAAACACACCAAGGGCCAGCATCTATTAAAGTCGCACCAAATTCATCGCGCGCTACAGCATAACCCCAATCCCGAAAGCTACCTTCAGTATATTTCATGATATTCCCTTTATGAACTAACGTAACTGAGTCAAGTTGGTTATCAATAGCATACTGAATGGCACGCCTTACTAAACGCGTTGTCCCTTCTCGAGAAACAGGTTTAATACCTATGCCGCAATGGACAGGAAAACGAATTTTTTTCACTTGCATTTCTACTTGCAAAAAATCAATGATTTTTTTCGCTTCTAGACTATCCGCAGGCCATTCAATGCCAGCATAAATATCTTCGGAATTTTCCCGAAAAATAATCATGTTAGTGTGCCAAGGTTCTTTCAGTGGGCTAGGCACCCCCTCAAAATAACGAACAGGACGTAAGCAAAGGTATAAATCAAGTTCTTGACGCAATGTCACATTCAACGAGCGCATCCCTCCGCCTACAGGTGTAGCCAGCGGACCCTTAATTGAAACAATATATTCACTGACGGCTTCCAACGTTTCTTGAGGAAGCCATGTTTTCGCATCATACACACGTGTGGCTTTTTCACCTGCATATACCTCCATCCAGTGTATTTGCCGTTTACCTTGATAGGCAGAGTTGACTGCCGCATTCACTACTTTCTGCATCACGGGTGTAATATCTGCCCCAATGCCATCCCCTTCAATGAAAGGAATAATAGGTTGTAGAGGAGTGCGCACACTCAAATCTGGGTTAATTTGAATTTTTTCCCCGTGAGAAGGGATTTTAATATGCTGATATACCACAAAAATACTCCTTTATTTAAGGCGTAAATTCTCTCGTCGTTTTTTGCCTTGTACTCGGACGATTGTCAACTGTACTAGAATAAAGCCGGCCCTTGCGCATATTGTTAATCATTTTTGCTATGCTTGCCACTGCTTTCCGAGATACTTCGATTTCTTTCTCTTCTTCAGGAACCGCAACGACGAGATTTATATTATCTGAAGAATTTATTTTTAATTTTAGAAGGTTTTCTACAATACTTTGTTCATATATTTGGTCTTTTTCTTCTCCTTTTCTCTTTCCTATCTTCCCTCCTACATGTCCCCCTACAACCGAACCCAAAAGCAATACTGCTAGTGCTAAGGGGATAGAGACCCATGCGAAACTAGCTGATAACAAAAGTGCACATGCTAGGCCAAGCATGGCCCCCAGAGTCTCATGCATTTCAATAGACATAGGAATTCCATCATCAACTTCTTTCATTAACTCTGCCACGCTTGCTTGGATATTATTTATAGAAGTAAGTTTTCCATTTTCTATATTTCTAAATAAATTGTTAAGATGAGACACTACTATTTCTTTTTTATCTGCGCCATCAGACCAATCAAGAGCTGCTTTTGCTAAAT
This sequence comes from Gammaproteobacteria bacterium, assembly GCA_021156085.1. Taxonomy (GTDB): domain Bacteria; phylum Pseudomonadota; class Gammaproteobacteria; order DSM-16500; family DSM-16500; genus UBA4722. The sequence continues at coordinate 94,498 of JAJNBC010000007.1, read as the reverse complement.
CTTTTGTTATTTGATTTATCTCTAAAACATCAAAATCTCTCTCGTATTCCACATTTAAATTTAATACTTGAATAATATATTGAGCTTGAGGCATAAACTCTGGCAAGTTTATCCGACTTGCATAGCAATCATATAAATTCCATACAGCAGCGCTTTTATTTTTTAATAATGCAACTGCCATTTGAAAAAAGACATTACTTCCCTTTTTTTGGGCCATTGCTTCAAGTTTTTGTATATTCTCTTCCCACAACAATTTCTGTTTATTGAGACGCGCCCTACATTCAAGAAGTAGATGAACATTTAATAAGGAATTAAAGCAAGCATATTCTCCGGCCTCTTGCTCTTGGTTTGCTAATACTATAGCTAGCATCTCTTTTAATCTATTCAATTCAGCAAGTGGCACTGCTTCTAAGGAGGAGAAACGCTGCGCATCATAACTGCCTTCTATAAATTTCCCATAAACGGTGAGTAAATAGTTAAACTCAGCGCTTTGTCGAATATTAAATTGCTGTAATTTTTCTTTTAATTGTGTGGCGAATACATGCCAAGCAATTAATTCTTTTTTAACTCTTCTGGCGCGCTTATTTTTTTTATTCTGTATGTAATTTTGTAGCTTCTGGAACAAAGAGAAACCTACCACAACACAAGATATATGCGGTACTTCGCCACCTCCCTCCGCTGTCAACCCTGTGTTATTACGTGCCGCCAGAACGTGTTCTAGTTGCCCCAGTTCCTCTGCCTTTTCAATAATTACTGTCGCTATTTGGAAACAATTTTTTTGTAAGGCAACATGTAATGCTGTTTGCCCATTCACATCGGGTTCATAGAGTCGAAGAGTTTTGCTACTTTGTATTTCTTTAATAATCTCTTCTGCTTCGCTCTCTAGAATTACACCCGAAATAGAATTCATCAATTGGGTAGCTCTTACATCGTAAGAAAGATGCTCATTTAAATCTACTTTGCCTTGTTTTCCCTGAAAAGAAAGAGGCGAAGGATACATGCGTATATGTAATCCTTTTCTTTTTTCTTTATCAGGCACACCTACACATATATTTTCAAATGCGGTGTTACCTCCTGCCTTATCGTTGATATTCCAATTATGAATATTCCGAATAAAAAGTAATTGATTCAATTGATTTTTTATTTTTGCCTTCACAATAATCATATAACAAAAATCATCTAGACCATACCAACCCGCATGATGTAAAGCGGTATTACCCTTTGCATCTGTTTTCGTAAAATCGAGGTCTTTTATTCCTAATAAAAAATCATCAATAAAACTTCCTAGAGCTGCTATTTTTTTTTCTAGAGCTGCTATTTTTTCATTCTCCACTTTATCTTCTGCTTCTTTTGCTATTTTTTGTAACTCATTTAAACGAATCAGGGCAATAATAAGAGGGGTCGCATGATAAGGGGCGTCACTGCAAATATTCACTAAGCTTGAATCAGCTTCTAATTGTCGTTGTGCTGAGGGGATGTCATCCTTCAAAATAGCATCGCAGAGCGTACTTATAGGGGCAGCGGATGGGGCTGCCCCTGAATCGAGCACATAAAGTCCTGCAGATAGCATAATAAACCACTTTTTCCTGACGCAGATATAAGATTAAATATAATTTATTACAAAATAGGGTCGAATTTTACTCTTCCTATTCGAAATTCTCAATATATTAAACCAACTGTAACACCCCTAAAGCTGTCATCATACATGCGGCCAAAATGAGGAATAGAACAGAAGTTTTTCCTCCTGCTACTTGATAGTGCCCCTCTCCTCTGGGGGTGTGATAACGGCCGTTCCATACCATAAGCGCAGGCAGTAATATTACTAAAATAACCACAAAAATACCTGCATAACTCAAGGCCTTAACAAAAATACTAGGATAGAATAATACGATTAGAAGAGAAGGTAAGAAAGTTAAAGTAAAAACAATACCATTACCCTTTTTTCCTTTTTTTTCAATTTTTATTCCATCTGCCAAAAAATCTGATAGCCCTAAAGAAACGCTTAAAAATGAAGTGAGAACGCAGATTACAGTAAATACATGAGCGATTCCCGTAATAGATGTGTTTTTCAAAAAATAACTTAGTGATTGCACTAACTCCGCCACAGATCCTCCTGTTTGCATAATATGGTTCAAGCCTTTATTACCTTCTCGCGGCAATGAACCTAAAATTACAAGATCCCAAAAAAGATAACACAGCAAAGGAATTAAGCTACCTATTAAAATAGCTATTCTCAATTTTCGAACATCACTCTCAAAATAACTGCGTAAACTAGGAATAAGTGGAGCAAAACCAAATGAAGTGAGCATCACAGTAACTGTTGAGGTTAATAAAGCGGGGTTACCACCTAATAAATTGGAGGAATTAATGTAAGGGACAGCAAATAGAATAATCATCAAGAGAGAACCTAATTTGATCGCCATCAAATAACGATTCACATAGTCCACGGGTTTAATACCACGATAAACAATATAACCAAATACGAGCACAAATAAGATCGCATTTATCGCGGGAGAAAATCGCAAATGTAATACATTTGCCAATGTATCAAATATTGCAGAGCCGCTCGAAATATAGGCGGCTAATAGCGCATACAACAATAAAATATAACTAACCCATGCAACTAACTCTCCTGTTTTTCCCAAGGTGGCACGCGCCATGGAAATCATGTTGGTGCGAGGAGGGAACCAGAGAGTCACTTCCAATAACAAAAACGCACTAAAGGTCATGAGCGCCCAACATACTATTAAAAGCAAAGTAGAGCTTATAAACCCACTACCTGCCGTCGTAATAGGTAAAGCCAACATGCCCGCACCGATAGAGGTTCCAACGATAAGCAGCACTCCTCCAAATATTTTAGTATCCATGATGACTCTCTTTTTTATTTAAAAAATAATATCAGGGTTTGATTTTACATATACTCTCACCCTTTGGTATACTAATTCTCTCATATTTTGTTTTTTTTGATGTTTTTCCCGCGAGAAAAATTTAAAATTCTATGTCTTCACCTAAACACATTATAGTTGGCATGTCCGGCGGCGTTGATTCCTCTGTGGCTGCTCTTTTGCTAAAAGAACAAGGACATAGGGTGACAGGCGTGTTTATGAAAAATTGGGAAGAAGAAGAAATGGATCCTTCCTATTGCCCGGCGAGCAAAGATATGGCTGACGCACAAGCGGTATGCGATCAACTAGGCATTGAATTGCATCGTATTAATTTTTCTGCTGAATATTGGGAACGAGTATTTACCCACTTTCTTCAGGAATATCAACGGGGGCGTACGCCCAATCCAGACATTCTTTGCAATAAGGAAATCAAATTTAAAGCTTTTTTGGATTATGCCAAACAGCAAGGTGCAGATTATATTGCAACGGGCCATTATGCACGTATTGTACAGCAGGAGGGAAAATTTCAACTACTTAAGGGGGTGGATACTTCTAAAGATCAAAGTTATTTTCTCTACTTGCTCAATCAAGCTCAGCTAGCGCACAGCTTATTGCCCCTGGGCGCTTTAACCAAACAAACAGTGCGGCACATTGCACATCAAGTAAAGTTTAAAAATCATGCAAAAAAAGACAGTACCGGCATTTGTTTTATTGGAGAACGTAAATTCAAAAAATTCTTGAGTGATTATCTGCCGGCGCAACCAGGGGATATTATAACTAGCGAAGGAAAAGTCATAGGACGGCATGAAGGGTTAATATTTTATACGATCGGACAACGCCAAGGGTTAAAAATTGGGGGGCAAAAAAATGTACCGGAAGCCCCGTGGTATGTGGCTGCTAAAAATTTGACAAAAAATACGTTGATCGTGGTGCAAGGCCACGATCATCCATTACTTTACACCCAGACTTTATTAACAAATCAGGTACACTGGGTCAATGCTCGTCCGCAGATTTTCCCCTTAAAAATCTATGCTAAAACCCGCTATCGCCAAGCTGACCAAGCGTGTATGATTCACTGTATAGATGAAGGGCTATATCGTATCGATTTTGCAGAGCCCCAACGTGCTATCACTCCTGGACAGTCAGTGGTTTTTTATGCAGACAATGCATGCTTGGGAGGAGGAATTATCATTTAAACACGGTTTTAAAAGGGGTAAACCATTGCAAGACAAGTTTGAAGACATCACTATTGCTTTGGCAGGCATTATGCAAGCTATCAGTTTAACTCGAGAAATTGCCCAGACAGGTAAAATGGATGAAAAAGCTTTTGAAACGATGCTAAATAGCATTTTCCAGACGCACCCTGGAAGCACAATGGATATATATGGTAGTCTTGAAAATCTCAAATTAGGCTTAATAAGACTCATTAGTATTTTAAATTCAAAAGCAACAGCCGCAGCACAAAGCATTCATTATATGCATTCTGTAATGCGCCTGCAAAAAAAAATTAATAGTTCCCCAAAAATAAGTGCTACACTGTTGCAACGCCTCAATCAAACCAAAAAACAGGTAGCTTATTTTTCTCTAACCCATCCTACTGTGATCGCCAGTCTCGCGGATATTTATCTCAACACAATTAAAACATTTCGCTTTAAATTTTTCATTGTGGGCAATCAACGCATGTTAACAGTAAATGAAAATATTGAGAAAATCCGAGCATTATTACTCGCTGCTATTCGTTCCTCTGTTTTATGGCGCCAAGTGGGTGGCTCGCGATTACAGTTGATTTTTTTTCGCGGAAAAATTAAAAATACAGCAGAAAAATTGCTCTCGCAAATTGAAGGAAAATAAAGTTATGACTATTTCAACGCTAACTGCGATCTCGCCCCTAGAAGGGCGCTATCACGAAAAAGTAACTGATTTGCGTTCGACATTTAGCGAATATGCTTTAATTAAATTTCGCGTGATTGTTGAAATTCGCTGGTTACAAACACTAGCTACACACGCGAATCTACCCGAGCTACCACCTTTTAGCCCTCAGGCCAATGCTTTGCTGGAAAATATCATCGACAAATTCTCTGAACAAGATGCTGCGCGCGTTAAACATATAGAAAATGAGATTAATCATGATGTCAAAGCAGTTGAATATTTTATAAAGGAACATCTGCAAAATCATGCTGAACTTGCTGCCATCAGTGAATTTATTCATTTTGGTTGTACTTCTGAAGATATTAATAATCTTGCTTATGCATTGACCTTACTCACGGCACGCAAACAACATATTTTACCTGCATTAAATACCCTACTGGACACTCTAAAAAAACTAGCCCATGAATATGCAAATAAACCGATGTTATCGCGCACCCATGGTCAACCCGCCACCCCCACTACTGTGGGCAAGGAAATGGCTAATATTGTTGCGCGACTGCGGCGTCAAATAGAGCAAATCATCAGCACACCTATTTTGGGTAAACTAAATGGTGCATCGGGCAATTATAATGCGATGGTTGTGACTTATCCTGAGGTAGATTGGCAACAGCTGAGTAAAAATTTCGTCTGCCTTCTAGGCCTCACTTGGAATCCTTACACTACACAAATTGAGCCCCATGATTATATGGCAGAATTTTTCTCGGTCCTCATTCGTGTCAATACTATTTTAATTGATTTTAACCGTGATATTTGGGGCTATATTTCTCTCGGTTATTTTCAACAAAAATCCTTTAATCGCGAAGTGGGATCTTCCACCATGCCCCATAAAATCAACCCCATTGATTTTGAAAATGCAGAAGGAAATTTAGGTATTTCCAGCGCATTACTTGAACATATGGCAATGAAGCTACCTATTTCACGCTGGCAGCGTGATTTATCTGATTCAACTGTACTACGTAATATGGGAGTGGCTATTTCGCACGCCGTATTAGCATATCAGTCAACTTGCCGTGGTTTAAGTAAAATTTCATTGAATGAAGCTGTTGTTACTGCAGATCTTGAACATCATTGGGAAGTACTAGCGGAAGCAATACAAACTGTAATGCGACGCTTTGGAATCGAACAACCCTATGAAAAATTAAAAACCTTTACACGTGGGCAAAAAATAACAGATGTTTTGCTGCGTCAATTTATTTCAGAATTGCCATTAGAAGATAATGTTAAGCAAACACTTTTAGAATTAACACCTAGCAACTATACGGGCTTGGCAGGGGATTTGGCTAAAATCTAGAACCTCTAAAGAGAGGCGTCTATGCCCTAGCGAATTGCCAACAGACCCTAGTATACTGTAGAAATAACTAAGAACCTGTTCATCATCTCGCTGTGCTTCAGCCGACTTAGTAGAGATTAAGAGCAGGCTCTAAAGCAAAGGAATGAAACAACATGGGTCGATCATTATATACGCGCATCATAGAGCGTTTCGGGGACTGGCTAACAAAGGAAAATCCACCTCCTGAAACACCACCTTGCGACTTTAATCGCTTAAAATATGAAGTCCGGCCAGGTGATGTCTTACTCGTTGAAGGACGTAGCCGCGTTAGCAATATTATTAGTATCATTACCCAAAGTCCTTGGACACATGCTGCCCTTTATTTAGGTCGCCTACATGATATTGAAGATCCTGATTTACGAAAAATTGCGGCCACTCATCTAAAAAAACGTGAGAATGTACGCTTAATCATAGAAGGATTGCTCGGTCATGGCATTATTATTTCGCCTTTAAGCAGCTATCGTTATCATCATTTACGTATTTGCCGACCGATTGGCATAGCACCCTATGATGTGGAACAAGTCATTGCTTATGCCATCCGTGCTTTAGGATTACCTTATAGCGTTCGGCATTTTTTAGACCTTGCACGATTTATGCTACCATGGTCTATCTTACCTCGCCGCTGGGGCTCTAGTTTGTTCCGAACAACTAAAGGTGAATTGGAAAGCGGCATTTGCTCTTCATTAATTGCCGAAGCTTTTACTGCCATTAAATTTCCTATTTTGCCTTTTTTGAAAATAGAGGACCCTAGCAATTGGGAATTGATTCATCGTAACCCTCATTTATTTACACCCAAAGATTTCGATTATTCACCTTATTTTGAAATTATAAAATACCCGATTTTTGATCCAAATGAACCTTTGCCTTACTATAGACGCTTACCTTGGGCTAAGGAAGGCATGCTCCATCAAGGAGGGGGAATTATCAGCGAGCCACCTAAAGAGAAAAAAACGAAGAGTTTTTTAAGTGATCTTTTATCTGGCGACCCCAAAACAAATAAAAAAACATTGCAGGATAATAATGATGATCATAAACCGGAAACTGATTAGGTAAAACACATGATTAAAAAATTCTATTTCTTCTCTCTCTTCGCCATTTCGACGCTCGCCCAAGCCGATTTTTGTCCGTGCCCAGGAAATTTTAATCTCATTCACATAGGTGATCCTCTCAGTCAAATTTTAAAAACATGTTGTGCACCTACTTCCCAAAAAATATATAAGCAACAACCTCCTGTACCACAGAAATGGACTTATAATGTTACTCCTCCCACCAATCCCATTAATTCAATACAAGGATCGGTCGAATTAATAGTAACATTTGATGAAACGGAAAAAGTTACTAATATTACTGTTAACGCACAAAGTCTGACTAACACTAATTGTGGCCCTAGCTCTACTGTTTCTTTCGATGTCAGTACACCCAATACTATCCAAGTAGGAAATACCATGAAAACAGTAGAAGCTATCTGTGGTAAACCCCAATTTATTCAAAAAGGAATCTCTCCACAAAACAATCCAAATGCACCCACGATAACTGAGCTTCAATACGTTGGCCCACCGCCGATAACGCTAGTCTTCGAAAATGCAATACTAAAAGAAATTCAGAAATAATTAGGATCTGAGGAAAATTCGCTAGGCTGAGATGGAACGCTTTGATTTTTGAGCACCGAAGCGCAGTTGACATGCGAGTAATTCGCTAGGCCGAGGTGGAACGCTTTGATTTTTGAGCACCGAAGCGCAGTTGACATGCGAGTCAATGAGCATCGGAGCACAGAAAATCAGAGCGTTATAGCCGGCATAGTAGAATTGTCAAAAAATCCTAAAGAAAAAATCTTATTGATATTGTTTACACCCTTATAGCTAGACCCCCACCCCTTAAACAGTGAGCTGTAGGCCATGACAACGTAGTAAGAAATCGGTATAGTTATATTTTAGAGTAGAAATTTATATTTTAGGAGATCACATGACTACAGCTCGTATTTTTCTGCTATCCTTATTGCTTTGCTTCATCCACTGCGCTTACGCCAATCATGCAAATAAAGTAGCGGTACAAAACGCCTATGCCAATTGGTGCGCTGCCATTAGCACAGCAAAAGGCAACTCTGCGGTTATCTCAAAATTCTATGCGCCTGGCGCAGTACTACTCCCTACTTTATCTCCCGATATTCTAGTCAACCGCAACGGGGGATTAAGCGCTTATTTTACAAAATTAACTCAGCATACTCATATTAAATGCATACCCAAAAAATTAATTACTCAATTCTATGGAGACATGGCTGTCAACTCAGGACTCTATGATTTTTCCTATATGAAAGAAAATGGCGAAACAGAAGTGATTCCCGCTCGCTTTACCTTTGTTTATGAAGAAAATGACCACCATCAATGGCTGATCGTTGAGCATCATTCATCTATGCTGCCTAATAAAATGTAAAAACTAAAGTGGCCTCTCATAAATAAGCACCCAATGGCTATACATGAGAACACACCTTAGGACAGGAATTTTTTATGAAAGTAAAAGCGATTGCCATCCTCCTTTTGTTGGTCTATTTATCTAATGCTTATGCTGCTCATTTGGAAAGATTATTTTACTTAACTGCTGATATTGCCGATTCCTCATTGAGCAAAGAACAACTCCAACAAATAAAAAGCCATGCAAAATCGATCGATATCCTTGCACCGCAAATTTACCAATTAGATGAAAATGGAATAATTTGGGGTTATCTTGATCCTAGAGTACTCACCTTCTCCAGGGAAAATAAGATCAAAATCATGCCGCTTATTACTAACTCTGATTTTAATCAAGAAAAGCTACACCAGTTCTTGCAAAATACAGGGGCTCAAGAAAGAGCAATCGTAGAAATGGTTTCTCTTTGCAAGCAATATCATTTTTATGGGTTGCAATTTGATTTTGAAAATATTCATCTTAACGACAAAGATGCTTTCAGTCATTTTTTTCAAGCTGCAGCCGATCGATTACATCACAATGGATTCATTCTCAGCGTGGCCATTATTCCGCACCCCACAGAAGTATTAAATAGTACCTATGACCGTTGGCTCTTCGAAAATTGGTCTGGCGCTTATGATTATTCCCTCTTAGGTCAAAATGCAGATTTTATTAGCCTCATGAGTTACGATAAGCATACTAGCTTAACTACTCCCGGTCCTATTTCTGCAAGCAATTGGGTCGAAGAAACAATAAAAAATTTATTGAAAGTAGTGCCTGCTGAAAAAATATCTCTCGGTATTCCTACCTATTCTGGCTATTGGTATACAGGAGAAAGCGGGCAGCTTATCCCTGAAAAATACTCTTATCGATCGAAAATAACTCAAATTAGCTACTCAAAAGTATTAAGCTTACTAAATGAATTTCAGTTAACGCTTCTTTGGCAAAATCAATGGAAATCCTCTTACGTGATGTACGCTAATCATTATAAAAACGAATATCTTTTTGTAGAAGATGCAAAATCCTTTCGAGCCAAATTAGATTTAGCCCGTCACTACCAATTGCGGGGTATTTCAGTGTGGAAATTAGGGCTTGAAGATCCTGAAATATGGAAAGTTATTCATCCTGACTGAGACGGAGAAGAAGTTAAAGGAGAAGGCGGAGTATGTGCGGCTTCTTCTGATTCATTTCGCAATTCGTTAGCTAAATTATATAGGAGAAGCTCTCCTTGAGATTTAAAAAAGCAGGGGAGATAAGACCTTGCCCATCTAAGAAAAGGGGCGGTGGCTTCCATCTCTTTACTTAAATCTATTAAATATTTTTTCATTACAGATTCATTTTTTTCTGGGAGGCGCTGTTCTAAAAAATTTTTTATTTTAGTTATGCGTTTTTCAAGAATAGATTTTTCCTTTTCCATTGTTATTTCACTTCTCTCTTGCAGACGAGCTATTTCCGACTCTAAATTTGCTCGAATCCCTCTCTTTAATAAAAACTCACGCGTGGATTGACTTTGAAATTCTTTATAAGCTTTAATAGCTTGATCTAATGATTCACGCGAACACGGTGCGTATAATTGGCTTTGTAAAGCCTGTGAAGGATGAGAATTAGCTTTAACCTCTTCTTCTTTAACTTCTTCCTTTGCTTTTTTCTGGTATTGATTAGCTTCTTTCACCCTATTAATTAAAAGCGATTTTTCTTCATAAGCTAATATTTTCTTTAAATTTCTTATATTTTTTATTTTTAAAAAGAATTCTTTTTCTAATAATTCAAATTTATCGAGATACTCTTTGAATTTTCTTTCTAATTCTGTTAAAGAATGCGCTGCGGATAAGCTATGCTGAGCATACTTAGCTAAGCCTACATTTTGCTCTTTAAAATCCTCAAAATCGAATGAAAAAATCTGCACAGGGAAATTTTTCAGATCCGTTTGTTCGCTCCAAAATTCATGCTGATGAGAATCCTGCCACTCTTGTTGTACTTTTTCGTGATACTTCCAATGACAAACCGCTCTTTTTGCTTGCTTACAAGCTTCTCTGTATCTTTCATTATCTTCCCTACTTTCTTTTTCCTGAAATTTTATTTCCTCAATAGTAACTTTCCGTTCAAATGGCGTAGTTGAATTGATGCTGAATAACTTGAAGGATACTGAGGCTTTGAGTTCGTGTCTTTTTTGATTAAGAACATCTTCTGCTTCCATAACAAATTGAAATCGTTGTTCATCTTCTTCTTCCCACCTCTCTAAATTAATCTTCTCTACTTTGGCCTTATTTATTTTTCCTAACAATCCATGTAGCAAAGGCGCACATTCCATTCTTCCTTGCTGAACTGCTGCATGTAAACACCGTAACCGCTTCCTAAATAAAATATTATCCTTTGAAAAATCATCGAATTTTTCTCCGGGTTCTAAGAAAGCTTCCGAATCAGAAGAGGTAAGAGAAAATATTTCCGCCATCATCGCACAATCATCAGCATCGATATTTTCAAAAGAGTGAATCTCTAATATTGAGGCTATAATATAATTAATATCTACTCCCACAAATTGTTCTACTTCATTTTTTTGAACTCTAAGAAGCTGAAAAGAAAAATAAAGCAAACGGATTTTCAATGCAAGAAGGCGGTCTCCATATTGCTCTTTCTTTTCTACTACATTCAAAGCCAATTCTATATGGGCAAGCCATTGAGCATCTTGTGTATCGTTGCCAAAATTATTGAGATCATTAGGGATAAGAGCCTCAAAAAAAGAAAGAAAAGCTTCCGGATTATAATTTACAGCTTGGGGGGTAAGCGAAAAAAACAATTTTCTTTGCCACTTCCGTGTCTCACTAAAATAATCATGCCATTTATCTATTTCTCTAAGAAAGCGTTGCGCTGTCTTCTGATTCTCAGTCAATAGAAGCCCATGCAGAGGATCATCTAGAATAGAATTTAACTCTAACAAGCAGCGGTCCACCACGGCTTGTAAAACCATAGGGCCTGCTTTTCGAGGAAGATAATCAATAGCATCTTCTTCTTTTTTGAAATTTGATTTTAAGGCAGTAGCCATGGCCTCGAAAGAATAAAGTTTGGTAATAAAATAAAAAAGCACTTTAGGAGGCAAGGGATCTTTTCGAAAAATAGCTACCTGTAATCCATTTCTTCCCTCAAAATCAGGCCTAAACAAACCTTCACTGCTCAACTCAAAGGAGTCTACCGTTTTTAAGAGTAGTAAACAGACCTTTGCATTTCCTTCTCTCATTACCTTATGAAAAAAGAAGTCATCTTGACCCACGGGCTCAAAGAGGAGATCACACCTTGCTGCAGATCTTTCTCTCCACGGTCGAATTTTTTCAGAAAACTCCTGTAAATCAAATCCTTCGACGTCTAGACTTTCTACGGGCTTGCCTGGGCTAAACAAGGTGAGTATCTCCTCAATTTCCATAAAAATATTTTTATTAATATGAATATCTAAAATCAATAATAATCCATGTTGCCCACTTTGTAATCCCTATTTTCTCTCCAGCAGAGACAATTTAACTTAGTTATACAAAACGCTCTTTCTTTGCCCGAATAGGAAGAAAACTAAGAAGATGCCCGGCACAAAGCAGTGGACGCTGGTTCTTCAAGTATTTTTCTTATCTGGATGATATCATTATGAGAATGGTGGTTCGGATTAAAAAAGCTATTAACTACATAGCCTATGGGCACCACTGCTGCTGTCGCAACTGGAATAGCAATAGCTATACCTGTTGCTAGTGCACATAAGCCATAAACAGCAAAAGCTATCGCTAACGTAGTGAGAGCTATTTTTAATAGGGGAGGTAGAAATGAACGTTGTACCTCCTCTTGAAATCTTCTTACTTTTTGCATAGAAAAAGCCTTTTCTTCGAAGGAAGGTGCGATCAGAATCCCAAATATTTTTCTCATAGAAGCAGTGATACGGGATTGGAGGCGAGGACTGACTCCCTGGAGGAACTGTTCTAATTTATTATAACGTTTAATAAAATCTTCTTCCGCTTTTTGTAAAATATTATGGCAATTGACAGTGGAAATTAAAAGAATAAACTTATTACCTTTTCTAATCACCTGTAGGGGCTGGCCTACTTGCGCTATAGCAGAAGCTACTTCTTCATCTTTCTCTTCTCCATTAGCATGCCCAGCATTAAGATAGGCATTGAGCCGTTCACAAACCATTTCTGCGTCTTTCTCTTCTGCAAACGATAACTCCCAGGCAGGAAAAGGGAAAGCATCCTCTGTGAGCTCGACAGCACATTCTTTTTTCCAGAAGAATTTGATTACCTCTTGCATTTCAACGATCATTTCTTCCCTAATCCGCGCGGGAGCTATAGCACAAAAACGCTCCCTTACTTCGCTCGAGCTCATATTTTTAGCTAAGCACCAAGGAGAAATACCACGGTTATTTTTCTGATGTAATAACGAGGGCTTTTTCTCGAACACAGCTTGAATGATCGTCAAATTGGTGGCACACTCCTGCCTACGGGTAAAAAATTGGCGGGTCGTTATAGCCTCATGCAAGAGCGTGTTTCCCTCTTCATCTTGGTCGAGTGAGGGGTTTTCAATAGGGGGGTAACTCAGAAAAAATTTTACCACTGCCGTTTGGTTGCGCTGTATCGCTAAGCGAAGAGACGTGAAGCCACGCTTATTTTTTTGGCATAAAAGGAGGGGTTCCTTCTTAAGCAGCGCTTGAATGAGGGCCAAATCTGGAGAGGCAGACAAAGTTAAAATAGCTTCATGCAAGAGCGTGTTTCCCTCTTCATCTTGGTCGAGTAATGGGTTTTCAATAGTGGGATAACTCAGAAAAAATTTTACCACTGCCGTTTGGTTGCGATGTATCGCTAAGCGAAGAGGCGTGAAGCCACGCTTATTTTTTTGGCATAAAAGGAGGGGTTCCTTCTCAAGCAGCGCTTGAATGAGGGCCAAATCTGGAGAGGCAGACAAAGTTAAAATAGCTTCATGCAAGAGCGTGTTTCCCTCTTCATTTTGTTCGAGGAATGCATTTTCCCTAGGAGGATAATGCAGAAAAAAATCTACCGCTGCCGTTTTTTTGCGCTGTATCGCTAAGCGAAGAGGCGTGAAGCCACGCTTATTTTTTTGGCATAAAAGGAGGGGCTCCTTCTCAAGCAGCGCTTGAATGAAGGCCAAATCTGGAGAGGCATAAGCAATTAAAATAGCCTCATGCAAGAGCGTGTTTCCCTCTTCATCTTGGTCGAGGAATGCATTTTCACAAGGTGGATGACGCAGAAAAAATTCTACAACTTCCGCTCGCTGATACCGTATAGCTAAATGGAAAGGAGTAAAGCCTCTTTTATTTCTTTTATGTAACAGTGCCGGCGCTTTCCTAATTAGCCTGTCGATGATAATCAGATGGAAGCGATGGCTATCCCCACCTGAAGTATTGTAATGTAAAATAGCAAAATGTAAGAGAGTATTCCCTTGCTCATCTACTTCAAGTAGCCCATTTTCCACGTTCCCAAGATGGAGAAAAAAATCTACCGCTGTGACTTGGTGCGTCTCTATGGCCCACTGAAGAGGCGTAGAACCGCTCTTATTTTTTTGACGTAATAATGCGGGCTCTTTATCAATCAACATTCGAATAATACCTACATCTGGCCCATATCCGCGGCTATCTTGAATAGCATTTCGAATAATACCTACATCTGGCCCATATCCGCGGCTATCTTGAATAGCATAATGCAAGACGGTATTTTCTTCTTCCTCGACTCCCCTAAGATCAATATCCGCTTGTTTAAGCAAATACTCCACTCCGTGCTCGTAGCGGTAATCAATAGCTCGCATCAAGGGAGTATGGCCGCTCTTATTTCTTTGATTCAAAAAATCAGGTTTTTTGCTAAGTAACAACTGCATAATAGTCAAGAATTTCTTTTCATACCTCCTACCCCGAACCAATGTATGTAAAGGAGTATCTCCCTTATTATTAGGATCCAGCGCTTGCCCTTTTTCAATACTCTCTTGATTGAGAAAAAACTCTACCACCTCTTGATAAAAGGGGTAAAGTGGGGGCACGGCGTAACCCCCAGCTCGAATTGCTAAATGCACCGGTGTAAAGCCATCATTATTTTTTTGATGCAATAGCGCTGGCGCCTTTGTGAGCAGCATTCGGATGCTACTTAAAGAAAGTAGGTTCTTCGACACCTCATAGTCAGGAAATACGGCATGTAAGGCAGTATTTCCCTTATAATCAGCAGCCATCGCATCAATATCCTCTTGTTCCAGCAAATATCTGGCCCTTTCCTCATGACGGTAAAGTACCGCCAGATTCAGGGCAGTATAGCCTTCCTCATCAGGTTGATTCAGCAGCTCAGGTCTGGTAGTGAGTAATCTGGAAAGATCTTCTTCCTCTATAAAAAGATCCTTACGCCGAGCAAGGCTATGTAATATTGTTCTTCCAGCCTCATTGACGGTGATCGGATTTTCAATATTAGTTTGGTGAAGAAGAAATTTCGTTAACTCCACGGAGCCTTGAGAAATAGCTAAAAAAAGAGGGGTACACTGCTTAGCATTTTGCTCATTTAATAGCGAAGGATATCTCTCTAGTAAGCGGGAGATAAAAGAAAAAAATCTTTCTTTTTCAGGGGAGTAAAAACTCTTAATAATTTTATGTAAAGGGGTATCTCGACTTTTACTTTGGTGAGTAGGGAGAATAGCAATATCTTGCTGTTTAAGGAGATACTCTCCCAACTTTATATGGCCCCGCTCTAACGCCAAACACAAAGGGCTACCCTCTTGCCAGCTTTCGTGATTAAGTAATGGAGGAGCTGCTGCAAGTAATTGTTCGATGATGGGAGAAACAGGAGAAGAAAAAGGGCAAGAAATAATAGCCCGATGCATAATACTTCTGCCGGTCCCCCCCTCTTCCGGAGGAATAAGAGTAAGAAACTCTTCGCGCAATTGAGGATATTGAGTTATTAAATACTCTAAGACCTCAGAATACCCTGTCTCTACCGCCCATATGGCGATCTTATAAGGGGAAAGAGAAGGATCTACAGGGGAGCTGGAAAGAAGCTTCCTAACGAGATTTAAGGGTTGCTTACACTGAATAGCCCAATACAAAGGGCTTTTGTGAGGAGTTACACAATAATTTATTAACAAATCATAAAAATATGTCAATAGAACCGTATCTTGGTTATGTCGAGCCCAATGGAGAAGGGTATACTCCATCCTATCATGCCAGCGAAAAATTTCTCTAATTTCTTTTGATAGCGAGAGGGATAAATCTTCTTCTTTACTTTCTTCCACAACGGCTTTCTTTAAGAAATATTCTTTTAAAAATTCAATCTTACTTTCTTTCACCCATGAAAATAATCTTCTTTTTTCTTCTTTCCATGCATGGTATTCTTTTTTTTCAGCCTCCTGAACCCTTCTATACCAACTTTCGGCTGCATCAGATTTTTCTTCGAGGCCTTCATCGTTCATATGCCAATAAGGGAAATGTTGTAAGAACTTTTTCTTATGTTGAGACGCTTTTTTAAATGTTTCAAAATTATTTCTTGAATTTTTGTGGGAACATGCTAAAGAAATCTGATCTTGCAAGCCAAGCCTCTCAAAAAAGCAGAATACCACGTCGGCGGACAGATCATTCCATACAATATTTCGGTTTAGCATATTAAACATCTCTAAAAATTCGGCTATTCATTATAGCCCGGCAAATAAAAAAAAACGTTCTTTAAATAATCTTTAAATACATGAGCTTATTTCGCGATGCGGGTGGATATAGAAAAGATGGGGAACCCTTGGAGTGACAATTCAAGAGTAACTAGCTAAAAACATACAACGCTTCCAAAGCAAATGACTGGAGATTATTACCCACCCCCTGCCCATTTTTATCAACGAATGAAGGTACATTCGAAAAATCGCGGCGGGTTTCTGCGCGTAATGTCAAATGTTTGAGGGGGGAATACCCCACCGTCACTGTTGCTTCTTTCCACGTTTGTTGAACGCCCGTGCGAAAACCCTGATAATCAGAGAAAATTTCGGCTCGCAAAGAAGATTGCCAACGTTCATTAAATTGATAATTGATATAGCCCGCTATACCTTGCCAAATAGCTTTTCCACTCTTACCGTTTGCTAAATCCGCTCTATTCTGAATACCATAATCGTAATTTGCCATATAAGTCAGTTTTTCAGTGGCATGATAAATTGCGACAAAATCAAGGGCATTCCGTATGCCCGTCGGCCCCACCAAAGCTTCGTCCATTGTGCGCTGCTGCCCATTGAACCCTTGTATCTCAAATGAACATTGTGAATTCATCGTATAAATAGCGCCTAATTCAAAAGTAACGCGCCGAGCGGTATCCTCAATGGTATCCCACCCATTATTTACTCCCACAAATAATGATAATGAACTGTTGGGGGCATAGGTTCCCCGTAGGCCTAAAAACGTGCTGGGTTCTGCATAACCATCCAAAATAGAACGAGAAAAATTAGTATCCGTCGTAGGGTTATAATTTTCGGCCCCAGCAAGCGAATCAAATAGACCTCCCATTACTGTGAAAGCAGGCACGGCATATTGCAAATAGGCTTGGGTCACGGTAAATCCGACATTTTGAATACCCATATTAGGATTCATTCCAAAGGGTGCTAAATTATTGGCATCTCGCCCTAGGATTAAATTCAGCAAAACACCCGACCCTTGCGTAGGTTGCTTGGCCATAGTCACTGCAGCCTGTTGCAAAGTAAATCCATTGGGTGCGAGATCATTTATCCGATCATAGAAGCCACTTGTAAAACGGTTACTTCTAGACAGGTAATTATAAGAACCATCGAGATAACCCGAAAAATTAAAAAAACTGGGATCTTCAGGCGGAGAAAGCAGCAGTAAAGAAGAGCTACTAGGTGAATGCGCGACCTCCCCTAAGACAGCGCTGGATAAAAACAAGCTTATGCTTGTTAAAAACAAATAAAATTTAGACATCCTTTTCTCCTCTTTGTAACCCCTCGTATCATAGTATGAGGAACTTTCTCTTGCAAATCATAGAGGGAACCACTATGCAAATTAACAGCAAAATGTTATATAAGCCTAACCCATCATAAAACAAGCAGGCTCACGCCTTTTATCATGATCACATTACAAAATATTACGCTTCGCTATGGTAAACATATATTATTTCACAAACTAGATTGGACAATTTACCCTAGACAACGTATTGGAATTATCGGTACTAACGGCTCAGGAAAGACGAGCTTATTTTCACTGCTCTTAGGTAAAATAGAAGCTGATCAAGGTAGTTTAGATCTCCCGCGTCAACTTAAATTATCGCATGTGGCCCAAGAGACTCTTGCTTATAGCAAATCTGCATTGGAATACGTATTAGAAGGGGATACAGAACGTCAAACATTACAAACAGAATTAGCCTTAATAGAGCAAACGGATGACGGCCATCGTATTGCTTTCCTGCATGCCCGCCTCGGTGAAATCGATGCTTACACGGCTCCTGCGCGCGCCGCGCAATTATTGAATGGACTAGGGTTCAATCATCTTGAACAGAAAAAAGCGGTGAGTGATTTCTCGGGAGGATGGCGTATGCGTTTAAATTTAGCGCAAGCGCTGATGTGCCGATCCGATGTATTATTACTCGATGAACCCACTAATCATTTAGATCTGGATGCTGTAATGTGGCTAGAAAATTGGTTAATGCACTACCCTGGCACTTTACTTTTAATTTCGCATGATAGAGATTTTCTAGATCATACCGTGGATCATATTGCACATCTTTCGCATCAACAATTGAAATTATACACTGGAAATTATTCATCTTTTGAGAAACAACTTGCAGCCGATATATTAGTACAACAAGCTACTTACGAAAAACAACAGAAAAAAATGGCTCATTTGCAAAGTTTCATTAGTCGGTTCCGCGCCAAAGCATCCAAGGCCCGCCAAGCACAAAGTCGTATAAAAGCTTTAGAAAAAATGGAAACTGTGAGTGCAATTCAATTAAATTCGCCCTTTCAGTTTCATTTCAAGGAACCCACTGAGTGTCCGCATCCTTTGATAAGACTTGAAGACGTGAATATTACCTATGGCCCAAAAACAGTGCTAAGCGAGGTGAATCTAGGTATTGCGCCTCAGGATAGAATAGCTCTCATTGGCCCGAATG
Organism: Gammaproteobacteria bacterium; assembly: GCA_021156085.1. Classification (GTDB taxonomy): domain Bacteria; phylum Pseudomonadota; class Gammaproteobacteria; order DSM-16500; family DSM-16500; genus UBA4722. The sequence continues at coordinate 75,797 of JAJNBC010000007.1, read as the reverse complement.
GCGCTGGAAAATCTACCTTGATTAAACTGCTTGCAGGCGATATCACCCTTACTCAAGGGCGACGTGATACAGGCGGGGGATTAAAAATAGGTTATTTTGCTCAACATCAAATAGACCATTTGGTATTAACAGAAACTCCCCTGGATCATTTACGCAAAATTGCAGAACGAAGCACGGAGAAAGAATTAAGAACCTTTTTAGGCAGTTTCGGTTTTTCTGAAAATCGAGTATTTGAAACCGTGAAAAGTTTTTCTGGCGGCGAAAAATCTCGCCTCGCCTTAGCCCTCATTGTATGGCAACAGCCTAATTTACTATTACTTGATGAGCCCACTAATCATTTAGATTTAGATATGCGATATGCATTAAGCATGGCGTTGCAAGAGTATCAGGGAGCTGTAATCTTAGTATCACATGACCGTTTTTTAGTTCGCACCACCGTAGATCAATTATTGCTTGTAGCAGAGGGCAAGCTAACTGTTTTTACAGGTGATTTAAACGATTATGAACGCTGGTTAATCCATTACCGAAAACAGAATGAATCTCAGGAGAAAATGCAAGCAATAAAAGCCGCTTCTCATAAATCGCAACGACAAGAAGATGCAAAACGACGTGAATTACGCAAGCCCTTAGTGCACAATGTTAAGAAATTGGCAGATGAGCTTGCTATGTTAGAGAAAAAATTAGTCATGATTGAAACGCAATTGGCTGACACTGAATTGTATGAAGAAAAAAATAAATCTAAACTGCAAGAATTACTCATACACCAAGCTCAGATCCAACAGAAATTAAAAGAAACGGAAGAAAATTGGCTAAAAGCCTGCGAAATATTGGAACTTCCCCATGACTAAACCTAAACCACTTCTACAACAATTATCCATAGACCAACTAGTACGCGGCAAATATCAACCACGTCGCCATTTTGATGGAACCCAATTACAAGAATTGGCTGATTCCATCCAAACCACAGGAGGATTATTGCAGCCTATTGTTGTCAGACCTTTAAAAGAAGGCCGTTATGAAATTGTGGCAGGAGAACGCCGGTGGCGCGCAGCGCAATTAGCAGGTTTGCAAGAGGTCAGTTGTCTTGTTAGTTATTACACAGACGAGCAAGCTTTGCAAGCTGCTATCATCGAAAATATTAACCGTTCTGACTTAAATCCTATCGAAGAAGCCCAAGCTTACCAGCGTCTAATAGATGATTTTCACTATTTACATGAAGAAGTCGCGGCCGCAGTAGGTCAATCCCGCCCAAAAATTACCAATATGTTACGTTTGTTAAAATTGGATCCTCGTGTACAAGAATTAGTAGGCTCAGGCCAATTAACAGAAGGTCATGGAAAAATTTTAGCGGGATTATCCCATCCCCATCAATGCCTGCTTGCTGAATTATGTATTCAAAAAAATTGGAGCGTACGTAAAATAGAGTTGGAAGCAAAAAAACTACAGCAACCTCTCCAAGAAAGCCCTTATAGTGATCCTCATCTCAAACGCCTCGAAACAGCTCTCTCTGACCATGTAGGGAATGCAGTCAAAATAGATTGTGAAGAGCGCGGAGGAGGATATGTTTTGATTCGCTTTAATAATATTGATGAATTAGAAGGACATTTTGAGCGATTAGGATTTAAATCCGACAAAATATGTTAGACTCTGTTAACAATGGGCTAGGCCGAAAAGTGCTACAGCCAGCATATTATTATTAGTAAGGATAACATCATGATCAAAATGTCTTTAGCCGAACTAAACCAAATTTTGAATTATCCCCCTATTAACTCAAATGATGAGTTTCACGGTATAAGTATAGATACGCGTACTTTGCTCCCTCATAATTTATTTGTAGCTATCAAGGGCGAACGATTTGATGGCCATGATTTTATAGTTGAAGCTGCTAAAAAAGGAGCAAGCGCGGCACTAGTGGAACGCCCTCCTAATAACATATCGCTCCCTCAAATAACTGTACCTGATACACTTGAAGCATTAGGAAAACTGAGCCTCCATTGGCGCAAGCGTTTCCTTCTTCCTATTATTGGCATCACCGGTAGTAATGGTAAAACTACTTTAAAAAATATGATCAGTTCTATTTTACGCACAGCTTGCCACAACAATCCGGCTCAAGTGCTCGCGACCGAAGGAAATTTCAATAATCATATCGGATTGCCACTTACTTTATTGCGATTAAGTAAGCAGCACCGTTATGCAGTCATTGAAATGGGGATGAACCATTTTGGTGAGATTGCGTATTTGACACATTTAGCCAAACCTCAAGTCGCTATTATTAACAATGCGGCAGAAGCACACTTAGAGGGGTTACAAGATGTAGCCGGCGTTGCTCGTGCTAAAGGAGAAATCTTTTTAGGGCTACAGGAAAATGGCACAGCTATTCTTAATAGCGATGATGCTCATTTTACTTATTGGCATAGTTTGATTGATCATCATCCTTATCTAAGTTTTGGCTTAAAAAATAAAGCCGATGTCACTGCTGTTATTAAAGAAAATCAATCTATTCAATTACACACCCCTCAAGGCAAGATAGATGTCACATTGCCTTTGCTCGGCACGCATAATATAATGAATGCCTTAGCCGCAACAGCTGCGACGCTTGCCCTTGATCTGGATTTAATGACTATCAAACAAGGATTAGAACAGGTCACTCCCGCGCCAGGCCGTATGCAACAATATATTTTATCCAGTGGCACGTATATTATTAACGACACCTATAATGCTAATCCTTTTTCATTACAAGCTGCAGTTAACACTTTGGCTTCTTTACCTGGCATAAGAATTGTAGTATTGGGTGATATGAAAGAACTAGGATCAAATGAAATGCAATTACATCACTCTGCCGGAGAGAACATCCGTGCTGCTGGCATTCACCATCTTTTTACATTCGGTCATTTATCTTCAGCGACGGCATTAGCATTTGGTCAAAATGCTCAGCACTTTACGGAATACCAAGAATTAGTCACTGCGTTACGGCCTTATTTAAAAAGCGGGGTAACTATTCTAGTAAAAGGCTCACGTTCCATGCAGATGGAACGTATCATTGCAGAAATCATGCCTGACATGTATCTTGAACAAACACATTAAAAAAACAGGGCAACAATCATGACAATCAAAACTCCCATTACAATTGCATATGGTGATGGCATCGGCCCGGAAATTATGGCGGCCACCATGAAAATCTTAACTGCAGCCCATGCACCCCTTGCTCCGGAAACCATTGAGATAGGAGAAAAGCTTTATTTGGAAGGCTTTACCTCCGGCATTCCTGACACAGCTTGGGAATCTTTAAAAAGAACTAAGGTATTGTTAAAAGGCCCCATTACAACACCTCAAGGCGGTGGGTATAAAAGCTTAAATGTCACATTACGAAAGACATTAGGTTTATTTGCGAATGTACGCCCTTGTGTTTCTTATCCTCCTTTTGTTCCTACCCATCATCCCCACATGAATTTAGTAATTGTAAGAGAAAATGAAGAAGGAACGTATTCAGGCATTGAACATCAGCAAACAGACGAAGTTTATCAATGTTTAAAATTAGTAACACGTCCTGGCTGTGAGCGGGTAATACATTATGCTTTTGAGTATGCACGCAAATTTAATCGTAAAAAGGTCACTTGCCTTACCAAAGATAACATCATGAAAATGACGGATGGTATTTTTCATCAAGTGTTTAATGAAATCGCGCGAGAATACCCCGACATTAAAACCGAACATTTTATTATTGATATAGGCACTGCGTTAGTCGCAGCTGAACCAGAACGTTTTGATGTCATTATTACTTCTAATTTATATGGCGATATTATTTCAGATGTGGCAGCACAAATTGCTGGCTCTGTAGGATTAGCAGGATCAGCTAATGTAGGAAATCACGTTGCTATGTTTGAAGCTATTCACGGGTCAGCGCCGGATATCGCGGGCAAAAAAATTGCAAATCCTTCAGGATTAATTAATGCGTCTATTCAAATGCTTATTCATATTAACCAGCCTGAAACAGCCATGCTAATTGAAAATGCCTGGTTAAAAACATTAGAAGAAGGCATCCATACTGCCGATATTTATTCCAAAGAGCATAGCAAGAAAAAAGTGAATACCGATGAATTTGCTGATGCAGTTGTTGCGCACTTAGGGCAAAAGCCTGCTTCTTTCAAGCCTATTGAATATAGAAACGATATACGAGCAAAAATCGAATGTTATGGTGAACGTAAAAAAACTCTAAGTAAAAAAGAATTAGTTGGGGTCGATATATTTATTGATAACCCTCACTATGCACCCGAAGAATTAGGCAAAAAGCTAACAAAAATGCATCCACATTTGCAACTAGTTGTCATTACCAGCCGCGGTTTAAAAGTGTGGCCAGATTGTATGGTCGAGGCGCCTTATGCTCATCACTGCAGTTGCCGCTTTCAAGCCACAACAGACATAAAAAATCTTCAACCTATTACTCATCACCATATTATTGAATTGTTGCAACAGTTTGAGCAACTGAGCCTAGATGTCATTAAAACTGAAAATCTTTATACTTTTGACGGAAAACTAGGGTTTTCACTGGCACAGGGGCAGTAATAGATCGATCATGACACATTCAGTTAAGCGCATAACAAATAATGCAAGAGCTTCAACGCTTGAATGTATGAAAATATCGAAAAAAGAGCAAGTATTTAAATTCAATCAGCTATAAAGGCCGAAAACTGGCTTTTAATAACCGATCTCGTATGGCTTGCCATCGTTCGCTTTGCGGTACATCTTCAATCACAATCCGTTTAAATTCTCTATTATCTAATGCTCGTAAAGTTTGATATAAATCATGCGCATATAATTCAGGATCGGCTGACATAGCAATACAAGTGATTTTTTTATTCTTAAGAGTCAGAGGCGTTCTAATCATTAAGGCCACAGGTAAGTCACCTTCAGTGAGTGTTTCCAAAAAATGAGAAAATTCTTCTGTGGAAAGCAGCTGCGTGTAAGTAGCAGGCGCATAATGCGCCTCCAAGGAACCAGATACCCGCGGTACATTACGTTTTTGCGTAACTAATGTTTGATGGATCACTGCCTCAATTTGTGTACTCGTTATCATGCCTGGTCTTAAAATAACGGGATATTTGCCGCTGACATCCACAATCGTGGATTCTACCCCCACGACACAAATGCCCCCATCCAAGATCAAATCCACTGTATCCCCTAATTCTTCATATACAGCTGCTGCGGTTGTTGGGCTAATACGTCCAAAACGATTGGCGGAAGGCGCCGCAATCCCACTACCAAAGCTCCTTAAGAGGGCTTGCGCTATAGGATGACGAGGAATACGCACTCCTACCGTCTGCTGGCAACCTGTGACTAAGTCCGACACTTGCGCTGCTTTGGGTAAAATCAGAGTCAATGGGCCTGGCCAAAATGCCTCTGCTAAACGCTGTGCCGAAGGGGAAATGGCTCTCACCCATTCGCTTAATTGTGATATATCCGCCAAATGCACAATGAGAGGATGATCTGTGGGCCGCTGTTTAGCTTGGAATATTTTACGCAAAGCATCTGGATTTTTAGCGTCCGCCCCTAAACCATACACCGTTTCAGTAGGCATAGCGATAAGACCACCACGCTTTAAAATGAGAGTGGCTTGATTAATTAACGAATTCATTTTTCTCACTTATTTTATATAAAATAATTTCGCACCTGGCCCTGATATCCGGTAAAATACCCTACATGAATGATTCCAGCCACCTCACGCTCTCTCCAGAAAACCCCGCACCCATTGCTATGGTAGGTGGTCAAGCTTTCACCTCTTTGCCTAAAGATCTTTATATCCCCCCTGATGCGATGGAAGTGTTTTTAGAAGCATTTGAAGGGCCACTCGATTTATTACTCTATCTCATCAAAAAACAAAATATCGATATTCTTAATATTCCTATTGCTGAAGTTACCCGTCAATACATGGAATATGTGGAGTTGATGAAAACCATTTCACTCGAGCTTGCAGCAGAATATCTTGTCATGGCCGCCATTCTAGCAGAAATCAAATCACGTATGTTACTACCTCGCCCTGAAAACATCGAAGGTACTGAAGAGGATCCACGGGCTGAATTAATACGCCGCTTGCAAGAATATGAACGTTTTAAAAAAGCCGCAGAAGAAATCGATCAAATTCCGCGTCAGGGACGAGATACTTTTTTGGTAAATATCAGCACAAATAACACGGTATTTGAAAAACCTCAACCTACTGTATCGTTGCAAGAATTAGTACTGGCTTTATCTCATGTCTTACGCCGAGCAGAATTAGGCACAAGCCACCAAATTCAACTTGAAACAATGTCCGTACGTGAACGAATGACAATCATCCTGAGTGCATTGCAGCACACTGAATTCGTCACGTTTTCCAGTTTATTTACCCCCGCTGAGGGTCGATTAGGTGTGGTCGTCACCTTCTTAGCCATGTTAGAATTACTCAAAAATGATGCTATCGAATTCGTACAATCCATTCCCTTTGGGCCTATTCATCTTAAAGTTAAAGCGCCAGGTTAATTATTTATGAGCCCCATCACCCCTGAATTACTAATACAAATTATCGAAGCAGCCTTGATGGTTGCAGGTCGGCCCTTAACTGCTACTCATTTACAAAAATTATTTGAAGAAACTGCTCAGCCAGAAACACATGATATAAGAACAGCGCTTGCCGCTATACAAGAAAAATATCAAACGAGCGGCATTGAGTTACGGGAAGTAGCAAGTGGTTTTCAATTTCAAGCCCGAATCGCTTTAAGTCCTTGGTTATCTAAGCTGTGGGAAGAACGTGCTCCACGCTATTCTCGTGCTTTTTTAGAAACATTGGCTTTGATTGCTTATCGTCAGCCTATCACACGCGCTGAAGTAGAAGAAATCCGCGGAGTAAGCGCCAGTTCTCATCATTTCAAGACATTAATGGAACGTCAATGGATACGTATTGTGGGTCATCGTGATGTACCTGGCAAGCCTGCACTCTATGCCACCACTAAAGATTTTCTTGATCATTTCAATTTAAAAAGCCTAGAACAATTGCCAACTCTGAGCGAATTAAAAGATCTAACCACTCAAGAAGAAAAATTACAAGTACAACTAGAATTGATTAATCAAGAAGGAGAATCTCTTATAGAAACCCCTTCTCTTCCCCTATCTCAGCAAGAAACAGCAACCTCTCATGACTGAAAAAATCCAGAAAGTGTTAGCGAATACCGGGCTTGCATCCCGGCGCCAAATTGAAGTTTGGTTACAAGAAGGCCGTATTCATGTGAATGGCGAAATAGCAAAATTAGGTGACCGCATCACTCTTCAAGCTAAAGTCCGTGTAGATGGGCGAGACATCATACTCATGAAAAGTATTCATCAAAAAACACGTGTATTGCTTTATCACAAACCCGAAGGCGAGATTTGTTCGAGGAGTGATCCACAAGGTAGGCCCACTATTTTTGATCACTTACCCTTATTACGTAATAGTCGTTGGATTTCAGTAGGCCGATTAGATTTTAATACGTCGGGCGTTTTATTATTAACTAATGATGGCGAATTAGCCCATCAGCTCATGCATCCCTCTAAAGAGATTGAACGTGAATATGCAGTCCGAGTACAAGGACAAGTAAGCCCCAAGATGCTGAAAAATCTTAAAGAAGGCGTGTTGCTAGAAGGCGTTCCTGCGCATTTTGACGCTATTACTGATGCTGGCGGCGAAGGTTCAAATCATTGGTACCACGTCCTTGTCAAAGAAGGCCGTAATCGAATGGTTCGTAAACTCTGGGAATCTCAAGGTGTTAAAGTCAGCCGTCTAATCCGAATTCGCTTTGATTCTATTACTCTACCTCGGTCCTTGCGTCGGGGAAGATGGATGGAGTTAGAAAAAGAAGAAGTGACAAATTTACTTCAATCCACCAAGAAAAAAATATGATTTAACATCATGACGTTAGAATCAAGGGGGCCACTCTTAACCCCCTAGACATTTATTTTTTTTTAAAATAAAATGGGGAACCTTGTATATCTATAAAGTATAACTTGAAAGGATATATATGATATGAGACCCCGTGCCGTATTTACAACACCGCTTGAGTTGGAGTTTAAAACCCCTTCTTCTCCCCCACCAAAGAACCCTACTAACCTAAAAGAGGGAAATCCATCTGCAAACAAAAAAAAGCAAGATGAAATAAAAAAATTATGGGATGCTATCAAGACCAACAACTTTGAAGAAGCTTTTAGTATAGCAGAAAAAGACCCTGCTATATTCGATGAAATGATGGATCAAAGAGAGGCAATTGAGAGAAACAGCTATCCTTCTCATTTCTTGGTTTTTTTAGTAAAACTTCTTGGGCGCATCAAAAAAAATACAAAACTAAACCCTAAGCCTTTACGCAAATTTATTCTCAATAACCTCTTAAGTTCCTTTGATAATGATTATATTTTATTAGCTACAGACACTAATAATAATACGGCTCTACACCTTGCTGCTTCTGGAAAAGAATATAAGCTTTGTAAAACGATTTTGGAAATAGCTATTCAAAGAAAAGTTGCACAAAATCTAGTTTATCTTCGCGCCAAATACGGTGGAACCCCCTTAGAAGCGATACGTGCTCATTTTTCCCCAGAACAAGTTAAAACCTTACATGCATTGAGCTCTGCTTCAAGTCATTCTTCTTTGAATCAGCATGTGCTCCTGGATGGCGGCACGGAGCTTATGGGGAAGATTAAGGACTGTGCTTCGCACGAACAAGAGAAAGAAGTGATAGCGTTACTTGACAGATCCGGCATGGATGTGCTTTTTTATGAAAGTGATTATAAAGGTAATAATGCATTGCATATTGCTCTCTTATATCAAAGGCTGGAAATAGCAAAAAAGATCCTAAAATGTATAGTAAAATTTGGCCAATCTCATCGAGTGCTTTCGGCACGCAATTGCAAAAGACACATGCCCCATCATCTATTAATAGAATTAGGAGTATGGTTGTCTCTGGAGAACATGGGCACAAATGCATTAAAGGAAAATGAAGAAGAGAAAAATGAGGATGAACATGACTTTTACTCCTCCTGGATTTCTGTATGTGAAGAAATGATAAATATTTATGAAGGAAAAATAGAAATAGAAGTAGAAAAAGTAAGAGTAGAAAAAACAAACGAAGAAAAGAAAGGAGAAGAAAAAGCAGAAGTAGAAGCCGAACCAGAAGCAGCAGGAGAAGTAGAAGAAAAAGCAGAAGCAACAGTAACAGTAGAAGCGGCAGTAGAAACAAAGGCAGAAATAGAAAAAGAAGAAAAACCAAAAGAAAAATACCCAGAAATAATTCTTCCCCATTCTTTTGAAAAAGAAAAAGAAATGCTTTTTTCTTTTAAAAACAGCCTCATGGCCAAAGTTTTTTCAAAAATTGACTTACTAAGTAGGTTAAATTTTTTAAAGCAATTATATGAATTATGTTCTCTATTGTACCCTTCCAACAGCAAAAGAGTGGAGCAGAATATCCGCTTACTCGCTCTCACCGTATTAAATCAGTGGCTGATCTCTCCAGAAATAGATGAGCAAATGCTTTCTCAGCTGGAAATTCCTTCTAATCCATTGGAAAACGATTTAGATCCCTCCCGCATCATTGTGAATAAATTAAAACAAGTTACTAGTCGCGCTATGGGGAAATTAAAACGTTCTAAAGTAGCAGAGAATCTAACTTCAGCGTTTAATGCTGCTGATTTTGTTCTTGTCTCTTTAAGTCAATTTTCTAGTGAAGAATCTCAGCAAGCCTATTTAGCTATAAAAGACTTCTTTTCGGAATTGAAAGAAGACCAAGAAATAAACGATGAAACTAAACAAAAAATTATTTCTTATATTATGCGAAATATAGTAGCGGTTATTGATAAAGAAAAAATAAAAACACAAAAACAATTGCAAGCCTGCATGCAAGAACTTAAAGAAATATTAATGGGAAGTCCCTGCATCTCTAAGAAATTACAAAAAGCGATCAGTACTTTATTTTCTATTCTAGGCATGGCATTACTCGGAATAGGCATGGCTTCTAGTCATGCAGTCCTCTTTCCGATTTCAACCGCAGCATTTGTAGTTAGCCTAGGCTTATTTGCTATCAGAAAACATAACGATAATAAATATAAACACCATCCGTACCTGCCCGCTGATGCCCTGGAAGAGAAACTTTTTAACGTATTTAATAAAAAATAAAAGAACTAATGCGAACGTGAGTGTACGTCGTAAGCTGCCATGGCATGTGAAGCAATTTTTCAATTAAGACAAGTTTTTAACCGATATAACCACTCCAATGCCTCTCGCGGTGACAAGTGATCTGGATTGACTTCTTTTAATAATTTTATCGCTGCATTTTCCCTTTCCATTGACATTGAAAATAAATCACCCTGCACCTGAGGGACAGCTTTTTTCAAACTAGTACATGCCTGGTTTTCTAATTGATAGAGTTTTTGTTTCGCAACCTGAATTACTTCTCGCGGCATACCTGCAAGCTGTGCCACTTGAATACCATAACTCTGATTCGCAGCTCCTGCGTTTACTGTATGTAAGAAAATAATTTTCTCCCCTTGCTCTGTTGCATTAAAATGCACATTTTTTACAAAAGGAATAGTCTCTGCTAGGGTCGTTAATTCAAAATAATGCGTAGCAAATAAAGTATATGCTTTAATTTTATTTGCGAGGTGTTCAGCACACGCAAACGCCAGTGACAAACCATCAAACGTGCTAGTCCCACGCCCTATTTCATCCATCAATACGAGGCTATGCACTGTCGCATTATGTAAAATAGCGGCTGTTTCGGTCATTTCTACCATAAAAGTAGAACGCCCACTGGCTAAATCATCTGCTGCGCCAATGCGCGTAAAAATACGGTCTACCAAACCAATCCGCGCTGCTCGCGCTGGCACAAAACTACCAATATGCGCTAGCAATACTATCAAAGCAATTTGTCGCATATAAGTAGATTTACCCCCCATATTAGGCCCCGTAATCAATAGCATCCGCTGGGGGTCTGCAAGTACAACATCATTAGGCACGAAGGGATGGGAGGAAACCGATTCAACGACCGGATGACGTCCTGCGGTTATTATAATTTCAGATTCATGGGTTAATTCGGGACAACATAAATCTAAACTGTCTGCGCGCTCTGCTAAATTGGTTAATACATCTAATTCCGCTAATCCTTCGGCTGATCCTTGCAAAACTGACAATGATTCCGTCAATTTTTCAAGTAACGCTTCATATAATATTTTTTCACGTGCCAAAGCATTGTCCCGGCTGCTTAATGCTTTATCTTCATACGCTTTTAATTCGGGGGTGATAAACCGTTCTACATTTTTTAAAGTTTGACGACGAATATACTCAGAGGGCGCTTGCGCTGCTTGTAGCCGACTTATTTCAATATAAAATCCATGTACCCGATTATAACCTACTTTCAGTGTTGAAAGCCCGGTACGATTTTTTTCCCGTTCTTCCATTTCCATTAAAAAAGCACCGGCATTTTCACTCAACGCAAGCAACTCATCTAACTCTGCATCATAACCTTGGGCAATCACCCCTCCCTCCCGAATAGTAACCGGAGGATTTTCTACAATCGCTTTAACTAATAAAGTAGTTAACTCAGGATACTCATTAATTTTTTTAGCTAACTCTGCTAGCAACGGCGAAACACATTTTTTCAACTGCTGTTGTAGCCCAGGCAGTACTCCCAACGTCTGCCTTAATTCCATTAAATCACGTGGACGTGCTGTTTTTAATGCGATACGCGCACCAATACGCTCTACATCCCCTACACGACGCAGTGCTTCATGCAATCCTAAATAACGACGATCCGTCAGCAACGTCGCTATACTTTGTTGACGGGCGCACAAGACCTTTCTCTTGCGTAATGGGCGCTGCAACCACCGTTTCAATAAACGGCTACCCATCGCTGTTGCTGTGTGATCGAATACTGACGCGAGCGTATTTTCCTGGCCGCCAGAAAGATTATAAACCAATTCTAAATTACGTCGAGTAGCTGCATCCAAAATTACACTTTCATCCCGCTGTTCAACATGAATAGCACGCAGATGTGATAATTGCCCACGCTGGGTAGCTTTTGCATATTGTAATAAGCACCCGGCTGCAGCTAAGGCAACACCCATTTCCCTACAGCCAAATCCTGCTAAATCTTGTGTTTGCATTTGCTCTGTCAGCAAACGCAATGCTGTTTCAATTTCAAATTCCCATGGGGGCCGCCGCTGCACACCAGATGGTGTAAATAAAAGCTCTAATTCTTCACTTACTAATAATTCCGCTGGCTTTAAACGAGCTAATTCACTTTGCAATGCATCTTGTCCGTGCACTTCTAATAAATTAAAACGCCCGCTACTCATATCTAAGGTGGCAATACCAAATCTCTCCTCTTCTGCATGCAATGCGGCTAATAAATTATCTTGATTTTCTTCCAAAAATGCCGCATCACTGACGGTACCAGGCGTTAACACTCGCATCACTTGACGCTCAACTGGTCCCACACTGGTTTTCGGATCCCCTATTTGTTCACAAATTGCAATAGACAACCCTTGGCGCAGGAGTTTTGCCATATACGATTCAGCAGCATGGTAAGGCACGCCTGCCATGGGAATAGGTTTACCAGAAGATTGGCCGCGCGCTGTTAAAGTAATATCTAATAAGCGTGCTACCTTTTCAGCATCCTCATAAAATAATTCATAAAAATCTCCCATACGGTAAAATAAAAGCGTATCAGGATAATCTGCTTTAATTCGCAAATATTGCTGCATCATCGGTGTATGCTGCTTGATCGTTTCATTTTGTTCCGTCATAGTAGGATTCTCTTAAAACAAGAAACGCGGTTATAACATGACAATGACTATTGAACAACTTGCTAAGACAGTGGGCGAGCAATTCAAATCTCGTAACTGGAAATTAGTCACCGCGGAATCGTGCACAGGCGGCGGTCTTGCTTATGCTATCACTTGTATTGCAGGTTCTTCCACTTGGTTTGACCGCGGCTTTATCACCTATAGCAATATTTCTAAAGAAGAATTATTAGGCGTGACTCCTGCAACATTAACAACAACCGGCAGCGTCAGCGCGGAAACCGCAAGAGAAATGGCAGAAGGGGCTTTAGCTCGTAGCCACGCTCACATCAGTATCGCTCTCACGGGCATTGCTGGCCCCGATGGGGGTACTTTAGAAAAACCCATCGGCACCGTTTGGATTGCATGTGCAACTGCCCTGACTCCTACTCAAATCAGCCGCTATCTCTTCGCAGGCGAGCGAGAAACTATTCGGGAAAAAACTATTGAAGCTGCCTTAAGAATCTTAGTAGAATGTCAAAGCTAACACACCTCCGATACAGCGCCATTCTGTAGTTTTTTTAACCCTAAATAGAAGGAAAGAATCCCATGACAGCACCAGAAGAAAACAAAAAAAAGGCATTGAGCGCAGCGCTCACCCAAATTGAACGCCAATTCGGCAAAGGTTCTCTCATGCGCCTAGGCGATGTACCGCCCCTGGATGATATTGAAGCAGTCTCCACGGGTTCTCTTACCTTAGATATTGCACTTGGTATTGGTGGTTTACCGCGCGGCCGTATTGTAGAAATTTATGGGCCAGAATCTTCAGGTAAAACCACATTGACATTGCAAGTGATTGCCTCTTGCCAACGCAAAGGGGGCACAGCCGCTTTTGTAGACGCAGAACACGCTCTCGATCCCGCTTATGCTAAGCGCCTCGGTGTTAACGTAGATGAATTGCTCATTTCACAGCCTGATACAGGCGAACAAGCATTAGAAATTACGGATATGCTCGTACGCTCAGGTGCAGTGGATGTGGTTGTCATTGATTCCGTCGCAGCTCTTACGCCTAAAGCTGAAATTGAAGGCGATATGGGCGATCAACATATGGGCTTGCAAGCACGTTTAATGTCACAAGCCTTGCGCAAGCTCACAGCTAATATCAAACGCTCTAATACATTGGTCGTTTTTATTAATCAAATCCGTATGAAAATCGGCGTGATGTTTGGCAACCCAGAAACCACTACCGGTGGTAATGCTTTAAAATTTTATGCTTCAGTTCGTTTAGATATACGCCGCATTGGCAATGTCAAGAATGGAGATGAAATCATTGGCAGCGAAACTCGCGTTAAAGTTGTCAAAAATAAAGTAGCCCCCCCTTTCAGACAAGCAGAATTTGAAATCCTCTATAACCAAGGTATTTCCCGTGAAGGTGAAATCATTGAATTAGGCGTACTACATAACTTGGTAGATAAAGCGGGGGCTTGGTTTAGTTATCAAGGCCAACGTATCGGCCAAGGTAAAGATAATGCTCGCCTTTTCTTAAAAGAACACCCTGCACTTACCCAAGAACTAGAAACTAAGCTGCGTGAAAAATTATTAATCACAACTTCAGCTCCCGCTGAAATCAATGAAGAAGAAGTAGAGGAGACTATCGCCTGAGTGAACTAAAAGATGCTCGGCGCGCTGCCCTTCACTTGCTAGCGCGCCGTGAGCATTCTACTATGGAATTATCTCGCCAATTACAACGCAAAATTTCTAGCCAAGATGCAATTGATAGTGTACTTGCGGCTCTCCGTGAAGAAGGCATTCTCAACGATAACCGCTTCATAGAAAATTTCATTCGTTATAGACGCACTCAAGGTTATGGGCCTCTCCGTATTCAAGCTGAATTACTCGAACGGGGCATTGAACAAGATTTAATTGAACATCATCTTAAGATCACCGATAATGCTTGGCTAGATGAGGTACGTAAAGCATGGCAAAAGCGCTTTAAAAATCGCTTGCCGCTCGATTTTAAATCCCGCGCTCAGCAAATGCGTTTTTTGCGTTATCGTGGTTTTACGTTCGAACAAATTAACTTATTATTTCAAAGCAGCGACCCAGCCCATGATTAAAAAAAAACAATCTGCTACCTTCAGCTTGAACCACCTTCGTACCCTTTTTCTGTCTTATTTTCGTGACCACGGCCATGAGGCCGTATCAAGCAGCTCACTAGTTCCTAGCAACGACCCCACCTTATTATTTACAAATGCAGGCATGGTACCTTTTAAAGATATTTTTCTAGGCAAAGAAAAGCGCGCTTATAAACGTGCCACTTCTTCACAGCGTTGCGTACGCGCCGGTGGCAAACATAATGATTTAGAAAATGTAGGATATACGGCACGTCATCACACTTTCTTTGAAATGCTAGGCAATTTTAGTTTTGGGGATTATTTTAAACGGGAAGCAATTCAATTAGCTTGGCAATTTTTGACAGGCATTTTAAAGTTACCATCAGAAAAATTATGGATCACTGTCTTTAAGGAAGATGATGAAGCCGCTGACATCTGGCTTAATGAAATTAAAATTGACCCTCAAAGATTTACTCGCTGCGGTGAAGCCAGCAACTTTTGGTCCATGGGCCCCACGGGCCCATGTGGTTCTTGCACAGAAATCTTTTATGATCATGGATCCCAGATCGCTGGTGGCCCCCCTGGCAGCCCTGATGAAGACGGCGATCGGTATGTCGAAATCTGGAACTTAGTATTTATGCAATATGATCGCGCCCCTGACGGCACCCTGACACCGCTGCCCAAGCCTTCTGTGGATACAGGCATGGGTTTAGAACGTCTTGCCGCTGTCATGCAGGGCGTTCACAGCAATTACGAAATTGATACTTTTCAAGCGCTGATAAAAGCGACTGCTACCCTGACACACACTCAAGATTTAACACACCCCTCTTTGCGGGTCATCGCCGATCATATTCGTTCTTCGGCTTTTTTAATCACAGACGGCGTTTATCCTTCCAATGAAGGTCGAGGCTATGTCTTGCGTCGCATTATTCGTCGCGCTTTACGTCACGGTAGTAAATTAGGTTTAATGGAGCCTTTTTTTTACAAACTCGTGAAGCCCTTAGCTGCTGAAATGGGGGACGCCTATCCAGAATTAATCAAAGGTCAATTTCACATTGAGAAATTATTGCGTCAAGAAGAAGAACAATTCAGTATCACATTAGCACAAGGCCTAAAGCTTTTTGAGCAAGTCAGTCGTAATTTCAAAACAAAAATTATTCCTGGAGAAGTTATTTTTAAATTATATGATACCTATGGCTTTCCTGTGGATTTAACAGCAGACATCGCGCGTGAGCGTCAATTAACATTGGACTACGAAGGTTTTGAAACAGCAATGAATGAACAACGCGAACGTTCGAGGCAATCCAACCAATTTTCTGCCGAGTATGCGATAGGGGCTGATATTGATTGTCCCACTGAGTTTATAGGTTATAAAGATTTACTTCAAACAAACATCCCCGATACTGCGAAAATAATAGCGCTTTATTGCAATAATCAATCCGTCAATATAATAAAATCAGGTGAAGAAGGTTCTATTATTTTAGACCGCACACCTTTTTACGCAGAATCAGGCGGCCAAGTCGGTGATCAAGGCTTTTTAACCCTCGAGGGAAATATATTCCGTGTATTAGACACTCAAAAACAAGGACAAGCCTTCGTCCATATAGGCAAAATAGAACAAGGCCAATTAAAAATAGGTGATGTGGTTAATGCACAAGTAGATGCGGAACGTCGTATGGCAACAGTCCTAAATCATACTGCCACACATTTACTGCATAAAGTATTGCGCCAAGTGTTGGGAGAACATGTGCTCCAAAAAGGTTCGCTTGTTGAACCCGAACGCTTACGTTTTGATTTTTCACACTCTATGCCCTTAACACCGGAAGAAATAAATCACATTGAGCAATGTGTTAATCAAGAAATTCGTTCTAATCATGAAGGCATCGTACACCTTACTTCCCCTGAAAAAGCCATACAAAACGGGGCCATGGCTTTATTTGAAGAAAAATACGGTGATCAAGTACGCGTAGTACGTTTTGGGGATTCAGTAGAATTATGCGGCGGCACACATGCCCATCATACAGGAGATATTGGTTTATTTAAAATTACCTCCGAAGTGGGTATCGCTTCAGGCATTCGACGTCTGGAAGCTGTGACCGGCGCAGGCGCTTTGCGATGGATCGAGAAACGTGAGCAGAACTTTCAGAAGAAACTACAGCAGATAGAAGAAGAAAAAAGAATACTGGAAAAGCAGCTAATCCAACTCAAGGAAAAATTATCCAGTGCGATCAGTGAAGAATTAGCAACACAAGCAAAAGAAATAATGGGAGTCAAAGTGCTAGCCATTCAACTAAAAGAGGTTGAGGGTAAATCATTGCGTAATATCGTTGATCACCTTAAAAATAAATTAGGTAGCGCGATTATCACACTTGCCGCTGTAAGCGAAGGAAAAGTCACGGTGGTGACGGGTGTCACTCAAAATAATACTGCAAAAATTAAAGCGAGTGAACTTGTCAATAAGATTGCATCCCAAATAGGGGGAAAAGGGGGAGGCCGAGCAGATTTAGCCGAGGCCGGGGGTAACCAGCCCCAGCATTTAACAAGTGCTTTAGAATCAGTCTATGAGTGGGTAGAAAAACTATTGAAATAGCATGCGCATATAATAGACAAAAGGAAAAACTTAGTGCATGATACTCCTTTCATTTCGTGAAGACCCTCGGTCAAGAGATCAATATAACTATGGCATTATTAGTTCAAAAATATGGCGGCAGCTCGCTCGGTACCTTAGAACGTATCAAACACGTTGCAACAAAAATTATCCAAGCTAAACAACAAGGCCACCAACTGGTAGTAGTTGTATCTGCTATGCAATATGAAACAGATAGATTGATTCAACTTTGCCATACACTAACTCCTGATCCCGCTCCACGCGAATACGATGTATTAGTGGCAACAGGTGAGCAAGTTTCTATGTCACTCTTAGCCATCGCTTTAAATACAAAAAAATGCCCTGCACGCTCTTATACAGGGTCACAAATCGGTATTCAAACTGATTCAATTCATACTAAAGCACGTATCTTAGAGGTAAAAACAGAATTGATCTTACAAGATCTTGCGGAAGATTATGTTGTTATCATTGCAGGCTTTCAAGGAGTCAATGCGCGTGGCGATACCACCACTCTAGGACGTGGAGGCTCAGATACAACAGCTGTAGCCATTGCAGCCGCACTCCATGCAGAAGAATGTCAAATTTACACGGATGTAGAAGGTGTCTTTACAACAGACCCACGCATTATTCCCAATGCACGCTTGCTATCACAAATCAGTTTTGAAGAAATGCTAGAAATGGCAAGCTTGGGTGCAAAAGTATTACAAATGCGCTCTGTAGAATTAGCTAGTAAACATAATTTGCCTATCAGGGTACTTTCAACTTTCAGCAATCATCCCGGCACATTAGTCACTTTCGAGGATAAAATTATGCAACGACGTTTAGTTTCTGGTATAGCATTCAGCCGCGAAGAAGCCATTATCGCCTTAAATGGTGTACCCAATCGAGCCGGCATAGAAGGCCAAATCCTTGGCTTAGTCAGTGATGCTAATATTGAAATAGATATGATTGCTCAAAATGCAACTGACAAAGAAACGAATGATTTTACTTTTACATTGCACCGCAAAGATCATCCCAAAACTCTACAAATCCTTCAACAACTCGCTAAGGAACTGGGTATTGCCTCCGTTAAAAGCAACACCAAAGTTGCCAAATTATCCTTAGTAGGTATTGGCATGCGTTCTCATTCAGGCGTAGCGAGCAAAATGTTCCAAGCCCTTGGAGATGTAGGGGTCAATATTCAAATGATTACCACCTCAGAAATCAAGATTTCTGTCGTCATTGATGAGGATAATCTGGAACGCAGTATACAGGCTGTACATAGTGCTTTTGAATTAGACAAGCTTCCTTCTGAGAAAAAACCTTCTCTTATGGAAGTTTAATTACCTTAACTTATCCTTAGGGATACAATCATCCATGTAACCGTATGATAAATATGTTTTTATTTAAATCTCTAAATCTTATTTGCACATCGAAGTTAGATTGTTTACTATTGCAACCTCTAAGCCACTCTCAAAGTGGTGAGTCTGAAATATTGCTCAAGCAATATTAGGAAGATCGGTAAAGAAACTAGGGTCTGTTGACAATTCGCTAGACCGAGGTGAAATGCTTTGATTTTTGAGCACCCCAACGCAATTGACATGCAAGTCAATGAGCAATGGACCATCGAAAACCAAAGCGTTACGCCCCCTAAAGAGAATTATCAACAGATCCTATATTATAACAAGGTAGTTTAAAGGAGATAAAAATGCTCATTTTAACAAGACGTGTGGGCGAAACCCTCATCATAGGTGATGACGTTGTTGTCACAGTACTTGGAATCAAAGGAAACCAGGTACGTATTGGTATCAATGCACCTAAAGACGTATCGGTTCACCGTGAAGAAATTTATCAACGTATTCAGCAAGAAAAAAATACGGTCCCCGCGGAAACAGAAGCAAGCCCTAACGAAAAACCGAAAAAGGACCAAAGTGAGGAATAGTTTAGAATCACTGCTTACAAAAATAAAGGTACAAAAAGTTACTCGGCCCTGTGCACCTAACACCCCGCAAAAAACGCGCCCATTGCTTTAATTGCTAGGCTGTCATTTTGAAGCATATCCTGAGGTGCTATTTTTTAGCATATCATAAATAGTATTTGTTGTAATTATCTCACAGCCGCGCATATAATCAGCCGAACTTTTTTAAGAAAAAGTTATACACGGAGAGATGGCCGAGAGGCTGAAGGCGCTCCCCTGCTAAGGGAGTATGGGGCCAAAAGCTCCATCGAGGGTTCGAATCCCTCTCTCTCCGCCAACACCTTGTTTCAGGGTTTATAGTTGACAAGAGGTAAATAATCACGCGCCCGTAGCTCAGTTGGATAGAGTACCTGGCTACGAACTAGGGGGTCGGGAGTTCGAATCTCTCCGGGCGCGCCAGTAAATTTCCATTATTATATAATGCATATCGTGACCTAGTTAGCACGGGGGGTGCTCTTCCTTTTTCTATCTCCTGAGTTTCGGCGGGGGGAGCTGGTTATCGCTTACTTCTCTCTTGCCGTGTTGTCTATTTTTTAATTCGGTTAATTCGCGCTGAAGAACTTCATACATATTTAAAGCGTTTCCTAGTTTATAATGACGTAAACTATCCAATTTATCATTTCTCTTTGATCTAAAAAAACCAATTTTACAGTCAAATTTACCTTCATATTTTAGAGCACTAAGCGAAGCAGGCTTTTCACTTACAGTGGAGCCTAAAGACGCTAGCATGCCACCAGCACCGAAACATATGCAAAGTGCGCCCCCCACTTGTCCTCCTGGGATAGCAAAAAGAGCTATTCCGACTGCTATCAAGGCAATTGACACAATTGGACCAAAAACTGCCATCATTGCCCATGATTTAGGATCAGGAGCCTCATTGCCAAATTTGTTATAAAATTTTTCATAAATTTTATTGTTACTCATCTTAATCATCAGATCCCGTAGCTTCTGTAGTCGGTCACTTGTGGGCTTTGCGATGATTGGTCCCTTAATAAGATCGCTTGTTAAGCTCGTCGCCTGAGAAAGATAATCTAACAACTCTATACGTTCGTGAGAAAAAAATATTTTTGACCTGGATTGCCCTTGTTGAGGTAGGGGATGTAAGTGATTCCTATACATCTCAAGACAAGCATCAAGTGCTTCCTGTGTGTATCTTTTGCAGCTCTTTGCGGCATCTAAAGCCTTCCCCGAATATTCTGAAGAGAAATCTAAGTTCTCTAAATCCTGTTCAAAATTTTTATCCCTAATAGTTTTTTTCAAGGATAAGGTATTTTCTAAAAATTTGAGATGTTGATCCAGTTCTTTTAAAATCTGATTTTTTATTTGGGCATCCCTTTCTAGATGATAATGATGAAACAAATTTACAAAATACTGCATCTCAGGAGATTCAATAGGAATTTCCAATTCTTGAAGCAAAGCCTTCCAAGTTTGGATTTTCGTGTTTATAGGGGATTCTATTTGTGGATAAGCTAATTCATGGAAACTTCTCACCAGCCCTTGAAGTTCTGGGTAAGCAACTTGGCCGCGATGCGCTATAATCTTGTAAAGAGCTTGCAATGCTTTTTCTTCAGCCTCTGTGGTAGGAACTAACTCTTTTTTTAAGCTGATTGTATTTAAATAATCTTGGTGGTTGAACATCGCTTGCAGAGTTTCAAAATCTTTTTTCGATAATTCTTCAAAAGGATCATTTCCCTTTTGGAGAAAGTACTTTTTCCCTTCATACCAATAATAAATTTCCTCATTACTATGATGCAAAACTAAATTCTTTTGATCAGATGCTTTTTTGGTATTTAAACCTGACATTAAAAAAATTCTTGGTTTTATATTATGGTAAAAACAAAATGAAACTAGATTATTTATTTCAATTAAATTATTGAAGTCTTTAAAATCTCTCAGAGGGCTTTTCTTCCATTCCCTACAAAGTACTAAATATTTGTTAACATCCTTGCTTTTTTTGGAATGATATTGAAGGTGATTTTCAAGAGCCGGTATAAGGTGATCGTTAATCAATTCCTTTAGCTGAGCTTCTATTTGTTGATGAGACTTTTCGTCATCATTACAATAATATAGATCTCCCACGTAGGCAATTAATTTTTCTGGCGTTAACTTGTCTTCTTCCGGTGCTGAGATTTCTGACTCGAGCTCAGTATCAAAAATTTTTAAATTATGATCCAAGGATTTTTTATTTATATAGAGTAAACGTAAAATAGCGTCATTCTTATCAGCAATAGCGCGCTTCGCCACAGAGCGTCCTTGAATGAATATTTGCAGAGTAAGCTTTTTAAGCTTCGTTGTTCGTTCCTGAATCTTATCTTCATTAAATATGGGTTCTTTAACCTCTAGCTCTAAAGCAGCTTTCTCTCTTTTAAACTCAAGCATTAATAACTCGAATTCTGCGACCTCTCTATTTAAATCAGCTTTACTTGAGCTTTTCATAGCCCCCTCCCGATTAAGAAAATTTTCGGCTAACTTATTTGCCTATTATTCTGACAAGCTTTTAGTCGAGATCCAGCGCCTTAAAGACAAAGATTCCGGTTAAAAATTAAGTTATTATAAAATATAAATTTTTATCCTATTAAGTTGTGATTTATATTTAATTATAGGGTATATTCTGGGGAGTGCTCGGAAGATGGGCATCTCAGAGGCAACATTCTACAATCGGAAGAAGCAATTCAGCGGATTAACCGGTACTGAATTGCATGAACTAAGACGCGCTGGATAAATAAGCTTATGAACATAGTGTGATCTTGGATTTTTCTCATCGTGGAAAACCTGCAGATAATGCATTTATTGAATCATTTAAGGGAAGCTTCCGTGATGAATGTTTGAATACGCATTTGAGAGATTTTATTTCTTAGGGAGATATCAGATCAGTTGCTAGCGGCTGTATGGTTTGGCTTTAATAGCCCTATTTGTGCGGCCCTAACACTGTGTCCCCCGGAGGTAGGCAAACTTAAAAATAGGCTCTACATGCCATTCTCCTCTAAGCTCGCTTTTTCTCGCTCAACAATAGGGATAACACCTATAAGATATTGTTAGAATTAAATATTCTTATTTTGGCTCATTTCTAGATACATGCACTATACTCGATAGTAGTAGAGAAAATAAACTCTATCCTATAGTAACGGGCGCTATCTCTTACTTGGTAGTTAAAGAGAAGCGTGATCTTTCAGCTTCGCAAAAAATAAGTTGGAGAGATTACATGTCAAGCGATCGAAAAACAACAAATATTCCTCCGAAAGAAAGGTGGTTTAGCAGGCTCATTAAGAAGAAGGATAAAGGAGCAACAGCAGATGCAGAAGCCTTAATCCCAGAATCGCTTGAAGCAGATGCTACCGAAGCCTCCCTTCCAGAACCTCCCCCCTTAGCTGCTGCAGAAGCTTCCTCTCAAGAACCACTCAAAAAAGAAAAAACTCGAGGCTGGAGGGAACTGATAACAGAAGCAATAGACCTTGCCAATTCTACGGCCCTCGAAGTACAACTAAGAAAAAATAAGAAAATATGGGCTCCCGTCGTAGATAGCTTAGAGAAGATCGTTTCAGACGCAAAGAAAAAACATGCCGAATTATTAGAAACACCTTCAGCCAAAGATGATGCAGCAATGGACGTAGAAGAAGAAAAAAAAGAAGAAGATCAAGAAATCACCCCCATCACTGAGCTGATGGCTGTCGCTTCTCGCATGGTTGAGAATGCAAAAAAGATGCAAACATCATCCGCGGATTATGATCTCTATTATGCAGAGACTGAAGAAGAAGCCTATTCTTTAGGAATATCTACTAAATCAAAGCACGCTGTCATAGTTTTCAATAGCAACCAAGAAGGACACCCATTAAAAGCAATGGTAATTAATGCTGATGCACAAGAAAAGCATATTTTTGCTTTCGAGGAACCGATGCCTCCAAATATTTCGCCTGAAGAAAAAGAAAAAAAAGAAAGAAAAGTAGATAGATTATTATCTTCTTTATTATTTTCTTTGCCAGGAGCAGAGAAAGATAAAAAAACAAATAGATTCACATTTCCTGATGATCAACGTGATAAAAAAACAGGAGAAATTATTCTTACCAGAGAAAATATTAAAATAGTAGATGAAATCACTCACAAAATAAGAGGTAAAAAGAAAAAAGCAAAAGACATAAAAAAACTCGTCGATATTGGATTGAGACTCGCCAGAGATATGCCCATTTTATTAGAAATAGCAGGCAGGCTCCCGTATGCAAATACTGCATCTAAGCATCTGGCCCATCTCAAAAAAGACACAGAAGAAGGTTTTAGCCTTATCAGCAACTTTATAAAACTCCTACTACCTGTTGATATATATCAAAGCCTGGGAGAAGAAATAACATTATTTTATTCACCAGAAAAATTTAAACTGCTTACGTTTGATCAGAAAGCTGCTGCTTTAGCGCTCATGCAAGTCTATAACGATGCAATGAAATTCGCTATCTTAAGCCTGGATCAGCTTGAAATCGATATGAAATTGCCTCCAGGATCACTGGCTAACAAAATTGCAGTCATTGATTTTAGAGATAAAGAAGGAAACAGAATAAGTAAAACCATCTCTCAATTATGTCTAGAGTTTAATGAGCTTTACGAGGCTTCTCTCAAAACCGCAGGCTACAATGAAGTACCAACTGAGATTTATCCCTTCGAAAAATCTCTTAGAGAACAGCGTGAAGCTAGAGCAAGGGGGGCGCGTATAAAAAACTCACCTCTCAATGGAGATGTGGCAGAGTTTATTCTTTTTACAAAAAAAATATTAGGAGAAAATTATAAGCGTTTTTCAGAATTAAAAAAGAAATTAGCGAAGCCTCTTCATTTTCAACCGAAAGCAAAACAACTATCTATAGAAACCATAGAGAGTCATTTTCTAGAAATAAAAAAGGAATTAGAAAAAAGCCTGGACGAAAAAGCCTATTCCGATTATTTTACAAAGGAAACCGCATTAAATGAGAATGTGCATTGGATGCAGCACATAGGCCAATCCTTTTTTCAAATTGAACAACTTATAAATAAAATTAAACTCTTACAATCTCCCCCCGCAGATGAAAAATCTGCTGGAACTCCCCTCTCTCATCTCGCGAAAAGAGCTCTAGAAGTAGATGAAATAGCTCAAGCATTTGAAAAATTAATGCTTGAGCTACATGCGATGAGTAATAATCCAGGCTTGAAACAATTAATTTCTTCAAAACATCAACAAGCGAAATATTTAATATTTAAACTATCTGAAATGAGTAAACCTCTAAGTGTAAGACCAGAGGAAAACAGAGATGAAAAAGGCGATGTTTCTTCACCAAAAGAATTACCGCCCGAGATACTGGAAAGACTCATGAAGTCAAGTAACTCATTAAAAGATGCGATGCAATCAATTAAAAAACATTTAGCACATAGTAAAAAAATCTTTCATCATGATGAGGTTATTATAGAAAAAATAGATGGCACATTGGATAAAATAACCAAGCTTGTTGGTTATTGGGAAAAATTACATGCAAAAATGGCTCAAGAAGGAGAAAAGCCCAACGTATTAACCTTTCTTTTACAAAATTTCTCAGAGATTAATGATGTCCTTAGGGAATTACCTGAATTTATTACTCTTCTTAACACACTCTCCCAAGATAGTGCCCTAGAAATAGCGTCCAAAATCAATTTAATGATGAAAAAAATGGTACTAGAATGTGACAAATTAGAAATCCAACTCTGCCTTAAGGAAGGCTTTCTCACAAATCGGCTCACCCCTCTGCTAAGTCAATATCACGAAGAAATACAAAAGCTGGGCTATGATTTTAAAGAAGAGGACCGCTATCCCTATGCAGCAGCTATTTTAGCACAAAGAGCATCGCCAGAATGTGCGAATCCGTTAATTAAACCTCGAAATAAAGTGAACTATTATCACGGTCAAAATTACGATGTGCAAAATGCACCGGATGCAGCTATACAAGATGCAATTTCAGCACACATTCACTGGCTAATTCTAGAAAAGCTGGCAGGAAATGATATAGAAAATATAAATAAAAAAATAAAATTTCTAGAAGAATTAAGAGGACAAAAGGGAGAGCCACCTTCTGTTCTACAAGATAGATTAAATTTATTAAGAAAAAAAAATATAAATGATATTCATTTATTATACGAAGGACGTACTGTTAATTTATTAAAAGAAATAGAATATCAAGCTGCCAGTCCAGAGGATATCGTGCATGCTATTGATCTTGAGCTCGCTTCTCTAAAAAATGAACGCGGCCGTATGCGATTTATTTTCAAAAAAGAAAGTGCAAAATTGCTGGAAGAAAGGATTGAGGCTTGCAAAAAACTACAGGAATTATTAAAAATACATACAGTGGAATCTGCATTGAATGCCCTCTCTAAGAACCACCTCCATTATTTAAAAGCCCTTAAAGCACATGACGCCGACTTTCTGGAAAAAATTAAAATCATGGAAAAATCTATTCCTATTCATTTACGCAACAAAATAATCATAGGTGCCGAAATTGAATCAGAACCTGAAATCAAGCATACACCTGAAGAATTGCTCATCACAGCAGAAAAACAGGCAGCCATGCATCATATTACGAGCCGGATAATAGAATTAAATTCCGAGAAGCATACAGATATTAATAGAAAAAAGAGTACACTGCTAGGAGAACTCATGTTCCATCTCTCTTCAAGTACTTCTTTAGACGAGGCACTTAATAAAGTTAAAAATAATAATACCGAGACTTATTTATTATTCGAAGGAAGAACAGGCAGAGCCATTAGAGAGGCAGAAAACGCCATGATGACAACGCCTCAATTAATTAATCGCCTTCAATCTGAAATTAACGCCTTGAAACAGCAACAATTTGCGCATCTTTATATTTTTTCAAAAAAACGGAAAGCCAACCTAGAAAAACGCATTCAAGCTTTAGAGAATTGGAAAAATATAATCCAGAAAAGTAAGCGAGAAGAGACTCTACATCAAGCCTATGAAAAACTCGACGCTGGAGATCAGAAAATTTTAAAGCACCATGAAGCTCATTTATTAAGTAATATGAAATTATCCTCCCCTTCTTTATTGAGACGGCCCTAACTCAAGAAGAGCATGGATTGTCTCCAATGAAAAACCTCTTCCTGGAAGAGCACCTAAGTGAACGCAGTATCAATGCCCTTGCAAATTAGGGAGAGATAGAAGTGCTCTGTCCTGCACCATAACTTCTACTCACTACACGCCACCGGTACACAAAGATGGATATACTAATTAACATGCCTACGGTCCAGCCTAACATAGCGCCTACAGCTCCCCCTTTGAATGGAAAGGCAAACAGATAGCCCAATGGCACGCTGACTAACCATATGGTCAGCAGACCCGCTAACATTGCAAAGCGCGTATCAAGCAAGCCACGCAGCGAACCCAATAGTACGTTGCGGATACCATCCAGTAATTGTGAAAGAGCCATAATAGCAAATAATAATATGGCCAAATGTAACACTTTTGCATTTTTTGGATCATGTATATCCAGATAAAATGAAATAAGAGTTTTTGGAAAAACAATAAATGCCATACCTATCAACCCACAAAGTAACACAGTAATATACAAGCTACCGTGACTCAATTTCTTAATATCATTAAATTGACGACTACCCACAGCTTGGCTAATTAAAACACCGCACGCTTGAGAAATAGCAAAAACAGGAATCACACTCAATACTTCATATTGCATCATAACCTGGAATGCTGCGAGGGGCACAGTGCCTAGCCAACCCACGAAAACGGTGGAAATAAAAAAAGAGAGCATTTCACCATTCATTTGCAAACTGATAGGCCAACCTATTCTAATTATATTTTTTAATACATCCCAAGTTTGCGAAAGACGAAGCTGAAATAAATTAAATTTTTTAAAATACTTTAATTTATAAAGACAAGCGGTAGTAAATAAAAAATAAAATAGACATTCAATGGCCTGGGCATACCCAAAACCCGCCACACCTAGTGGCGGCATTCCTAATTTTCCAAAAATTAAAGTGCGAGCAAAGAACAATAAAACAATAACACCTATCCCATTAGCAAGCATATCTAATCTTTGTTTATGTACACCATAGCAAAGCTGCTGATTACATATCCCCAAAAGCAATGGCACTATCCCCCAAATACTTGCTCTGAAAAATACTTTGACGATGGCAACAGCGTGTGGATCTTGCCCAAAAAAAATAAGAATAGAATCAATGTACCAATAAATCAGTAAACAAGGTAAACTTATTATAAATGACAAAAGCCAACCTTGCTGCCACAACGACCCTACCTCTCTATCATCTTGTCTACCGTAGGCTTGTCCAATTAGAATACTGAGGGAAAATAATAATGAGATGCTTACCACCATCAGAGTTAAACTCACAGAGAAAATGAGCGCGCTGGCTGCTAAAACAAGGTGGCCTAATTTAGATAACATCGTCATACATAAAAAACCACTACCCACTATTACGAACTGGGTGCCTACCATAGGTAATGCCAATTGCATTATCTTCTGAATAACAGATGGAGGAGGAGTCATTTGCATAGTATGGGCTCGGAATTACGAAAATAGCATAGAAATGCATATTGTTATTTTAGGCGATGCAGTATAATAGCATAACTTAGGTCGCTTATGAAGCATATCATCCCCTCTACAAGGAAGGCATTATGAGGAAATATCGCGGGATTTACCTATTATTCGCTATAGTTAGCTTGGCTTTATCAATCAGCAGTTATGCAACTACTCATCCTGTTATTCTCATCGAAATCAATGGCACCATCAATCCTAGTATGCAAGATTATGTTACCCGTGGCATCCAGGATGCCGCCAAACAAAAAGCTGAACTGATCCTCTTACAGTTAAATACAGAAGGCGGCTTGGAAACCTCAATACGAGGCATTACTAAAGCCATTTTCCATTCTCCAATACCCGTTGTTAGCTATGTATCACCAGAGGGCGCTCGTGCAGCAAATAACGGAATATTTGTTTTATACGCCAGCCATATAGCTGCCATGGCGCCAGGAACAAATTTAGGTGCCCCCACAAAAGCTAATATCGGCAGCATTCCACTTCCCACGGGCAACCCGGAGCAAAAGAAACAAATTATAAAGACTGTAGCAACAAATAATTCCGCAGCTTATATCCGCCTATTAGCAAAATTGCGGCACCGAAATGCAGAATGGGGAGAATTAGCAATACGTGAAGCAATCAGTTTATCAGCCAGTGAAGCTCTAAAGAAAAAAGTCATTAATCTGATTGCTGCTAATAATAATGAACTACTAAAAAAACTTAATGGTATCTTAGTACAAGGCGTTGATACCACACATTACCTAAAAACTAAAAATGCGATTATAAAAACCGTAAAGCCAAATTGGCGATATCCACTATTATCTATTATCACAACACCTAATATCGCCTATATTCTATTTTTAATTGGTATTTATGGCTTGTTTTTCGAATTTATCAAATCAGGATACATTATCCCTGGCATCGTGGGCATAATTTCTTTACTGATAGCCCTTTATGCCTTTCAATTATTACCTATTAATTATCTAGGAGTCACATTATTGCTAGGAGGCATTGCTTTTTTGGTAGCAGAAGCATTCGTTTCCAGTTTTGGGATATTGGGAATAAGCGGTATGATTGCATTTATTGCAGGCTCGATATTATTTCTGCAGACCGCTTTACCAGAATACCAAATCACGTGGACGATCATTTTAACAATGAGCCTTATCACTCTAGGATTTACACTTGCATTAAAAAAAAGCGCTCTGGGAAAACGAAAAAACTATCGCGAATAATCTAAATTTAATAGAGAGCGTGTCCTTGTAGAAGGACACGCCCTAGTCATTATTTCATGCGGTTTAAAATAATCAGACAACCAAACGCAACCACTAAATATACAGGCAACAGGAGTAATGCCACCTGAAAATCATGCGTTGAAAAATAATGTACTCCATTCACTATTTTACCTTGCCAAAATACATCTAGTATTTTCCCAATGAGAGGCTCTGTAAAAGAGCCAAACAGTGCATCACCTGTATTAATTAAAGCAACAACCGTACCTGCAAACCCTACCTTGTTAAGTCCTTTTGCTAAAGCAAAGCAAGACATATAAGACCCCATACCCAAGCCAAAAATAAAGAGCATAATGCCAAATAGCCATAAGGGTAAGTTCACTACATAAATAACCATCATAAGAGATAAAAATGCTAAGCCCGTCCCTGCCATCGTCACTTTTATCCGTTGTCGTACGTTACCACCGAAATAACCAAATAAAGGCCCCCCTATGGCAAATCCTAGAAAAATACAGGACGTAAAGGATGCAGCTTGAGTGGCAGACAAATGATGCGCAGCTTCAAAAAAAGGGTTTCCCCATAATCCTCCTAAGACAGCAAGCGGGGTAAAAGCTAAACCACTATATAACGTAAGAATCCAATTTTTTTTATTTTTTAGTATCGCCACAATATCAGACAATTTTATTTTTGCAAATTTAGGGGCTGTATCGGCAGAACTTTCCATTGTATTTTTATCTCTAACAAAAAATAAAAATGCTACCGCTAACACTATGCCAAAAATCCCGCAGTAAATTAAACTAGACCGCCACCCATTGTGTGATACTAAAAAAGCTAAAGGAACCTGGCCACACATAGCACCCACCATGGTCGCGGTACCCAGGAACCCATCAACAAAAGCAACTTGATTCGGCCTAAACCATAGTACTGACATTTTCATGTAGCTCACTGTAGCAAACGCTGTACCTATCCCCATAAATGCCCGTGCAAATACCGCTGTAGTGAGAGCGTCTGTATTAGCAAATGCAATAGCCGCAAAACCACAAATTGCAATAGCCCCTGTGATTAAGGCCCGGGGACTATAACGGTCTAATAATGGCCCGGCAAACAATTGAGCCACCAAATAAGCATAAAAATAAGTAGCCGCTAAATTTCCAAGGCCAACTCCATTAATATGAAATTCATGCATGAGCTGTGCTGTCATAACGCTAGGAGAAACTTGTAAAACATATTTATAAAATGCAAATAAAGCACAAAGCGCCATGACCAACCATGGATACAATTGACCTAACGTATTCCATGAGGGTTTTTTTATCGGGACCGGGGGGGTAAATTTATCTAATTTTATTGTTTTCTGATTAATAGAACCATCATTTGCTGGTATATTCATTGTAACTCTCACATATAATATAGATTGAATTTATTTCCTTCCGCTCTTTACCCTATTAAACATAATAAGTATCCGATTCCTTGTCTTGGGCTATCTTTTAGAACCTATGGATATCCTAAGCCGAAATATCACCAGGTTCTAATACCGCAGCTAAAAAAACTTCTGCCGAGTTTAGGATAATACACGCTACAAGGAACAATACACAATATCTAATCATTCGTGCAGGGCAATAAGAATGCTGGGGAAAAATTCTTTGAAAATAAGAGAATATATCGCAGAAAAGTATAGAAGAATAAAAAGCAAACGAGAAAATCCCTAGCTTATAATTTGTTATTGCTTAGTTTTTTTAGCATCAAAGTTGCTTCAAGATGGCCTTGTTGCGCCGCTCGTCTCATCCAAAAATACGCAGACTCAATAATTTGATTTTCATAAAACCAGCACCCCATCTTATATTGTGCATCAATGTCATTCTGTAATGCTTTTATCACTGTTTCTTTTGTTATCCACCCCATCTCGTCTACCTCACTCGCATAGAATATTGCTTTGTTGATATAAATTCATAGCGTTCCCTCTATAATTAGGTAAAATAGCATGCTGGAGTATTTATATTTGGACAACAGCATACGGTCCTGTATATACAGGTTAATACACTGTTTAATTTTTCTCCTACCGGGTATATTTACTCGATAAGTGCCAAATTACTCTGCGTGAGAATAAACTAGTTTCAAGCACTACGCAACTATTATTTTAATTTTTTATAAAATAATGTAATGGACAAAAATCATGGCTATTAAATTAACTGACGATATTGCTAAAAGGGTAAGGGCGGCAAGAAAAGCTGTAGGCTTTAAATCCGCCAAAGATTTTGCTAGCAAATATAACATTCCTCTCTCTACGTACTCTCAACATGAAACAGGAAAGAGAAGTATTAACGCTGAATTGATTATCAATTATAGCTCGTATTTTCAAATTAACCCTTGCTGGTTGCTCACTGGCCACGGGGAACCTTTCTTTGGCGAAAATCAACAAGATAAGAAAGACATTATTGAACGAGAAGTTTTTTCGATTTCGCCTAAAATAAATGATCAACAAAATAAATACAATCAAATCGAACTGGCGTTACTAAGAAAAATACTGCTGGCTGCTGAGCCACTATTCGAAGATAAATCATCAACGCTCTCTTATCCCGCAATCGTTAATCATTGCCTTGAAATTTACGATACGGTATCCAAGCTTGATGCAGACATGGAAGAAAAAGAAAAAATCATCAACTTAACCCTATCCACAATCAAACACGGAAATTAGAGTTCAGGTACAAAGTCAGTAACCCTTTTTTGTTAACCATTTACGGTGTTCACCACCTCAAACGGTCAATCATGAGATAAAAGCCTCTCATCGAACGAAGGGAAAGCTGCAGACAATAAAGTAGAGGCTAGACGATAAAGTATTTTAAGGAATTTTTTTGCAGCAGACAGGCCATGATGGTGGTTGCTTTAGTGGACATAAAAGTTCACCTTTTTTCCCACCTAGCTGACCCCGAGCGGCCGCGACCAGCCACTACCTTGACCTCGATTTTTTGTATCCTGTGATTAGCTAATTGCTTTCTCTCTAGCAATAATTTTTCCAGAAACCAATTAGATAATTCTTCTACGGTTACATTACGTATAGGCAATATTTTCACATCTCTTTTTAATAGCATTATTCTTTCAGAGTTAAAATGAATACAACAATAATCGCCCTCTTCACTTATTTTCAAATATTTACATAATCCCGCAATCAATATAGCTTTGTCTAGCTCACCGCATAACGCATAGAGTTGCCGTTCATAAAAACGATAATCAAAAGAAAGCCCTTCATCTTCTATGAGTGTGGTAAGAGAAACATGAAGTGTATAATCATGCCCGTGGATATTTTCACGGTCCATGCTCGAAAATATTGTGAAATGTCCTGCAGAAAATTTTAAGGATTCTCTGAACAACTCGATGGTTGATAACCTACTCATAACGCTTTCCTCATTTAATATGCTGGCCTGCTTTTGTGGGATAATGCAGAGAAGTAAGTCTTTTTTTCCTAGCATAATAAAGTACCATGGGAAACAAACAAAAAACTAATATTCCAATAATTAATATTGCTTCATACTGAATAATTCCTTCCTTCCGCATATTAGCAGGGGGTATAAACCCTACTATAATGGCACTTATGCAAGTAATAATCCCCAATCCACAAACCAACCATATTCCCCTCAACCCCCCTGGAATTTGATAAGCACGCTCAATATGCGCATGTTTGTAACGCAAACGAATAGCGGAGGCGAAAAATAATATATAAAATAATAATGCTAATTGTGCAGTCAAATTAGATAGCACCCAATAAGAACTATTCACCGTAGGCATGATAAGGAAGACAATGCAAATAATCGTCACAATAACGCCTTGAGTCAATAAGATACCGATAGGCATTTTCTGTTTATTCTGTTTGGTTAAAAAACGAGGAAGATGGCCATCTTCTGCGGCAATACATAAGCCCCGGGCGGGACCCAAAATCCAAGCCGTCGCACCACTTAAACTCCCTATGATAATAAACATTGCAATCACTGGGATCAGCCAATCTAGATGATATGCTTTAAAAAATAGCCCAAATGCATCTATTAAGCCAGATACTAGATTCAGCTGCTGAACAGGGATAACGATAGCAATAGCCATACATGAAAACAAAAGCGTGATTAAAATAATTATCGCAGAAATGAGTAAAGCACGGGGATAATCTCGCTGGGGGTGATGTACATCACCGGCGTGCACTGCTGACATTTCCATTCCCATTAAACCAAATAAAATATTGGTGAGGAAAGCGACATTTTGCCAGCTCATATAATCTGGTAAAAGATTATTCAATGAAAAATGGATTTGACTAGGCTTGCCTAAATAAATCCAGATAAAACTCAAGATAGCTATAAGAACCATGGGGAAAATAGTACCTGTAATTGCACCAATAATACTCACCCAACTAGATACTTTTAATCCGCAAAAATTAATTAAAGTCGTACTCCAAAACGCACATATAACAACACCTAACATAAAATATTTATTATCAACTAAGGGGGGATAAATTAAATAAGCAAGTATGCCCCCCATAAAAGCAAAAATCGTGGGATACCACACGACATTATAAATCCATTGCAACCAAATCGTTAAAAACCCCCAGCGTGGCCCAAATGCTTCGCGTACCCAAATATAAACCCCGCCAGTGTTGGGCCAACCCGTCGCTAATTCTGCAGTGACAAGAATAGTGGGAATGAAAAATAGCACAGCTGCCAAAATATAAAAAAAGATAAGAGAAAAACCATACATTGCACCGGCCGTTAAACTACGCAGATTATCAATAGCAATGACATTAATCATAACCAGCGTAAAAACGCTGAGCGTTTTACCTTTACCTGACTCCAATTGTATATCCATGAACTCTAAACCCACGAAAAAATAGGGAGGCATTTTACATCAAATCTACGAGATAGTAACTAGATACTCGTTTTAGGTATAGCCATCCTCCTTTAAGTCAGCGCTGATAATATGAAAAAAATAAGAAATACAAGGCTTTTAGCCTACTAAAGTCGTCCACACACTACTGGCACGCTGATGAGCACGACGACGAAAAGGCCCCATTTCACTCGCGGTGGCTAGCTCACGATTAGGCGGAAGGAGCTCCTCATCACGCGCCTGGTCAGCCATTTCCCGAAGAGGAGAGTACATCCTACTCCCACTCAATCGCAAAGGACTGGGGAAAAGAAGGCCGCTCCCAACCCGACGATGCGGGCTCGCCCTCTTCCTCTTACTAATTACGCAATATCTGAGGGGAAGTGTGGGCGATGATTCTTTAGAGGAGGGAGTTTCCTCCATATTTTTTTCATCTTCTTGGTGAGGCCCACCCTGCGACAAAAAGGAGTACACAAAGCTATGGGTTGCCCTGGCGCTCTGGGGTCTTTCTAATCCTACCTGAGACTTTTTTTCTTCTCTTGGCTTAGTCTCACGAGATTTACTAAAATAAGTACACCCGTAGATACTCGGATAAATAAGCCCTCCTACCAGAGTAAAAATAATCAAACTAAAATAAGTGCATCCATAAACGCCTGCGTAAATAAGCCCTCCTGCAAGGGTAAAAAGAGCCAAAAAGATTGCTAAACCCCAATTAAACTTAGGAGTTTCCACCACTTCTGGATAAGAACAGCCTCGCTCATTAGACTCTTTTTCTTCCTCCCTCTGGCTCACGCTCTCTACATAAGCTTGAATATCTGGCAATTCACTAATATCTGCTTCGTTTAATTTTATATGCCGTGAAAAAAATACCTCAATTTCTTTTTTAAAAGTTTCCATCTTGTGAAGCTTTTCAAAAAGAGGCTTATTTTTTAATTCTTCTTTAAGCTCTAAGAAACGAGCTTTATAGAGAGCGAATTGAGATTTTAATAACTCTTTTTGTTCTTCAGCTAAGATTTCATGATCGAGATAGATTTTAATATTCGGTAATTCTTTAGCCTCAACCTCTCTTGTCCCTGTATGGCGAGAAACAAACTCCATAATCTCACGATCTAACTCTTGCATCACTTCTTTTTTTCTATCTATTGGGTCATATTTTAATTTTTCCTGTAACTCCGAAAAACGAGATTGATATTCAGCAAGTTGAAATTTTATAAAATCTTCTCTCGCCTTTCTAATTTCTCTCATAAGCAGAGGTATTATGTTAATAAAAGCCAGTATAGTGGTTCGCCTTGTCGCCTCTAATTGAGAAGCATTTTCTACAGCCATTACCAACGAGGCGCGCTGACGCTCAATCTCCATGTATAATTCAGTTAGCTTACTTATCTTCTCCGATATAATTTCTTTACCTTGTTTAATTTCACCAAATTCTTTTTGAAAAGGATGCATGATCCTTCTCATTAAGAGTTGCCATGCCTCATTAAGAGCGTTTATTTTTCTAATCTGTTCTTCATTCAACACTCTTAATGACTTAAGATTCAATTCTACCTGAAGGGATAATTTAAATTGTCTTAAATAGCTGGCACATTTTAATCCGCGATTTTGGATTTTAAGGCTCTGAAGCCGATCCATATCGCTTTTTAGACTTCTTATTATTTGCAATCTATATTCTTGTTCTAAACTCTGTATTTCACTTGCAAATGTAGCTCTTAATTGATTTATTAGGTGGATAAAACTTTCACTTTTTCTTGTCATTCTATCAGCGTATAGAGTGAACATTTCTATGATATTTTCAATCTCAAT
Organism: Gammaproteobacteria bacterium; assembly: GCA_021156085.1. Taxonomy (GTDB): domain Bacteria; phylum Pseudomonadota; class Gammaproteobacteria; order DSM-16500; family DSM-16500; genus UBA4722. The sequence goes on along the minus strand of JAJNBC010000007.1, from coordinate 39,912 downwards.
TTTTAAGAAAACATCTTTTCTCAGAGAGCTAGAAAAAATTTTTTTAGGCGAGGGTTGTGCTGGCTCGTTCCAAGTATTTAACCATGCTCTTACCCTTTGCATATGCACCAGAGGGAGTTTAGAAATTTCTATGATTTGACAAAAAATTGTTTCATATTTTTCTTGACATATCTGAATTTTAATAAGCCGAGGAGTTTTTCTAATTTTTAAATCATCTTCTTGCTCCCATCTCACTTCTACCACTTTATTTTTCAATGCTTCACCCCGAAGAGCTTCTTCCTGGCTTACTACTTCTGCCGTTCTTTCTACTTCTTCTATGAATTGTGCATAATCCCTCTGTAGCTTTCCATACTCAGAAGAGAAAAAATCAGAATTTCTTTGATTAATTGAAAAATGCATCTCTGCAAAAAGTAAGTCTAAGTCAGAATTGGAATCTGAAGAAAAGGTAAATTTTTCTTCGAGGCTCGCGGCAGTAATTTTTTTATCTAGATCTTGGAGCCTGCTACGGAAAGCCTCAGCTTGCCTTTCTAAACTCTCTGAAGAAAAAAGGAATTCTACTCTGTCCCACTCCTCTAATATATTTAAATAATTCGCTATATTTCTCTTTACTATCTCCGCTTGAATTTCCTCCAATTCCATTTTTTCTGATTTTTCCTCTAGGTCATCGGTAGAGGGCAGACTCCTTAAAATCTTGTTTATAGCTTCCATACCCTGAGAATTCGTGCGCCTGATAAATTCATACATAAAATAAAATCTATAGAGTTCTAACAAACGAATATAATTTTTTCGTACGGTAGCAGAGGCAGCTTTTATTATCTTTTTATCTTCAACTAAAGCTACGATATCAAAAGCTGGGCCACTTACGGAGGTACCGCATAATTGCTTAAATAAAGAATCGACTTCTTCTAAAGTAGTTACTTCGTCTAATTTCTTTATGCACGGTACAACATAGTGCTCATAAAAAGAAGAAATTTCTGGATCTCGATTACAGGTTACCAGAAAGGAGTTTTGTAATTCTAAAAGAACTGCGCCCAAGGAAAAGGCTTTCTCTTGTTTTTCATTGCATTCTGCTTTTATTTCTGCAATAAAAGATTGTAATGCTTTTTCTACCCCGGGCGGCAGAACTGATTCTTCGGGAACACTACTAGATAATGCTCTGACTTCCATGTGGGCTTCTCCTTTTTTCTAATAAGAAATGCTTGCGTTTTTTTATTCTTTTGCTTGTTTATTTTTATCTACCCGAGTAAGATTTTCCATTATAAAATAAAAATCTTAAGAAAGTCTGAAGAAGCCCTGTTTATGGCCCTCAGCGGGGATGATAGTGCAATATTTGATCCGTTTTGTTTTTTTATTCTTTTTTTGCTTTTTAATTAGCAACTCTCTCGTTTTTGCAACGGAGCTACTGCACATCAGTATTTCCGGAATAACGGGGGATGCCCTTAAAAATGTAGAAGACAAACTTACAGTCGAACAAAAGCTTTACGGTAAAGAATTAACATTAGCAGATATAAGAAATATATATGAACATGCGCCAGATAATATTCAGAGCGCTTTAAAACCTTACGGGTACTTTAAAGCTAAAATTAGCGCTACTCTCACTCACCAAGCAACCACTTGGATAGCAAAGTTCCACATTCACCCTGGACCACAATTACGTATTACTAAGCTAGATTTAAGCGCTACGGGTCCTGGCAAAAATAACCGCATAATTCAAGAATTCATCCATCATTTCCCCTTAAAAAATGGGGACCCACTGCTCACGCAAGCCTATGAAGATGCTAAAACTGCTTTTTTTCAAGTAGTAAATAATCAAGGTTATATAAAAGCAATATTAATTAAAAAAGAATTGCGCATTGATTTAGCGAGCAATACAGCTATCATTATTCTTCATATGCATACGGGGCCACGATATTATTTTGGGTCGCTGTCCTTTGGCAAAAGCCCTTTTGCATTGAGTTTTTTGAGGCGCTTTCAACAATTTAATTCGGGAGAACCTTTTTCTAATGAAAAAATATTAACTTTCCAGCAAAATTTAACAAATAGTCACTATTTTCGAGAAGTTATTGTTACTCCTGAATTTCATCATACCAAAAATTCTGCGGTGCCCGTATACATTCAACTTATTCCTCATAAAGCAAAACAATATAAATTAGGTATAGGCTATGGCACTTTTACAGGCCCACGTTTGCTGGCCGGGGTTAATTGGCGTTATATTGGCGATTCAGGGCAACACTTTACTGCACTTGCAAAATTCTCATCCGTATTAAGAGGATTAGCTGCCAAATATTTTATACCTGGCTCGAACCCACTAACAGACCAATATACTTTAAGTGCAAACATACAAGAATTTAGACCACAAAATGGCAATAGCTTTTCCGAATCCATTAGCGGTGCCTATATAAAAATGCGGGGTACATGGCAACATTCACTTTCTCTTAATTTACTCAATGAGCGATATACATTTAATAATCAGCCTCGCAGAAATAGTCATGAATTGTATCCCTCTTATACTGTTTCTCGAATCATCACTGATAATATTATTGATCCCCATTCGGGCAGAATGATTAGCCTCACTTTACAAGGCAGTAGTGAAAAACTCTTCTCTACTACTTCTTTTATCCAGAGTGAAATCAAAGCAAAATTTATTTTCAGCCCTACCTTGCCCAGCCGTATCATTTTACGGGGTAATTTAGGCTATACGGTAGTTAACGATATCAACCAACTCCCATTAACCCTACAATACCTGGCAGGCGGGCCTGGCAGTGTACGAGGTTATAATTATGGTAGCATTGGTCCAGGCCGTTACCTAGAAGTCATCAGTGCTGAATATCAGCATCGTATTATGAATAATGTGTATGGAGCACTGTTTTATGATGTAGGAACAGCAACTAATAAATTTAACCAAGGATTTCAGCGGGGGGATGGAGTAGGTCTTGTTTACAGTTCGCCCATTGGCCCTATCCAAATTTATTTAGCTCGCGCAGAATCAAAATCTTGGAAACCAAAAAGTATTATATTTAATATAGGAGCTGAACTATGATGCGTTTCCTTATTAAATATTTATTTATCCTCTTTTTTGTTAGCATCCTCACAGGACTTTATTTACTATGTTGCACACCAGAAGGCTTAATATTTAATATTCAACATATTGCTCCGCTTTTTCCGGGTCACTTAAAAATAAAAAAAATTACCGGTACTTTATTTTCTGGATTCTCCTTGGAAACTATTTCTTATCAAACTAAAGAAAAAAACATCTCTATAGAATCATTGACAACAAGCTGGCATCCTAAACAACTTTTAAAAGGCAAATTAGAAATTGATTCATTAATAATAAAAAAACCTCAAATCATTTTATTGAAAATAAATTCGACCTCTCACACTTTTAGCCCCGTTGACTTAAAATTCTTAAACCATATCAACATTAATCACCTGATTATTGATTCACTATCAATAAAAAAAGCAGGTCTACAGTTCTATTTAACCGGTGAATTAAAAGAAAATTGGAAGATTCATTGGAAGCTAGATATTCCAAAATTAAGCGTTCTCGCAGGGGGGTATACGGGCTCTTTAAAAGGATTAGGGGCTATCACGGGAAAACGCTTAACTCCCACTATCAATGCCAATATTAATGGAAATGAAATTCTACTTTGGCCCAATTTCTCAGAATTTATGAGTCCCCAACAAAAAGTGAGCATGATAATTAAATTAAATCTCATGAAATTAAGCGCACTTCATAATTTTATTCCTGAAATCCAAAAGGCTCGCGGTATTATTGAGGGCAACCTCAATGTAAGAGGGGTAGTCTCGCAACCAAAAGTTGCTGGAACATTAAATTTAAAACAGGGACATGTTGCTATCTCTGCTTTAGGCATTCATCTTAATGATATTACTGTACACGCTACGATAGATAAACCTAATATCATTTCACTTCGAGGCAATTTACGTTCAGCAAAAGGAACGGCACAATTTCAAGGGAATTTAGATTTAAATAAGCCCGCTTTTCCTACGGTCTTGACCTTTCAAGGAAATAATCTTACTGCTGTTCATCTCCCTCATTTTAAAGTGATCATCTCACCTAATATAACATTAAGTTATAGCCATCCTAAACTAACAGTACAAGGAAAAATTGCTATTCCACAAGCGACTATCCGCCTAAAAAGCTATTTCAATACCGTAAGCTTGCCCAATGAGACCGTATTTGTGGGTCAAACGAAGCCTGAAATGCCTTCTTTTCTTTTAGCAACTCAATTAAATATTGAGCTCAATTTAGGCCGCGATATTTTCTTTGCTTATAAGGATTTTGAAACTCAATTAGGCGGAAAACTAATCATCGACCAATTCTCTAATAATCCTGCTATAGCCACTGGCGAAATTTACTCAATCAAAGGAAAGTATTCTATTTATGGCCAGCATCTCCTCATAAAAACAGGCCGCTTAATTTTTACCGGAAATGTAATCACTAATCCTGGGTTGCATATTGAAGCTATACGCAAAATCAAAGAAGTGAGCACAAGCAGCAGCGCAGCGAATGTAAATGTAGCAATGCCATCCTTTGAAGATGCCACTGGTACCACGACAGTAGGCATACGCATTCTTGGCACGGCGAATAACCCACAAATTACGTTATTCTCGATTCCGGCGGGATTGACGCAAGCGCAAATTTTATCCGGTCTAGGTGCTGAAGGTGCCGCTTTGATGGGAGCCTTGTCCACATTGCACCCAGATACCTCTCATATAAGCGGCCTTACAGATAAATTAAACAAAATACTAGGATTAGCGGAAGTTAATATTTCTTCAGTACAAATTTTTAATCCCACCACTAACCAAATAGAATCCACACCTTCTTTTATTATAGGCAAACAAATTTCCCGCAAATTGTCATTACATTATAGTGTTGGAATCTTTAATCCGGTATCCATATTAAATGTGCGTTATCAATTTAATAAACACTGGGCAATTCAATCTGAAACGAGTACCATTGATAATGGAGCCGATATATTATACACTATCGAACGCCAATAAGAGGTAACTCATGATCTCCTGTAAAAAAATTTTGAAATATATTGTAACTTTGGGCATTTGCGGAGTTATTCTTAATGCGTTTGCGATAGATCAAGCTGCAAAAGAAGAAACATCCCCACCGCCGGAGGATGGACCTTTAACAATAGAACAAATTCCACCTATTGATAATGAACCCAGTCCACCTGCCGCTACCCTGCCTGCATCACCCGTACAAAGTGATCAATCCGCAAATCAAACACCGCCTATGCAGTGATAGTGGCTTTTATCTACCTTTGATTTTATGAATGTTCAAAAAATCCACCAAATATTTCTGCGTTTTCAGCAGGCTAATCCCTCTCCAAAAACCGAGCTTAAGTACTCCAGTGATTTTGAATTATTAATAGCGGTGATTCTTTCTGCACAGGCCACCGATGTTTCCGTTAATAAAGCAACAGAAAAATTATTTCAAATCGCTAATACACCTGAGAAAATGCTAAAATTAGGTATCACTAAATTAAAAGAATACGTGAAAACCATAGGATTATTTAATACTAAAGCTAGCAATATTATTAAAACATGCAAAATCCTGATTGAAAAACACCACTCTCAGGTCCCTAAGGAAAGAAAATCATTGGAAGAACTGGCGGGTGTAGGACGTAAAACTGCGAATGTTATTCTCAATACTTGCTTTAATCAGCCTGTCATTGCAGTAGATACTCATATTTTCAGAGTGGCAAATCGAATTGGGTTTACTAAAGGGAAAACACCGCTGGAAGTTGAACAACACTTATTAAAAGTCATTCCAAACCAATTTATGCAAGATGCTCACCACTGGTTAATATTGCACGGACGTTATACTTGCATTGCACGAAAGCCAAAGTGTCCTAGTTGTTTAATTAAAGATTTATGTGAATTTAAAGATAAAACGTAACTTCACACCTAATGAAGTTAACAGCCATACTTAAAGCTTGTTTATAATCTCGCTAGGTCGAGCCAAGAAGCAGCGATTACAGAAGTATGTAGCAACGAACACAGAAAATCGCCGCTTCCCCGGCGGGCCAACATAGTAGAGATTATAAGCAAGCTAGGCTTTTAAAAAAAGTAAGAAAACTGCAACGTGAGCATATTCACCGGTTGGCTCGAACCTGCAGGCCCCGCAATACCCGAACCACTTGAAGTAGAACTACCTGAATAGTTAACATCACGACGAAATTCTAAACTTTGAAGGGTATCTCTCCACCAAGATTGATTGATAACAAAGGAATAACGCTGGGCTGGTAATCCAATGGCTAATGCATTTTTACTCATACCATAAGCTATGGTGACAGAAGTATGTTTAGCAAACCACGGAATATTATAAATACCTTCAATATTCAATACCTGGGGCCTAGCACCATGGCTATTAAATGTCATATCGGTGGGATTAAAATTAGTTGAGGCTAAGATATACTCTCCTATAACTTGAATATTATCTCCAAATCCTAATAAAGCACGCGCGTCATAAGCAGGTACACGATGCACCAATTTTTCATTGCCCGTATTCACAGTGACCACACTCGCTGTATTACCTGTTGTAGTCACTACATTATCTACTGTGGGACCACCAAATCCAGCAAATAAAGGCTGATTACCAGTAAATTGCATGCCTTGCGAATCTGCAATATTTGCGACTACTCCTCCCCCAATATCTGCATTGACTTGCTGCATTTTGAATCCATAGCCCACATTAATCCCCCCATTATTAATACGGCTGGTTGCAGAGGCATGGCTCGCACCTTTAAAAATATACGCGGACGCATACAAATTATTTTCTGACTGTTGCTTATATCCCAATACAATTGCTCTTGCTTGTATTCTTCCTAAGGTCTTGGTAAGGGGATCACTTACTAAGGTAGACGCATAAGTACCAAATGGAACAAACATTTGACCAAAGCTAGCATACCAGGGTGATTGCAGAAAATCGCCGATAACGACAAACGCTTTGTTTACAAAAACACGTGAATTTTGTGTACGATTATTTGAACTGAACGAACCTGTTTGCGTGCCAATATTATTATCATAATTTAGCTCAAGTAATCCTGATGTCCAAGTGCTGGGGCCTAAAACATAAGCATCTAATGCTGCCGTAGTGAGGTTAATATCACTTTGATTATTGCTTCCCCCTCCATGGTTAGTAAACAAAGCTTGGCCCTGAATAGCGCCACTCAATAAGATATGTGAACCATGCGCTTCCTCAGGTCGACCATAGGCTTGAAGGCGTTGAATAATGTTTTTACGTAACTTGAGTAAAATAACATCTTCATTCACGCTGGGACTATTGACTATCAAATTAGACCCTGAATACTGCAGTGGTATTCCTATATAAGGGCCACTGGAAACAAAAGATTGACCAGGTACGTCAAAATCAACAGGTAAATAAAGAGGGCCACCCTGCGGCAAATTAGTAGGCCCTTCAATTTGGCTAGGAGAATAAGCAGTATTTGGGCTTGAAGCAACACGCGACTTTTTATGAGTTTTAAGGGATAGTGGATGCTTAAACTGAGTCTGTTTCTTTAAGATAACAATTTCGCGTTGCAATTCACTAAGCTGGTGTTCCATTTGTGAAATTTTTTGCATTTGCTGATCTGTAGCTGCCGATGCCCCTGCTGCCCCAAAAGAAAAAGATAGAATCCCGAAATAGATGCTACTAATCAGCATCTTTATTATTTTTTGTTTCATGCCGCCACCCTCAGTATAAAATTTTACTTATTTTTTCCACTAGCAGGGTACATTATCAAAATTTAAATTAACTCACAAGGCTATAATTTCTAAATCAGTCGCGTGACAATTAATCTCAAAAGATGGCAGAGGGAGATAAGAAAAACTTAAAATATCAGGCTGATCCCAAATAAACCCTTTCCCAGCCTTATTATTGACGTGGACGCCGTGCAAAGTGATGTGTGTATTATTCAAAGCAAAAATGCCCTCTGCATAGCCATAAAATAAGCTTGCTGAGCGAGTTAAGTCTGTGAGAAAGTTTGTCATATTCTGACTAGAATGAGAATTAGGCGTAGCAAAACAAGTAATATCATAAACATGATCATCTTTAAGAGAACCTAATGAGACACAAGCACTAGCAAAATCAAAAGCAATAGCATCAGGTTCTAGAGCACTATCAGGATGCTCTGAATACACCACTTCATCCAGATTACCGCAAGAAGAGATGCTTAACTGAGGTAGCAAAAAAATATCGTCACTAAGCCAAGGATCAATTGATTTTTCATAGAAATTAATTTTTGGGAATAGAAACCCTAAATATTATATGTCGTATGTCATCATATACAGCTACCTCTTTTAGTTTTGACAAATAAAGCCCAGAAGGCTGGAAGCCGACAAACTATTCTCAAAAAAAGAAAGGGCCGTGAGTGATCACACCCTAGTTTATAAACAAGAAGCAATTCTATATCATCCCAGTCATACGAGTCTAGGCCACTATAAAACACAGGAAAAAATGGAACACATTGCAAAACAGCCATGCTATCCGTTAGACTGGCTGCTTCTTTTAAAATTTTATTCCTCGCCATGAAATATAAGTTTTTTAAAATTAATCAAGGAGATCTCCTTGCTTTTTTTGCCGGGGGATTGCTCACATTTGCATTTGCGCCTTTCTCTATTTTTCCATTAGCTATATTTTCTCCTGCTTTCTTGTTATGGCTTTGGCTGCCTATCACTCCCAAACGCGCTCTATGGCGCGGCTGGCTATATGGGCTTGGTTTTTTTGGAACCGGCATTTACTGGATTTTTATTAGCATTCATACTTTTGGCAATGCGCCTATTTTTTTAGCTGCTTTGATTACAGGGGCCTTCATTGCCCTATTGTCATTTTTTCCTGCTTTGAACGGCTATCTACTTAACCGTTATTTTCCCGATAATAATGGCCGTAAAATGATTTGTGCTTTTCCAGCTATTTGGGTTTTACTCGAATGGGTTCGCAGTTGGTTTTGCACAGGGTTCCCCTGGTTGCTGCTCGGAGATAGCCAAATTAATTCGCCACTCAAAGGTTTTGCTCCGATTTACGGTGTGTACGGTGTATCACTTGCCGTATTATTGGGCAGTGGAATCATCGTTCATGCCATACGTAATACCCAGAAGGGAAAATATAAAAGCGTTTATAGCTCTCTTTTCTCTTTTATTGTGTTATGGATCATCGGCGGCGGGCTCACTTTCATTACATGGACTCACCCCCAAGGTCCTCCTTTGCAAATCAGCTTGATACAAGGAAATATTGCACAGACATTGAAATGGTCACCCGAACAATTACAACCCACCTTAGAACGTTATCTTGCCCTGACCCGCAAACATTGGGACAGCAAAATCATTATTTGGCCAGAAGATGCCATACCTCTTCCTTTACCTAGCGCACTCGATTTTGTTTCTGAGCTAGATAGCGAAGCTAAGCAACATCACACTGCATTAATCACAGGGATCCCTATAAAAAATGGAGATCGTGATAATTATTTCAATGCCGTCATTGCCATTGGTTCTAGCACTGACGCCTATTTAAAACACCACCTCGTTCCTTTTGGGGAATATACACCTAGCCCCAGCATATTCAAGCCTCTGATAGGATTCGTTAATATTCCTATGTCTAATTTAGTAGCTAGCAGAAGCCAGCTTAAGCCATTAACCATTCAAGATATAAAAATTGCTACTTTTATTTGCTATGAAATTGCTTACCCAGAATTAGTTGTATCAGCATCTCAAGATAATCAAGTTGGCATATTACTTACCATTAGCAATGATGCTTGGTTTGGTCATTCCATTGCTTCCGCACAACACCTGGCCATTGCGCAGATGCGGGCGCTTGAAATAGGCCGCCCTTTGCTCTTTGTATCTAATACCGGCATCACTGCCATTATTAAACCTAATGGTATGTTACAATCAGCCGCACCTATCGATAAAATAGCTGTTTTAACCGATTTTGTGCAACCAACTCAAGGTAAAACCTTGTGGCAACGGCGGCCAATGGATCCCATTTTGATTCTGCTACTATTACTTTTGTTCAGCACAATCAAATACCAGAGACGATTAAAAAAGAAAATGAAAACAAAAGCGAGATAGCTACCTATGGATGAATTCTATAATCCCCATACTATTGAAAAAAATGCTCAACTGTTTTGGCAGGAACAGCATTGTTTTGAGGCCACTGAAAACAGCGATAAAGAAAAATTCTATTGTCTGTCTATGTTTCCTTATCCTAGCGGTCAATTTCATATGGGTCATGTGCGTAACTATACTATTGGTGATGTCATTAGCCGTTATCAACGTATGTTGGGTAAAAATGTACTGCAACCTATAGGTTGGGATGCGTTTGGTTTGCCTGCCGAAAATGCAGCAATCAAACATAAGGTAGCGCCCGCTGCGTGGACCTATAAAAATATTGAAAGCATGCGAAAACAAATGCGATCTTTAGGCTTTGCTTATGACTGGTCGCGCGAATTCGCAACTTGTAGCCCAGAATATTATCGCTGGGAACAATGGTTTTTCTTAAAACTATATGAAAAGGGCTTAGTCTACAAAAAAAATGCAGAAGTAAATTGGGATCCTGTAGATCAAACCGTGCTAGCAAATGAACAGGTGGTGGAGGGGCGCGGTTGGCGTTCCGGCGCCTTAGTGGAGCGACGCGAAATTCCTCAATGGTTTCTCAAAATCACCGCTTATGCTGAGGAACTTCTCAGCGATCTAGAAAAGCTAACTCATTGGCCTGAACAAGTCAAAACTATGCAAAAAAATTGGATAGGTCGCTCTGAAGGTATTGAAGTCATTTTTAAACTAACAGACAGCAGGGAATCCTTGAAAATCTTTACCACACGTGCTGATACGCTATTTGGTGTCACTTATATTGCAGTGGCCCCTCAACATCCTTTAGCCAAACGTGCGGCAGAAAACAATCTTGAACTCAGCCGCTTTTTAGATGACTGCAAAAATATTAAAATGGCTGAGTCAGAATTAGCAACTCTTGAAAAACGCGGCCTCTTTACTGGTTCATGGGCACTTCATCCTATCACCGAACAACCCCTTCCTATTTGGGTAGCTAATTTTGTATTAATGGAGTATGGGACTGGGGCAATCATGGCGGTGCCTGCTCACGATCAACGTGACTTTGAATTTGCCACCCAGTATCAACTCCCTATCACGGAAGTCATCCTGCCTCACGATCAATCCATGTGGGATTTTAGTAAAGGTGCGTACACAAAAGCAGGCAAACTCATTAACTCACACCACTATACCGGCCTCCCTTCCCAAGTGGCAAGCGCGCAAATCATCGAGTTCTTAGAAAATCATAATAAAGGTCAGCGTAAGACATTATATCGTTTACGCGACTGGAGCATTTCACGCCAACGCTATTGGGGTACCCCTATTCCGATCATTAATTGCCCGCAATGCGGCGCGGTTGGCGTACCGGAGAGGGATTTACCTGTCATTTTGCCAGAACAAATAGAATTTACCGGAGTAAATTCCCCTCTCAAAACTCTCTCGGAATTTTATGCTACTTCTTGCCCCCATTGCCAAAAGCCTGCTACACGTGAAACAGATACATTTGATACTTTTTTTGAATCCTCCTGGTACTATGCACGTTTTGCATGTCCCAACCAAGGGAGCAGGATGCTGGATGAAAGAGCAAATTATTGGCTTGCCGTTGATCAATACATTGGTGGCGTAGAACATGCGGTACTGCATTTGCTTTACGCCCGCTTTATTCATAAAACTATTCGGGATTTAGGCTTGCTCCACTCTGATGAACCTTTTACGCGCTTGCTAACTCAAGGCATGGTACTCAACAAAGGGGCGAAAATGTCGAAATCACTAGGCAACACCGTTGATCCTGAAACGTTAATCAATCATTATGGTGCCGATACGGTGAGATTATTTATTATTTTTGCAGCACCGCCTGAACAATCTTTAGAATGGTCGGAGAGCGGCGTAGAAGGAGCCTATCGTTTCTTAAAACGATTATGGACTTTTAGCTATGAGCGACACACAGCTATTATTCAACAAAATCAACAACAAACCCAAGCGATTGATTTAGATAAACTACAGACAAAACAACGAAAATATTTACGTCAATTTTACGAAATTCTAGAGCAAATAAAATATGATTATGAAAGACTACAATTAAATACTGTTGTTTCCGGTTGTATGAAGTTATTTAATTTATTAACTAAGTCATCGGAAGAGAAAGAAGCCGACAGAATCATCCAGGAAGGCATGAGTATTTTGCTGCGCTTACTTGCGCCCGTCGTACCCCACCTCGCTCATGAACTTTGGAAAGAACTGCATTATAGCGGCACATTGCTGAATGCACCCTGGCCAATAAGCAACACGGCTGCCTTGAAAACAGATCAAATTGAATTAGTCGTGCAAATTAATGGTAAATTACGTACGCGCCTTACACTACCAAGCGATGCGCTTCCACAAGCTATTCAAGAAGCGGCGCTTTACGATCCTAAAGTACAACATACACTCGCTAATAAAACTATCAAGAAAATTATCACCGTACCAGGTCGTTTAATAAACATTGTAACGGAAACATAATGCGAAACTATTATCTCATTATTTTATTTTTTTTTCTCACCAGCTGCGGCTTCCATCCACGCGGGCCTACAGTACTTTCTCCGCCCTTACAAAATCTTTACTTACAAACAAATGATCCTTATGGACAATTAACGCATAATTTACAGCTTTATCTGAAAATGGCGGGTGTACATTTGGCCAAAACACAGGAAACCTCAACTTCCGTTCTGGAAATTTTAAGTGAAAACACTTCTGAACAATTATTAAATATCAGCGGCACTCAAGCCACCCGGCAATATAATCTGATATTAACAGTGACTTACCAAATCACCGATAATCATGGCAATATATTAACGAGCATACAAACAGCCACTGAAACGCGCCCTCTCACTATTAATGCAAATCAAATGCTAAGCGGCAGCAACCAAGCTGTAAGTTTATACCAACAAATGCGTCAAGCTATTGTGTACGATATTATGAGCCGACTGGCTTCGCGCGAAATTTCTATGATTTTAACAATATCAAAACCCATTCATCCATGAAATTAACTTATTTACAATTAACACACCACCTAACAAAAAATCTGATGCCTATTTATTTCGTGAGTGGTGATGAATTAGTACTTGTTCAAGAAACGGTAGACACTATTTGCGCTGCTGCCAGCACAGCAGGATTCGATAAACAAATCTCGATAATCGCAGAATCTCAAAATGATTGGAAAAAATGGGTCTATAATAATATGCATAGCCTCTCTTTATTCGAAAATAAAAAAATAATTAAAGTAAATTTAAATCATATTAAACTAAATGATACCACTGGCTCACTATTTGAAGAGCATGCTTGCAAGCCATTGACTGATACCCTGCTTATTATCACGGCAGCTAAGTTAGATGCAAAAATTGAGAAAACATCTTGGTATAAAACTATTATAAAAAATGGAGTTGTCATCCCGATTTGGCCCATTCCCGCCGAACAACTGCCTCAATGGATTATACAACGTGCTATAAAAAAACAGTTACAACTTACATCCGAAGCAGCAGCGAGACTGGCAACCTTAGTAGAAGGAAATTTATTGGCTGCCGCTCAAGAAATTGAAAAATTAAGCCTCCTTTATCATTCAGATAAGCCCCTTGATTATGAAACTATAGAAACCGCTGTCACAGACAACGCACGCTTTGATATTTTTAATTTAGTAGATAGCGCCCTGCTGGGTGATGGCTTACGCTGTTTGCGTATTTTAAAAAATTTAGCCGATGAAGGCATTGAACCCACATTCATAGTATGGGCTTTTGCACGTGAGTTACGAACCTTGGCAGAGATAAAAAAACAACTGGAACAGGGTATGACTTTAGCAACACTCTTTAACAAAGCACGTATATGGGAAAAACGCCAACGAGGTTTTAAAGCATTTTTGAACCGTCACACCCACAATCAATGCTGGAAATTACTCAAAAATGTAGCGGAGATTGATCGCATCATTAAAGGGATTGAGGTTGGAAATGTGTGGAATAAGCTAAATGCCTTAGTAATTCAAATAGCATTGAGTAAATCATTAGAAGGAGAAAAAATCTAATGAATAATTCTTTGGCTCAACCCATAGCTATCTTCGGAGGTACCTTTGATCCAATACATCACGGTCATTTATATGTCGCACTCGAATTACAGCAAGCCTATAATCTGGCTGAAGTACGCCTAGTGCCTTGTTGGCAACCGGTACACCGTGCACCAGCCATTGCAACAGCTAAGCAGCGCTTAGACATGCTTGCATGGGCCGTAAAAAATGAACCTAAGCTCAAAATAGATGACTGCGAAATACAACGTCAAACGCCTTCTTATATGGTTGATACAATAAGCTTATTCCGTAAAAAACTTTCTAACACACCACTGTGTTTAATTTTAGGTATTGATGCGTGGATAGGTTTTGCTGAATGGCATTCTTATGAAATTATTTTACAGCTGTGCCATATTATTATTGTTCAACGACCTTTTTATTTTCTGCCATCTACTGGAAAAGTTGCAAAATTATTTCAACAATATTCAAATCAAGATGTATCTGCTATGCATCATTCTCTTGGAGGATACATTTTTTTTCATCCCACGACTTCACCGAACATTTCAGCAACTGCAATACGCGACCAATTTGCCAAAAACCAAGATCCACGACACCTCTTACCAGAAAGCGTCTATCATTACATAATCAAGCATGGCATCTACCATTGAGAGAATAAAATGCTTATTCGTTTAATTGCCATAGGTACAAAAATGCCTAACTGGATAAAGCAAGGATTCGCAGATTACGCCAAGCGCTTTCCTGCTTCTTGCCAGTTAGAATTAGTAGAAATTCCTGCAGAAAAACGCACAAAAAATTCAGTGCTAAAACAATTGATTGAACAGGAAGGAAAAAAATTAATAGCTGCAATAAAACCCACTAACCATATCATTGCCCTTGAAATCAAAGGGCAAATGTGGAACACAGAACAATTAGCCGTACACTTAAAAAATTGGCAAGCAGAAAGGCGGAATATTGATTTAATCATAGGCGGGCCTAATGGATTATCACAAAGCTGCTTACAGAAAGCAGAAACTCAATGGTCCTTATCACCGCTGACTTTACCTCATCCCTTAGTCAGAGTACTTGTGGCTGAGCAGCTCTACCGAGCAGTGAGCCTCTTGCAAAATCATCCTTACCATCGTTAGGATCTGTTAACAATTCGCTAGGCCGAGATGAAAAGCTTTGATTTGTGAACACCAAAGCGCAGTTAACATGCAAGTCAAAATGAGAAATAAAAAACTTTACAAAAAAAACCTTCAAGACCATACTAGCAATAAATATTCTGCTAGATAAAGTCTCATCATCGAGGAGGATGTCAAACATGTTTCTAAGAGGAGAAGCTCCTGAAAACGCCATCCCCCATTCATTAACAGCTTTTATATTGAATTATAGCAATTTGGAAACAGCATCGCGTACCATGAGAGTCAATAAAAAGTGGCATGATTTTATGTTATCAAATAATCGATTTTGGGAGACTAAATATAAAAGGCATTTTCCCTTTTATTATGGGAAGTTACAGAAGCCGCAACTAATCAACTGGTATCAAAAATTCCTTGCAGATTTTAAGATAGAATCTCAGCAATTGTATGTTAACCCCCTTTTGCTTTCTCTCGTTAAAGAAAGAGATTTCGAAAGATTAAAAGAAAATACGGAAGAAATCACAAAGATTCTTCGTAACGAATGCCACCAGCTAAAGAAGGCGCAGCCTTTTTATCGTAAGAAAAGCTCATCTTTCTTATTTTGGGCCCAGCTAAACAATGATCAAGAAATGTTGGATTATTTTTATAAATGCACCAAACCATTTGACAAAGGAATACCCGGGTGGTGGGAAATAATATGTCGACAAGACGTCGGAAAAATTCTTCGTCTTTCACCGGCGTCCGCTCCTTATTGCCGCTCCCTTAATATTTTTGAGGAAGCCACTTACCATGGCCACCTAAGATTGTTAGAAGCATTATACCAAGACCCTAGCCGGGAGGCACCTGATCCTGATTCTTTGATAACATGGGCGGCTTGGAGTGCTTCTTCCTCTATTTTTAAATATGTAATAAACAAGATCCCGATTGAAGAAAGGAAGAATGTTCAACTGGAACAACTTATAGATATTCTCCGAGATCCTATTATTAATAGAGGTAGTGGTATTGATATTTTAAACGATCTGCTTACTGATCTCCCAGCAAAGGATGCTTGTCCCGAGCTTGATCGCGTCTTAAAAAAAGCTATCGTAAAAAGTGTAAACGAAGGGTACTTGCCGCTCCTCCAAGTATTATTCCAATTTAACCCAGGGCTTTTTCCTTGCGGTGAAAGGAATCGCGCTAATTCGTCCTTACCATTTTTTCTTTTCGAGGAGGCTGATGAAGACATACAGTTTTCGTTATGTGAGGCTACTAGAAAAGGGTATGCTTTAGTAGTGGAGTGGCTCTTGGAATGCGGATATAACGTTGACGGACCATCGCGGGCCATTAGTAGTAATAAAGAAATCTTACCTTCCTCTCCTTCCGAGGAAAAAACTGAGGATGTTTACTCCGCTTCTACTCCCTTACTTTCCCCTTCTGAAAAAACCGAAGATTCTTGTTCTATTTATCCCCCTCCTTTATTTTCTGCAGCTTACAAAAAAAATTATAGTATGATGCAAATACTCTTGCAATGGAAGGCAAGCAGAAAAATTGCCTTTCATTACGCTCTAGATAAAAATGAAATTCAAGCTGCTATTATATTACTTCAAACTTTCATAGATTATTCTGAGCCTAGCGAGAATAAAAAGATGGCAAGAGCACTTATACTTGGCTACGCAGAGAACCTTCAGAAAAATTTACGGCCCTCTCTAGGGCGTAGTAAGTTTCAGCTATTTAAGGGATTACAAGTAAAACAAGCTGCGCTTGAATTAAAAAAGCTGTTTTTGGATGAAGATGACGAAAAAAGTGAAGAGAGCAAAGTAGATGTTTCTACTTTGACTCCATATCGAATCGAGTTAACAAAGGAAGAGCTAGGAGATATTTATCGTATAGCAAGGCAATTTTTTCCCGAAAAGGGATTGCCTGATTTTAAGAGTACCCCGGTGGTGGAGCAGGCATTGCTAATTTGTTGTAACATGCTGTAAAAATAAAGCTATACATTTACTCTACACTCGTTTCCTTCACTACCGCATAAAATATCTTCACTTTCTGTTTCTCACCTTTTTGCTGAGCTTGCATAATTTCCAACCCAAATAACTCAGGGTTTTCACTCCGTTGCTGCACTAACATTCTAAAATCTTCAGCTGCACGTACCACTCCTTCGCATTGCATAGAGCTTTGGCCACGACAACGAACATATTCTTTATGTAACACATCAGGATGTTGCATGAGATAAGAGTAATCCAGGACCGGCTTACAACCTGATAATATTAAAATCCCCCCAAATATAATGAAAATTTTGATCATAGCTTGCATTTGATGAGCCTCAGATAAACTACTAAAAATGAGAAAAATGATCTATGAGATCCTTAGGCAACATATAAAAAGAAAAAGGAATTCCTGCTCCGGTTAATAAGTATGTAAAAGGCAAGCCTATTAGCAAGAGCCCCAAAATCAACAATACAATAACCATACTTAATGGCGAAGCAAGAGGATTAGTGCGATATTGCAGATAACGCATTAAAGCACCCACTAACGCTAATACACCCACAATAATGGAGCCACTGGCAATAAAACTAGAAAGTACTGTCACTGGCTCCATCAACTCTCGAGCTGCGTCTCCTATACTTACAATTTGCTCTGCCATCCCCCCCACAGGAAAGAGAAAAAACCATATATATAAGATGCTCCGATTCATAACTAATACCCCAAGATAACGTGAGTATAGACCCACTCATAGTTTGAGGATTATAATATACTATCATCGATGGTGATACCTTGCATAAAATTCAACCCAAATTATTTTTAGATCCCAAAATAAAATACCCTATTTATGATCTTAATTTAAGTTTTACGGACTATATCGCACAATGCAAGGCAATCATCATCCGCCACCGCTGTGATCTTAGCAACTCTCGGGCTGAGCAAATTATAGCTGCTAACTCCCCATTCGAAACACGTCCAGCACACTCTATTAAATGTGGTGCATTATTAATTCACGGCTTATTTGACTCACCTCTAGTCATGAGAGATATTGGAACCCAATTACAAGCACAAGGCATTTTAAGCAGAGCTATTTTATTGCCAGGCCATGGAACCATACCAGGCGATTTATTAAACGTGGATTATCGGCAATGGCTACAGACAGTGCGCTATGGTATAGCTACCTTAGCTAAAGAAGTAGACACTTTATTTTTAATTGGTTTTTCGACAGGAGCCAGCCTGGCTCTTTACCATGCCCTACAAAACCCTGCTAACATTGCGGGGGTCATCTTGTTATCGCCCGCTTTAAAAATTTGTTCTGCCTTCTCAAATATAGCGAATGCATATAAAGTACTAAATTGGATTTGGCCACGTGCTGCTTGGCTATATCAAGACACAAATGAAATGTTAGATTATGCAAAATACCGTTCCATACCTTTTAATGCTGTTCATCAGGTCTATCGTTTAACGCAAGCTATCAAAAAAGCTGGACCTGCTAAATTACCTTTATTATTCGGGCTCTGCCAAAATGATAATACTGTATGTAGCCGCGCTAGCCTTCATTATTTTCAATATCAAACTCATCCTAAAAATCATTTAATATTATATAGTGATGAAACAGCTGCCTACATAGATCCTCGCATTACGCTGCGGCCTGCATCTTATCCTAAACTACCTATCCGTGATTTTTCCCATCTGGCGCTACCTATTTCCCCTCAAAACGCGCATTACGGAGAAGAAGGTGATTATTGCTTGGCAAGCCATATAAATAAGGAAAATAAAACAATTTACGGCGAATTTAGCTCAAGCCAAATCTATCTGAATGAATACTTATTTAAGCTCAAGCTATCGCGCTATCACTATAAACGGCTCAGCTTTAATCCTGATTTTGATTTTTTAATAAGCAAAATTACACAGTTCATCCATGACATTACTGCTAAATAAATGAATTAAATCCAGGTTGTCATATTCTTGTAATAATTGCTCTCTATACTCTCCTAAAATCGGAGAGTAAATCACTATGCTTTACAATTTGAGCAATCTAAAACGAAGGGAAACAAATGAATATTTACCCTTCAATTCCTACCGTCAAGCCACTGTCATCAGTTTTATATTAAGTCTTGCGCTTGAAATAGGTTTTCTTATATCAGGCGATATGGAAGATTTTCCCACAGCCATTGCCTTTCTTGGCTTTAATGGCCATTTACTCTCAAGTTCAACTTATATAGGCAGAACTGTTGATCTCTCTTGGCCTCAAAATAGGCAACTCAATGAAGAAAAAGGACAATGGCGAGAATTCATATTAACCGCTTGCGGCATTGTATTTGGTATCTTTACTGGCATCACTTTATGCATCATAAAACACACTGCTCTCACTTGTATTGGCATTACTGATGCAATGATTTTTACCATGCGCGCAGTTAGTTCTTTTGCTGGAATAGGCAATAGGCTTGGAAACCTACCAGAAAGACGGGGCTTAGAAAAAAAGGCCATCGGACTTGCTTCTGTCATCGGCTTAACTGTAGGCATTTTTTTATTCTTAACTCACAGCATACCTCTTATTTGCGTGGCAGGCATTAATATGTTTTTTCAAGGAAACAGCGCATTACCCACTTTGATCTCTTTTTTAATTGCAGTGGGCTACATCACTAGTACTTATCAATCAGCTGCAGATTATGCTTCCAAAAGTTGGCGTTTTTTTAAAGCAATAGAATCGGAAACATTACATGATCCCACTAACGAAGATAATAAACAAATCAAAGAAAGATTCCTTGAATATTTCGGCTCATTCTTACTGGGAACTATAGGCTTAACAATTAGCTTGTACTTTATTCCTCATTTTGTCGTTGGCGCCGCCAGTTTAGCAGCAACACCTACCATTATCATGAGTTGCATCAGCATCTTAGGCGGCCTTGGCTGTCGCCTAGGAAGACTTGGGGATCGATATTATAAATTTGAATATGACGAACAACACCTCGCAGGAGCTTTTAAGGAAAATACGACTGATTATTCTTTATTAGCTATGCCCCGTCCTACTTCTCGAGAAATAAAGAAAGTGGCATCTGCTTCGAAGCCCAAACCACCTATTCCACCTCTCTGCAACTCTTTATCTGGATGTCTAATGGGTTTTTTTTATAACCGTAGCTCTTCCAGTAGAACTGAAAAAAGTGTAACTTATTCTCCATTCTCCCTCAGGCCACAATAGTATGCCCCACCCATCTTTACTAATTATTGAAGATGAAGCCGCCATTCGCGATATGATTCGGTTCGCTCTCATTCCCACGGGTTTCACCATAACAGAAGCAAGCAATGTTCATGAAGCCAAGCAAAAACTTGCCGAGAAATTACCTGATCTTATTCTGCTAGACTGGATGCTACCTGGCACGAGCGGCATTGATTTCGCCAAGAAACTGAAAAGTGATGTGGCTATGTGCAATATTCCCCTTATTATGTTAACTGCACGTGCAGAAGAAGAAAATAAAATCCGAGGGTTAGAAATAGGTGCTGATGATTATATTACAAAACCCTTTTCGCCCTTAGAATTAATTGCTCGCATCAAAACAGTATTACGACGCGGACCTTTAGTTTCAATAGAAGGTATCATCCAATTCCATAATTTATCTTTAAACATCAACACACAAATACTTATCATTGAGAATAACGCTATCAACTTATCGCCCATGGAATACAAACTACTCTATTTTTTTATGACCCACCCCGAAAGAACGTATACCCGAGAACAATTACTCGATTATGTATGGGGCAGAAATCATTATATTGATGAACGTACCGTTGATGTACAAATCCGCCGCTTACGTCATCGTTTGCAGCCATATGATTGTGATATTTACTTAAAGACTATGCGTGGCATGGGTTATCAATTTACAGGAAAAACATAGCCTATGAACCCTACTATTCATGAGCTGATGGCGTCGTTACCTGAGCAAGTGACCCACCACATTCAGCATCTTGAACGCATGAGACAAGACTTTGTAGCCAATGTTTCTCATGAATTACGCACCCCTCTCACGGTCATGCATGGTTACCTTGAATCCTTGTTAAGTCAAAACAGAGATGAGACCCAACCTTGGAAAAAGATATTCACACAAATGCAACAACAAACTATACGCATGGAAAATTTAATTGAAGATTTATTATTGCTTTCTCGATTGGAAAGCCAGGATGATGAAAATGCAATTTCAGAAGCAGTCGATGTCACCTCGCTTTTAAAAGCAATTTGTCATGATGCAGAAGAATTTAGCGCCGAAGCTAAACATCATATAAAAATTCAAGCTGATACCAAATTATTTCTATTAGGAAATAGCAGTGAATTACGCAGTTTATTTTCAAATATTATTTTCAATGCAGTAAAATACACCCCCCCTGATGGCCATATTGATATTCAATGGCATTATGTAGATAAAAAATCTCACTTCAGTGTATGTGATACAGGTATTGGAATTGCAAAAGAACATATTCCCCGCATTACAGAACGATTTTACCGAGTCGATCCTGCACGCTCCAGGGCCAGCGGCGGAACAGGATTAGGTTTAGCTATTGCGAAGCATGTCTTATTACGTCATCAGGCTACTTTAACTATAGAAAGTGAATTAAATAAAGGCAGTCAATTTACTTGCGTTTTCCCTCTACAGCGCACAAAGAAAATATCATAGCTAAGAACTTTTCTAAGGTGAAATCCTCCGCATTCCTGGATTAGAAAAAAAATCTTTTCCAGGCTACAAGCGCTCAAGCCATTCTATAGTTTTTAATTGATCTCTTCCGAAATAACATCACTGCCCCAATACAAATCGCACTGTCTGCAATATTAAAAGTTGGCCAATAGAAATGAGAAATGTAGAGTTGGACAAAATCAGTGACTTGTCCTTGAATAATTCTATCAAGCAAATTACCTACGGCCCCTCCTACAATGAGGCTTAAAGCAATACTCCTCCAAACATCTCGCTTGGACAAACGACTCAGCCAAATTAAAATACCTAAACTCACTATAATAGAAATACTGCCTAAAAACCAAATTTGCCACCCCGATTGATCTTTTAAAAAACTGAAAGCAGCCCCCTTATTAAAAGAAAGAGCTAGATTAAAACCCGGCATGACAGCTACAGCATAATCAACCACAAGATATTTTTTCGCTAAAAATTTAGTCGCATAATCTAATATAAAGACAATAACTGCCACCCAAAGCCAGCAAAGGCCCGTTGAGCACGCTATAAATTGGGCTTTTTTTTTATTTTCCTTAGGCATACTTCCTCTCTTCACCTTTTCCATCTATATTCTCCACACATCTGGCACACAAAGTAGGATGGACCACATTGCTTCCAATATCAGCACATCGGTGCCAACAACGCTGACATTTTGCATCAGTAATAGGCTCAACCTTCACCCACAAGCCAGGCAGCTCGGTTGGAACTGCATCTGAAACGTGTGAACTCATCAAATGCACTTCAGCACGCGATGTAATTAAAACAAAACGCAATTCATTTTCCAATTGATCCAGTTGCATTTTTAACTCAGGATCACAATATAAATACGCTGCGCCTTCTAAAGGTGCGCCTAACTTCCCGGCATGACGCTGATTTTCTAATTCTTTATTCACTGCGTCCCGCACTAAGCGTAATTTTTCCCAATAGCTTTGATTCATTAAAGCAGTTTCTTCTAACACCGCTAATGTTCTATACCATGTATTTAAAAATACGGATTCATTACGTTTCCCTGGCATATGCTGCCAAATTTCTTCTGCAGTAAAACTCAAAATAGGGGCAATCCAACGCACCAATGCTTCAACAATATGAAATAATGCAGTTTGTGTTGACCGGCGAGCCAGACTATCTTCTGGTGTAGTATATTGACGGTCTTTAATAATATCCAAATAAAAACTGCCCATATCAATTGAGCAGAATTGGTGGATTTTTTGATAAATTAAATGCAATTGGCACGCATCATAGGCGGCAATAATTTCTTCTTGCACCAAACGTGCTTTATCTACAGCCCATCGATCTAAAGCCAACATATTTTCAGCAGCCACTAAATGCTTTTCTGGATCAAACCCTGTTAAATTTGCCAACAAAAAACGAGAAGTGTTACGTAAACGTCGATAGGTTTCTGAAGTGCGCATTAAAATTTCATCTGAAACGAAAATATCGCCGCGATAATCAATAGAGGCAACCCACAAACGTAATACATCCGCCCCCAATGATTGGATGAGAGCTTCCGGTGCAATCACATTTCCCAAGGATTTAGACATTTTACGGCCTTCAATATCAATGACATATCCATGCGTCAATACCGCTTGATAAGGCGCTCGATCATTCATAGCAATAGAAGTAAGCAATGAAGAATGGAACCAACCACGATGCTGATCGGATCCCTCTAAATATAAATCTGCGGGGAAATTCAACTCAGAACGCGTTTGTAGCACACATGCATGCGATACCCCCGATTCAAACCAGACATCTAAAATATCATGACACTTTCTGTAATCTTGAAATTCCTCACCCAATAATTCTTTTTCATCTAAATTAAACCAAGCATCTACACCCTGGTGCTCGATACGTTTCGCAACTTCTTCGATCAAAGCAATTGAATTCGGATGCATCTCCCCAGTTTCTTTATGCACAAACAGTGCAATCGGCACACCCCAAGTGCGCTGTCGTGAAATACACCAATCAGGACGATTAGCGATCATTCCTGCAATACGTTTTTCTCCCCATTCAGGAATCCACTTTACACCTTGAATCGCTTCCAATGCTTTTTCGCGCAAATGATTTTTATCTAAGCTAATAAACCATTGAGGTGTCGCTCGAAAAATTAACGCTGTTTTATGACGCCAACAATGCGGATAACTATGGGTCATTTTTGTAGAATGCAATAATGTTGCCTGCGATATGAGCTCTTCTATAATAAGATCATTCACCTTTGTCACGTGTAATCCTGCAAATAGGGGCGTTCCGGGGATAAAACAACCCTCATCCCCTACTGGATTATCCATAGGTAAATGATATTTTTTCCCCACAAGATAATCATCCACCCCATGCGCGGGCGCTGTATGCACCGCACCTGTGCCTGCTTCCAACGTGACATGCTCGCCTAATACCAGCGGCACTTGCCGCTCATAAAAAGGGTGTTGCAATTGAATATTTTCTAATGCTTGACCTTGGATTTTTGCAAGCACTCGATAAGTGGTCATTGCATAACGTTGCATCGTTGATTCAACTAACGATTCGGCAATCAACAAACGTTCTTTCGTATCACACTCTAGCAGTACATAATCATAATAAGGATTTAAGGCAACAGCTTGGTTCGCTGGCAGTGTCCACGGTGTCGTGGTCCAAATAGGAATAGAAATGGCACCCTGACCATCCGATAGCTGATCGAAACGCGCAAGAAAAGCATTTTCATCTGCTACACGAAAACGTACATCAATGGCAGGAGAGATTTTATCAATATACTCGACTTCAGCTTCGGCCAATGCCGAACTACAATCTAAACACCAATGCACTGGCTTTGCACCTTTTTGCACATGACCATTTTGAATAATTTTGGCTAGGCTACGTACGATATTTGCTTCAAATGTAAAATCCATGGTGAGGTAAGGATGCGTCCAATCACCTAATACGCCCAAGCGCTTAAATTCACTACGCTGAATATCAATTTGGCTAGCAGCATACTCTCTGCATGCTTTACGAAATTCACTTACACTGATTTTTTGGCCTGGTTTCCCTACTTTTTTTTCCACGTTTAACTCAATGGGCAATCCATGACAATCCCAGCCGGGGACATAAGGCGCATCAAAGCCACTGATCGTTTTTGATTTCACAATGATATCTTTTAAAACTTTATTCACTGCAGTACCCATGTGAATATGGGCATTCGCATAAGGAGGACCATCATGCAGTATAAAGCGCGGCCGAGATTTACCTAGTTCACGTAATCTTCTATACAGGTTCAAATTCTCCCATTTTTCTAAAATAGCAGGCTCTCGTTGAACTAAGTTTGCTTTCATGGGAAAATCAGTTTTAGGTAAATTCAAGGTATTTTTATAGTCAGTCATCATTGTTTTCTAGTCCAAATTAATATAAACAGGCTCTACGATATCTATAACTCACCACGGCTCATAAAATAATTCCGCGCTTGCGTTGCATCTTTTATCATTTGTTCTTTCAATAAATCCAAATTAGCAAACCACTCTTCTTCACGCAATTTCTTACAAAACTCTATTTTAACCTGCCTTCCATAAATATTTTTTTCAAAGTCAAAAATGTGCACTTCTAGCAATGTACGTGTTCCACCCAAGGTAGGGCGTATTCCCACATTGGCCACGCCCGGCAATCCCTTTTTTGCTATGCCATGAAGCCGCACAACATAAATACCTTTTACTGGTGTTTCCTGACGATGTAAATAAATATTAGCAGTAGGAAAACCTAACACCCGCCCTAGTTGATCACCATAAACTACCCGCCCCAACATACAATAAGCACGTCCTAACAATCGCTCAGCCAAAACATGATCCGCCACATTTAATGCTTGGCGAATCCGAGTACTGCTTACTCGCTCACCTGCTATCTGCACACTAGGCATAATTTCAACAGTAAAATCGAGGCGCTGCCCCCTCTCTTTTAATAAATTCACATCTCCGTGGCGCTGATAACCAAAACGAAAATCCTCACCTACAATCAAATGCTTGACTCTTAACTTCTCACCTAAGATGTGCTCAATAAATTCATCCGCGGTGAGTGCAGCTAAGGCCGCATTAAAACGCATAACCCAAATTTTTTCTACTCCCATTTTTGTTAAATAATAAAACTTTTCACGGAACCGCGTTAAGCGTGGTACGGCTTTTCCTCGACCAAAAAACTCCGCAGGTTGGGGCTCAAAAATCATCACCAAGCAGGGTAACCCGGATTCATAGGAGCGCGCTTTCAGCCTTTCTAATAGAATTTGATGTCCACGATGCACCCCATCAAAATTACCAATACTTGCTACACAACCCTTAGCTTGCAAACTAAATGATTCTTTATTCCGAATTAACTGAATAGACACGGAGTTCCTTTTTGTTTAAAAAATAACTAGTTATTCTAATACTAGGCATTTTTTTGTAAAAATGCTATAGTAGAAATAAAATTTCCCTCTCAAGAGAGTAAGCCTATGGCAGCACTAACACCTACTTCCAATACAGCCGCTACTGCGGCCCGTAAGATTGTAGGTGGTGGCAGCACGAAAATAATGCTGATTAGCCTGGAACGTGCTTTAGGAAAAACGACTCTTCCTCCTACCACATCCTATTTTGTCAAGGAAATCACCGCCAACTCTAGGCTGAAGAGTGTACAAGAAACCATTACTCATTTGAAAGAAAAGAGAGAAAGTGTTTTTGGTGTAAAAACAGAATTGAACGCATTAATTCTTAGCTTAGAACAGAGCACCCTCAAACTTGATCTTAAAAACACACTATTATCACGAGCAAAAGATTTACTTACTTCTATTGAACAAGCCATTGAAATAGATGGTCGCTTTAGCTCCTTAGAAACTGCATTAATGATATTAGAATCACAGCGTCTTCAAACCAAGCAAGAAAATTATAAAATTATTCAAAACGCAGCTAATCCTCAAGAAAAAGCAGCCGAATTGTCAAACACCAGCAACACAAATCAATCGAAGATCGAAGGATACAAAAAAGAAACCACTCAACTTACTAAACTTTTTGAGCATATTTATAGGAAAATTGGCGCAGAATACACTTTTTTACGCGACTCAGCACCTGGCAGTTTCAAAATGAGAACATTCCAAGACTTTTCTAAGATATCTGGAGCTGTTGCTTCCCCAGACCAACCATTCACTACCGTCAGACCCTCATAACTCTTCACCTACAGCGGGCTCTCTTCTTAGACAAGAGCGTCTACATTTACCATCAACACGTCTCGCACGCGCATTCCTGTTAACCCCAATCCAGCAAGATAAATAAGTACTGCCGATGTTAATAAAAACAATAAATGCATGCAGCGCCACCCTATATCATGGGTTACCCATACTGCGATATCTCCAGCCCAAAACCAGAGCCAAATAGCTAAAATACTATTTGTTGCAACGAGGCGCAATACAAAGAACCTCCAGCCAGCCCGTGGTTCATACATGGCTTTTTTTCTTAGAAAATAGTATAAAAAACCTACATTTACAAGAGATGCTAAAGAAGTCGCTAATGCGATGCCCGCATGTGCCAATGGCCAAATCAAGATAAAATTAAATACCATATTAGAAATCATAGCTAAAATTCCAATACGTACAGGAGTGCGCATATCTTGTTTTGCATAAAACCCTGAAGTTAAAATTTTAATAAGCATGAAAGGTGCAATACCCACTGCAAACATACTCAAACTTTTACTTGCCATTATTACTGCATGGGCATCAAAACGACCATGCTGAAACAAAGTACTTAATAAAGGCCCCGAGATCATCGCAAAGACCACAGCCGAAGGGACGCCCACGAGCAAAACACAACGCAATGCCCAATCTAATGTCATAGAAAAATCTTCTTCAGATCGACTGGCATGATGTCGTGATAAATACGGTAAAATAACAGTAGAAATAGCTACACCAAAAATACCTAAAGGAAATTCCATAAGACGATCAGAATAATAGAGCCAAGATACACTGCCTACTATAAGGAAAGAAGCAAACAACGTGTCTAGCAATAAATTAAGCTGGGAAACCGACACACCAAATAGGGCAGGTACCATCTGTTTTAATACTTTACGCACACCCGCATCATAAAAATCAATAGTAGGTTTAGGCAATAAGCGCAATTGCCTTAAAAAGGGCCATTGAAACACGAGCTGAGCTACACCGGCAATAAAGACTCCCCAAGCTAGGCCGATAATAGGGACGGCCAGCTGAGGCGCTAACCACATAGCAGCGCTAATCATTGAGATATTTAAAAATACAGGCGTTAATGCAGCCACCCAAAAGCGGCTATACGTATTTAAGATGGCTCCAGAGAAAGCAGTGAGTGAAATTAGCATTAAATAGGGGAAAGTAATGCGTAACAGAGTCACTGCTAAGTTATAACGCGGCCCTACTGTATCGAACCCAGGAGCAAATATCGCTACAATCGTAGGTGCAAACACCACCCCCATCACGGTCACACATAGCAATATGAAACCCAATGTACCAGCCATAGCATTAATAAAATGATGTACTTCTTCCCGGGATTTATTTTTCTGATATTCCGATAAAACAGGCACAAAAGCTTGTGAAAACGATCCTTCAGCAAAAAGCCGCCGCATAAAGTTAGGAATCCGGAATGCAACGGAGAACGCATCAAATGCCCCTGCTGCACCAAACAATTGTGCTGTTACCATGTCACGCACAAATCCAAAGATACGGGAAATAAGGGTCATGCTGGCCACAATAGATGTTGATTTAAAAAGATTTTTACTCATGCTTAACTCGAGATTCAAGGCAGATTATAGTAGCAAATTTGCCTCTGTTCAGCAAATGCTCCCCTCAAAGCCCAATGAAGGCTCCCGAACACTGCCATGCGCGTTGACATTCGAGAAAGAAGCAGGCATATTACCACGCTTTCATTTAACTAGAATTGCTGGAGGAATACCTTGGCTAATATTGCATCTGCAAAAAAGCGTGCACGTCAAGCAGAGAAACACAGACAACATAACGCAAGCTTACGCTCTATGGTTCGTACCTATATCAAAAAAGTCTCGGCGGCCATTGAAGCTTGTGATAAAGCAGCAGCTGAAGAATTATTTACTAAAGCACAACCTATCATTGACCGTATGGCTAGCAAAGGTATCATTCATAAAAATAAAGCTGCACGCCACAAAAGCCGCTTAACTACGCAAATCAACAAGATAATAAAAGGTGAAGAACTTAAAGTAAAAACAAGTAAAGCTAAGCAGGCGAAGGCTGAATAACTCAGCCTCTCTTCAAACGCTGTTTTATTAATTTCATCCCATCAAAAATAGACTGAGATATTTGCCTAGGAAACGTGCTTGGTAATTGGGCCGATACCTCTTCTATTACTTCCTCTACTTTGTCTAGCATTGCATTAAAAATTGTCTCAGCTCTTTCGACGGAAAAATTAGCTGCCTTAGCAGCTCCTATGAAATGCCTACGCTGCACTCCATACCACTGATAATGATTATTTTCTCCTTTGAGGGCCATGGCCATTTTAATTTTTTGTTTTTGCAATTGTTTTTTTTCAATCAAAGGATAAGCCGAGAGAATGTCATATAGAGGAGTTAAGCGATATTTTCCTTCGGGTTCAATAAATAAGCTAAAATTTTTTGCATGGCCATCAATTGCTGCCAGCAGCCAGAATAAAACTTGGGTCCGAAAGAAAGTCTCTCTATCTTTGGCTGGATTTGCAGAGCCAAGTAATAAATTCATAATACTATTAATTCCAGGCCCACCTTCAGCTTGATATTTTAAATTCGGTGAAATACCTAATGCCTGGCACATATCTTCTTGAGGTAATCGCATTAACCAGGTTTGATCGAGAGATAATTTGCGGTCAAAGCGTTCTACTGCTAGAACTTTTATATCTTCAAAATAAAGAATCTCACAGTGGGCAACAGGTAGTCCAAATGCTTTTGTAATTTGTGCGCATAACCATTCATTTTCACAGCTCTCCCTCAAATCCATTTGTTGGTGGTGAATAAATCCGATGGGCAATTTAAAAATATGACTCGTAGGGGTATCTCCAAGGGCCTGCACCATTTTTTTTTATGATATAAGAAAGCTGCTTTTTCCTGGGCTCCAGCAATAGAAATACGAAAGTTAGGTGCCTTATCTGTCATACCCAGCGGATAGTTTCGATACTCACGTAAAATGGAAGCCATTTCTTTTTTGTTTAGCGGCTCAGCATTAATTGTATGGTTAAAAGAGGGCGTTTCCCCATGAATAATTTGTATGGCTCCTACGCAATCTTTACCTATGCTCGCTAGCAAATCAAAGGGCTGGCTTGTTGAAATGTGAAATCTGCTTTGGATACGCCCTCTAATCTGCAAATTATCTGGCAATAAATTGTCAAAAAAATTATAAACAACATCTCCCGAAAATAACCGGTCGAGTAGAGGTAATGAGAGAGAGATAGGACGAGCACCTGGGGTATGCAACCATTGTTGATCATAACCGAATACGAGGCTACCCTGGGTAGTCTTTTCGAGTTTCCCCACCAATATACCATTCATTAGTATACTGAGAACAGGAAGACGTATTTTCATCTTTACCACTCTTCTTTCCATTGAGTTTTAGTAAGCACAAGATCGTCTTTTGCCAATAATTTTATATCTAAATTAACAGCAGAGAGTATATGAAATAAGGTGCTTAATTTAGTGCCCTCGGGTTTAATTTCAAATTCTGAAATAGTTTGTTGTTTTAGTCCCACTAATTTCCCCACTTCGGCTTGGCTTAATTTAAGTTTCTTGCGTTGATTAATAACAAGTAAAGCCAATTCTTTAGGAGAGTGAATAAACATAATGAATTATCCTAAGCCAGTTATTTTTACCCCCTACAGCAGGTAAACTCAATAATACCCTCTATGGCGGGTAAAATCAATAATACCCTCTATGGCGGGTAAAATAATTAGAGGAAATTTAGAGGAGAATCCCCTTTCACAGCGACAATAGCGACCTAAATCCTAGTAAAAATAGCCCTTTAATCAAAATTATAATAAATTTTATTATTGCTCTTGGCTAATGCTAATCATTTTTTCCAATGCTTTTCTAGCCTGCGCAACCACCCATTCCTGGCCTTTAGCATCAAAGCGTTCCCTTGAGCCTATAAATTCATTTACTACATCCCCTGGTCTTACCTTATTAAACTCAGGCACTTTACCTTGCCTTAGCAAATCCAATACCGCCACTAAATGCGGGGGATCATTACGCGACATGGTGGCGCATCCGCACCCACGTTTCTTAAAACCTTGATTGGGGATTTCACTCAAATTAGTCACTTCAATATTTCTTAGCTGACAAACCTCTTTTAGATTTTTTACCATATGGTTTTCAGTACCAATCGCATACTTTCCTGTACCCGCCCGGTCATGAATAACATAATCCCATAAATAAGCCGTAGAACCATAACTATCTGCTGAAGCAACCACTTCCTTACGACATTCCGGATGCACTGCAACATGATAGCCTCGCTGCTGCCAATGAGTTACCATATCAGGTTGATAATAACTATGCACGCCACACTCACTCGCAAATAAAATAAGTTGCGCTTGATCAAAACGCTTTAGGAGATCTGGATTTTGTTCTTCTAATTTAAAATTCATGGCTGCCTGGCCGGCTGGCCAATATGCAATTTTTTCCGAGGGAATGCCTAGCCAAGCCGCCACATTTTCACCCATATGCCGATCAGGAATAAATAATATTTTCTTATTTTGCTTTAACGCCCATCCCATTATTTTTTTAACATTGGAGCTCGTACAAACTGCGCCGCCTTGTGCGCCGGTCATCGCTTTAATCCGACCTGAGGTATTCATATAACAAATCGGCATGATATTATTTGAATTATAACGCGCATTTAATTGATCAAAAGCCGGTTGCACCATAAAGTCCTTAGCTAACATCTCCATTGTACAACCTGATTTGGGATTGGTAATATAAACTTCCTGATCTGCATGCGCTAAAATAGCAATAGACTCCGCCATAAAATGTACCGCTGACTCAACAATCACTTTTTTTTCTGGATGCTCCACTGACATGAGCGCTAATTGGTAAGAATCGCCTACGGTACCACCAAAATACTTAATGATTTTCACAATTTCCCCGCCCATATAATAGTGGGCGAGCAACAGTAAAGAATCACCAAAATGCTTAGCTGCAGCCTTAATATAAGGCTCCATCCAAAATAAGGTTGTTGTAATATCACGATCAGGCAATGCTTGATACTCTTCCGCATAGGGTAAAAATTCTTGTTGATACCAATCCAATGGATAGTCATCCTGACAAACTTGCATATCAGGCTTATATAATGAATTTGTCACTGCTGGCGTAAAATGCGAACCCGTATTCATACTGTTTCTATCCTGCTAAAATCATTAGCTCTTACTATAGATTCTTGTGCAATGCTAAATCGATTTTTGAAATCTTCACGATAATGCCCCCCGCGACTCTCTCGACGATTCAGGGCCGAGCGTACAATCAATTCAGCAATCAAAATAATATTTCTTAATTCAATCAAGTCACGAGTGATAGCATATTTCCAATAATATTCTTCTATCATATCTCTACGCGCTAACACTAACTTCAATTGATCACGCAAACCGGCTTCCGTACGTATAATACCTGCATAAGAACTCATCTCGCCGCGTAAACCCCGCCAATGTACATTAATTTGGCTCGCGCGACGTAAATCAACAACGCTTGCAGAATCCCAATCACCAATTGAACGCTGTAATTGTAAGGGATTTGCTAATGCCTCAGCACTGCTGCGCGCAGCATACCGCCCCATGACTATCCCTTCCAATAATGAATTACTTGCAAGACGATTCGCGCCATGCAATCCACTAAACGCGGTTTCTCCTATGGCAAATAATCTTTTTAAATCTGTTTTGCCGACCACATTAGTTAATACACCACCGCCCATATAGTGCGCTGCTGGCACCACAGGAATCATATCACGGCTCAAATCTAAGCCCACCTCTAATAAGGTACGATAAATCATGGGAAAACGATGTTCCAGAAAACGTTTATCTAAATGTCGAATATCTAAATGCACATAGGCATAGTTACTCTGCTCAATTTCACTAAAAACGGCACGCGCCACTACATCACGTGTTGCCAATTCCATTGCTTTAGGCGCATAACGCTGCATAAAACGTTCGCCTGTTTCCGGTAAACGTAAATAAGCACCTTCCCCACGCAATGCTTCAGAAATAAGAAAATTATTAATTTTAGGATGATAAAATAAGGTAGGATGAAATTGATAAAACTCCAACCCTCCCACACGGGCACCCGCCCGATAAGCCATGGCTATACCATCTCCTGTTGCTACATGAGGATTGGAAGTATAGCGATAAACCTTACCGGCGCCGCCGGTAGCTAAAACAATCACTTTCGCTAGGAAAGTATGAATGAGCCCTAAAGGTTCGGCTAATACATATGCACCTATGACCTCTGGAAAATGGCTAGGTCGATGCGGCTCAACCTGAGTAATTAAATTAATAGCTGCATGATGCTCAAATAAGGTGACTTGAGGTAATTGCTTCACTTGCTTTAACAAAGCATCAATAATCGCTGCGCCCGTATGATCTCCCACCCGATAAATACGTCTTACTGCATGGCCGGCTTCTATGCCACGCAATAAATTATTTTCTGTATCACAATCAAAAAATACGCCTTGTTCATTAAGATAATCAATACTTGAAGGCCCCTCCTCTAAAATAGCTTGGACTGCTTGTTGATTACATAATCCATCACCTGCAGTCAAGGTATCAGCAATATGCTGTTGAATGTCTGCAGGCATGGCTGCCGCAATGCCCCCTTGGGCATAATAACTATTTGACTGATTTAATGCGCTTTTTGCTAATAAGGCAACCTGAATATGGGGATGTAATCTCACTAACTCTAAAATATAAGATAACCCCGCTATGCCACTTCCTATCACCAGGGCATCAAATTGATAACGCTGTCCTCGTTGTGAAATAGTATTTTGCATATCAAAAGCCACACTTCATAGATAAATCTACATTGCCCGCTGAATGCGTTAATTTACCTACTGAAATAAAATCAACGCCACATTCTGCAACTGCCGCTATTCTATCAAGCGTCATATTACCTGATGCTTCCGTAGCGACATATCCTTTGCAAAGATCCACGCATTCTTCTAACTGCACAAAGGACATATTATCTAATAATATCCGCGTCACTTTATGCAGCCCTTTTTCTAATAAAATATTCAACTCATCAAGCGTACGTACTTCGATAATAACAGGACACGTTTGAAGAATGTTATCAGGCAACCTAGTCAGTGCTACACTCATACCGCCTAATAAATCAACATGCGTGTCTTTTATCATAATAGCATCATATAAACCCATACGATGATTTACACCACCACCACATTGTACGGCGTATTTTTCCAGATGACGGAACCCAGGCAGCGTTTTGCGAGTATCTAAAATCTGTGTTGTTGTATGATTAATTTTTTCTACATAACACGCAGTTAACGTTGCAATAGCACAAAGACGTTGTAAAAAATTCAGTATAATACGCTCCGACATCAACAAGAAAGGCGCCGGACCTGTTAATGTTGCTAAAATTTCGCCCGGCAATAATACTTGCCCATCACTATAGTTCGATTGCACCGTGCAATCATCCCATTTTTGTAATACGGCTTTCACAATAGGTAAACCACAAATAATTATAGGTTGAGGATGCTTTGAAATAAGTACTGCACTCACTTTTTCTTTGAACGTGGGAAATAACAAAGCAGTTGTTTTATCACAATACGACACGCCTAGATCTTCAATTAAAGCAAGATCAATCAGCTCCAAATCATTGTTATTCAATTCCCAAGCAGATAACGTTGTTTTCATATTTCCTGCTACTTTGTTTCTAAATATCTCATTGCCTCTTGCACTAACTCTTGGGTGCCGGTGTGACTCAAGCCTGAAATTTTAAATACTCTCCCCGCCCACCCGAGACGCTGCACAATGGCCTCGCAAATTTTTTCTGCTTCATCTGCCATTAATAAATCTGTTTTATTTAACACCAACCAGCGCTCCTTGGCAAATAATTCTGGACTAAATTTTATCAATTCTTTAATTATAGCGTTAATATGTTCAACAGGATCACTGCCATCAGCTGGTGCAATATCAACGATATGTAACAATAACAGCGTCCGTGATACATGCTTTAAGAAACGAACTCCCAGCCCAGCCCCCTCTGCCGCGCCTTCAATTAACCCAGGAATATCAGCCATTACAAAACTACGTTCGGCTGACACCCTAACTACTCCCAAATTGGGATAAAGCGTCGTAAACGGATAATCAGCTATTTTGGGCCGCGCAGCTGACACGGCATGAATAAGCGTCGATTTACCGGCATTAGGCATCCCTAACAGTCCGACATCTGCCAGCACTTTCAATTCTAAACGCAGATTACGTTTCTCTCCCGGCGAACCTGGAATGGTACGAGTCGGAGAGCGATTAATGCTACTTTTAAATCGAGCATTACCAATACCATGCGCTCCTCCTTTCCCCACACAAACTCTCTGTCCATGCTGCATTAAATCAACAATTAATTCATTTGTATCTTCATCATAAACCATTGTGCCAACAGGCATGAGCAAGGTGATATCCTGCCCTGCCTTCCCTGAACAATGGCGGCCACTCCCTTTTTGCCCATTCTGAGCCTTATGTAAACGCGCATAACGATAATCAATCAGCGTATTAATCCCTTCATCTGCCAAAAGAAATACACTACCTCCGTCACCTCCATCGCCCCCGTCTGGCCCACCCTTTGGCATAAATTTAAGACGTAAAAAGCTGCAACAGCCATGACCACCATCCCCGGCTTCAATGCGAATTCTTGCTTCATCTATAAATTTCATAATTGGCACTACAAATGACTATTTAAAAAAATAGCCCCAAAGCAAAGCTCTTTTAAGAGGCTTACTTCGGGGCTTTAGGAATTGTTAACAAATCTATTTTTATGGGAATTCTAGGATCTGTTGACCATTCTACTATGCCAGCTGTAACACTTTGATTTTCTGTGCGCTGATGCTTATTGACTCTCATGTCAACTGCGTTTCGGTGCTCAAAAATCAAAGCGTTTCATCTCGGCCTAGCGAATGGTCAACAGATCCTAAGCCGCAGATACGGTTTCTTCTTCTACTGCAATAGGTTCAATACTCACACAACGTTTATGCAACGAGCCTTTTCTACCATATACGACTTTACCAGCTATTAAGGCATATAATGTGTGATCACGTCCCATTCCCACATATCGGCCCGGATGAAAAGGTGTACCACGTTGGCGCACAAGAATTTCTCCGGCATTCACTATCTGCCCGCCATAACGCTTAATACCTAAATATTTGGGGTTTGAGTCACGACCATTACTCGAACTGCCACCCGCTTTTTTATGTGCCATTTTCGCAAACCCTCTTAAGCTTCAATCTTTTCGATTTTCACTTCTGTAAAATATTGTCTATGCCCCATCTGCTTTTGGTGATGCTTACGACGACGGAACTTCATAATATGAATTTTCTTATGCCGGCCCTGTCCAATAACAGAAGCAATCACCTTACAACCATTCAAATACGGCTTACCAATCTGAATAGTCTCGCCTTGAGTGACCATCAAAACTTTATCAAAATTCACAGACGAGCCCACTTCAGCCTCAAGCAACTCCAACTTAAGTGTTTGCCCTTCCGTTACGCGGTACTGCCTAGCTCCGCTGAGTATTACTGCATGCATGTCTTCAACTCCAAACCCTGGCTGATTAATTACACCTGAAAGGGAGGCAATTATAGATACTCTTAAAGGAGAGCGCAAGGCACAATTTCCACCTCATGTGGTCGAAATTAGAACATCAAGAAGGCGCCCTGCCTATGGAAAGTTGACTACTTGGAACTGAACTTTCCAAAGTTTCCCCCGCTTTTCTCCTCTTTTCTCTTTGATTCCAAAAATGGCAAAATATTCCCGTAGCTGAAGTATCGTGAGATTTTTTCTCCCACACCATCATACCAATCCCACTTGCTCCCACCATACCCGCTAGCGTGGATGCATTGATCGCGAGGGTAGTATCAGCCAATATCTTTGTTAAGTAAGGAATGGCAACCCCATGGGTTGCTAATACAACCACAATGCTTGCCATCAGCATCATTAACCCCAAGAAAAACCGTCCATAGGATTGAAAATGAGTAGAATCTTTTACCAATCGGGCTAATTTATTATTATTATCATTATTATCCGGTTGTTCTAATGCGATTCTAATTCGATAAAGACGTTCGATCCTATGGAGCATTTTTTCATTATCATAATGATTATTATGAAATTCAATTCGCTCTTCGCTAGCAATAAGTAATGCCATATCCTTGAGTGATTCATCAAATATAGTCAGTGCTTTTGCTTCATTATTTATAAAATAAACAAGATTTTCATAGGCTGCTCGAAAACCCAGTTTCAAAAAAGAAATCTTGGCGGAAGAGGAAGAAAAATGAAGTTGTAGAGAGAAAAAATGATTCCCGTATTGGTCATAATTAAAAGGCATCATTTCTATTTTTTGCACATATTGAACCAGACCTTCCAGCTCATCTTTACTGTGAATATTACCTAATATTTCATTAACACATTTTTTATACTTTAGCAGATGGGGACTGATTTGGGGACTTATTTGACGTTCCTCCAAAAACACCGGCTCTAAATCGCTATATTCCTCCTCTGTTTCACTAGCTTCCCTACTTCTCATAAGTCATCTCTCCTATTTGGTAACAGGATTATTTTAGCAGAAAGAAGGTAAATTTCGTTAGTCCTTGACAGCTGACTAAGCTCCCCACTACGATTCGATCACTTATAAAATCATTAGAGAATCAACGTCTCATGTCGCTTTTGGAAACCATACGTTCTCTTGTCCAATCTGATCTTACAAAAATTGATCGATTTATATCTGGAGAATTAAAATCTGAAATCCCCCTCATCAATCAGCTAATTGATTATATTCTAATGGGTGGCGGTAAACGAATTCGGCCTCTCATCGTCTTACTCGCCGGTCACGCTTTTCAATGCCAAAAACCACCTCATATTGAACTCGCATCTGCTATTGAACTCATTCATACTGCAACTCTGCTACACGATGATGTAGTGGATAGTTCCACTTTACGCCGGGGTCAGGAAACAGCAAATTCAATTTGGGGCAACGAAGCCAGTGTGCTAGTAGGCGATTTTTTATATTCCCGCGCTTTTCAATTGATCGTTAAATTAAAACATTTACCTGTTTTAACTATTTTTTCCGATGCTACAAATATCATTGCAGAAGGGGAAGTATTACAATTACTAAACTGTCATAATCCGAACACGACTGAAGCATCTTATTTTGAAGTGATCACCCGCAAAACAGCAAAATTATTTGAAGTTGCCGCACAATCAGGTGCGGCACTTTCTACAAAAAAAGCGGAGTATATTACGGCCATGCAACATTATGGCTTGCATCTAGGCATTGCTTATCAACTTATCGACGATGTACTCGATTACAGTGCCTCGGCCGAACAAACAGGTAAAAATATGGGGGATGATTTAGCAGAAGGAAAACCTACTCTCCCTTTAATTTACGCTTTAACACAAAGCACCCCCTCACAAGCAACTTTACTTCGTCGCGCTATTGAAACCGGTTCCACCACAGAATTACCCTCCATTATCAAAATTATTGAATCTACCGGCGCCATCAAGTACACTGCCAACGCTGCAAAACAGTATGCAAAACAAGCGCGTGATGCTCTCGCACCCATTCCCGAGTCGCCTTATCGCAAGGCATTGCATGCCCTGGCTGAGTTTGTAGTAGAACGCAATTATTAAATACGGGGTGTAGCTCAGCCTGGTAGAGCACTGCTTTCGGGAAGCAGGGGCCGCATGTTCGAATCATGTCACCCCGATAATAGATC
Source organism: Gammaproteobacteria bacterium (assembly GCA_021156085.1). Taxonomy (GTDB): domain Bacteria; phylum Pseudomonadota; class Gammaproteobacteria; order DSM-16500; family DSM-16500; genus UBA4722. The sequence goes on along the minus strand of JAJNBC010000007.1, from coordinate 1,068 downwards.
AATATATTATGAATATCGCCGGCGTCGAGTCAGAAAAATAGGTTGTGGATAGGTTGTAAATTGAAAACACCAAAAGCAACCACCACGGCCCTTTTGGATTTCTCCCTCATCATCAAGGCCACGGGTTCCCACCGTTCCCCTTAAAAGCCTAAGATAAAATCACGCCACTTACAAGTCATCGCCAAGAACTTAGTTTCGATGTCATCAGATCGATTTTGGAGAGTCTACCTCTATCTCTCCTGCAGCTTTTCTACGGCACACTGGCGACGGATCCCTTTAACCTGTGCCAGATGAAGATAAACGTCGTGCCATAGGCTGGGCAGCAGCAGAAGTAGACGGTGTATATTCTTCCTCCTCTGCAGCGAATACACCGTGCACGGTAGCAAAAGAAGGACGGCGGCGCTCGTCCCCTGCGGACGAGGCCCAGACCCCGGCTTGCAGCTGGGCAACAATTTGGGCTAATTGCGCTATTTGTTGTTTCATTTCTTGCTGCTCGTATCTCATCTCTTGGTGCTCGTGTCTCATCTCTTGCTGCTCGTGGCTCATCCCTTGCTGCTCGTGTCTCATCTCTTGCTGCTCGTGTCTCATCTCTTGCTGCTCGTGCCTCATCTCTTGATTCTCTTGTGTCAATTTCTGTTGTCCTTGCCTTATCTCTTGTTGCTCTCTACTCCGTGCTTCTTGCTCTAGTATTAGGTGGTCTATCCTGACTTGCTGTTGCCTTTGAGCAGCATCTATTTGCCGCAGACTATTCCCCAGCCTATAAGCAGCGTGCATAATCATGCTATTTTGCTGTTCTAACGAACCTAATGAACCTCTGATGGCGGGTGGAGCGAGAAGGTTTGTTCTTAAAGTAAGCTCGCCTCGGTGGTCACTGGAAGCCACTAACTCAGGATGCCTTCTCCCATTAGGCGAGTGCTGCGCGATACTTTGCATAATAACGTTATATTGGGTCAGAAGCTGTTGTTTTCGTGCGATATCATGCCACCATCCGATCAATAATTTTATTAATCCCATGAATCCCGTAGGTAAACGTTGGTGAGCTTGAATTTCATCGTTCAATTGCCCCAT